>VSND01000031.1:1734-6882 GCA_009774145.1 Lachnospiraceae bacterium | reverse complement strand
CGGCGGCAAAGTATCCGGTCTGGAATATCCTGGTATTCCAGCCGGTGTACAGACGATCCGGATCTCATGGCCCGGCAGCAGCCTCTATGCGCCTACGACTGTCCAGGCGGATGTGGAAGTACTGGACCGCGAACAGGTACAGTTTGAACTTCAGGAAGGGCCTTTTGAAGTGGGAATGGTCTTTACGGAAGAACAGGGCTATGATTATGATGCGACAGCGGGAGCCATCTACGATGCAGTGATCGCTTCCGTCAGCCCGGAAGTACCTTATGAAACAGTCAAAGTGGAATATAATACCGATCTGACCGGACTCACTCACATCAGCTACAGGCCGCTGAACGAGAAAGACGCAACCGGGCTGGTCGGATTCAGGGACGGGACATGGGAGATTCGTATCTCCTGCGGCGACACGGTGGAATACCGAGGCAATTCCGTTACGATGGACGTGACGGTTCTTGACAATCGGATCGTCAGCAGCGTGGCTGTGAGAGACGGCGCTTCGTTCACCTACCATATGGATCCCGCAGTGATGGAACAGGCGATCTTTGCTCAGGCCATTGACTGGGAAAATTCGGAACTGCCGGCAAGGGAGACACTGGATCTGACCGGTTTCGAGATTCTGTACAAAGCGCAGATCGATGTTCTGGACAGCCGGTTTGACGCCGGAAAACTGAGCGGCCTGCTGGATAAGATCCCGGGGCTTGAAGGCATCGGCGGCAGCGTGGAAGAGATCGCAGGAAGCTTAAACGACAGCACCAAACGGTGGATGCCGGTAGAAGGCGGCGAATATCTGGGGATTCCCTACGCACCCATGGGAGCAGGGCAGCATCAGATACAGATCGTTTATAAAGGAAATGCCGACTACCGTCCCTCCCAGGCGGCAGAGGGCACAGTCACCGTCAATAAGGCAAACGTAAAAGTCAGCGTTCACTCTGACAATATTTACGCAGATCAGACGCTGCCGGAAGGCTTTATCACAACAGACCCTGCAGATCAGTTTGACTTTTACACGATCTATACCGGGGCGACCAGCAATGTGAATCTTGGCCTGTATCTGGATCTTCCGGATAAATTCGACAATAACCGGTTCATCAGGATTCTGGATCCGGTGGTGGAGAAAATCACCGGCAGAAGCTTCAGCCGGATGATGCAGGATGGAATCACCGTAGGAGAGCTGCGCAAACTCTTTGACAGTACAGAGCTTCTGGAGCTTCTGGATAAAATCGGCGTGGACACCGGAGCGTTCGGACAGATTCTGAAAGTCGTCAATGCCATGCCCTCTGTCCTGGACGGCACCAGAATCGGCTTTGGCGCGCCCAATCGCGCTGGTCTGTACAGTGTGACCGTGATCACGGATAATAAAAATTACAATACGGGTGTCGGAGTCGGTGCGCTGCTGGTCCGGATGCGTTCCACCGGTGTGAAACTGAACTGGAATGAGGATCTGGGAAGCAAAATCAGCGCTGCAGACGCCAGAAACTTTGATTTCGGCGTGACGCTGTCCTGCAATGGAGACGTGACCGTCAGCCAGGATAACGTGCATTATCTGTATTCCGGATTTACCAGCAAATGGAAAGTTTACTCCAGCACGACGACTCCGCCGACCGAGCCGGGACGTTATGTCATGACAGTAGTTACTCTGGGAGGAAATTATCAGGCACTGCCGGTTACCCGGTCATTCCAGATCACAAAGTGATCCTGAGGGAGGAGAACTATGGGTTCAAAAGTGTTGCGGGTACGGATGCTTGGGGGATTTTCCATGTACTACGGGGAAGATCCCGTTGTCTTTAACAAGATGGGAAGTTCCAAATCCGTTCGTCTTCTGCAGATGCTTCTGCTGTCTCTGAAAAACGGGATATCCAAAAGCGAACTGATCGATAACCTGTATGGATGGAATGAAAAACAGGATATGGCAAACGGTAATAAAAACCTGAACAACCTGATCTACCGCCTGAAAAAACAGCTGATCTCCAGCGGGCTTCCAGATGGGGAATATGTGGCGATCAACGACGGCATGTGCAGTTTCCAGTGCGGCGTTGCGCTGGAACTGGACACCCGGCTGTTTGAAGAGGCGGTGGAGAAGGCCCAAAAAATGTACCGGGGGGGGGGTTAAACCGGTTTCCGCTTTTTTCCAGGGCGAATGAGCTGTATACGGGAGAACTGCTTCCTGCCAACCTGTCGGATGCGTGGTTTTACCATAAGAGCAATTATTACAAGGAACTGTACCTGGAGACGATCCGGGAACTGGAACAGGAATACCTGAGAGAAAGAAACTATAAGAATCGTCTGCTGCTCTATTCCAGGGCGGCAGCGATCTATCCCTTTGAGAACTGGCAGACAAGCCTGATCCGGTGCAATCTGGAAATGTACCGTTACAAAGAGGCGCTGGACATATATAATGAAACGATGGAGCTGTATGCCAGAGAGATGGGGACACCGCCCATGAAAGAGATGCAGGAGTGCTTTGAAGAACTGCAGCTGACGGATGAGAATCACAGGATGGATTCCGTGGATCCGGGAAGCTGGCGCAAGATGGACCGGGCGTTTATGATGCGGAGAAAAGAGATCCAGAAGGCGATCTTTCAGGAAGAAGAAAAGGCAGGAGCATATTACTGTACCTATCCCAGTTTTGTAGATTACTGCCGTCTGGTCGCACGTGCAAAAGAGCGAAGCACGTTTCCTGCGCTCCTGATGTTCCTGACTTTAAGTCAGAAAGGAAAAAAGGAGAGCACAAAGCCTATGGATCTTCAGAAGCAGATGCAGATCTTAAAGAGCGCCATCGGGAATTCCCTGCGGACGGGGGATGCCTATACCCGCTACGGAAACCGGCATTTTATCCTGATGCTGGTCAAAACGGAAAAAGAATACTGCAGTTCCATCTTTCAGCGGATCGAGACGGACTATATCCGAAAATCCGGCAGGGGAGAGCTGTGGTATTACGCAGATATGACGCAGGAACTGTCGGAAAGCGTTCTTTAGCGCGCCCTCTGCTTCTGTCATCAACAGGATTGTAAAACGCTGCACAGCTTTTATTTACAGGCTGTGCGGCGTTTTTTGCTGTTAAGCTTTCCATGCTCTCAATTGCCTTTGCATAGAACGGATTCTTTTGACATTCCGGCAAGTCAGGCGTGTGTATGTTTCCCAATTAAAACTTTTTTCCCGCAAAAAGCAAACCCGTACTTTCTTATTTTTTCTTTTGTAATCCCTTTCGCGATAAGCGCTGTCTCATATTTCTGCTTCAGCGCCGCTTTCACGGTATCCATAAGCTCCTTTTCGTCCTCTGCATCCTGCACCTTAAACTCCAGAATCATTCCATCGCCTCCTGCTTTTGGCTCCAGCACGACATCATACCGGCCAAAGCCGCTCTCCCGGTTGGAGATTACCGTATAGCGGTCGGCAAGCTCCACCAGCAGTCCCAGGACAAAACCGTGATAGAAACGTTCCGGTTTCGCAGCTTCAGAGGGTTTGTTTCCTGTATCAAAAGAACGGAATGTGGTAAGTGCTACCTGTTGGAACTGGAGTTGGCCCAATAGGCGGCCTTCCCTGTATCCAGATAATTTAAGATAGACCAGGGATTATAGATATCCGTCTGTTCTCCAAAGGTAAATCCATCGTACCAGTTCTTTACCTCCTGTTTCCGGTCCGATCTTCCATATTCATCCAGAACGGCAAAAACCTCTTCTTCCGTAAATCCAAAACAATCCGCATATTCGTCCGAAGTAGTTGTCACGATTTTCAAATTGTTCAAGTCAGAAAAAATGGATTTCCGGCTCACTCTGGTGATTCCCGTCATAATCGCCCGGTCCGGGTAAGGATTTGTCTTAAAGGCGGCGTTAAACATACTTCTGGTAAAGGATACCAGTTCCTCCCAGTAGCTATTCATATAGGCCTCCTGCATCGGCGTATCATATTCATCCAGAAGAATAATCACTCTTTTGTTATAATATTTATGCAGATATCTTGAAAGACGGTGAATCGCCATGGTTGCCGTAACCTCTGACATCCCCCTGGAAACCTGGCGGAAATCTTCCTTTTCTTCCGGAAGCAGACAATCGCTCTCCAACAAAAAACTGTTCTCGTAATACAAGTCCGTAAGAATCTGGTTGATCCTCTGAACCGTAGACTCATAATCTTTTTCCTTTACAGCTGCAAAGGAAAGACTGATCACAGGATAAGTTCCCTGCAATTTCCTGTATTTTTCATCCTCTCAGACAGACAGTCCCTGAAACAGTTCTCCACGGCCGGCATATTTGACGGAAAAGAACTGCTCGACCATACTCATGTTCAGCGTCTTTCCGAATCTTCTGGGACGGGTAATCAGAGTAACCTCATCCTCGTTCTCCCACCATTCCTTAATAAATGTTGTCTTATCTACATAAAAACAATGACGTTCTTGTATCCTTTCAAAACTCTGCAGTCCAATTCCTGCCGTTCGTGCCATATTTCACACCCCTCTCCGTCTGTTTTTATCTTACCATACTTCTGAAATACTATCCAGCATCTTTTGCGACCAGACCACGCTTCATCTTTGAAAACATATTTTTTGATTTATGGGATCAAACCCGGGATTACGCATAACGCGATTCATTCAGGAAAGGCATGTTTTTTCAAATTATGGCAAAGAGACAGTTGAAGAGTCAGTTTGCAGGATACCCCCTTTGCTATAATTAAGGACAGTTAAATGGAAACCCTGCCAAGAAGAAAGGAAAAGTAGAGGGAATTAAGAATGAAGCAGAAGAAAGTTAACGGCGTTCTGAAAAGCGCTTTCGCATTTGGAGCAGCGCTTGGCGGAGCAGGAATGATCACCGATATGGATGTGGTATACGCAGAAGAGCTTGAGATTGAAGCGTCTCAGGATGAAGAGGAAGAATTCGAAGAGGCAGCGACCAGCGAGACTGCGTCTGAAACAGTGGAAGAGACAGTTGATTCTGAAAATACAGTTGAAACAGAGGTTGAATCGGAAACCACAGTAGAATCGGAAACTGCAGCAGAGACGGAAGCTGAATCAGACAGCGCAGCAGAGTCTGAGGAGGATCAGACTTCCGAGACAGAAGCTTCCTCTGACAGTGTGACTGAGGAAACTTCTGAAAGCGTGTCCGATGCGGAATCCGATGCGGACAGTGCAAGCGACTCCGATTCGGAAAGTGT
>VSND01000031.1:0-1634 GCA_009774145.1 Lachnospiraceae bacterium | reverse complement strand
GACAGTGCAAGCGACTCCGATTCGGAAAGTGTATCGGATGCAGAATCTGATTCTGACAGTATATCAGATACAGAGTCTGCTTCAGACAGCGGATCCGAATCTGACTCTGAAAGCGTCTCGGGTACAGAATCCGAGTCTCTCAGTGATTCTGACTCTGAGTTGATGGATGAAGAAGAATCTGAACTCGCTTCCGCCGAGATGATGAAGCAGCAGGCAATGTCACTGCGCCTGTCTGAGAGCGAATCTCAGCGGCTGGATTCCGAGGATGCATCCCTGTCCATGTCTGCAAGCCTGGTGGCGGAGTCGGAATCTGTGAGGTTGTCGGAGGAGGCTTCAACTGCAGACGAAAATGCAAAGTCTCAGGCAATCAGTCTGTCACAGAGTGCGGCGGCGGCTTCAGAAGCTTTGACATCACAGAGTATGGCTATTTCCGAATATGAAGAGCATGAGTATAATTCTACTTCAGAAGCGTTTAAGGCTGATGATTTCCTTGAAAAACGTATGACGGAGATCAGAGAAGCGGAAAAAAAGCTTAGAGAGCTTCAGGAGAGTAAGCAGGCGGAAGTAAAAAGTGATAAATACTGGGAGGCTATAGATGCTTACACCAATGCGCTGATTCAGTATAAAGTATATCAGGATGATAATGTTCGTGAAATCATAACCAGTGAATGGGTAAATGGTCTTGCGGAGTATAATCATGTAAAAGTAGAATACAAAGATAACGATGGAAATTTACATACGGAATATTACGATTTTGTTTATATGGACAGCAATGGAAATAAGCTTCCGGATGGTGTTGACAAAAATGATACAAGTATCAAAATCGTTGTTGTAAAAAAAGAAGTAGAGCGTGACAAGTATGGGAATCCGTTAACACAAACGGTGTGGGTTAACAAGGGATTTCACAAAGTACTTAAATTTGTGGAGAATGGTGAATATGGTACTAAAGGAAGTACATACTTTGCCCAGTCAGATTATGAAGCGGGTGAAGATGATTATCATGATTCACGATCAGCATACACAGAAGCTTCAAATAGTTTGAGCACAGCCCAAAGTGAGTACGCATCTACATCAGCAAGTAATGCAGCAGTAAGCGAAGCCAATTCTCTTGCTGCATCTGAAAGAAAGAGCGAGAGTGTTGCGGCAAGTGAAGCGGCATCAGAAGAGAGAAGTGCTGCGGCAAGTACGAGTGCTGAGGCAAGTACAGCTGCATCTGAGAGTAAATCTACAAGTTTGAGTGCTTCTGCAAGTGAGTCCGTAAGCACAAGTCTGAAAGAATCCACGAGCACAAGCCTGAGCGAGTCCGAGAGTGAGAGGCTGAGTGAATCGGAAAGTGAAAGTCTGAGCGAGTCCGAAAGCGAGAGGCTGAGTGAATCGGAAAGCGAAAGCCTGAGCGAGTCTGAGAGCGAAAGTCTGAGTGAATCGGAAAGTGAAAGCCTGAGCGAGTCCGAGAGCGAGAGTCTGAGTGAATCGGAAAGCGAAAGTCTGAGCGAGTCCGAGAGCGAGAGTCTGAGTGAATCGGAAAGCGAAAGTCTGAGCGAGTCCGAGAGCGAGAGGCTGAGTGAATCGGAAAGTGAAAGCCTGAGCGAGTCCGAGAGCGAGAGTCTGAGTGAATCGGAAAGCGAAAGTCTGAG
>VSND01000030.1 GCA_009774145.1 Lachnospiraceae bacterium | reverse complement strand
GTCTTTAGACTCCAGCGCCGGGAACGAGCCCTTATAGGGCGGACAACAAACCACCGGCTAAGCCGGTGGTGCTGATTAAAAGAGGAGATAAAGATGCTAAAAGCAATTGTGCTTGACTTTGATGGCGTGATCATTGATACTGAATCAGAATGGTATGATATATATCGGGATTGGTTGAAAAGTGATTATAACTATGATCTGCAAATGGAAGATTATCAGGTCTGTGTGGGAGCTGATAACAGATCATTGTTCGAATTCCTGAAAAGGGATATAGGGGAATATGTGGATACCTGTGGCTTTGAGCAGGGTGCTGCACAGGAATATATTCGTCGGACTCGTGAACTGCCGCCTATGAAAGGAGTGATTGAATTTATTCGTAAAGCAAAGGAGCGACATTTAAAGCTGGCAATCGCCACTTCTGCAACTCTTCAAAAACCGAAGTTTCACCTGAAACGTCTGCAGGTGCTGGACATGTTCGATGTTTTCTCTACCGCTGAAATCTGTGAAAAGGTGAAACCGGCTCCGGATCTTTTCCTGAAAGCCGCAGAGCTCCTGCAATGCAGACCAGAAGAATGTCTTGCGGTTGAGGACTCAGGGAATGGACTTTTGTCAGCTGGACGAGCGAATATGCCCTGCTTGATTGTTCCGAATCCGATTACAAGGAATTACAAATTTCAGGGATATTATAAAATAGCAGATTCACTGGAAGAAGTGGATCTGGATAAAATCATACAGGAGTTTAACCAGGATTAGAAAGGAGACATAATATGCTGGAAAATGTGACTGTGAAAGATATTGAGGTTGGTGTTCAGGCATCTGACTGGGAGGATGCGATACGTAGATCGGCAAGGATTCTGCTGAAGGCAAATAAGATTAAAGAATCTTATATCAACGCTATGATCGATGCAGTTCATCGTATGGGTCCGTATATCGTACTGGGGAATCATGTAGCTCTTGCACATGCAAGACCAGAATGCGGTGTAAATGAGCCTGCTGTCTTTTTTACGACTTTGAACCCTGGAGTATCGTTTGGAAATGAGAACTTTGATCCTGTGAAATTGATCATTACGCTTGCTGCTATTGATGCTGATAGCCATCTGGAACTAATGAGTGAACTTGCAGGAATCCTGATGGATGAGGAAAATGTAGAATGCCTTGTGTCCTGCGAAACGCCAGAGCGGTTTCTGCAACTGCTCCAGCAGATGAAAGACGAGGATTAAATGATGTGAATGCAGCAGCTCTCGGTGAATATGATCATGGTGCCGGAAAGGGAAATGACAGTATGTTAATGATGACAATCGGTACAGGAACTGGTGGAGCTGTGGTTATTCAGGGCGATGTATATCATGGATATAGTCGAAGTGCAGGGGAGAGTGGATATATGTGGGTAGACGGATATCATTTTCAGGATATTGCCGGCACAACTGCTCTGGTTGCAAATTCCTGATGGAGCTCCTCTGGACCATGTATTTATTACCTCTACATTTGAGCAGGCTAAAGCAGTAATAGAGGCAGGTGCAGATATTCTTGGATTTCTGCACAAATTCTTATGTTTTTTCATCAGCTGATGAAGTTCCGAAACAGGCATACAGCATGGGCATTCAGATGTGACAGTGGTTGCGGATGAAGCAGCACTATCCAGGTGTAATCTGTAATAGGGGGACTAAAGCATGAAAAGATTGAAGAGAAGACGGAAGAACTAAACACCAAGTCTTAAAAACGCCTCATCTGACAGCAGTGCCCCGCTGGTTCCGACTACTGCCGCTGCGACCCGGTTGGCGTCAGCGACCGCTTCTTCCATAGTTGCTCCCTGTTTCAGGCGTGCGATAACGGCGCCGATGTGAGAGTCTCCGGCACCGATGGTATCGGTCTGCTTTGCCTTTACGCCGGGGATATATGCGGTTTTTTCCGCAGTTTTACAGCAGGCTCCCCGATCGCCCAGAGTAATAATGACGGCATTCCCGGTCTTCGCATACAGAATCTGGGCGGCCTCTTTTGCAGTTTGCCTCCGGGTGTATTCCCGTGCTTCCGTTTCGTTCAGATGCAGGATGGGAGAGAGTGCAAAGATCCGTGACAGAATATCCGAAGAAAGGACCTGGATTCTTGGTCCCGGAGCAAAATATACCTGAAGCTTCGGATGCTCTTCCAGGAACCGGACGATATGCGTCCCGGTGCTCTCTTCAATCTCCAGTCCGCAGATGTAGACACTGTCAATGGCATCCGTATCCAGCAGATCAAACCATTCCGGACGAAAACGGTATTCCGCACCCCGATGGCAGACGAAGGTACGCTCTCCGGAAGCTTCCACGAAGCAGTAACAGCATCCATTCTCCTGTTCGGGTGTCGGGATGGGGCTTTTCACCCCCTTTCTGGACAGGGCTTCCCGGACAAAATGTCCGTAAGTTCCCTTTCCGATGGGAGAGAACAGAATATAAGGAACCTGAAAATGCCGGATCATGTCGGATACATTGTAGGCACAGCCGCCTAAGGACATGGTCTGTCCGATCACATGGATATCTTCACTGGTTTTTGGAAGATGATCCACATGGATGATCACATCTGTGACGGTGGAGCCGATGACTAATACCTGTTTCATTTTCATAATCCTCCTGTATCTTTATAAAACGGATATCGGTATAAGCGGTGCAAAATGACCGTGTTTCCGAAGACATGGACCGGATACCGGTTATCAGATTTTAGTGCAGTGTTTCAATATCAGGTATCATCATATCACAGGAAAGGAAAAGAGGAAAGTAAATGAATGAAAATAAGACAAAAATTTTGCTGATCAATGGTTGCATCCGCGGCAGGGAGTCCAGAACCTGGCGTCTGGCAGAGGCGTTTCTGAAGGCCATGCAGGCGTCGGCGCAGGAACCCTTTGATCTGGCCCGGCTTGATCTGGCGCAGATGGCTCTGAAGCCGCTGACCGGAGCGTTTTTCGAAGAACGGCAGAGGCTTCTGGAAGAAAATGACCGGAGTCATCCGCGGTTTGACCTGGCCTGGCAGTTTTCCCGGGCGGACCGGATTCTGGTGGCGGCGCCTTTCTGGGATTTAAGCATTCCGGCAGTTCTCAAACTGTATATTGAAAATATCTCTCTGGACGGCATCACCTTTGGCTGCAATGAAAAAGGAATATACGGTATGTGCCGGGCAAAGGACATGCTGTTTTTCACTGCCCGCGGCGGATTTTATGGGGATGGCCCCATGGAACAGGGAGCAAGATATCTGAGAGCTCTGTGTGAAATGTTCGGGATTCCGAAGTTTCGCTGCATCTGTGCGGAAGGAATGGATTTTGAACCGGAGAGGGAAGAAGAACGGATGGCGTGTGCCGTCAAGGAGGCAGAAGAAGCCGGCCGGCAGTACTGGAAGTCCTGAACCGGCCGGCGGGGTGGCGGGATATGCTTCTGTCGGACAGTGCAAAACTCCATGCGGCAGATGCCGGATGCCCGCCGGACAGTGCTCAGGATAAAGTAAGATCTCCTTCTTTGATCCATCCGGCCTTTTTTAACAGCTCACAGAAAACAACGCTGAGGACCGCGGGAAGGAGGAAGCAGATAAGGATCATGGAAGTCCAGTCCATGACAGTGACGGCAGTCTTTGTGCCCTCCGTCACGTCGTTCAGCCATCCGGTATAGACGCCGATCTGTCCCACCAGACCGCAGGTACCCATACCGGAGGAAATGGCAGGACCGTTCATCTGAAAATGGAAGATGCAGGTGGCGACTGGTCCGGTGATGGCGGATGCCAGTGTAGGCGGGATCCAGATACGTGGATTTTTTACGATATTTCCCATCTGCAGCATGCTGGTGCCGAGACCCTGTGAGATGAGTCCGCCCCATTTGTTTTCCCGGAAGCTCATGACGGCGAAGCCCACCATCTGGGCACAGCATCCGGCGACCGCCGCTCCTCCGGCGAGACCGACAAGACCCAGAGCAGCGCAGATGGCGGCGCTGGAGATGGGAAGCGTCAGGGCAATTCCAACGATAACGGATACCAGAATTCCCATGAAGAAGGGCTGCAGCTCGGTTGCCCACATGATCAGATCGCCGGTGCGGCCTGCTGCAGTTCCGATGGCTGGCGCCCACCAGAGAGAGAAGAAGATGCCGACGAGGATTGTCACAAGGGGAGTTGCCAGAATATCGATGCGGGTCTCTTTTGAGACGGCTTTTCCGCATTCTGCCGCCAGAACCGTAATGATAAGGACCGCCAGCGGGCCTCCGGCAGCGCCCAGTTCGTTGGCGGCAGCGCCTACGGATACCAGGGAAAATAAGACAAGCTGCGGCGCCTGAAGCGCGTAACCGATGGAGATTGCCATGGCGGCGCCGACCACATAGGTGGATTTGGTATAGTTTCCGACGGTAATCAGAAATTCCATGCCCAGCTGCTGCCCGAGCGTGGACACGATGGTACCGATGAGCAGGGAAGCAAAAAGCCCCTGTGCCATGGCTCCCAGAGCGTCGATGCCGTAGCGTTTTCCTGAGAAAATGATGTTTTTGCGGGCAAGAAACTGCCCGATTCTGCCTGCGGATTTGTTTTCATTCATAATCTGTGCCTTCCCTGGTATTTGTTTTTTCTTTTGTACGGTTTCCCGATTCTACAAGAATTTAGCACAAACAGGAGAAGAAATCAAGCGGCAGTTACTTTTTTATCCCAGAAGATCCCGGCGGATACCAGAAGAATTCCGGCGAATCGGATCCAGGTAACATTCTGAAATATGATTACGTCGAACAGGATTCCTGCCAGAAGCTGGCCTGCCAGCAGCAGAATCGTGGACTGAAAAACTTTCATCCGGCGCAGGGTGATGATAGAGAGAACAAAGGCGATGACGCCGAAGGTTCCTCCGGCATACAGCCAGACCGGAACCCGGGTACATGCCTGCAGATCAGTCCGAAGATATGGAGAAAAGATAAGCAGGATCAGTGCCAGGATGCTGGCTACCACATAGTTGACAAGAGAGCCGTTCCAGGTGCCCAGCTCCTGGGCAGCGCGGTAGTTGATCATCTTGGAAATGACGGTGGCACAGCCGTATAAAAATGCGATGAGAATGATCAGAAACATAAGTATAACTCCTTTGTGTAATGATGGAACATCAGTTTTTCTGTATACGGGATATTTTGAAATTCCCGACATCAATATTGTTTTTTGAATAACTGTATGTATGTCAGGACAGATTCAGAAGAAGGATTCCCGCCAGAATCATGAGAAAGCAGGGAATGCGCTTTGGACTGAACGGAACTTTTGGAACATGAAACATTCCGTAATGATCAATGACTGCGGACATGCAGAGCTGTCCGGCTACAGACAGGCAGGTCGTAACGGCGGCTCCCAGGATTCCGACGCACCAGCTGCTGACGGACACCAGAAGGACACCGAAGAATCCGGCGGAATACAGATACCAGGGCATACCGCGCAGGGTGACCTTTTTCCGGACTGCCAGAAGGATGTAAAGGATCAGCAGGATGCCGCCGGAAGCGTGGACCACGAGGCTGACCCCCCAGAGGCTTACCGATTCTGCCAGAAGTCCGTTGAAGCTCATCATGGCAGACTGCAGGATGCCCGCCAGAAGTACAAGAAATGAATACATGGTGTTGGATCTCCTTTATTTGTATTTTGTCAGGTTTTCTGTTTATTGTAGCTGGCTTCACCGTTGCCGGCAAGGGTGATTTTGCCCGGCGGTGATTCGTAATAATAAGTGCAGACCATTCTGCCTTCTTCTGCCATATTATATATGGAAAACAGGATGTATTCAAGAGTTCTTTATCAGATGAGACACAGGAAAAACCGTATTCTCTGGAATGATGGTTTTTCTGCCGGGATTTCAGCAGGCCCTCAGATTCTTGTGAATAAAATGTCAAAGGAACATCTGACAGCGATTTGCCGTTATACCGCGGAGAAAAGTGAACAAAGAAGGGCCCACAGTGTTTAACACTGTGGGTCTTTCTTAATGGAATCATGAAATCATTTACACTGTGCCAGTATTGTAGACATGTTTCTTTAAAAAGCATAGTGCTTATGAACGTGGCTTCCAGGATTTGTGAGCTTGCTTTGCGTGTGATTCTGTTTTCAGCAGGTGAGAATTGAAAATGGAAAAAATATCCACTATTTTTGTCTGATTATTATAATAAAATAAATTATTATACGAAAATCATACTGCAACTTTACAAATAAAAGTTAAAAAATAAAAATAATTTTTAAAATATTTGCATAGGGGCTCGACAGAAAAAGAAAAAAATGCTACTGTATTTACTGTAAAGAAAAAAATATTTTTTATAACACAGGAGGAAAGGGTATGGAGGGAAATGCAGACGCTTCAGTAAGAAGGAATACAAAGTTTGCGTATATGGTGAATGCACCGCTGATTATCTATATGATGTGTGTGCTGGCCGTTCCCATGATCTGGGGAATATCCTTGAGCTTTACGAACAAGACGATCGGCGGAGGGGCGGATTTTATCGGACTGAAGAATTATATTACATTACTTCAGGATAAAGAATATCTGAATTCTCTGCTGAATACAGTGAAGTTCACATTTTTCTCGATCGCGGGAAAACTGGTCTTTGGAACACTGATGGCGCTGGCTCTGAATGTGAAGTTCAGGGGGAGGAATATTGTAAGGGCGCTGCTTCTGATCCCGTGGACACTGCCCAACATCGTGGCAGTACTGAACTGGAGATGGATTTTTGCAGCTACTGGTGGTATCGCGAACTATCTGCTTAAGGGTCTGCATCTGATCGATCAGGATCTGATCTGGTTCGGTTCTGCGGGGTTGGCAATGACGACGATCATCATGGCAAATGTATGGCGGGGGACTCCGTTCTTCGGAATCTCCATCCTGGGTAAGCTGCAGACGATACCGGGGGATTATTATGAGGCAGCTGCCATGGATGGGGCGAACATTTTCCAGCGTTTCTGGTATGTGACGCTGCCGGAGATCAAGGATGTTATTCTTTTATCCATGTTGATGTCTACCATATGGACAATCAACGAGTTTGAATCTGTGTGGCTTCTGACGGGGGGTGGACCAAACGGTTCCACGGAGGTTATGAACGTATTCAGCTACAAGACTGCCATGACCAGCATGCAGCTTGGAAAAGGAATTGCAGTTTCTGTACTGGCCATGCCGGTATTTATGATACTGATCTATTTCCTGTCTAAGAAGATGCTCGGAGAGGAAGAGACAAAAAGGAGGAAAAAGGCATGAAGACGAAAAAAAGCGTGGCGATTTTAAGCCGGTTGTTTATTGCGCTTTGTCTGGTGATCTCTCTGGCTCCGATCTACTGGATGCTGAATACGTCTTTCAAAGGACAGACAGAGATCTACAGCCGTATTCCGACCCTGTTCCCGCAGGATTTTACGATGGAATCCTATCAGACGCTGATCACAGGCACTGCGTTTTTAAACGGTCTTAAGAACAGTCTTCTGGTGGCGGCAGTGGTATCGGCATTTTCCCTGCTGGTTGCATATCCGGCAGCCTATACACTGGCGCGGATCAGGTTCAGGGGAAGACAGATTTTTTCCAGAGCGATTCTTTTTACGTATCTGCTTCCTACATCAGCCCTGTATATTCCGCTTTATATCTTTGTAGCGCGGGTGGGGCTTACCGATAACATTCTGGGACTGATGCTGATCTATCCGACCTTTACACTGCCGTATGTATCATGGATTCTGATCCCTCATATTGCTTCGATTCCGAAGGATATCGAGGAGGCGGCTACTGTGGACGGATGCTCCAGACTGCGCATCATGTATCAGATTATATTCCCTTTGGCATTGCCGGGTATCATATCGACAACAATCTTTGCTTTCGCAATGTGCTGGGGTGAATATTTATATGCACTGGTAAATGTCACAAAGACTTCCATGCAGACCTTCCCGCTGGTGATTGCCGGTCTGATCTTTGGGGATATGTACCCATGGGGACAGCTGATGGCAGGAGCGATTCTGGCCTGTGTGCCGATTCTGATTATCTATATGTTTGCATCAGGATCGCTGACAGGCGGAGCAACCGAAGGCGGAGTGAAAATGTAAAGGGTACAAAAACAGCAGTTGCAGAAACAGCTGCAAAACTCAAATGAAGGAGGAAAAGAGAAACTATGAAAGCAAAAAAGATGATGGCACTTGTACTGACAGCAGTGATGAGCCTGTCGCTGGCAGCATGCGGAGAGAAAGGCGATACAGGTGCGGCTCCGGCTTCTGACGGCAGCGCGGAAGTACAGAATACTGGTAAGGAGCTTACCATCTGGGTAGAGAAAGTGTTCAGCGATGACGCAAATACCGCCATGGAGAACCGGATCAAACAGTTCGGCGAAGAGACCGGAATTAAGGTCAACTATGAGTTTATCGGAGCCACGGATTTTATGACCAAGCTGAATGCAGCCATCGAGGCAGGGACCAATGTGCCGGATATCACAACATCAGCCGTGACCAAAGTACTGAACTATTATCCGGATATTCCATACAGGGATGTCACTGACCTGGTGGAGGAGGTCCATGGAGAGCGTCCTTATTTCCAATCCATCTATGAAGGAAATAAGATCGATGGAAAGAATTATTTTGTACCTTATACCAGTTCCTCCTGCATGATGTTTGTCAGAAAAGACAAACTGGCGGAAAAAGGGATCACCGGGATGCCGACGACCTGGGAGGAAGTATTTGAAGTAGCGGCACAGGTGTCGGATCCGGATAACGGATTCTATGGGCTTGGAATCGGCTGTGGGCCTACCGATGAGGACGGAGAGAACATGTTCCGTACGATCATGTGGAATTACGGATCTTATTTGTTTGATAAAGAGGGTAATATCACTGTGGACAATGCAACGACCGTAGAACTGCTTCAGAAATATAAAGAAATGTATGAGGGCGGAGTCATTCCGCGTGCAGCAAGCACCTGGGATCCGGGTGGGAATAATTCATCCTATCTTATGGGGGAATCTGCTATCGTATTTAATGCACCTACCCTGTATAATGCGCTGAGAACAGATGAAGCCAACAAAGAACTGTTTGAGAATACAGAAGTACTGACACCTCCGGGGGGACCGGACAACAATACGACGCTGGGATTCTGTACCGGCTTTGCAATTATGGAGGCATGTGACGATGTAGACAGTGCAACGCAGCTGGTGAAATACATGCTGGAAAAAGAGTGGTACAACGAATATGTAGGCATTACTGCGCCGGTGTTTGCGCCGCTGTTTGAGGACATCAAAGAAGAGGCAGAATGGAGTGACGGCATCAACGCCCAGGTGATCAGCTATGCAGAAAATGCCGCGGGATACTATGGTTATCCGATCGAAAATCTGAAAGGGCGTGCGGTAGCAGCCAAACATTATTTCACATTCCCGATTGCGGAGATGATGAACAAGGTCGTGACGGGAACCATGACTCCGGAAGAAGCAGTTGCGCATGCGAAGAGCAAGATCGAGGAAGTACAGTCTACTGTTAAGTAGAAGCGTAGGAATGCCAGGTGGGCGGGCTGTCGGTTATCTGCCGACATCCAGTCCGACCGGGATGTGAGAAAGGGTAAGAAAAATGAGTACAACAATTTGGTTGAATCTGGATGAGCAGAAGGTGGATGTAACCTGCCTTGACCGGCGTTTTGCAGAGAAGGGATATCACTTTATCAAGAAGCCGGTTCCTGCAGGAGATGAGGCTGCTGCGATTGAGATGGGGAGCCAGGCAGATATCGTGATCAGTACCTGGGAGCCATGGAATGTCCGAACGCTGCCGGCAGTAAAAGGAAAGGTAAAATATATCGTGCGGTATGGTGCCGGCCTTGATAACATTGACATACCGGCGGCTACTGCACAGGGAATCCCGGTAGGGAATGTTCCGGGGGCCAATGCAGCGGCAGTGGCGGAGACTGCGCTGATCCATATTCTGAATGCCGGAAGACGTTTCTGCCATTGTGTAGAAGGGGGTCGCCGGGGGAACTGGCCATCTACGATCACAGGAAATGAACTGGATGGAAAGGTGGTCGGGCTTCTGGGATTTGGCAATATCGGCAAACAGCTGGTTCGTATGCTGAAAGGCTTCGAGGTACAGGTGATGGTATACGATCCATATCTGCCAAAGGAGGCTGCAGAAGCACAAGGCGTCGTATTTGTTGACAATATGGATGATATTTTTCGAAAAAGTGATATCGTAAGTCTGCATATTCCTCTGACCGAGGAAACGGTCGGGCTGGTTGACCGGGAGAAGCTGGCGCTGATGAAGCCAACGGCTTATCTGATCAATACATGCAGAGGAAAGGTCGTCAGGGAGCAGGATCTGATCGATGCGCTTAAGGAAGGAAAGATCCAGGGCGCCGGGCTGGATGTACTGGATAGGGAGCCGCCTGCTTTGGATAATCCGTTGCTTCAGATGGACAATGTGTTCATTACTTCGCATATGGGTGCTGCTTCTCTGGAATCCGAGTATCGGTCTCAGGTGATCATTGCAGACTGTATTGATGCTTTTGTAAATGGAGAGATTCCGTACAACGTAAAAAATAAAGAAGTCTTTGACAGAGGCTGATGACAGCGCCGGGGGCGCAAGGGTATAACATTAGAAAAAGAGGAAATCAATATGGGACGTTTAGAAAAATATAAAGGGATATTTCCGGCATTTTATGCCTGCTACGATGAGAAAGGGGACGTGAGCCCGGAAAAGACGCAGGCATTCGCCCGATATCTGATCGACAAGGGGATCCAGGGTCTGTATGTGTGCGGAAGCTCCGGAGAGTGTATCTATCAGAGTGCGGAAGAGCGCATGGTGATCCTTGAAAATGTTATGAAAGCGGCAAAAGGGAAGGTAACGATCATTGCACATATCGCAGCTTTGAATACAAGGGACAGTATCCGGCTGGCAAAGCATGCAGAAGCATGTGGGGCGGATGCTGTGGCAGCGATTCCACCAATCTATTTCGCACTGCCGGAACATGCGATTGAGCGTTACTGGTCAGATATGGTGGATGCCACGGATCTGGATTTTATCATCTACAATATCCCGCAGACAACGGGATATGCACTTTCCATGAATCTGTTTCAGCGCATGCGTCGGAATAAGAAGGTGATAGGTGTGAAAAATTCTTCCATGCCGGTGCAGGATATTCTGAATTTTAAGGCGGCAGCAGGAGAGGATCTTATTATTTTCAACGGACCGGATGAGCAGTTTGTGGCAGGCAGGGTTATGGGAGCGGACAGCGGGATCGGCGGAACTTATGGTGTGATGCCGGAGCTTTTCCTGAAAGCGGACGGATATGTGAAAGCCGGTGATTTTAAGAAGGCACAGGCAGTTCAGTTTGCCATAGATGAGATTATCGGTGTGATGTGCAGCTGCCAGGGAAACCTGTATGCCGTGATGAAGGAAATTCTGAAGAGAAACGGAATGGATATTGGAGGAGCAAGGCTTCCGTTGCCGCCGGTTGTTCCTGATGATATGGAAAAAATTGAGAAAGCTGACAGCCTGATCCGGCGTGCAGTTGCAACGCTGTAGGAGGTCTATGAAGAAGAGGATTGTATGTTTTGGGGACTCCAATACATGGGGATATGATGCAGACACTGACGGGAGATATCCTGACGATGTTCGGTGGACCGGTGCGCTTCAGAAAGCACTTGGAACATCGTATACGGTTATCGAAGAAGGACTCTGCGGAAGGACCACAGTGCTGGAGGACCCTTTGAATGAAGGAATGAGCGGACTTGCCTATCTGTATCCATGTCTGATGTCGCATGCTCCAGTGGACTGTCTGGTAATTATGCTGGGGACTAATGACTGTAAAGAACGGTTCCATATGACACCTGAAAATATTGCGGATGGTATGAAGAGACTGGTCAGGAAGGCAAAAGTGATTCCGGCATGGAGAGAGGAAGCGAAGATTCTGGTCATTGCTCCCGGAGCCATTGAAAAGGAATGTGAAACTTCTTCCGTGGGCTGTGAAATGGGTATATGCAGTGAGAGATCAAAGAAACTGGCAGTCTGTTACAGGCAGATGGCAGAAGAGACAGGTTGTGATTTTCTGGATGCAGGAGAGGTGGTTCGGATGAACCGGATCGATTATATGCATCTGGATGAAGAAAGCCACAGGAGGCTGGCAGCCTGCCTGACAGAATATTTCAGAAAGGAAGGTTGAACGTGGGAAAGACGATTGAAAATATCAAAGGAGGACTGATCGTATCCTGCCAGGCGCTTCCGGAGGAACCGCTGCATTCCGCTTATATCATGGGGCGGATGGCAGTGGCCGCAAGGGAAGGCGGAGCAGCCGGTATCCGGGCGAATACGAAAGAGGATATTGCAGAGATTAAAAAGAATGTAGACCTTCCGGTCATCGGTATCGTGAAGAGAAACTACCCGGACAGCAGGATCTATATCACACCGACCATGCAGGAGGTGGAAGAGCTGATGGAAGTAAAACCGGAGATCATCGCGTTGGATGCTACAAATACTGTGCGTCCGTGCGGGCTTGACCTGGAAACATTTTATGATCAGATTCGCAGCAGATATCCTGACCAGATGCTGATGGCGGACTGTTCGACCGTAGAGGAAGCGTTACAGGCGGACCGGATGGGATTCGATTTTATTGGGACGACACTGGTAGGCTATACAGAACAGAGCCGGGAACTTAAGATTGAGCAGGATAACTTTTCCATTATTCGGGAGATACTTGATAAGGTTTCTCACCGGGTCATTGCGGAAGGGAATATTAACACTCCAGAGAAGGTCCGGAAGGTCATGGATCTGGGTGTTTACAGCGTAGTGGTAGGTTCAGCGATTACGAGGCCGCAGCTGATTACCAGAAGCTTTGTGCAGGCACTGGCATAGTAGATGGGAAGCGCAGATGAAGAGATATATATGCGTGGATATAGGCGGTACATCGATGAAATATGGTATTGTGGACGAAGAAGGCGCTTTTCTGAAGAAGTCTGCCATGGATACCCGGGCTTCGGAAGGGGGAGAGGCGATTGCGGCAAAAGTGGAAAATATCGTCGAGAAACTCCGAAAGGACGGTGAGCCGGAGGGAATCTGTATATCTACAGCAGGAATGGTGGATACGGAGGAGGGGAAAATACTGTATTCGGCGCCACTGATTCCGGAATATACCGGTATGCGCTGGAAGAAACGTCTGGAGGACCGGTACCGGGTTCCCTGCGAAGTGGAAAATGATGTGAACTGTGCCGGACTTGCGGAATATATCTCCGGGGCGGCAAAAGGCAGTCACGCAGCCGTATGTCTGACCATCGGCACAGGAATCGGGGGATGTGTGCTGCTGGATGGAAAGGTGTACCATGGAGCAGGAGGGAGTGCGGGCGAGGTTGGCTATATGCATATGGATGGCAGTGATTTTCAGACGCTGGGAGCCGCCAGCATTCTGTGCCGCAGAGTGGGCGAGCGGAAAGGAGGAACGAAAGCCTGGACCGGACAGCAGGTATTTGAGGCGGCAAAGAAGCAGGATCCGGTTTGTCTGCAGGAAGTAGATGAGATGGTTGATGTACTTGCCAGGGGGATCTCCAATATCTGTTGTGTCCTGGATCCGGAGGTGGTGGTGCTGGGAGGCGGCATCATGGCTCAGGCGGATTTCTTAAAACCGCGGCTTCTGAAGGGGCTTGAGAAATATATGAATCCGGTCATGGCAAAACACACAAAACTGGCTTTTGCACATCATGGAAATGATGCGGGGATGTTGGGAGCCTTCTACCACTTTTGTCAGAAGCACATGAAAAAATGATGTAGGAAACTACATCATTTTTTCTGTAATAACCTGAGAAGTTTTCTTTTTATTCTCAAGCGCCCGGTCTCCCAGCAGCCGATAAACCTCTGCATACAGGATGTCAACCAGAAGGAGCTGGGACATTTTATTGGAAATAGAGCCGCCTTCCATGGGACCTTCATTGGCTCCGCAGGGAAGGATCACATCACAGTATGCAGCAGCCGGGGTCTTCAAAAACATGGTCGCAAAGACTACATGAGCGTTGTTGGTATGACAGATCCTGGCGATCTCGATACAGTCCTTTGTGATTCCGGAGTTACAGAAGATAATGGCGAGATCCTCTCTTCCCAACAGTGCTGCCTGAGTAAGCTGGATGTGGCTGTCGCTGTTATATACAATATTGGGCAATATTTTGAGAAATTTGTTTTTGGCTTCATTTGCAGTCGTTCCGGAACCGCCGAAACCAAAAAAGTGGGTACTTCTGGCGGAAAGGATCAGGTCAACGGTTCGGGAGATTGCATCAAAATGAAAAGATCCAAGTGCACAATCCAGCGCATTTTTGTAAATCTGAAGGATTCTTCGGGAAGTATCTTCGCAGCCGGAGGAATTCAGAAGATTGATGGTATCTTTGGACTGGGTGCAGTCAGGAAGAGATGTGCTCAGAGCCAGAGACAATTTGAAATCCTGATAGCCGTTCAGAGAGAGTGTTCTGCAGAAGCGAAAGACGCTGGTCTCGCCCACATTGCATATTTTCGCAAGATCATTGATCGTAGCATGGAGAAGATCCTGAGGTCTGGAAAGTACAATATCTGCTACTTTTTTCTCGGCCCTGGTCATATTTGGATATGCAATGGTGATCTCATTCATCAGGTTAGTCGTTGCCATAATAACCTCCTGTAAACTTTTCTTTTTATTGTACCACAAAGGAAATTTTTTTCAATAAATAAAAAATAATTTTTTTATATAAAATGCTGACGTTTTCATGGTTAAAACAGCTGCTGTGATACAGATCATGAAAACACGGTAGAAAAAAGAAAGTGACTATGGTATAATGTCTGCAAAACAAAAGGTATCCAACATCTCCCGCAGAGGCAGGGGACTGTCAGATACCGGACAAGGAGGGTATTATGTCAACACCACATAACGCAGCGAAGATGGGGGATATTGCAGAGACGGTATTACTGCCGGGAGATCCTCTGCGCGCAAAAGTGATTGCGGAGCGCTTTCTGACGGATGCCGTGCAGTTCAATACGGTGCGTAACATGTTCGGATATACAGGCACTTATGAAGGAAAACGGGTGTCGGTTATGGGAACCGGCATGGGGTGTGCATCCATCGGCATCTATTCCTATGAACTGATTCATATGTACGGTGTAAAGAATCTGATCCGGATCGGTTCCTGCGGAGGCATGCAGGAGTATGTGAAGCTGGGGGACATCGTCATGGCCGCCGGTGCCAGCACGGATACCAATTATGCCCATCAGTATCACCTGCCGGGCAGTTTTTCTGCTGTAGCTTCCTTTGATCTTCTGAGCATGGCCGCGGAAGAGGCAGAGAAGAATCAGTTCCCGTATATTGTGGGAAATGTGCTTTCTTCCGATATCTTCTATAATGAAACGCCGGAGTGGAAAGACTGGGCGAAGATGGGGATTCTGGCCGCGGAAATGGAAAGCTTTGCACTGTACTGCAATGCGGCGCGTGCCGGTGTCCGGGCGCTTGGAATCTTTACGGTGTCGGATTCTATGGTTTCCAATGAGGAAATGTCCGCCGAAGAGCGTCAGAACGGTTTTACCAACATGATGAAGGTGGCTCTGGGAGTCGCTGTGCGTCTATGAAAAAGGCGTGGGAACTGGCAGGAGAGCTGTACTGGAATGCAAAGCCGACCGTGCTTTCCGAAGAGGATCAGACCTGGACGGCCAATCTGGAGACACAGAAATTCTATGATCAGAACTTAAGTCTGGACTGGGCGAGCAATGTGCCGGGGTCCGGAGCGCCGGAGCGGATTATGGTGGCTGCGGTGCAGGCGTTGGAGAACCGGGGATATCAGGCGGGAGCCCGTGCGTATCAGCTTCTGGAAGAAGGAATACAGGCGCATGCAGACGGCGATTACATAAACCTGCACAGGATATCCGCCGAGCTTCGCCATGAGCTGGCGCATGCAGAGAAGGATGAAACGTCTGATTACTGGAAATACACACCGTATACTTCTTTTAAACAGTACGAAAAGGCCGTGCAGTTTCCGGAGGCGGTTTTTGTGGATGTGGAAACGCCGGAATTCCGGGAGAGGCTGAAGGCAGGGTGGCTGTCACAGCTGATCGGGGCGGCCATGGGCACCATGGTGGAGGGCTATACGTCGCAGAATCTTTATGAGGCATTCGGCGAAGTATACGAGTATCTGCGGGAGCCCAATACCTATAACGACGACATTACCTATGAACTGGCGTTTCTGGATGCTTTTTCCAGATCCGGCTATGAAGTGACCTCGAAGGAGATCGCTCTTTCCTGGGCAGGGCTTGTGCCCTGCGGATGGTCGGCGGAGGAGATCGCCCTTCGAAATATCAAAAGCGGGATTCTGCCGCCCCGGAGCGGTACGTTTCACAATCCGTTCTGTGAGTGGATCGGCGCGCAGATGAAAGGCGGCGTCTGCGGTATGGTGGCTCCCGGCGATGCATATATGGCGGCCAGGCTTGCCTGGGCGGACGGAGAAGTGGCGCATGCGAATAACGGGATTCTGGGGGAAGTCTTCAATGCGGTGCTGACGGCGCTTGCTTTTACAGAACCGGATGTGCGTACTCTGGTGCGCCGCGCCATGGATCTGATTCCGGCGGACAGTGAATATCATTCGGTGGTTTCCTTTGCCTGGAAATGCTGTGAGCAGCACGAAGACTGGCGCCAGGCGCTGGCCGACTGTCAGGAAAGATATAAAAAATACAACTGGATCCACGCCTATCCCAATGCCTGCTGTGAAGTGATCGCACTTTACTATGGGAACGGCGATTATACAGAGACGCTTCACATCGTGACCATGTGCGGTGTGGATGCGGACTGCAATGCAGGCATGATCATGCCGGTTTTGGCAATCCAACAGGGAATGCGTATCATTCCAGAGAAGCTGGTTCACCCGGCGTTTCACGAGTTGATCACCTATATGAGGGGGATGAGCAGACGGACGCTGGACGAGCTGGTGGACGATACTTTAAACAGCATAAAGCATGCGAAAAACAAGGAGGAAGTCTAATATGAAGAAAAAAGTATTAGCAATGCTGCTGGCATCCGCCATGGCCGTGTCCATGACAGCCTGCGGCGGAAATGACAATGCGAACACACAGGAGCCGGCTGCTGAGGACGGCACGGAGGCGCCGGCAGAAGGAGACGGCGCTTCCGGGGAGGAATCCGCACCTTCCGGCGACACTTACCGCGCGGCTCTTCTGCTGAACGGAACGCTTGGCGATAAATCATTCTACGATTCTGCCAATGAAGGTCTGACCAGACTCCGGGACGAGCTGGGTGCCGAGGTGTTTGATTTCAAGGTTGAGCAGATGGGCGGAACGGCAGCGGACGAGTCCAAATGGGAGCCGACTCTTCTGGATTACTGCGATTCCGGCGAGTATGACGTTATCATCATGGGAACCTGGCAGATGGCAGATCCGCTGGCCAAAGCGGCAGAGCAGTATCCGGATCAGAAATTCATGTTTTTTGATGAGCAGTTTGATTTCGAAGGCAACGGAAATCCAGCCAATATCTACAACATTCTGTACAAGCAGAATGAGGTGTCCTATCTGGTCGGTGCAGCGGCAGCCATGATGACAACCGATGAGACCATCGAAGGAATCGATCCTTCCACGAAGAAGATCGGCTTCCTGGGCGGCATGGACAATGCGGTGATCAACGATTTCCTGAAAGGATACGAACAGGGCGCCAGGGATGTGGATCCGGAGATGGAAATTGTTGTAGGCTGGGTAGGAGATTTCGTGGATTCCACCAAGGGTAAGGACATTGCGCTGGGACAGTACCAGAGCGGCGTGGACGTAGGATACAATGTGGCAGGCAATGCCGGACTTGGACAGATTGAGGCAGCCGGCGATACGAATCTGTATGCATTCGGTGTGGACTCTGACCAGGCGTCCCTGCTTCCGGACTATGCGAAGAATATCCCCACCTCTGCACTGAAGAACGTGGGCAATTCCCTGTATCGCGCCATCAATCTGGATCTGGAAGGAAATCTGGAGTATGGTACAACAGAAGTACTCGGTTTTGCGGAAGGCGGCGTGGAGCTTGTAAAGGACGCTCATTACGAAGAGATGCTTCCGGAGAATATCCGCACCACGCTGGATGAGCTGGAGCAGAAGATCATCAGCGGCGAAATCGTAGTGGATACAGCCATCGAGAGATAAGCAAGCGACAAAAGGATTTGGGACGGAGCTGCTGGATTCTGCGGCAGCTCCATTCAGGTCCGGAGAGGGTAGAGGTGGCCTGTTTGGAAAATAAGACCGTATTGCAGATGAACCACATCATGAAGATCTATTCCAATGGTGTGGTGGCAAATGAAGATGTGAGCATAGAACTGAAAAAGGGGGAGATCCATGCTCTGCTGGGAGAAAACGGCGCCGGAAAAAGTACGCTTATGAAGGTGCTGTTCGGAATCGAAAGCCCGGATGAAGGGCAGATTCTTCTGGATGGAAAGGAGACGCAGATCCGGTCTCCGCAGGATGCCATCAGCAAGGGCATCGGCATGGTGCATCAGCATTTTATGCTGGTGCCGTCACTGACCGTGGCGGAAAATATTATTCTCGGAGTCGAACCGAAAAAGAGGATGTGTCTGATCGACATGGAGAAGGCGATCCAGGAAGCGGAAGAGATCGCAAAGAAATATAATTTTGACATTGATGTAAGAGCGAAAGTAGAAGAGATCCCGGTGGGGATCAAGCAGAAAGTGGAGATCTTAAAGGCGTTGTACCGGGGAGCGGATATCCTGATCCTGGACGAGCCCACAGCCGTGCTGACGCCGCAGGAGACGGACGAGCTGTTCGTTCAGCTGGAGAAGCTCCGGGACAACGGGCATACGATCATCTTCATCTCCCATAAGCTGGATGAGATTAAAAGGATCTGTGACCGTGCGACCATCATGAGAAGCGGCAGAAGCATGGGAACCTATGAAGTAAAGGATATTTCCACCGAGGAGATGTCCAGGCTGATGGTGGGCAGGGAAGTTGTCCTGACCTTTGATAAAAAGCCGGCGGCGCCCGCTGCCGTAGTGATGAAAGTGAGAAATCTGTCAGTCCGGAACGGACAGGGCGTACTGAAAGTGGACGGCCTTTCCTTTGACCTGCGGGGCGGAGAGATCCTGGGGATCGCGGGCGTGGAAGGAAACGGCCAGTCAGAACTGATTGATTCCCTGACCGGACTGAATAAAAGTTATAGAGGAAATATTCAGATCAAAGATACGGATATCGAAAAGAGCAGCATCAAGGATATCCGGGAACTGAAGCTGGCGCATATCCCGGAGGACCGCATGACCAGCGGCTGTGCCGGAAATCTGAATATTCTGGAGAATCTGTTCTCCAATCAGTATACGGATCCGGCCTATTCCGGGAAAATACTTCTGAAGATGAAGAAGATCCAGGAGCGTTCGGAAGAACTGATCCGGGAATATCTGGTCAAATGCAGATCCTGTAAACAGAATGTGGGTATGCTTTCCGGCGGAAATATCCAGAAGGTGATCGTGGCAAGGGAATTTTCCACAGAACCGGATATCATCATTGCCAACCAGCCCACCCGGGGCGTGGATGTGGGAGCGGCGGAATTCATCCGCAGACGTCTGCTGGAATTTCGGGACGCAGGCTGTGCCGTGCTTCTGGTGTCGGCGGACCTGAATGAGGTGTTCTCTCTGAGTGATCGCCTGGCGGTCATGTATAAGGGAAAATTCTCCGGCATGTTCACGGATGTGGCGGCAGTGACGGAGGAAGAGCTGGGCCAGTATATGCTGGGGCTGAAGCATCAGGAAAAGCAGGAGGGTGTGATCTATGAATAGTGCAAAACGTTTTGATATGTTTCGTATGTTTTTTTCCGTGCTGATTGCTCTTCTGATCTCTTTTGTCATTATCTTTTTTGTCAGTGAAGAGCCGGTGACAGCCATTGCAACGCTGATCACAGGGCCTTTTAAGAGCAAACGGAATATGGGCAATGTGATTGAGTCCATGGTGCCTTTGATCTTCACGGGAACCGGCGTCTGCATCATGTTCTCCGCAAATCAGATCAATCTGGCAACAGAAGGAGGGTTCCATCTGGGCGGCCTGGTGGCTGCAGCCGTGGCTCTGAAACTGGGGCTTCCGGCAGGCTTAAGCCCCGTTGTGGCCATCTGCCTGGCGGCGCTGGCGGGGGCGGTGTTCTGTACGATTCCGGCGATTATGAAAATCAAAACCGGTTCTCCGGAATTAGTTTCGTCGCTGATGATCAACTATCTGTCCCTGTGGTTGTGCACCTTTATTCTAATGTATACGCTGCAGGATCCCAGTGTGGGCTCCGCATCCTACAAGCTTCCGGCAGAATCGGAGCTTCCCACAATCATCAAGGGAACCAATATCCATGCGGGACTTCTGCTGGCGCTTCTGGTGGCGGTGCTCGGCTATGTATTTCTGTTCAAGACCCGCACCGGGTATGAACTGCGCCTGACCGGTGAAAATGAGAGCTTTGCCCGTTATTCAGGCATCAATATCGTGAAAGTGGTGCTGATTTCTCAGATGGTAGGCGGCATGATCGCCGGCATGGGCGGCGGCGTGGAGCTTTTAAGCCCCATTTATTCCAGATTCTCCTGGACAGCCCTTCTGGGCTATGGCTGGGATGCGATTATTATCTGTACGCTGGCCAGGAAAAATCCGCTGTATACGCCGCTGGCAGCGCTGTTTCTGGCATACCTGCGGACCGGCGCCTCGATCATGGCGCGCTATACGGATGTCACGCTGGAAATCGTGCAGATTACCCAGGGCATCATCATTCTTCTGGTCGTGGCGGAGCAGTTTTTAAGCGGTATGAAACACCGGATGATCGCAAGGGAAGCGAAAGCGTCCTTAAAAGAAGGGGAGGTGGCGTAAGATGCTGCAGAATTTACTGAGTCCTGACTTCTTTAATGCGATTCTGCGGGCGACGACGCCGATCCTGTTTGCGGCGCTGGCTTCTTCCGTAGCGTCCAAATCCGGCATCACCAATATGGCGCTGGAGGGTATTATGCTGTTTTCCGCACTTTTTGGCGTGATTTTTTCCGCTGCGACCGGGAACTGGGCGGCAGGCCTTCTGCTGACCATGGCGGCAGGGGGGATCATCGGGCTTCTGCTGGCGTTCTTTGTACTGAATCTGAAGACGGATGAGATTCTGGCAGCCATTGCCATCAATCTGATGGCCACAGGCGGCACCGTGCTTCTGATGCTGGCGGTATCCGGAGACCGGGGTTCGTCCACCTCCATTTCCAGTGTATCGGCTCCGCGGCTTGTGATTCCCCTGGTCGACCGGATCCCGTTTCTGGGTCAGATTCTCTCCGGTCAGAACGGGATGACCTGTCTGGCGCTTCTGGCGGTGGCGGTGATGCATCTGCTTCTCTACAAGACTCCGCTGGGACTGAAGATCCGGGCAGTGGGCGAGAATAAGAATGCGGCCGAATCCGTGGGAATCAGCGCACGGAAGATTCAGTATATTGCGCTGATCTTAAGCGGCGTGCTGGCCAGCATGGGAGGATTCTTTCTGTCCGGCGGCTACATGAATATGTTTACAAAAGACATGTCGGCCGGGAAAGGATATATTGCTCTGGCTGCCAGCGCCATGGGCGGAGATACGCCGGTGGGCGCCTTTCTGGTATCCCTCCTGTTCGGCGCGGCACAGGCTCTTGCCAATATGATGCAGCTTACAGATATTCCCCATGAGCTGATTCAGATGGTGCCGTATCTGACAACGCTTGTGGGACTTGGAATCTACAGCTATGCCGGACTGAAGAGGCGGCAGAAGCTGGCAGGAAAATAAAGATCAGAACGTATGATGTGAAAAAAGGGCGTCTGTCATGGCCGGTAAGTCCATGCAGAAGCCCTTAGGCTTTTTGTCAAACTTTTCAAGGGATGGGAAAAATCAGGCGGGAAAAGCCCCGTGGACGGTTAGCATCCATTCCTGCAAGGTGCTGTTTTCTCTTACCCCGTCAAGCCAATCCTCTTGAAAAACAGGGGCTTTCGCAATACAGTCTACACCAAAAAATTCTTCTGCAGAGTCTTTGCAAATAGCGGCTGGCTCGTCCCGGAACAAAAGAGCATAGTAATTATCCGTCCGGTTCCATGTCTTTCCATCGTCTTTTCCAAAACGCCCATACCGAAGTTCAAATTTTCTCCTGCGTTTTTCTGACAACCGAACAGCGGCAACACCAGCGCCCCGACCAGGACGGCGGCAAGAGCATACTTTCTTTTCATGGCCTCATGCCTCCAATCTGAAACAGACCTGTCCTCTTGGGGTTCTGGGCAACAGTATAGCACGGAATGATTCTGTTTGCATAGAGACCACGGGATTTGCACTTTGAAATTGTTTGCTGATGTGATATACTGAAGTGCAACGGTTATAATCTGGAGGAATACTTATGTCAGTAGACCGCATATTTTCCATTTCACTCGCTGAGAGAAAAGGCGAAAAGTTGTCCGCAGTTAGTATAATTGACTGTTTTCTGGAATCTGGATGGAACTTATATTCTTCACAAGGTAAAATTTATTATACAGATGTCGGAGATGACGATTATTTCAATTATGTTGAAAAACGCATTACAGAGGAAGAATATTTTAATATTGTTGAGCAGAAAGAGGCCCATGGTGAAGTAATTTCATTTGCCTTGCATTTTATGGAAAAAAGCGATAGATTCCGAATGGTTATACTGATTACTCCTGAATATGAGATTATACTATCACCAGACGATGAAACAAGAAAAATGCTGATTCCCAATTTGAATATTTTAGATGTTAACTGGTATTTCAGCAAAATTCTTCCTCCCCTTTTGAAGTCCGATTTTATAATTGAGTCATTTTCATATTCCCAATATTAACGGCGATGTAATGCCCAACGAGTTCGGGGAAGTATAGTACCCCCGACCTCGTTCCGCAGGCGCGTTACCCTTGTGCCGTGCTCCCATCTGCGCCTTCCTCCTGTGTTGTATGGGCGGTTTTGGCGGCGGGATGGGGTGTTACCTCTCACCGCCGTTCCTGCGCCCTGTGCGGGGGCTGTGGCGGCGTCTTGGGCGGTCAATCCGTCCAGTATGCGGCGGCTGTGTTCGGTGGCGATGGTCTGTTCCGCAAAGTTCTTGAACTGCTCCTCGGTCAGCGGGATGGTGCCGGTTTTGATCCCTGTATTTCTTTCATCATCTTCCAGGACTGTTCAAAACAGATCTCATAAAGCCCTGCCAGTCCGGTTCCTTCCATAAAAACGGCAGCCCTCCAATTGGATTTTACGGTTTGATTTTTCTTCATTATACATGGAGAAACTTTGGATTTCAGGTGACTGGCATGGGGGTTGTAAAAAACGCAGGATGAAAAGATACTTCCAAAAATTTCTGGTATATGATATAATGACACTATCTATGTAAACGGCACTAAATTCCCGTACTCAAAGAGTTTTGGTCCTCGTGCCGTTTATCATACTTGTCCGGCAATTTTTAAATGCCGGATATATATTGTGTAAGTAAGGAGATGCAGGGATGGAAGAAAACCAGATGCCGGAAGGCGGAAAAAACAGAAGATTCATGAGTATTGGACGAAAAGTCGGCTATGTTGTGATGCTGCTGCAGGCAGTCTCCGGCATACTGGCCGTGTTTGTCTGTGTTCAGATGTTCAGTTCTCTGGTCACAGGGATTCATAAGGAACAATGTACGAATGGTACCAACATGCTGGCGCTTGAGCTGGAGCGGGCAGAAGAAGGTACGGATATGAATCAGATGCTGGATGAACTGAAGAGCCGTATGGGCTGCGAATTTACGATATTTGAAGGCGATACCCGTGCGTACAGTACGGTGATGCAGGACGGAAAGCGGGTAGTGGGGACCCGGCTGTCTTCAGAGATCAGCGAGATCGTGCTTCAAAAGGGAGAGACCTTTGTGGGAGAAGCGACGATACTGGATGAAAAATATCTGTGTTCCTATGTTCCTGTGCGGGGATCAGACGGACAGATCAGCGGACTGATCTTTTCAGGAATTTCCGTGGCGGCAGCAAAGCAGGAGACGCTGAATGTGGTCATAATGGCGGCGGCAGTGAGTCTGATTACGATTCTGGTCTGTGCCGTTTTGATGGCTGCTTATCTTAAAAAACGGGTTTCGGTTCCGCTGGGCGAGATTACAGAAATTGCGGCCCGGCTGGAAAAAGGAGACCTGGGACTTGCCAAAGGTGAGAAAGTGAAGGTCAGTATCCGGTCCAATGATGAGATCGGCATGCTGGGACAGATTTTTGAGGATACGATTCAGTGCCTGGGATCTTACATCGGAGAGATATCGGATGTGCTTGGGTCCATTGCCGACGGGGATCTGACCAGGAGCTCCTGCCAGGATTACCGCGGAGACTTTCAGTCCATAAAAAGTTCTCTGGACCGGATCCAGAGCGCGCTGAACAGTACCATGGGACAGATTGCAGTCAGTGCGGAGCAGGTGTCTTCCGGGGCGGAGCAGGTGTCCGGCAGTTCCCAGAATCTTGCCCAGGGCGCAACGGAGCAGGCAAGCTCGGTTCAGGAAATCTCTGCTACGATTGCCAGTATTTCGGATAATTCCCGGAAAACTTCTGCGGCGGCTGCAGAAGCCGGTGATTTTGTAAATCAGGCAGGTGCTCAGCTTGGGGTCAGTATCGATTATGTGAAGGAGCTGAATGTGGCCATGGAGAACATTTCCCGCTCTTCGAAGGAGATCAATTCCATTATCTCCACCATTGGGAACATTGCATTCCAGATCAATATACTTGCGCTCAATGCCGCAGTGGAAGCTGCCCGGGCAGGTTCCGCAGGAAAAGGTTTTGCTGTGGTTGCCGATGAGGTGAGCAACCTGGCTTCCAAATCCGATGTGGCCGCAAAGGCGACGCAGGAACTGATCGAAAGTTCCATGCGCGCAGTTACAGAGGGCAGCGATGTGGTGAATAAAGTGACAGAAGCTCTGGACCGGACCGGTCAGCTTGCCGGCAATGTAACTGCCAAAATGTCGGTGGTTGTGGAAGCAATCGAGAAACAGGCGGTGTCCATCACGCAGGTCAGCGATGGCATTGATCAGATTGCGTCTGTAGTACAGACGAATTCTGCTACCAGTGAGGAGTGCGCCGCTGCCAGCGAAGAGCTGTCTTCCCAGGCAAGCCTGCTCAAAAAACTGATTGGAGCTTTCCGGCTGAAAAACAGGTAGATGGCCGGCGGATTTTGTACATAGACCAGGAAATTTTATTTCCTGGTCTTTCCTTTCCGAACCGAAACAGGTCAGAAAATAATAAAAAATTTTGAAAACACCCCTTTTTTGTCGGATGACTTCCGTATACTGTAGTATAAAAGAAAAAAGAAAAGGAGAGGTCGGTATGAAAAGAAGAAACAGAAGAGCATTGTGGACGGGGATCCTGATCTTATGCGTGGGCCTGATGGCCGGATGTGCAGAAAAGCAGGAGGAGACAGCAGTCCTTTCGGACCGTGAGGTGGCAGTGCAGGAGAGCGGCGGAACGCTGGTCCTGAAGGTAAATCCGGAGATCGCAGTGGAGTATGACGAAAACGGAAAAGTGACCGCTGTGACCGGACGGAACGAAGACGGAAAGCAGATCGTGGAAAGCTGTCAGGATTATATCGGGAAGGAATGCCATGAGGTGGTGGAGGACCTGGTAGGCCTGATCCATGAGGCCGGTTATTTTGTGGAGGAAGTCGAGGGCGAAAGCAGGAAGATTACCATAGAGATCGAGACGGGCTCCATTCTTCCGGAGCAGGATTTCGTGGATGAGATCGTAGCAGGCGTGCAGACTTATGTGAAGAATATGCAGCTTGACAGCCCGGTGGTCGCAGGAGATCAGGGCGGAAACGGGAGGACGGACCTGGACATCTATGAACATGATTATGGGAATGAAGCATACGAGGTGGTGGTCCCCGCCAAAGCCCAGACAACGGATGGGTCTGCGGAAGATCCAGATGCGGGCGGAAGTGCAGATACAGCCGAACCTGCAGAGGGGGGCAACACAGACACAGCAGCACCGGCAGAGGGGAATGGTACAGACACGGCGGCACCGGCAGCAGGAAACGGTGCAGGCACAGCGGCTCCGGCGCCGGATGCGGGAAATGCAGCACAAGGCAGCGGTACAGGGAATCCCCCTGCTTCGGCTCCGACGGGGAATCCTCCGGCGGCACAGGAATCGCCCTATACGGATTATGCGACTCCATACGAGGAAGCGTCGCCCCATACGGATTATGCGACTCCATACGAGGAAGCGTCGCCCCATACGGATTATGCGACCCCATACGAGGAAGCGTCGCCCCATACGGATTATGCAACTCCGTATGAGGAAGTGTCCCCCTATACCGATTACCATCATGAAAGTCCGTACGAGGAAAGTCATTACGGGGATTCCGGCTACAGCCATTATGACTGACGCCGTGCAGTAATTATCTGCATATCCGGCGTTTGAAAACTGCTGAATAAGAAGCACGGAGGGAAAGGAGGGACAGTCCATGTGCAGATCCGGAGTCATGCGCCGAATGAGTATTCTGAGTGTCAGCCTGGCTGTCCTCCTTCTGGTCTTCTGCATGAAACGGGCGGCACAGGCGGATCCGGCCCATCCGGAATATGCATCGCTCCTGTTTGATGACAGCAGAGTGCATACGATTGACATTCAGATGGAGGACTGGGAAGGTTTTCTGGAGCAGGCTTCCCGGAAGGAATACAGCTCCTGTACCATCGTCATAGACGGTGAGATCTGTGAGCAGGCGGGGATCCGTGTCAAAGGACACAATTCCAGAAAGCTCATTGAAAAATACGGATGGGACCGTTACAGCCTGAAGGTGGAGTTTGATCATTATATCCCGGGACAGAGCTATCACGGCCTGGATAAGCTGGCGCTGGATACCTCTTTTCAGGACAACAGCTATCTGAAAAGCTGCCTGACCTATGATATGATGGCCCATATGGGAGTGCCGTCGCCTCTTACCAGCTATGTGTGGGTGACGGTGAACGGCAGTCCATGGGGACTGTATCTGGCAGTGGAGGAACCGGAGGATGCGTTTGCATGCAGGAACTACGGAGACGATCACGGACAGCTCTACAAGCCGGATTATAAAAGTCTGGAAGATGAAAATGCAGATGTTGCCCTGCGCTATGTGGACGACGATCCGGACAGCTACGAGAATATCTTCCGGAAAGCCAGGTTTGATGTGTCTGAGGCTGAAAAGCTGGCATTGATCCGGTCTTTGAAATGCCTTTCCGAAGGAGAAGCATTGGAAGAGGCAGTAGATGTGGAGGAAGTCCTGCGGTATTTTACCGTACAGGTGTTTGTTGTCAATCTGGACAGTTATCTGGGACGTACCGGACACAATTATTTTCTCTATGAAGAGGGAGGAAGGATCCAGATGCTGCCGTGGGATTACAATCTCGCCTACGGGACCTATACGCTGGGGATGCCGGATCCGGAGAATGATGCGGAAAAATATGTGAATTATCCCATCGATACGCCCGCTGAGGGAGAAGTCATGAAAAAGCGTCCGCTGTTTCATCAGCTGATGCTGCAGGAAGAGTATTTCAGAGAATACCACAGGCAGTTTGACCGTTTTTTGAAGACCTATTTTGAAAATGGGGTCTTTGAACAGAAAGTGGATGAGATCACGGAGCTGATCAGTCCGTATGTGGCGAAGGATCCTACAGCGTTCTGTTCGTTTGAGGACTATGAGACAGGGGTGGAGACCATTCGGAATTTCTGTCTGCTTCGGGCACAGAGCGTACGGGGGCAGCTGAATGGTGAGATTCCTTCCACGATCCGCGGGCAGTCTGTGGATCAAAGCAGTTTCGTGGATGCATCCTCCGTCTGGATTCCGGATATGGGGGAGATTGCGGATCTGAAGCAGCCGGCGGAGAAGAGACGGTGATGGCCCTGTCTGTCTGGACAGATGCGGTTTGCAGTTTTTAAACACCGGATATACAGAATACAGGAAAAAAGAAATCAGGGGAAGTGCAGTATGAATGAAGAACATGTCCTTGTCAGCCAGGTTTATGCGGCGAAGGAGGATATGGCGGCAGCAGACCGGCTGATCAGCAGTTATCTTCCTTTTATCAAATCAGAGACGGCAAAATATCTGAAAAGACCAGTGATCGAGGAAAATGATGATGAACTGAGCATTGCCATGATTGCGTTTCATGAGGCGGTCAGGGGATATACAAAAGGCAGAGGGGCTTTTCTGCCTTTTGCTTCCATGTTGATCAGGAGCCGTCTGACGGATCATGTAAGGCGGGAGAGAAGGCACAGAGGGCATCTGTCCCTGGATATGCCCATGGGGGAAGAGAGCAGTGGAGACACGCTGGGGATGCGGCTTACGGCGGAAGAGAACGGGCAGGAAGCATACATAAGCCGGGATGCCACAAGAGCGGAGATCGAGGAGCTGGCCCGTCAGCTGGAGCGCTTTGGAGTCAGCTTTACCGATGTGGCAGAGAACTGCCCCCGTCAGAAGCGTACGCTCCATGCCTGTCAGAAAGTCATGGAATATGCAAAAGGAGATTCCGGGCTTCTGGAAGAATTTCTGCGCACGAAAAGACTTCCCGCTGTACGGCTTTCCAGAGAATGCCATGTGGAAAAAAAGACACTGGAGCGGCACCGGAAATATCTGGTGGCATTGCTTCTGATCTGCACCAACGGATATGAGATGATCCGGGGGCATCTGAAGTGCGTGCTGAAAGGAGGGGCAGACCGGTGAAGTATATCATAATGGAATGTCATGCCAGCTATGCGGTGCTGCTGGATGAAAAGGGCCGCTTTTTAAAAGCAGCCAACCGCCAGTATCAGATCGGGCAGACCGTGGAGGATCCGGTCCTGATGAAGGAATCCGGTCTGGGGAAAAGGGTAAAGCTGCGGGCCGTCATGGGGATTGCAGCGGCAGCCGCCTGCTTTCTGCTGGCATTTACCGGTTATTACCGGGACTATATGGTAAGGGATGCGTCCATCTGTCTGACCATCAATCCGTCCGTGCGTCTGGAACTGAACCGGAAGGGTCAGGTGATGCGTGTTTCCGGAGTAAATGAGGACGGCAGGAAGCTGCTGGAGGGATACCGTCAGGGCAGCAGGGACCGGCTGACTGTGACGAAAGAACTTATCGGGCGTGCCATGGAGATGGGCTATCTGTCCGCGGGCAGCAGGATCGTGCTGGATATCGATGCGCCGGAAGAGGCGGTTTTTCAGAAATACGGCGTGGAACTGCGTACAGGCCTGTCAGAATATCTGGAGGATACTCTGGAGGTGGAGATCGAGATCATCCGGCATGAGAACGGTGCGGAGGAGACTTCAGAGCCGCTGCAGAAACCGGAAGAGGGACAGACGCCTTCGCCTGTGGAGATTGAGATCGAGAGAAAGGAATTTCAGGAACTGTCTCCGGAAGAACCGGATCCGGCAGAAACCGCGCCGGAGACTGCTGAACCGAAGCAGGAAGAGACGGCCCCGGAGACGAAGAGCAGATGCGAACAGCCCCGGCAGGATACTACACAGGGGGAGACGTCTGGACATAAGGATATTCCTGCGGAAGAAAATGCTTCTGCGCCGGAAAGCGGCTCAGATCATGACGGAGATTCCGGATACGAAGCGGGTCCGGATTATGAGAACGGTTCGAATGATGGAGAAGGTCCGGACTATGAGAACGGTTCGAATTATGGGGAAGGCTCGGACTACGACAGCGGTTCGAATTATGGAGAAGGTCCGGACTATGACAGCGGTTCGAATTATGGGGAAGGCTCGGACTACGACAGCGGTTCGCACTATGGGGAAGGCTCGAACCATGACGGAGATTCCGGTTATGACAGTCTGTCCGATTATGAGTAGAAAACAGAGAGATTCCGGGACCGGACGGGAAGCGTACGGCATGCTTTGTGAACGGTCCCGAAAGAGGAGGGCTGTTTTCAGGAAAGGATCCGTGCCTGTGCGAAATATTCCGGCAGGTGGAAATTGGGTTCCGGTGCCTGGATGGGAGCGAAGCTGGCGAAATGCGTCCGGCCTTCGCTCTCTTTTATTTTGTAGAAATTACAGGTAAACATACTGTCGGTATGTAAGGACAGTCCCGGATAAACGCCGGTGATCAGGGACAGAGGGATCGTCAGGCGGACGCTCCAGGCATGCTCCCGGACCTGCGCCCTGCAGGAAAGCCCTTCCTTAAGCGCCCCGGAAAAAGGCGTGCGCTCTCTGCGGTCCTGTCCGTGGCAGGCGAGCATGGCGCCGTTGGCGTTCATCTCAAAATTCAGGTAACAGGGCTTCTCTTCCTCCGGTGAAAAACAGAAAAAAGCTTCCATGGCGGAATCCAGATAGACCGGATCCCCGTCCCGGGTATAGCTGCGGCAGGGATCTTCCTCCTGACATACCATTTCCAGAAGGAACCCCTGCCCCGGCAGGAATCCAAGACGGCCGGAAGTGACCGGCCGGTAATCGCCGCCCCAGTTGAACTGGTTCACGGAGAAGACGGGGCAGCAGGAAAGGGTTTCGGGGGTTGTTAAAGTCAATACATCATATGTCATAGGGGTCACTCCTTTTCGTACTTTGCGTCTGCGGATATGGCTGTGCCGCTTTGACGGCAGGTATAAACTGATTCTAACAAAATGCAGAAAAGAATACAAGAGCCGGTTTTTTCTGTTATACTGTTATCAGCAGCAATCATGCAGGCCGGGAAACGGCTTCAAAGGTATGGATTGCCTATACGTATGAAACAGTTACGGTTCCCCCCTGCGCAGACCGAAATCTTTTTTGATAAAAAAAAGCGCCGATTCTCCTATTGCCGGAGGACAGAAAACTGTATATACTTAAGGACAGAAGAAACGGTTGTTTGCAGGAACGATGTTATACAGGAGGAAACGGGGGGCAGGAAATGGCGAAGACAAGGGGCAGGGTGACGCTGCCAAGCGAAGCAGGTTTTCTAAACGAGACGAAGGAGATGCTCGTGCGCTGGGGCGCCGACGCGCTTCGGGACAGCGACGGGACGAAACTGGATCCGGAGATTAAAAAGCTGGATGCGAAGATCTATACGACCTATTTTGTGGCAAGAGGGCACAACGAATTTGCCAGGGAGCATATGGAGGAGTGCCAGCAGCTCTATCTGATGTCCAGACGAAGAACTGCGGCGGACGAAGAACTGCGGATTTCTTTTATGGAGGGCTATTACGGGGAGCAGGTGGTTCCGGATTATCTGCATGATCCGAAGGAATGGTGGGAGGTCATGGACCGGACCACCGGGCAGCCGGTGCCTGCCGGGGGCTGGGAACTGGACCCAAAGCTGCATCAGATCTGCATACGGGATGCGGAACCGTTTCACGAATATACGGTGAGCTTTCTTGTGTATGCGGTGTGGGATCCCACGCAGATGTACAACCACATCACCAACAGCTGGGGGGACAGGCCCCACGAGATTCCGTTTGACGTGCGCCAGCCGGCTTCCGGACAGTTTGCGAAAGAATATCTGGTGCAGTGGCTGAAAGAGAATCCGGACACGGATGTGGTCCGCTTCACCACGTTTTTCTATCATTTCACCCTGGTATTTAACCAGGAGGCGAAGGAAAAATTCGTGGACTGGTTCGGCTACGGAGGCACCGTATCCGTAAAAGCGCTGCAGGAATTTGAGGCGGAGTACGGATACCGGCTGCGCCCGGAGGACCTGGTGGACAACGGATATTACAATACGCCCTTCCGGGTGCCCACAAAGGCATATCGGGATTACATGGATTTTATCCAGCGGTTTGTGGCGGAAAAGGCGGCGGAGCTGGTGGCGCTGGTCCATGAGGCCGGGAAAGAGGCCATGATGTTCCTGGGGGACAACTGGATCGGCACGGAGCCCTACGGCCCGTATTTTGAAAGCATCGGCCTGGACGCAGTGGTGGGAAGCGTGGGCGGCGGCGCTACGCTGCGGCTGATCTCGGACATTCCAGGCGTGAAGTATACAGAAGGACGTTTTCTGCCGTATTTCTTTCCGGATACGTTTTATGAAGGAAACGATCCGTGCGTTGAAGCAAGAGAGAACTGGCTGTCTGCCAGAAGAGCGCTTATGAGAAAGCCTCTGGACCGCATCGGCTACGGCGGCTACCTGAGTCTGGCTTATCAGTTTCCGGCTTTTACAGACTATATTGAGAAGCTGACTGACGAGTTCCGGGATATTTACGATAAGATCCATGGCAGAAAGCCGTACTGCGGCCTGAAGGTGGCGGTCTTGAACTGCTGGGGCAGGCTCCGCTCCTGGCAGGCGTACATGGTGGCCCACGCCCTCTGGTATAAGCAGACTTATTCGTATTTCGGGATGCTGGAAGCCTTAAGCGGCATGAGCGTGGACGTGTGTTTTCTGAGCTTTGATGAGATCCTTTCGTCCGGAATTCCGAAGGATGTGGATGTGATCATCCATGCAGGGGATGCAGGCACCGCATATTCCGGCGGGTCCTGCTGGGAGGATGAAAAGCTTGTCAGCCTGGTCAGGCGCTGGGTCCATGAGGGCGGCGGACTGGTGGGGATCGGCGAGCCGGCGGCGGTACATAAGAACGGAAGGTTTTTCCAGCTGGCGGATGTATTCGGCGTGGAGAAGGAACTGGGCTTTACCCTGTCGACTGACAAATATTTCACAAAGCCCCTGGAGCAGCATTACCTCACGCAGGACCGGACCGTCCCCTTTGACTTTGGAGAGGGCATGAAAAACATCTATGCGCTGGGGGCGGATACGGAGATTGTGGAATATTCCGATCATGAGGTCCATCTGGCGGTCCATCCTTACGGAAAGGGAAAAAGCGTGTATATGGCCGGACTGCCGTACAGCTGTGAGAACACCCGTCTGCTGCTCCGGTCCCTGTACTGCGCGGCCGGTCAGGAGGAGAATCTGTACCGCTGGTATGCGGATGATCCTCAGTGCGAGGTTCACGCGTATCCAAAGGCCGGTATCTATGCGGTACTGAACAACAGCGGCGAAGAGCGGTCCACGACCGTGTACGACGGCCTGGGCAGGACGGAGCAGATCACGCTGGAGGCGGGAGCCATCCGGTGGAAAACCATATAGGCGGATGCAGCATTCGTCATGCAGAACATATGGATAGTGTCAAGTGACCTGTAAAAACAGCAATGGACCGCACAGGCCCCGGAAGGGGAACTGCGGAATTTTAAGGAGGAAAGAAAAATGAAGAAACCAGTACTCGTCATTATGGCAGCAGGCATGGGAAGCCGCTACGGCGGTCTGAAGCAGATTGATCCGGTGGATGCGGACGGACACATCATCATGGACTTTTCCATCTATGATGCAGTGAAGGCAGGGTTTGAGAAGGTCATCTTTATCATTAAGAAGGAGAATGAGAAGGATTTTAAAGAGACCATCGGAAACCGCATGGAGCAGAGGATCAAAGTGGAATATGCTTTCCAGGAGATGGAAAATCTGCCGGAGGGCTTCCGGGTGCCGGAAGGCCGGGGGAAGCCCTGGGGAACGGCTCATGCAGTGCTGTCCTGTCTGCCGCTGGTGGACGGTCCCTTTGCCGTCATCAACGCGGATGATTACTACGGACAGCAGGCGTTTCAAATGATCTATGATTTCCTGTCGTCTCATGAGGACACGGACAAATATCAGTATACCATGGTGGGGTATCTTCTGAAAAATACCCTTACGGAAAACGGGCATGTGGCCAGAGGCGTCTGCGGAACGGATGAGAACGGGAAGCTGACAGAGATCGTGGAGCGGGTGCGCATTGAGAAAAGAGAGGACGGTCCGGCGTATACGGAAGACGACGGAGCGGCCTGGACGCCCCTTGCGGAGGATGCAGTGGTATCCATGAACATGTGGGGCTTTACAAAGAGCATGATGGGGGAGATCCGGGACCGGTTCGCTGCATTCCTGACAGAGAATTTACCGAAAAATCCGCTGAAATGCGAATATTTTCTGCCCTTTGTGGTGGATGAACTGATCCAGGAGAAAAAGGCGGAGGTGACCGTCTTAAAATCCAGAGACCGCTGGTACGGCGTGACCTATCGGGAGGATAAGCCGGTGGTGGTAAAAGCCATCCAGTCGCTGAAGGATCAGAGCCTGTATCCGCAGAAACTGTGGGAATAAAGCCAATATGCGGTTTCCGCAGTCCCGCTGCCTGACAGGAAAGCCGGTTCAGCCTGGCTGATCCGACAGCGCCTTGATGGACGAGGCATACTCGGAGGGAGTCATGCCGGTGATCCGCTTAAACTGTCTGGAAAAATAATGGATGGAGGAAAATCCAAGGGCATCTGCGATCTGCGTAAAGTTGTAATGGTGTTCCCGGATCATCTGCCTGGCCAGATCCACTTTCATCCTGGAGAAATATTCGATGGCACCATAGCCGCTCCTGGTCCGGAACAGCTTCTGAAGCTGGGAGCGGCCTACGGAATTGCTTCTGCAGAGCTGCTCGATGGTCAGATTCTCGTTGATATGGGTCTCCATATATTCCAGAATCTGCGAGAAGAGCTCTCCGTCCGCCTTCTGCTTGATGGATTTGACGATGGCAGGATTGACCGGTGCGGTGCGGACCATGTACCGGCGGATCAGCTGGATCAGAAGCTGCTCCAGATACAGCCGGATCAGCTGTTCTCCGGCAAAACGGGGACTTTCCGCACGGATCAGCTCTTCCTGGTAGGGATCATCCATCCGTCCCTCAAATACATGTCTGGCTTCCTGAATGATCTGCGCCAGAAGGATCCGTTCCGATTCGCTGATCTTTAATACCTTTTCTTCGAAAAAAGTCATTACATGGGAAGTACAGGAAAAGGACATGACCACCAGATTCGGGGCAATCAGCCCGTTGGATTTCACATCATGAAACTCGTTTGGCTTGTGGAAAATGATGTCCCCCTTTTTCAGCACATGGAATTTTTCCCCGGCCATGACATTCACTTCTCCTTTGTCAACGCATAAAAATTCCCAGAAATCATGGGATTCTCCCGGAAAAGAAAAATCGCACATATATTCAAAATAATGAATGGAATAGATTTCACGGATGGTCAGGATATCCTGCAGATGTATGCTTTTGTAACTCATGCTCTGTCGCTCCTTTCTCAAAAACGAGCCGATTATGCAAAAAAAACGTCCTATTTGAAACTATTATAATACAAAAGTGCAAAAAAGAAAAGAGAAAATGATCTGGTTTGCGAATTTCCGGTTGTTCAAAATGCAGATGAAAAAAAGAAGAGCACATCTATTTTTGACAATATTACATTTATCTGCCGGTGAACATAAGTAAAAATTACTAGTAAAAACGAGAAAATGAAAAGAAATTGTGAAAATTATACAAACAGCAGGCTGATAATGCAAAAAGGTAAATGAATAAGACAAAGACTTTTGCAGACAGTCTCACTATAATGAAGACATCAGGTGACGCAGGCATACAGGTTAAGGATTCCTGTATCCTGTATATTTTGAAACATTCAGGAGGTAAAAAGTATGAAAAAGAAGATGGTAAGTGTTCTTCTGTGTGCGGCTATGGCAGCAGCGACACTGGCAGGCTGCGGTTCTTCCGGAGATACGACTCCGGCGGCAGACAGCGGCACCGAGGCCGAAGCGCCGGCAGCAGAAGGCGGCACAGAGGCGCCGGCGGCAGAGTCCGCGGGAGACGGACTGGTATACTGGTCCATGTGGGATGCGGCAGAACCGCAGGCAAAGGCTCTGTCACAGTCGATTGAAGCGTTTACTGCAGAAACCGGTATTGCTGTGGATGTGCAGTTTAAGGGACGTACGGGTATCCGCGAGGGACTGCAGCCGGCGCTGGATGCAGGAACCAATATTGACCTGTTTGATGAAGATATCGACCGTGTAAATACTACCTGGGGCAGCTATCTTCTGGACCTGGAAGAGCTGGCAAAAGCCAATGACTATGAGGCAACCGCCAACGCAGGTCTGATTGCGGCATGCCGTGAGGTTGGAGGCGGCACCCTCAAGTCGATCCCCTATCAGCCGAATGTATTTGCTTATTTCTATAATATGGATATTTTTGAGGAAGCAGGCGTAACGAAGGTTCCGGAGACCTGGGATGAGTTCCTGGATACCTGCCAGAAGATCAAAGACGCAGGCTATACGCCGATTACCAATGACAACGCTTACATTGCCAGTCTGTTCGGATATCATATGAGCCGTCTGATCGGCGAGCCGGCGACGGAAGAAGTCGTAAAGAACGGAGACTGGGACAACGAGGCAGTGTTAAAGACCGCACAGGCTTACGAAGAGCTGGCAAGCAAAGGATATTTCTCCGAGACCATCGAGAGCAATCAGTGGCCGGCAGGACAGAATACCGAGCTGGCTATGGGAACTGCGGCAATGTATCTGAACGGTTCCTGGCTGCCCAATGAGGTAAAAGACATCGCAGGCGAAGATTTCAAATGGGGTTGCTTCAGCTATCCGGCAGTGGACGGCGGAACCGACGGTACCGAGGCTTCCAACTACGGCGCGCAGGTATTTGCGATCAATGCAAAATCCACGAAGGCAGAGCAGGCGTTCCAGCTCATTACCTATCTGACCAAGGGCGAGGCGGATGCGCTTCTCTCCGAGATGTCCGTCGGTATCCCGGCAGATACCAGCAATGCAGAATGGCCGGCGCTTCTGACCAATGTAAAACCGGTTATGGACAGTATGCAGACCCGTTATCCATGGGCGGCAGGCGCAGAGGCGAATGCGGATATGACGCCGATCATTATTGAGAACTTTACCAAGCTCTGCGGCGGTTCTCTGGATGCGCAGGGATTTGTAGATGCGCTGAAAGCGGCAGGCAACTAAATGAACACCTGTTTTTGAAAAAAGTGCATAAAGAACTGCACGGACAGGCATGAGACAATTATGGCGGCATCGTGACAGGCGGTGCCGCCATATTTTTGAAGAGGGAAAAACGAAGGATCTGTACATAAAAAGAGGGGGTTGCCGGATTGAAAAAGAATAAGACCATGATCGTGGTGTTCCTTGCACCTGCGGTCATCATGTTTTGTATTATCTTCCTGTATCCGATCTTCCGAACCATTGCCATGAGCTTCTTTAAGATTGAGGGCGTGACGGATGCGGTATCCAAGTGGCAGTTTTCGGGACTTGCCAATTATATCAAACTGTTTAATACGGAGCTGTTCCGGATCTCCATGTGGAATATCTTCCGGATCTGGCTCTTTGGCGGAATTCTCGTCATGGGGCTTGCGCTTCTGTTCGCAGCGATCCTGACCAGCGGAATCCGCTTTAAAAGCGCATTTCGGGCAATCATTTACATGCCCAATGTGGTCAGCGCCGTGGCTCTGGCGACCATGTGGCTGCAGTATGTGTTCAGCCCCAAATTCGGTCTTTTTAAATCCATTGGGGAGCTGCTGCACTGGGAGTGGCTGGCAAAATTTCAGTGGCTGGATCCGTCTCATCTGTTTCTTGCGCTGCTGATCGCATACTGCTTTGGAATGGTCGGTTATCATATGCTGATCTTTGCCAGCGGCATCGAACGGATCGGAGCAGATTATTATGAGGCGGCCACACTGGACGGCGCCGGCAGGATTCAGCAGTTCCGCTATATCACACTGCCGCTTCTGAAGGGGGTTACGAAGACGAATATTACCATGTGGAGTATCAGCTCTGCCGGATTTTTCCTGTGGTCTCAGCTGTTTTCCATGGTGGTTTCCAATACACAGACCATTACGCCGGTGGTCTATATGTACCAGAATATCTTTGGAGCGGGAAACAGTATGACCGAGAGAAATGCCGGAATCGGTGCGGCGGTAGGCGTGCTTCTGAGTGTGTGCGTGGTGCTGATCTTTGTTGTATGCAACAAGGTCTTCAGAGATGATGACATTGAGTTTTAAGGGAGGGAGTTAAGGATGGCAAAAGAAAAGAAAGTGCGTGAACGTGTGAACTGGCGCAGAGAGCTTCGTCTGGCGCCCGGCTACCTGATCCTGTCCCTGTGGGTATTATTTACTTTTATCCTGCTGGGCTGGGTAATCGGAGCCAGTTTTTCCACTTCCAAAGAGATTTTTTCCGGCGCCGTTTTTCGGTTCGAAAGCGGATTTCATCTGGAAAATTATGCAAAGGCATGGAGCACATCCAATGTATCGGTATTTTTCACAAATTCACTGGTCTATGCGTCCATATCCTGCGCGCTCCTGGTGCTGATCTGTGCACCGGCGGCCTATGTGCTGTCCCGCTTTACCTTTCTGGGCAACAAACTGGTCCAGAACGGTTTTGTGGCTGCCATGGGTGTTCCGGCGACCATGATCGTGCTGCCGCTGTTCGGACTGGTGGCGGGCTGGAATATCCTGAATGTGTCCCTGGCCAACCGTGCGGTGCTGATCTTTCTCTATGTGGGCATCAATGTGCCGTATACGACGATTTTTCTTCTGACCTTTTTCGGCAATCTTTCCAGGTCCTTTGAAGAGGCGGCGGCCATCGACGGATGTCCGCCCATGAAAACTTTCTGGAAGATCATGCTGCCCATGGCGCAGCCGGGCATCATCACCGTGACCATTTTCAACTTTATCAATGTGTGGAACGAATACTTCATGTCCCTGATTTTTGCAAACTCCGACAGGGTAAAATCCGTAGCCATCGGACTGTACGGGATGATCAATTCCATGCGGTATACCGGAGACTATGCGGGCATGTTCGCGGCAGTGGTTATCGTATTCCTGCCCACTTTCATCCTGTATGTTTTCCTGTCAGAGAAGATCATCGCCGGTGTTACAGGCGGCGGTGTGAAAGGTTAGGAGGCGCCTGTATGAGCAGAGACAAGTCGGAATTATTACAGATCTCGGGAAGATTTGAGACAGAGGGGGAGATGGAGCACATTGAATCTCACGGAAACGGACATATCAACGATACGTTTCTTCTGACCTGCCGGGGAGCATCTGGGGAACAGGTGAGATATATTCTTCAGAGAATGAATCATGAGGTGTTCAAAGATCCCGAAGGGCTGATGGAAAATATTGCGGGCGTGACCGCTTTTCTGCAGAAGAAGATTGCAGAAAACGGCGGGGACCCCAGAAGGGAAGCGCTGAATGTGATACCGGTCAAAGGCGGCGGTTCCTATTGGAAAGAAGCAGATGGCACATTCTGGAGGATGTACCGGTTTGTAGAGAATGCAGTCAGTTACGATGTAGTGGAACGCCCGGAGGATTTTTATGAAAGTGCGTTGGCATTCGGTCATTTTCAGAAGCTTCTGGCAGACTATCCGGCGGAAAGCCTGCATGAGACAATTCCGAACTTCCATAATACGGTGGATCGGCTGCAGAATTTTAAGAGGGCAGTAGAAGCAGATCCGCTGAACCGTGCGGCAGAGGTGGCGGAAGAGATCCGGTTTGTACTGGACCGGGAAGAAGACTGCCATGTGCTCTGTGATCTGCTGGCATCCGGAGAGATACCGCTTCGGGTTACGCATAATGATACGAAGCTGAATAACATTATGCTGGACCAGATTACCAGAAAGGGAATCTGCGTCATCGACTTGGATACAGTCATGCCCGGCTCGGCCCTGTATGACTATGGAGACTCTATTCGTTTCGGGGCAAATACCGGGGCGGAGGATGAGAAAGACCTGTCAAAGGTATCCTGTGACCTGGAGCTGTTCGCCCTGTATACGAAGGGCTTTATCGAGGGCTGCGGCGGGTCACTTACCGAAAAGGAGATCCAGATGCTTCCCATGGGCGCCAAACTCATGACGCTGGAATGCGGGATGCGGTTTCTAACCGACTATCTGGAAGGGGATCATTATTTTAAGATCCATCGTCCGGAGCATAATCTGGACCGCTGCAGAACCCAGTTTCGTATGGTAAAGGATATGGAAGAGAAATGGGGCCGGATGCAGGCGATCGCGGAACAGTATTTATAAGGAACAAAATCAACAGTTCTTTCAGGGGCTGTGAAATCTGGAGTTTTTCAATTCCTTTTTTCACAGCCTTTCTTCATTGAATTACAGTATGATTTGCTGCCGTCTCTGGTGAGAAACTTTTATTTTGTGCAAACAGGTTGAAATGAAATCGGTTCTGTTATAAACTGTAAAACAGGAAATGACGGGAAGGTATGGCGGAGCATGGTTTTTTGGCATGCAGAACAGTTGTTCGCGGAGATAATAGAAGAGAAGAATGGGGCTTAAAGGAATACTGCAGTAAAGTTATAAGTTGGAAGAGGTTGCGGAAAAACGAGTTGCTGGATGAATTTGATAAATTATGTCAAATACGTCATGCAATTGTACATTCAAGTCGAATTCTTGCGGGGAAAAATGCTGTCAGGCTGAATATCCCGCCAAGCAGCCATAAAGTACTGGTGAAAACAGGATATGCTCAATTACAGGAATGTGCCAGTATCTGTACATCATGTGTAATGGCAATGAATCTGAAACTGTTTGAAGAAATGATTACAAGATGGGCGATTCATTGGAGAAAAACAGATGATTTCTGGAACAGCATCGATGAGAATCATTCCTTTACAGGCATATGGGATGTCTTTTCGTCAGAGATCGACCGCACAGATGTACAATTGGCTGAGATGACAAAAACGAAATGTAAAAACGCGGTGAAAAAAGAGTTCCATATATAATAGAATGCTTGTCTGATATATTTCACAGGCAAATGGAACGTATTCGCAACTGCCATGAGATCAACAGGAGCTGTCTGGAATATGATGGAAAACAAAAGCAAAGGAGAGAAAACGATGCGTGAAATAGAAGTAAGTCGGATCACGGATGCGGTGGAGCGCCTCTGCATCGAGGCCAATGAGCATCTGCCGGAGGACGTCAAATGCGCGATTCAGAACTGCCGCGCCTGTGAGGACGGTGCGATTGCCAGGGATGTTCTGGACCATATCATTGAAAATTATGAGATTGCGGACCGGGAGCATGTGCCGGTCTGTCAGGACACGGGGATGGCATGTGTATTTCTAAAGATCGGACAGGATGTCCATCTGACCGGAGGAGACCTGACGGATGCGGTCAATGAGGGCGTTCGGAGGGGGTATGAGAAAGGGTATCTTCGGAAATCCGTGGTAAAGGATCCGGTACGCCGGGGGAATACCGGCGACAACACGCCGGCCATGCTTTACACAGAGATCGTGCCGGGGGAAGCGGTCAGCATTACGGTAGGACCCAAGGGTTTTGGAAGCGAGAACATGAGCGCCATCCGGATGTTCAAGCCGTCTGCGGGGCTGCAGGGGATCAAGGATTTTATATTGGAGACAGTGGAGACGGCAGGCCCGAATCCCTGCCCGCCCATGGTGGTGGGCGTAGGAATCGGCGGCACCTTTGACAAGGCGGCTCTTCTGGCGAAAAAAGCGCTCATGCGTCCGCTGGATTCGTCGAATCCGGATCCGTTTTATGCGGATCTGGAGCGGGAAATGCTGAAAAGGATCAATGAGCTGGGCATCGGCCCTCAGGGTTTTGGCGGAAGGACAACGGCCCTTGGGCTGAACATCGAGACTCTGCCGACGCATATTGCGGGGATGCCCTGCGCCATCAACATCAGCTGTCATGTAACCAGACATAAGACGGAGGTGATCTGACATGGAAAGACATATAACACTGCCGCTTACCAGGGAGCTGGCAAGAACGCTTCATGCAGGAGATACGGTCTATCTGACCGGTACCGTCTATACTTCCCGCGACGCAGGCCATAAAAGGATGTGCGAATCGCTTGCCAAAGGAGAAGCGCTTCCTTTTGATCCGCAGGATGCCACGATCTATTATGTGGGGCCGACTCCTGCGAAGCCGGGACAGGTGATCGGGTCCGCGGGTCCGACGACCAGCGGCCGCATGGATGCCTACGCCCCGACTCTGATGTCTGTGGGCGCCAGAGGCATGATCGGAAAAGGCGCGCGCCTTCCGGAAGTGGTGGAAGCCATGCAGAAATACGACGGCGTCTATTTCGGCGCCATCGGCGGTGCGGGCGCGCTGCTGGCAAGGTGCATCAAAAAGGCAGAGCTGGTCGCTTATGAGGATCTTGGAGCCGAAGCCCTCAGAAAGCTGTATGTGGAGGAGATGCCGCTGGTCGTGATCATCGACTGCGAAGGCAGGAACCTCTATGAGGAGGGAAGGGCGGCGTATCTGGCCTCCAGGGAATAACCTGTCCGGGCGCCCGGCTGGAAGGATTTTCTGTCCGAACCGGGCGGGAAAAGCAGAAGAGAGCAGGTTCGTCATTTTTGCATATACAAAAAAGTTGACACCAATTTCTGAACGGAGTATGATGAAAACGATCAGTCATCGCAGACATTATCAGTTACAGGAATACACAGGAAAGGAAGTAAGCGTGATGGAGAAAAAAAATATTGACTGGGGCAATCTCGGATTCAACTACATGCCGACAGATAAGAGATACGTTGCCAACTATAAAGACGGAGCATGGGATGAAGGAACGTTAAGTGATGATCCGATGATCACCATGAGCGAGTGCGCCTGTGTCCTGCAGTATGCACAGACCTGTTTTGAGGGGATCAAGGCGTATACGGCGGAAGACGGCAGGATTGTAACCTTCCGTCCGGATCTGAATGCAAAACGTATGGCAGATTCTGCCAGAAGGCTTCAGATGCCCGTATTTCCGGAGGACCGTTTTGTGGAAGCGGTGGCAGAGACCGTGAAGGCAAATGCCGCCTATGTGCCTCCTTATGGAAGCGGTGCGACTCTGTATATCCGTCCGTTTATGTTCGGCATTGATTCCATTATCGGCGTAAAGCCGGCAACGGAATATCAGTTCCGGATATTTACCACACCTGTGGGACCCTATTTCAAGGGAGGGGCGAAGCCGATTACGATCCGGGTGTCGGATGTGGACCGGGCGGCGCCGCACGGGACAGGAGATATCAAGGCAGGGCTGAACTATGCCATGAGCCTTTATAATATTGTGGATGCACACAACCATGGATTTGACGAGAATCTGTATCTGGATCCGGGAACCAGGACTTATGTGGAAGAGACCGGAGGTGCCAATTTTATATTTATTACGAGAGACGGAAAGCTCGTGACTCCGAAGTCGAACAGCATTCTTCCTTCCGTTACCCGCCGTTCTCTGATGACGGTGGCAGAGGATTATCTTGGAATGAAAGTGGAAGAGCGCCCGGTGAGAAAGGACGAACTGAAAGATTTTGCAGAGTGCGGCCTGTGCGGAACGGCCGCGGTCATCTCGCCGGTAGGGAAGATCGTGGACCATGGAGAAGAGATCTGCCTGCCCAGCGGCATGGAAGATATGGGACCGGTGACGAAGAAGTTGTATGATACGCTGACCGGGATCCAGATGGGACGCATTGAGGCTCCAAAAGGCTGGATCAAAGAGATTCTGTAGAAATGTTGCAACACCCGGGATACCTGAAGCTTCGGCCCCGGGTTTTGTATTCAATGAAAGACGGAAAAGAGCATGCAGGATCGAAGAGAGGATGGGAAGATGAACGAAAATAACAGTTACAGTGAATATGCGGTAGAGGTGCATCCGACCAGTGCAATGAGGTGCAGGCAGATTGCGGTAATTGGTGTGACAGCAGTCTCTCTGGTGATGGCGCTGATGGTATACTGGGTATTTCTGCTGCTTACTGTGGCAGGGGCTGTGGGATGTTATCTGGCATATCTGAGCAGTAATATGGAATACGAGACCATTTTTCTGGATGGTACGCTGGAAATCTCGGCAATCTACCAGAAAATGCGCAGGAAGAAAAAATTTCAGTGTGATATGAAAAGTGTTGTGGGATATCATCTGGGGAAAAAGGAAGACGCAGTCCGGCTTGGAAAGATCACAAGAGACTATTCCTCTCATGTGGAAGGCCGGCGCTGCTGTGTAATGAAGGTAAATACGGAAAAAGGCGAGGATGTGATCTGCTTTGAACCCGGAAAAGAGCTGGAGGAGATTCTGGAAAGAAAATACCGGCTGTTGAAAGCATAGAGCAGGGTACGGAATTTCATAGTATTTTCACATCTATGGTGTATACTCATGAACGAAAATATTTACAGGATAATGAATCCATGATGTTTATGAAAGGAAGTTTACTGTAGAATGAGAGAAAGATTTTACCGTTTCATGCAGGGAAGATACGGGCAGGATGCCTTTACCCGTTTTTTACTTGGCGCCATGCTGGCGTGCGTCGTATTGAATCTTCTGGTGGGCAGCCGGTTTCTGAGCATAATGGCATGGACGCTTCTGATTTATGCGTACTTCCGGCTCTTTTCCAGAAATCACGCCGCACGCTTTGCGGAGAATCAGAGATATCTGAACGCAACGGCAAAGCTTCGGCACTGGTTTGATCAGCAGAAGAGACTGAAGGAAGAGCGGAAATATCATCATATCTATGTCTGTCCGAAGTGCAGACAGAAGATCCGGATTCCGAAGGGAAAAGGAAAGATCATGGTCCGCTGTCCGAAATGCCGGCATGAGTTTCAGAAAAGGAGTTAAGACAGAATTATGTTCGGATATATTGTGGTGCACAGACCCGAACTGAAAGTCAGAGAGTATGAAGCATATGAGGCGGCGTACTGCGGTCTTTGCAGGAGCCTGAAAAGGCGCCACGGCAGACTGGGGCAGATGACGCTGAGTTTTGACATGACCTTTCTGGCGCTTCTTCTGACCGGGCTCTATGAACCGGAGACCCGAACAGAGAACGGAAGATGTCCGGCACATCCGGTGCACAGACATCCCTATCGGGAAAATATTTTTTATGACTATGCTGCAGATATGAATGTTGTGCTGACTTATTACAAGTGCCTGGACGACTGGCAGGATGAACATGATTATTCCCGGCTTCTGTATGCGGGTTTTTTAAAGGGAAAGATGAAAAAAATGAAGAGGCAGTACGGTTCGAAAATAGCGCGGATCGGCACGCTGCTTCTGAAGCTTCGGGAACTGGAAGAAAAAAACATCTGTGATGTGGATCAGTCGGCCGGAATATTCGGAAAGATCATGGCGGAGCTGTTTGTATACCGGAAGGATGAATGGGAACAGAGACTTCGGCATATGGGATTTTTCTTCGGAAAATTTATATATCTGATGGATGCATATGAAGATATTGAGGAGGATTTGAAAAAAGGAAATTATAATCCGTTTTCGGAATTATACAGGGAAGAGGATTTTGAAGAAAAGTGCGGGATGTTTCTGAAGATGATGATCGCAGAGGCATCGCGGTCATTTGAGAGCCTGCCGGTTCTGGAGGATGCGGGGATTTTGCGCAATATACTGTATGCCGGAGTGTGGACGCACTATGGACAGGTTCGGAAGAGGAGAAAGGAAATAAAGGAAGAGTCATGATGACAGATCCATATGAAGTGCTGGGGCTTGCGAGGGGCGCCTCAGATGAAGAGATCAAGAAAGCCTATCGGGCCCTCAGCCGAAAATATCATCCGGATGCGAATGTAAACAATCCCAATGCAGCGCAGGCAGAGGAAAGGTTCAAGCAGGTTCAGGCTGCCTATGACCAGATCATGAAGGAAAAGGAGCAGGGATATTTCGGCGGCTATGGAAATGCAGGCGGTTACGGCGGCTTTGGAGGACACCAGCAGAGAAATACAGCCGGTCAGGAGGATGATTATACGCGGCATCTGAATGCGGCCATGAACTACGTCAGAGCCGGCAGATATCAGGAGGCGCTGCATGTGCTTTCCGGTATGGAGCGTAAGGATGCCGGCTGGTATTATGCCAGTGCGATTGCCAACAGCGGGCTCGGCAACAATGTGTCCGCGCTTCAGCATGCACAGCGCGCCGTGGAACTGGAGCCGGGAAGGATGGAATATGAACTTCTGCTGCGGCAGCTGCAGGGCGGGGGAAACTGGTATGACCAGATGAGTACACCCTATGGCGGTATGACAATGGTGGGAAATGATATGTGCTGTAAGATCTGTCTGATGTATAATCTGTGCAGTATGTGCTGTCTGGGAGGAAGAGGCGGTGTGATCTGCTGCTGAGCTTCATACAGGGCGGGAATCTTAAATTTTCTTAAATGTGGAGGGGACATGGTGTATCCGTCCTGATTTTGTGCTATGATAAATGATAAAAAAGAACGGGCCGGACAGCGGTGGCCGGATAAAGTCTGAATAAAGATAAAGGTTGGAAAAATATGAAAAAATACACAGGAAAAGTTCGTATGGCGGTGCTTCTGGGAGTGGCGCTGACACTGGGAGCGGACGGGCTGCACACACGGGCTGCGGATCCCGCAGCGATTGAGGCGCAGGCAGCGGCGGAAGCGCAGGCGGCGGCAGAAGCAGCGGCGGCGCAGGCAGCGGCGGAGGCCCAGGCGGCGGCAGAAGCAGCGGCGGCGCAGGC
>VSND01000003.1 GCA_009774145.1 Lachnospiraceae bacterium | reverse complement strand
TTTTTTTCTCGATATAGTCATGCAGTTCGTGTTGATTAATGTTCACGAACGCGCCGGTGGATTTTCCAATCCAGTTCATCTGCTGCTGCTTCACATTCGCCGGATAGTCCACCTGATCCAGACCCTCCAGCAGTTTGTCCGCATATTCCGTAATCCGCAGATACCATACGTCCTTGGATTTCTGGATCACATCGCTGTGGCAGATATCGCACTTGCCGCCCTGGCTGTCCTCGTTGGAAAGTACCACCTTGCAGGACGGACAGTAGTTGACCAGCGCCTTACTGCGGAACACCAGCCCATGTTCGAATAATTTCAGAAAAATCCACTGGGTCCATTTATAATAATCTTCGTCCGTCGTATCGATCACCCGATCCCAGTCAAAGGAAAAACCGACCTTCTTCAACTGATCTGTAAATTTCGCGATATTGTCATCTGTAATCTTTCTCGGATGCGTCCCCGTCTTGATGGCATAATTCTCTGTGGGAAGCCCAAACGCGTCAAATCCGATGGGGAACAGAACGTTGAATCCTTCCATTCTGCGTTTTCTGGAGATGACCTCCAGACTGGAATACGCCTTGATATGCCCTACATGCATACCTGCACCGCTGGGATAGGGAAATTCCACCAGACCATAGAACTTCGGCTTTTCGCTGCCGTCCACCGCCCGGAAGATCCCGGCCTCCTCCCATCTCTGCTGCCATTTCCCTTCTATCTTACGGAAATTGTGTTTCATCTCACATGCCCTCCTGTTTATCTAAAACATTGCGCCCGGTTTCCTGCCGGTATCGGCCCATGGCCTGCACACGGACCGAATTTGCCAAAACGCCGCTTTCTTTGTTTTCATAACGTTATCAGTGTAATATAACAGGCAAAGTTTGTCAAACTTTTTCATAATTCTGAAAAACAGCCGGCAGAACAGACGCTGCACGTTTTCTCGCCCTTCCCATTTCCCCCAATTCGTGCTATACTTAATACATTAACGTGTTAAAGGAGATTATTATGAAAATCGGTTTTATCGGACTTGGCCTTATCGGCGGTTCTATCGCCCGGGCAGTCCGTCATTTTTATCCGGATGCGGAGATCCTCGCCTGCTCCCGCACCCGTGCTTCTGTAGAACAGGCAGTCCATGACGGGGTTGTGAGCCGGTTGATGGATCATGTAGCAGAAGATTTCGGCGACTGTGATTACATCTTTTTGTGCGCTCCGGTCTCCAGCAATGCCGAATATTTAAAGCAGCTGAAGCCGCTGATCCGCCCTTCCTGCATCATCACGGATGTGGGCAGCACCAAGTCGGACATCCATGCCAGGGTGACGGAACTTGACATGGAAGCAAATTTTATCGGCGGACATCCCATGGCGGGCTCGGAAAAAACCGGTTACGCCAATTCCAAACGCATCCTGATTGAAAATGCCTACTATGTTATCACACCTGCCGCACGGGTACCGCAGGATGCCGTAGAACGGTACCGGACTTTTGTCGAAAGCCTGAAGGCTCTGCCGCTGGTACTGGATTTCCGGACTCATGACTATGTAACTGCAGGTGTCAGTCACCTGCCGCATATCATCGCTTCCTCCCTCGTGAATCTGGTGCGTGATTCCGATACAAAAGACGGGATCATGAAGCTGATTGCTGCCGGAGGATTTAAGGACATTACCCGGATCGCTTCCTCCTCTCCCGAGATGTGGGAGCAGATCTGCATGACCAACCGGAAAAATATCTCTTCCATATTAAAAGATTACATCGATTCTCTTACGAGAATCCGGCAGCAGCTCGACGATTCACAGGCAGACGCTGTCTACCGGCTGTTTGAGACTTCCCGGGATTACCGGAACAGCCTTCCGGTAAAGGGCAGCGGTCCGATTCAGCGGATCTACGAGATCTACTGCGACATGGTCGACGAAGCGGGCGGAATTGCCACCCTTGCCACCATTCTGGCGAGCAATCAGATCAACCTGAAAAACATCGGCATCGTCCACAGTCGGGAATTTATCGAAGCGGTCCTCCGCATCGAATTTTATGATGAGCCGTCCATGAAACAGGCTGCAGACATTTTAAGAAAATACCGTTACGTAATCTACGAACGTTAAAAGGAGTTCCTATGAAATTTACCAGAGCAAATGCATTAAAAGGAACGGTAACCGTTCCGGGAGACAAAAGCATCTCTCACCGCTGCGTCATGTTCGGCGCGCTGGCCGAAGGCACTACAAAAGTCACCAATTTTCTTCAGGGCGCCGACTGCCTCTCCACCATCTCCTGCTTCCAGCAGATGGGAATCCGGATTGAAAACCGTCCGGATGAAATCCTCATCCACGGCAGGGGGCTGCATGGCCTGCAGGCGCCCGCCGGACCTCTGAATACCGGCAACAGCGGGACTACCACCCGGCTGATCTCCGGCATTCTGGCCGGACAGAATTTTGTCACCGACCTGAACGGGGACGAATCCATCCAGTCCCGCCCCATGAAACGGATCATGGAACCTCTTGCCCTGATGGGGGCACAGATCGAAAGTCTTAAAGGCAATGACTGTGCGCCGCTTCGGATCCGGGGTTCCAGGCTCCATGGCATCCATTATACCTCCCGAGTCGCCTCTGCCCAAGTCAAATCCTGCATCCTGCTGGCCGGACTCTATGCAGACCGCCCCACCAGTGTGACAGAGCCTTATCTCTCCAGAAATCATTCGGAACTCATGCTTCGGCATTTTGGAGCATCCGTCACCAGTGAAGGCGCCACTGCCGCGATCCTGCCGGAGCCGAAGCTCCGCGCTCAGGAAATCCATGTGCCGGGAGATATTTCCTCCGCCGCCTATTTCATTGCTGCCGGACTTATCGTCCCCGGCTCCGAGATCCTCATTCAAAATGTGGGAATCAACCCCACCCGCGACGGGATCTTAAAAGTCTGCCGGAAGATGGGAGCAGACATTACCTTATTAAATGAAGACAGCGGAAACGGAGAACCGACCGCTGACCTTCTGGTCCGCAGCAGCACGCTTCACGGAACAACGGTTGGCGGTGCGGTCATCCCCGCCCTGATCGATGAGCTTCCGGTAATAGCCGCCCTTGCCTGCTTTGCAGAAGGCGCCACTGTCATCAAAGATGCGCAGGAGCTGAAAGTAAAGGAATCCAACCGGATTGATGTGATGGTGAAAAATCTCTCTGCCATGGGCGCGCACATTACTGCCACCGAAGACGGCATGCTCATCGAAGGCGGACATCCGCTGCACGGCGCCGTAATCGACAGCCGGCTCGACCACCGCATTGCCATGACCTTTGCCGTCACGGCGCTGGCTGCAGACGGCGAGACAGAGATCACAGAGGCAGACTGTGTACGCATCAGTTATCCGGGATTTTATGAAGACCTTGAAAAACTCTGCCGGAACTGAACTTTGTTGATTCTGTATCTTTCTGTAGAAATCTTTCCGAAAACATTGTACAATAAAGAAAAGTACACTCGACAAAGCGCATGAGAAGGGAGACAGCTATGAATTGTATCATCATCGGAATCGCCGGCGGGACCGGTTCAGGAAAATCCACATTTACCAATCGGCTGAAAGACGAATTTAACGACAATGTCGCAGTCATCTACCATGACAATTATTACCGCAGGCAGGATGACGTCTCCTTTGAGGACCGAAAAAAAGTCAATTATGACCATCCGGATTCTCTGGAGACACAGCTTTTGCTGGAACATCTGTATATGCTGAAAGATGGCAGGGCAGTGGACTGCCCGGTCTACGACTACAGCCTCCACAACCGTTCTGATCAGACCGTCCACATCGAACCGCGCAAGATTATCATCGCCGAAGGAATCCTGCTCCTTGCAGACAAACGGATCCGGGATCTTCTTGACATCAAGATCTATGTGGAGGCCGATGCTGACGAACGGATCCTGCGCAGAGTGGTCCGGGATGTCAAGGAACGCGGCCGGGATATCGACAACATCGTGGAACAGTATCTGACCACTGTCAAACCCATGCACTATCTCTATGTAGAGCCCACCCGCGCCATGGCTGACATCGTCATCAACAGCGGCATGAATCATGTAGCCTTTGATATCGTCCGCTCCAAGATCCAGCTGATGCTGTCGGAGGAAGATATCAAATCATAACTTCATTGGAATCTCTGTCAGAACATACAGGTTCTGTGATGGACTGCGTAACAGTCTGATCTCTGCACCCATAAGAAACATTAACTTCATTTCTTTTTTAACCGCCGTTCTGGGTGGTGTAGCCTGCCACTACATCATCAAATGGTTAGACGACGATGACAAGGACAACAAATAACCTGCCGGGTGCTTTGCCAGTATAAAAGAAACGAAGAACCCCCGGACTCTTCGTTTCTTTTTGCCTACTGGCATTATAGCATATGCAATTCCGATTTTTAATATGCTTTCCTTACTTTTGTAACGTTCTCCCTCATTACAAATGTGCGATTTTAAGGCTAATATATGAACATCGCATCCCCCATGATGCACAGTATCATTAAATTCGCACTTTTGTAATATGCCCCTTGTTATTTCATTCTAACACCGGTCTCTGACGGATGCAATCATTTTTTCTGGCATCCTTTTTTCTCTCCAGGCGGAGGAGGAACTGGTATTTTAGGAATCCCAGGCATTGGTTTTTTGTATTTTCCGGAATCGCAAGGGACATCTTTTCTGCTGCACCATCCGCACGGTGTAATATACGGACATTCTTCTCCCAATCTCATGCCATCTCTCCTGCCTTTCCTCTTTCTTCCAGCGCCAGAGATAATGCCTCTATGATGGAATCCATCCTCTTTGCCCCGATGCCCTTCACTGGCTGCAAGGCATCCCTTATCTCCTGGCTGGTAAGCCCCGGCGTTGCCTCCTGGCCGTCCTTAAAACCGGATTTGTAGACGCTCTCCGCCCATAATGTCATCTGACAGTGATCCATGCGCCGTATGTTCTGGTACTGCTTGCGGTTCAGAATAAAACCTTTGGTTTTTCCCATCTTTACTCCTCCTCACTTTTCCAGACTGTTCCGTCACACTCATAGATTGTATCCATTGGCACCAGGTTCTTTTCATTCAGATACTCGCAGTATGCAAGACACTCCTCCCTGGTGGAGAACAAAAGAGAATTCTGGTTTTCTTGCTTCTCCAGCACATCAAAGGACGTACCTGGCACCACTAAATTCTTTTCTGCAAATACGGTACCAGCATAATCCAGTTTGTAGTACCTTTCCCCCTCTTTTCCGCAAGCGGTATACCAGGCAGCTATTCCTCTGTCTCTATCCGCCAGCTCATACCGCACCATTTTTTCCGGAACCATGACTTTCATCCTGCTTTTGTCGCACTCGCATTCGTCTTTGACTTTGTTTCCGGATGGAAGTGTTACCTCGATTCTCCGGCTCTTATCGCACTTATCGCACTTCGGCCCATATAGATATTCCCAGCTCGGCCTCCAGAAGAATGTCTGGAACCTCTTCATCAGCTCCTCTACCCTCATGCGCTTCGCGTTGTTCTCCGCCTCGCGCATCATCCTATCACATTCCATCTTCTTCCGCTCGTAGTCCCTCTTTACCTGCTCGAAATTGTCCTTGATTCCCTGGAGTTTCCGGTTCTCCGCTTTCAGCCGCTCCATCTCCTCCAGGAACTCACTCTTTATCGACTTTGCCAGGCTCTCTTTGAACTCCTCCACCTGCATCTCAAATTCAGATGGTTCACAGTAAAAATCATCCGGATAATACATGTCACTTCTCCTTTTTCTGCTTATCAAACACTTCCGCCGTTTTACATTCCGCACATCTGTGTACTTCTTTCACGTTGCCATAACCATTCACGCCAATTTCCAGTATCCGGGAAAATTCCCTGCATAGGTAGAATGTCTTTTCATCTGGCCCAACTTTTGCCTCTGCCTTTATAAAGCATGGACACTTCCGGCAGTCATCCGGAACCTCAATCACTATTTTCGCCATAATATACCTCCAATCAATCTAACCGGACTATCTCCAGCGTTTTCATATCTATGTACCCCACTATCTTCTGGTGCGGAGCTTTCCCTTCTGTAAAATAACACTTGCTAAAATCATTGCCGGATCCTTGTATGGAATACCCCTGTGCTCTTAGCTTATCGCATACGGCATTGTGGGCTATTGCTTTCTGCAATATGTGTTCTGGAACCACTCTCTTTCCCTCCTTCCTTAATCAACATGGCCCGCCCTCTGCCCCATGAAAAGCCCCGGCAGGGTACATCCAGTTTTCCTTCACATACACATCATCAGCTGTGAACTCTCCAGTCACCAGGCTATGTATCGCCGCTAAATCTCCATGATACACGCAAGATTCCGCATCTCCCACGAACGTATCCAGATCGCACTTGTTGTCCAGGGTAAATCCCAGAATCTCCTCGTCCTTCTTCAGCAGAGCATAGTCCTCCGGATACAATTCCCGGATGCCTGCAAACAATTTTGGAGTAGAGAAAATGCACATCGCGCAGCTGCACCGGTTCCACCCGGCACGGTAGCAAGGGTGGGGATTTACATTGTGCCTCTTTAACACCTCCCAGACATCCTTCTCCGAATAGTCGATGACCGGCCTCCACTGGTGAACCAGGCGGTGTGCCTTTGCCTCTGCATTTGTCCGGTGTATCTCCATTTCGTTATACTTAGTCCTTCCGGAAGATTCCCCACGCCTTTCACCGGATACCACCAGAACCTTCACATTTGCCCTGGTCTTTTCCAGATTTGATGTCACGCTGTCCTGGACGGCAGCTTTCAGATTTCCACTGCACCATCTCCCCTGGTGGGTGCCTCCCTTTGCCGGGAACATGTGTCGCTTGCCTCCCAGCTCCTCCAGCTGTTTCAACCTCGACAGATTAGACATCACGGTATCAGCCACCATGATTTTCAGATATGCGCTGCACCACCGGCGGCTCAAATCACCAGTCTTTGCAGGGAACTTCATTCTATACCCCAGCTTTTTCAGCTCCTCCTCCATATCATCCGTTGCTTTTTCCTTGATTTCCTGGCACTTGATATAGTTCTGCGACAGCCTGCAGCGTATGACCTCCCCGGTCTCTGGCTCCAGCCACTCCACCGGCTCACTTGCCCCTATTCTGTAAAGCTCTCCGAAAAAACCGTTTACCCTCCACGATAGCCGGAGCGGTACTCCTTCCACCTCTGCGAATGACCGGACATAATTGTGGGTGCATCTCCAGTCCATACGCCTGCATGGATGCCCTCCGTCTATATCGTGGTGCCAGAACTCTATCTTTCCCTTCGGCACTCCCAGCTCCAGCAATTTGCAATAGCAGGCGATACTGTCTTTCCCTCCGGATAATAGAACCGCCACCAGGTCATATTCTTCTAAGGGCAGCAATTCCTCCAGATATATCCGCTTAAAATGGTCTGAATCCTGCCGCCCTGGAACAGACGGCCTTATCCCGATGCCCTGGCCGTAAATCGGCGTGTCCGGCTTTCCCTTGACAACCGGCGTGTCCTTTGTGCAGTCTGCATCCCTTATGAACGTATCATCATCAAATAGGTTCATCTGTCCCTTCATACTACATCAGCTCCCATAAATTTTGATACCTTCTCAATATGGAACCGGAAATACTCCTTGCCAGGAGCCGCGCCCCATTCTTCCCTTCCAGCGCCGATGGAAAGCGTACACATGACTTCTACCTCCGGCGCATCTGCCCCATACCCATTTTGCAGGATGACCGGCAGCGCCTTTTCTGTGCGCTTTTCCCTCAACAGTTCCATCACAGTGTCCGTCTCACTGTCCTGGAATCCCAGCCAGTGGATGATCCGGACCGTCCAGTATGGCTTTATCTGCCGGTACTCCTCCGGCTTTTCCATGGTGAGAATCATGTCAAGCCATTTTTTCTTTATAGGCAATTTCAGCATTACGTCTCCTCCTCCTTCCGCGTTTCCTCATTTTCACAGAACATTTTCTGGAGCAATAGACCTTATCTGTCAGCTCCGTCACAAATACCTTGTGACACTCCGGGCATACCTTTTTCACTCTGCGTCTCCTCCTTCTCTCGCTTCTCCTGCTTATACAATGCCAGCTCGCCCATTTTGAGAGCATTGAACAAATCATAGATTGTTTTCACTTCGTCCTCTCCAGTCAAGCCCAACATAGTCATGCATACATGGTCTCTGTACCGATTGAGCGTATTTCTGGCCCACTCCAGTGTATATACAGTATCCGACTTATTGGAACATTCTTCTATAAGCCTATTTAATTCCTCACTCTCCAGGAAACATATATCATCTGCCACCGGCATAACAACGGTTCCATCCGGCAGCTCCACGATAGCCACAGAGTAATTGCCTGCCCCATTCTCAAACTCCTCGTAGTTACTGCCCCACTGGTGGAATTTCCCGATTTCAAAATTATGATAGGCGCCAGCCTTGTAATATCTGCCTTTGCAGTACCTTTTTCTCATTCTGCATCCTCCTCTCCACCGAATGTCTTTTCCCAGCACTCCGGACACATTCCGCTGATGAACATTTCCCGGATTCCGGGAGGGAGGTCATGCAGCATTTCTTCCGCATGGCCCTCCCCTTCCAGGAATCTGTCCAGTCTGTAATACAAATCGCTGTTCATGTCGATTCTGTATGTCTCATTGCAGAACCGGCACTTCACGGCATATTCATACTCTGCCTTTCCGGGATGCATCGTAAAAATCTTTTTCATCTTAGGCTGATTCATCTTTCGGCTCCTCCTTCTTGAAATAGCACTCATGGGAACCCTCCATCACCTTGTTTTGCTCCTCCTCCGCATAGGAAAAACCATACTTCTCCAGGACTTCCGTAAATTGCGTGATAAGCTCCCCGGTTTCTTTTCTGTACGCTCCATCCCATTCCGTAAAATCTTTATCGTTGGTAGCACAGAAAGCGCCAATCATCAGCTGATGTTCAATGCTCAATTTCTGGAATTTGGCCTGGCACTTCTCCTTTTCTTCGTCCGACATATTCCACCAGTCTTTTGCATCTGATAGGAACGCCATAAGCGTAGTCTTGTTCATATAACCGCAGGCATCCACAATCACGCCCCACAACCCCTTGATGGCATCCTCCGTATCCTTCAGCGGCTCAATCTTCCCGGCAATGGCATTGAGGATGAAACTTTTCCTCTGTGCCGTCATCTCCTTTGCAATAGCCTTGATGGTTTTCTTGTTCCGGTCCTTCTCCTTCTGGATGCGTTCTGCCTCGGTCATCGGCTCTTTCGAGTTATCCTTTTTCCGGATTACGTTCACTGATCTGTATGCCTTGTGGTAGAAGCATCCCTCGAACTTCTTTTTGCTGATTCTCTTAGGTGCTGCCTTTTCAGTGCTAATCCACTCCACGGTTTCCCACTTCCCGGAATACTGGTCCTTCTCATATTCCTTCGGAGCCGCGCCGATTCCTGCCTCCTCCAGCATCTCAATAATCTTCGCCGCCACCTTATCCCGGTGAATCTCCTCTGCGGCGCTCTTCGCTCTCCAGACTAAATCCCTGGAATTAGATGCCTCTTTCAGAATCTTATCCCTTATTTTGATGTCCTCAATCTGCTCCAGCGCATAGAGGTCTGTCAAAGACAGCTGGAAAGCTTCGTCCTTTTCCTTTTTCATCAAAATATCCTGGTTCAGTTTTGCGATATTCAGCCGGTGCCGGACCGTGGTTTTGGAGAATCCGGTCTTTTCCGCGATGCTTTCCTCCGTTTCCCCCAGGTCTAACATCATCTGGAAACCGTTTGCCTGCTCCCAGATAGTGAGGTCTGCCCTCTGCATATTCTCCTCCAGCATGATTGACATCTGCTCACGCTCCGAAAGCCCCCTTGCTATCTTGCAGGGAAACTCCGTCACCCCTGCCTGGGAACCTGCAGCATACCGGCGATGCCCTATGAGGGTGACATATTTCTCCTCCCCTTGCCCTATGGTGGCATCCGGGTCTACATCCACCAGAGGAATCACTGTAAGGTTCTGCATGATTCCATGAATTTTGATAGACTCCACCAGCTCTGACAAATCCCCCAGGTTCTTCCTGGGATTGTTCGGATGCGCCATGATCCGCTCCGCCTTAATGTTTACGATGTTGCTGTTTTCCATGATTTTCCCTCCTTTTTAGTTGAACGGCAGTTCCTCGTCAATGCCGTCCGGAATATTCATAAAGCCATCTCCGGCACTCTGCTCCTGCTGTCTCTGCTGGTTCTGGCTGTTTCCCTCGCTTGCTGCCCTGCTTTCAGCGAACTCCTGCTCCTCAATCACGACATCCGTTGTATAGACCTTCTGGCCCTCTCTGTTGGTGTAGCTGCCGGTCTGGATGCGTCCAGTAATGGCAATCTTGATTCCCTTCCGGAGCCACTTTTCCGCCCACTCTCCAGCTTTTCCGAACGCCACGCAGGAAATGAAATCTGCCGACTGCTCGCCGTCCCTCCTGCCTCTTCGGTCTACCGCCAGCGTGTACCTGGCAACCGCCATACTGGTCTCCCCCTGCGAATACCTTACTTCGGGGTCGCGTGTGAGGCGCCCCATCAGAATAACCTTATTCATTTTCTTCTCCTTCCTGGACAACTGAAAATGTCCTGCATACTTTTTTCACAACCGGCTGCACAATCGTAAACTTCCCATAGTCATTGAATCCCCGGATAAACTCCATGGCCCTCTCCTCTGTCTCAAACCTTCTGGCTTTGCTTAACTTGACCGTATACTGGAAAACACGCGGAAAATCCTTGCTGACATACTTTCTTACATGGTCTCTTCCGGCCTCGATAACATAAAAGAAATTGGATTCCTTCTGAATCTCCTGCGGCATCTCCTCCTTGTTCCTGGCCTTTTCCCTATCATAAGCGCCCACCAGGAATTGTACGCACAGGGCGAAATTCTGCTTTGTTCCTTCACACCATCCGCTATAACTCGGACACTCATTCTTGTATTTACAACTCATTGCCTGCCTCCTTTTCTGAAACTTAATAATTCATCCATATTGCTTCTGTCCTCTTTGCGCCGTATGCTGTCTTGGAAGGAAACAATATCTTTTTCCATCCTGCCAGGAAATCATCATACAAGGCGTTCTCGTATCCGCTTATCATCACCTTCGCCCTTGTGCTACAGATTGCCTCCAGGAGCTTTGCGTGATCTGCGTCCGACATTTCAAACGCATACTGTTTTCCGTTCCTGGTGTCCAGGACATACGGTGGGTCCAGATACATGAACACATTCTCACTGTCAAACCGCCCGATGACTTCCAGTGCTGGCCGGTTTTCTATCTGGACCTGCCGCAGGCGCTCCGCTACCATGACGATGCTTTCCGGCAGCTTGTACCAGCTCCAGAGCGCATACATCCTCTCCCTTCCCCGGACATCGTTCTTCCATCCGGGCCTATACTGGTTTACCCGGAATCCGTGCGTCTGCCAGCATGAGGTAAGGAAAGCCGCCGCCCTCTGGCACTTGTCCAGGCTGTCATCCATAAGCGCATCAAATGAGCGGTCGTACATTTCGCGACTGTACGGCGTTGCTGCTACTATTGCCGCCAGATGCTCCGGGTCTTCCCGGATGCAGTCGAACAGATTTACCACGTTGCCGTCCAGATCGTTTATTGTCTCTATCCGGCTCGGCTCTTTGCTGAAAAACACCGCACCGGAGCCGAAAAACGGCTCCAGGTACGAATGATGCTTCGGTATGTACTGTATGAAATTCTTTACCAGGCCCCATTTCGCGCCCGGATAGTTCAGAACCTTAACCATAGATTCCTCCATGCGTCTCAATGACTACCTTCACCAGCTCTACCGGAACATACGGATATGTCGTGTCCAGCAATGCGTCCTTATCCTCCGCATAGGGTACCAGCAGCTCCTCCAGTGAGGAAAGACCTCCCAGCTCAACAGCTGTATAATCGCCGTCTTGCCTATGCTCCCTGGGGGTACACTGGAAATCTTCCCCGGCCTGGATGGACATTGAGAATCCATCCTTGCAAACCAGGCGCGGCCTGCATATTCTCTGGCTCCCCTCCTTCCGGTATGTGACTTTCAGAAAGCCCTCCAGGGAACCGCTCGCGGCATCCGCGTCCCATGTCATTCCGGCAAAACAGTTTCCGCAATACATCCAGATTCCCTTCTCCACCCTGCGGAATGTCGCGTATGTGGCCTGCCGCTTTCCGGTCAGTATGTTCATCTGGTGGCTGTGAGGCTCCCCTACCTGGAGGTACCCCCTCTCCATGCTTCTAGGGGGTAACACATCCAGGAAGTAGTCGTATACCTCCTCGTCTACCAGGTCTCCAGGCTTGCAGTATTTATCCCAGCTCCCGTTGCTGTTGTTTTCAGCGAACTCATGCCATCCGGCCATTGTCTTGATTTCCATTCTTATTCCGCCTCCTCTAATTTCTCCAGCTCTTCCATCACGCTTTTAAGCGCATATCTCGCATTGTTGGTGAGCTGCCTCTGCCATGCTGACTGGCTCGGTGCCCATTTGAAACCGTTGCTTTTCAGAATATCCCGGACTTCCGGCTCCGGCTTGCCATCGAATATCAGCTGGAGCCTCATAATCTCGGTATTCTCCACTACCTTGCAGAACTTATTCTCCGCTTCTTTGATTCCGGCCTCCTTTACCTTTTTCAATCTCTCCAGCCGGTCTCTTGTCCTCTTGATGTTGGCGTTATTGTTTGACAGTTCATAGGGAAGGAATGGAGTGTCCGCCCAATGCCAGCTGGATGCCATCTCCGCTTTCAGCTTTTCAATCTCCTCCTGGGTAAGGTTCGGGCATCCGTCCAGGGTCTTTTCCTTCCGGTAGTACGCATTGACCGCCTTCATCAACTCCTGGGTTTCCACCATGCCGTCCAGCTTTTCCTGCAGCAGTTCCACGGCACGCTCGTCTCCGGAGAGGATGGGCTGCTCCATCGTCAGAAGATGCTCTATCTTGCCTGCATAGGAAACCAGGTACTCCCATTCTTTGTTCAGTGTCTCCCTTCGGCTGTTCTGCTTCTCCTTTTTCCTCACCGGGAAATTTCCGCCGCCGGAAATCATAATGCTGGGGCAGGATGCCTCATTGCGGTAGTAATCGTTGTAGTAGATAGACAGTTTCCGGCTGTAGCGCTCCGCCATGCGCTGTGCCTTTTCCAGAAGGTGAGGCTTCTCCTCCGCGATCCGCTCCACCACGTCATACACCTTATCTACATAATGCCGGTACTCCGCCGTTGCGCTCCCTTCCTTGTATTCGCTGAAAGAATTAAGGGTTTTCGCCGTCCTCGCTGTCTGTTCATTGATTGAATAATAGGTTCTTTCCATGTGTTTTGCCCTCCATGCTAAAATTTATGCTGATGCCGGTTCTCCGGCAGTCTCACCTTTCTTTATCAGTCTTGCGCTGTTTACTATGTTCTGCAATTCCCTGGCCGTCAGCCCTGCAAAATTGTCCATGTTCAGCATCTCTTTGGTGATGCCTTTCGCTGCAAGCTGGTCCTGGAAGAATTTCATATCTCCAGAATAATCATACTCATACATCTTTTACCGCCTCCTCGTATGCTTTCAGAATCACGCCCCGGAAATCCCGGAGCCGCCGGTTTTCTTTCTTCGCATCTGACAGCTCGCGTTTCAATTCCCCGACCTCCTCTATCAGCCTTCCGCGCTCCATCACCAGTGAGTACAGAATATCAATCCCTTTTTCTCCCCATACCAGGTAGATATACGACATCTGGGAAGGTGTTACGATTGCCTCTGTATTCATATACACCAGCTGAATCTTCCGGAACTCCTCGTCAGAAATCGGACGCTCTATCAAATGTTCAAACTCCAGCTTTATCATGCAGCCTCCCCTCTGGAGATGATGCCTGCAATAATTGAATACGGACACTCGCAGGCCTCCCGGCCTTCCGGGAAATCAAACTCCAGCTCCGCTTTGCCGTCTCCAGCAGATACCACCTTTGCCAGTATCCCGATGTCCGCTACCTTTACAATCCAGCCAGCCTTTACTCTCATAACCGATACCTCCTTGTGAGTTTTCTTTGTATCATCCTTTTGTATATCTATATTATAACTCACTATTCGGCGTTTGTCAATAATATAGCCGACATATAACGCCTATTTGTGAATTTTTCTGCCAGAGAAAAAGCAGCCTGCCTCCAGCTGCTATTTCTTATTTATCGTGATTTCATATCCCAGCTTATCCAGAATCTCCGCAAACTTGCTATACTTAATGTCCTGGAATTTCCGGAGCAGCTGGTGAATTGCCCTCCGGTCCGTGTCCATCATCTTTGCCAGATCGGACTGGCTCACGCCGTCCTTTTTAAGGATGTCCTCAATAATTTCTCCTGCTGCTTTCAAACCTTTTCCTCCTTTCGTGGCCTGCCCTGGCTTTCCTCAAATCGGTATGTATATCCATCCAGGGCATATTCATTCTTCACCTTTCCGTTGCATCTGTCCAAAACTGTCTGGTAGCTCATGTTATTATGCTTTGCCGCCTCCCTCGCAGAACGGTAAACCTCCACTTCGTTTCCATCCCGGTCTACCTTAAAAACTGCTTTCCTCCGCCTGGTTCTCCCTCCGGTCAGTCGCCCCAGCTCTTTCCTGCTGATGAAACCGATGTTTTCATCCCGGTTGTCAACTACTATATGATTTATGTGATAGGGAACGCATCCATCCGGTGGCTTTCCCTTCCAGGTATCGGCCATGATTTTAAGGACCGGAACCTCCATACTTTTCCCATCCAGCGTCAGTTTGACATACAGCCTATTCCTTAAAATCTTCTTCGCTTTCAGACTCCGTTTCTTGTATGGCGTCATATCCCGGACTTTGCCACTTCCAAACTTCCTGCGGATGTCTCCAGCTCTGCTTGCCTGGTACTTTCCGTTAAATCCGGGAATATCACGCCAGAAATTATCCCCCACATCCGGAGGATAATATGCTTTCATCACTCCACCCCTGCCTTTCCACATTCCGGGCATACGCCAGAATTTCCGTCCACATCATACAGCTTTCCGCATCCATTGCAGACGATCCACTCACCAGATGTCATAGCCTGGTCTATCCAACTTTCCGGATGCTCCCAGGTGACGGCTTCAAAAAGTCGCTCCGCCAACTCATTGTCCCCATCGCACAGATCCAGAAAATTTTGCCTGGAGTACCCGGAATCGCTCCCTTCCGGCACATAGCATACCTCGTCCAATGCTCCCAGGTAGAACCGCCGCCAGCTCTTGAATATGTCACCCTCCCCATAATGTTCCCGGAATACCCGGAGGATGGAACCATCCTCCCTCTGGGCGATGCCGCCCACATCCGGATGTAGCGGCCTGCTCCCATAGATGCCGCACTCCACAAGCTCCTCCGGCTTAATGCCGGTCTTATCCATTAGGTAGTCTGCAAACTCATAATCATACACCCTCTGCTGGCTTTCGCGCATCAGCTCCACCAGGTTCATAATCAATACCTTCGCTCTCTCGTCCATCTCCATCCTCCTATCCATCCAAATTTGTATCATGCTTTGAATAGTGCCGAATCAAAGCCCTCAGTCCGCCTGCGTCAATGGTAAGTATCTTTGAATCTCCATACCAATGGCTCAAACGTGCCCCATAATGCTCCTCCGTCTTGCTGGTTTCATGCTCCAGCATTTTCTTCAACCACTCCACTTTATAAGGGTCTCCCATGCCGTCCTCCTTTACATTGTCGCCGCCTCTGCCATCATCATCCGGGTATTTTCATCCTCCAGGCAGGCGCGGCTTGTCACTACGAAATACGCTATGTTCCTTCCCTCCATCGGCAGGCTATATGTCAGATCGTGTCCGGATGCTCCCATATAGGAAATAAAATCATCCGTGATGTCTGCCAGTCCCAGCTCCACATCCGGGAAATCATTCAGAATATCTATTACCTGCTCCTCTGCATCCAGCTCCCGGAACCGTGCATTGACCGCCTGGAGAACTTCCCAGGCTTTCCCAGTCTCCTCCGTGTAGTCCTCAATGACCGTGATCCACCCGGCATAGATGCAGGAATACCGGCTCCCCTTCAATTCCTCAAGCTCTCCCTTTGTGAGAACGCGCAGGCCATCCGCATCCGAAAGCGCATCATACTCCCTGGTGAGGAATTTCTTTTCCTGGATAGCCAGCGTTCTGGCCTCCTCAATCTGTTCTGGCCAAAACTTTTTGTTTTTCATCGCGCCTCCTTCTCATTATCCGCTCCAAGAGCCTCCAGCTCCTCTCCATCCGTCAGAATCCGCTCCAGCTTCTCCCTATAGCTGTAGAGTTCATCATGCGGATGCCATAAGTACCCGGCAATAAAAGCGGAATCCGGCTTTTTGCTGCCCCATCCTCCGATGTTTTCCCCATAGCACCGCTCCCCTTCTTTAATCATCTCTATCTTGTCTCCAAAGGTTATGACTTTCTGGCCGTTCACATACACATCTGCCTCGCCCTGCGTGACGCTCATTCTCCGGCGTTTTACCTCGATTACCAGTTTCACGCTCTCCTCGCCTCCTCCACGAATTTCTCTGCCTCCTCCTGGGAAGGGAACCAGTCATTGTAAATATCCCTTCGGCTCGTACTGGTTGATGAATTTTCCGGCTGGCATACCGCCTCTATTACATTGGTGATGTTCGCTGCCACCCTCCCCCGGTCATTTACCGATGTGGTGACACACCAGAATTTCTTCATCCCTCCCTGCGTCAACTCATACGCCTCCATCTGTGCTGCAGACAGAGGCTCCGCATACTCAATGTAACCCCAGGCATCGCGCCCTATCTCCTCGCAGAACTGCTTATTGTCAAAATTCACGATTCTCCCGGCTCCCTCCCTGGGAAAAGTCCCAGGGGAAACCGGCCTCTGTGCGCTGTAATATCTCATACTCCATCTCTCCTTATCTGAAAAATTCTGATGCCACATTAAAAAAGATATGGGATGTGGGACCTCCATTGCTTTCCCTATATGCTGTACCGTGGAATGCAGCGCGTCCCTGGCCGCTTAAAAAAATTCTCTGTCCCAGAATTTCCCTTGCCCTTTCAGCAGAGATTTTTTCGCCATCCTTCGTGTATTCCGTCTTTCTGATGCTTTGCCCAATCTGTGAAATATCCTTGTCCAGATACCCCATGCTTTTCAAAGTCTCAATATCGTTTCTGCTTAACTTCATTCTGTCAATCCCCCTTACAGCGTCTCGTACTCTCCAGTCTCTTTGTTCTTGTACTGGATTTCAGTGCATCCATATTCATTCATGTAGTGATACAGAGGGGCAAATATAATTGCATTTGCCTTTCCGTATGCGTAAACCACTCCATCATCATCCAGGAGCCTAAAGCTGTGTTCAAATCCAGATACATCCCTATGGGTGTATTCATCCTCTCCGGAATCAGTGATTGCCTTGCACCATTTTGTAATGTTCCAATTTTTCTTCATAGTTTCTTCACTCCTTCTCCAGAAGAAAACCGCATCCGGCCAATGCCGTCTTACTGTCGTTTACCAGGCTGAATCCTACCAGGTGGTTCACCGTCTCCGCATCCATAGCAAAGAACCGGCCTCTCCGCGTCATCCCCTGGCTTCTGTGGATAACTTGTCCGTATACCCTTTTCTGCGCTGTGCTGTAGAAAAGCTGGTAGATGCATCCGTATGTGACAATGTACTTTCCATCCAGGTAGTACCGCTCCGCCTCCTCCGGCGTCAGCTCCACTCCGCCTATCCTCACAATTCCCATGCCGTCCTCCTTAATCCACGATGCCGCCGCCCTCCATAAGGGCATGCCAGTAACTTCCAGCTTTCCGATGCGGCTCCTGGGGCTGTTCCGGCTCCGCTTCACCGCACATATACTCCGCATCTGCGATGCACTGATAATACTGCCGTTCTATGGGAAGTGGCGCATAGTTGAAATCCCTATCCACCAGACAGCAGGCAGAACAACCTCTACACTTCTTTTCACTAACCGGATACTGCATAACCTAAACCTCCTATTTTTATGATCGGGCGCAGCCCTTTTACAAAGATTGTCTATTCGGGTATGAATTTATCAAGCGGCTTTCATACGTTCCGCCGGTTCACGCGAATGTCGGGGAGAACCGCCCCTTATCTGGTTTCGCACTAAAGCCAGAAAACCTGCTGGACACCATGAGCATTTTCCGGCGTTCCCTGCTCAAACCGCCTCCCCATTTTCACATTAAAAACCGGGTGAAAACCTGTCAGCCAGCACCAAATAGACAATGTTTGTAAAAAGACTGCCCCCACTCTGCATCCTCCTCCAGGGTTGTGACTGGATTCCTGCATTAAAGGCCCCGGCGCGTCCCTGCCGGGTGGCTCCTTATATAGGCCATCTTTACCTCTCCGTGTACCGGAGATAATTCATATCATCAAACCTGGCACCGTCCACGGCCTCTGGATTGTCAAAGTCTGAATACTCAATTTCTGCATATGTGGCCGGAAGCCCGTCCTCATATCCGACCTCGTCCTCGTCATCATCACAGAAAGCGTCAGCGTTCATAATCATAGCGTCATAGACTTCTCCGCTCACCTTGCCGCTACCATACAAATCGGCCGCTCTCTTAAAATATTCGTTTCTCTTCATAACCTGCCTCCTATCCCGGAAATGCACCGTCCACATTTCATTTTCTTTGCGTGTTCCTCTGCCTGGAGCAGATTTTCTTCCAGGCTGTAATGCTCATTGCAAGGGGTCTGGAAGATTTCAAAGTGTCCGCATTTCTGCCTGGTGATGTAAACCATATTGAACGCAAACCCTGCATATTCTCCGCGCCCCTTGCTTATCCATTTTTCATCCAGGGCGATGATCCTATCAATGTACTCCTTCTCCTCCTCGCAGGAGGCTCCGGCTTTCAGAGCCTCCCAGTCCGGAACATACTTCCCATATTCATTTTTCTGATTCTCTGTCATTACCTGGAAATTGATTGCCATATCCTTATTCCTCCCTCTCTGTCCTGCCGCAAACGACATCCTCAATTTTCTTCTGAATCTCTTTCAGCCTGCGCTCCGCATCTCTTTTCTCTTCATCCAGCTCCTCCATCAGCTTTGCTGTCGGCTCCATGTCTTTAATGAGGCACATTCCCCCCATCTTATACAGCGTTGCTATCTGGTCTTTTCCCTCCGTGTTGCTGATTGCCGGATGCCAGGTGTAGACATGTTCAATAATGTTGTAGTCGCTCTGCCTTACCTCTCCGCCGATTCTCTTCTCAAATTCGCACTTCATCATATCCCTATCAACGCCTCCTTGTGAGTTTTCTTTGTATCATCCTTTTGTATATCTATATTATAACTCACTATTCGGCGTTTGTCAATAAAAACAATGACAAAAACTCACAAATAGGCGTTTTGTTTTGGACATATATGTTTTTATATAATAATGTTTTGGTTATGGTTATGGTTACACCGGACAGTCCACGGACGCGTCCACGGACAGTCCATAGGACGGTCTAAAATTTTAGGTATATTATAATAAGAAGAAACAGCTCCGGAAATTTCCGCCTGGATGTGCTGGAGATAATCAGAATTGATGCGTCCACGGACAATCCACGGACAGTCCATAGGACAATCCGCGGACGGTCTAAAACGGCAATAAAAAAGAGCCTCCCTGCCTGGAATTGACAGAGAGGCCCTTTTGCCTTATTGAGATGCAGATGCGGTGTTACTCCTTCTTGTTGATGAAATCTTCACAGTCAAGTATTCTGTATGCCTTTTCAAAGACGTCCTTCGGAGACCACGACACATAGCCATCCGGATACACTACCTTATATCCGGGCCTGCCGTCCTTCTCCTGCGGCTCCGCCTTTACGATTTTGACGCCGATGTAATTTTTCATACGCTGTATGCCCTCCTATGATCCGGAAACTTTGTCAGCATCCACCCAGCCGTACACGGTGCATCCGCTCCCGGTGTGCTTCAAATGGTAAGGGTGCGCCCCGGTCTTGTTGATGGCCGTCACCTTCGCGGTACCGCCTTTGCAGCTGGAGGATTTCGCCCCCTTGTAGCTGCTGGTGTAATGGACGTTCCCGGAATAGTTCACGGTATCGCCCACCTTGATTGCCACGGTTCCCCCGGAAGGACCGGAGCCGGATGCCGCGCCCTGGATGTCAGCAGCATCCACCCAGCCGTATACATTGGAGCCTTTCCCGGGAACCGCCACCAGATGGTACGGATGCGCTCCCTTTGCATTTATGGCCGTCACCTTCGCCTGGCCGCTCATGCAGGAGACCTTTTTGGCGCTTGCATAGGAGCTGGCGTAATGATTCTTTCCGGTGAATGTCACAATATCACCCACTTTCAGATTTCCGGAAGTGTTCGGCTCGTCCGGCTTGTCTGCCTTGCCTGCGTACTTCGGAAGGATATACCCTCTGATATACCGGCCGTTGACCTGGAGGTTCCTGCGGCCCACAACGCCGCCGCTCATATTGCCCTCCAGGACGGTAATGGTGCTGCCTGCCACCTTCTCCGCCATGCCGACATGATCGGGCCAGCCGGTGTTGTTCCCGATGCCGTTATCATCCCAATCATAGAGGATGATGTCCGCCGGTTCCGGTACATAGGCGTCGTTTTCTTCCCAGATTCCCATCTTCTTTGCCAGCTCTATCATCTGGCCGCATCCGCACTCCAGGGGGATGATGTCATCGAACCCTGCCTCGATTGCTGCTGCAGATATAGTGGTGGCGCAGTATGCGTCCGTGTACTTCACGGAATAGTTCCGCGCCAGCGGCTTATGTCCGTTGTAGGTATCAATAATTACCTTGTGGGAGCCGTCCGACCTTTTCAAGCCTACCCAGCCCTGCATGATGCTCAATATGTGCTGCCTCGCCTGCGTCTCTGTCATAGTTGCCTTACCTCCTTCTGGTTTGGTGCTTGTGCCTGCCGTATTGACCGATGCAGGCTTTACAAACTCGTCATAATACTTTTGTCCATATCCAGCCCTTTTCTTCTTTACAGCCTCTCCCTGGTTCTTCGGACGCTCAAAATCAATGAGGACGGCATCAGACGCCGCCCTCACAGAAGTTGCAGATTTCAGAATCTCCAGGACATTTCTGTAGCTGGTGGAAAGTTCCTGCATGAGGAAATCCAGCTGCATCTCCAGATCACCGATTGACACGCCCCTGGACTTTGCCAGGTCATAAAGGCCGGCTTTCCTTCCGGGTGATGTCCATTGTGCCAGCCCGTACCCGTACTGTTTATTCGGGAGAGGATGCAGGAACTCCTCTTGGCTGATTTCCCCGCTGTCCACCGCCACTGTGTACGTTTCATCCGTACAGTACAGCTTTCCGGCCTCTTTGAGCCGCGCCTCACAGAGATCCTCCAGGTTCTTAGGATTGAGCCTGGACTCTGCGGACAGATTCCCCATGAGGCCAGCCACTCCATGATTGCTTAGTCCTGCGGATGCCAGATAGTTCCATACCTGCTCCCGGACCGTACTTCCTTTCAGTGCCATAGCGTTTCCCTCCTCCTACATCATTTTGCAGTCTTTTCTCCCGGAGCTTCACCGGCAGAGTTATTGATAGTGACACCGGAGCCTGCTTCAATTTTCATCTGCTTCACTGCTGCTTCAATCAGAATGTCCAGCTGTTCATCCGAAAGGGCAATGTTCTTCTCAATAAGCAGCTCTTTCAGAAACTCCGTAACGTATGCCTTGCGTTCCGGCCCATCATCAGCCCACATGACCTGCTGGGCTTTCAGTACCGCGTACCGAACCCACTTCTCTGCCAGGGCCAGCTTATCCGCCCCGATGCGCTCCCTTACCCAGGGAATGGCATACCGCGTGATAAGCATGACTGCCACCATGATAACTACCTTCAAAAGCTCAAATAAAATCTCATTCATTCAGATTTGCCTCCATTTCTTTCTGTCTTTGTTCCTCGTGTTCCCTGTCCTCCAGCTCGAATGACCGCTCCCTCTGCCGCTCCTTCGTGGTCTTTATCCAGCCCATGACTCCACACTCCCCTCCGCAGGCAGCAAATACGCATGTGCAGAGCGTGTCCGGGATTGCCCCGGTCTGGTAGTAAAGCCACACCATCACCACGATAAAGAGAAGCAGGAAAACGGCAATCACCGCCAGGATGATGTCCATTGTCCGGACGCTTTTCTTTTCCTTCATGCCTCGCCTCCTCTACAGCCCAATCTTGGCAAATACAATAGCCAGGACAGCTCCCAGTATCGCGGTTCCGATGTATGCCATCGCTTTCCGCCACTTCTCGCCGTCCCGGTTCTCGATTTGCTCCAGGCGCTTGCTCTGCTCCTCCTGGACCTTCAACATGTTCTGCATGTTCACCGCCAGCTTTTCTGTGGACGCTGCCAGGTCGGTCATCTTCTGGATGCTGTTCTCCAGGACTCCGATGCGGTGATTCTGGCGGTCGTTTTCTTCCTTCAACCGCTCATTCTCCGACTCCATCAGCTGCCGGAACTGCTCCAGCTCCCTATGTGTCACCGGGTTATCCATAGCCTTTTCACCTCCTTCCACTGAAAAACCGCCCTCTCCAGGCGGTCTTAAATCTATTCTTAAATTCGCACATGCCAGACAAGGCTCCTGCCCTGCCGGTATGTGGAAATTCAAGCAATGCTCACACTTACCATACCAGCTGCAAGTCGTTTCGCATTTCCCATTCCCCATAGGACATACGCATTTCCTGCTGTATGGGGAGCATGTAAAGAAGTTCTTCCTCTCCATCCTCCAGCTTTCCTCCTTCCGCGGTTGTGAGAACCATCTCTTGATATATCTTATCTAAAAGAGCCTGGCTGTCTGTATGGCCCAACATCCCTATGTAGCTGTTGAACCGCTGCGTCACTTCCTGGAGCGTCAGTTTCCCTTCGGCATACTTCACACAGACACCGGCCAGGTTCCGTTTTATTCGTAATGATGTGCTTTTCCGCACGTTCACTTCGTCCGCCCACACTCTGTATCCTACAAATTCGATTCCCTGCGCTATCGGACGGATGCAGGTCTTTTGATTCAGATTAAGCTCCAGCTCCACTTCCAGGAAGGTGCCTATCCGGTCTTTCCATTCCCGGAGCTGCAATTTGCTGTTGCTCAATATAATCACATCATCCATATAGCGTATATAGTAACGGATTCCCAGGACGCGCTTGCAGAACTGGTCCAGGGCATCCAGGTAAATGTTCGCAAAGAGCTGGCTCAAAAGGTTCCCTATCGGCATCCCGACATCATAAAGCCGTTCCTCCAGCGGCACATCCTCCGGATTCTTGCCAGGTGGCAAGCCGAATGGCGTATGTTTGCAGTCGATAATCCCGTACAGAATCTCCAGCACTCTTTCATCCTTGATTTTCTTTGCCAGGATTTCTTTCAGTATCCGGTGTGATACACGGTAGAAATATTTGCTTATATCCAGTTTTAGGAAATACCAGGTTTCCCCTTCCTTCCGGGAGACAAGCTCCAGCCAGTATTTCAGCCGATTCATAGCTCCCAGGCTGCCCCTGCCGGGAATACATCCGTATGTGTCCTTGATGTATCCCGGAACCAGGAGCGGATTCACCACCCGGTAAATCGCCCATTGGACGATGCGATGACGGAAGGATATTGACATAATCATCCGCAGCTTTGGCTCATGGATATAGAAAATGTAATACCTTTCTATGCAATAGCCGCCGCTTAGGATTTCCTCTCTTAGCAAAGTGAGCTTTTCCCAGGCGTCCAGATTGTACGCCAGGACATCCTTCTGGTACCGCCTTCCGCTGGAGGCATCCTCCAGGGCGGCGTGTAGGTTTTCCATAGAGAAGATTAGGTCAAACACTCGTTTTATCTTCATCGCGTCATCCTCTCTAAAAATCTCTGTGTCGCGGCGTTCACATTTTGTGTTACTTGCAGTTTCCAGAGTTGCCTTCTGCTTTGTTTGTCTCCACAGAGGCGGCACCACATACGCACACATGGCACCATTTTTCTCCTGCCTTGCGGCCCGGAGCGGAAACAGGCTCCTTTAATCTCTCGCACTGCCGGGCAGACCGTAATCTGACCGGTTCTGGCATATGAGAGTAGAGCGGAGCGAAAACCAACGTTGTGGTTCGAGTTCGAGCGCGGGTTGTTCAAATTCACGTTGAACACGCCAGCGTTCGCGGCGTTGTTCCAGTTGCCCCCACAGATCGGCAAACGTAGTGTATAGCCTGCTCCCAAAAGGAAAGCACCCGGTATTCCCGGATGCCTCCCTACCTCTTGCCCTTTGCTGCAGGCGTCTCCTCGTATATGTACTTTTTATACCCTCCAATCATCGCGCCGATTTCTTTTGACCGGCGCGTCCATTCATCATAGGACGATGAACCTTTCAGATATTTCAGCGCATATGCCAGGGTGATAAAATCCTGCAAGGCTTTATTCTTCATATCCAGATTTTTGCACGGAGTTTTCTTATTCTGCTCGAACTGGAGAGCTGCCGCAAGCTCTACCATTTCATTCATGCAGTGGGCGATGTCATCTCCCAGGAGTTTCTGGTGCGCCACGCTCCACCGTTCTATGAGCGGCATCGCATACGCGGCCATGTCTAATACTTTCTGCCTTATCTGGAGATTTTCCGCCTCCTGCTTGCTTATGCCGCCGGTAGTGGCAGCTCTCTTTTCAGACATATTGCCTCCGTAAAGTTATAGCCCTGCTACCGCAGGGCGGTCAGTGATTCAGTGGGCAGTTTTACAGTTCTACATAAGCGGAGCGAAAACCAACGTCGTGGTACGAGTTCGAGCGCGGGCTGTACAAATACACGCTGAACACGCCAGCGTTCGCGGCGCTGTACCAGCTGCCCCCACAGACCGGCAAACGTTCTCCGGCGTTGTTCATCCAATGACCGTCCCCAGCGTAATCTCCTCCGGGTTCATCCGGATAAATCAGAAGGACTTTCGCCAGCTCCGGAGCCGTCAGGCCGCTTGCCAGCGACATATCCTTGTACTCGCAGTAACGCCCGGCATCCGCCGCGACAGTAATTCCGGTTGTCAGCTGAATCTTGCCGGACACCCAGTCATATTTCAGAGTTGCAGCCGTCCCAGGCTCCACCAGGGAACCATCATTCTTGATAGCTTTCCAGAGAGTAGAGGAAGGCCCCTGGTCGCAGTCCGCTCCGAGTGCTGCATTGTTGTACGGAATCACCTGGATTTCTCCTTCTTTCAGACGCATGCCGCCTACCCACTCCCAGACGTTGCCGTTCATGTCCTGGATGCCAAACTGTGTCCAGTCATGCCCCCAGGTTGCCGGACCGGAACCGGTAAATGTACGTCCGTCATACTGTTTTCCGCTGTCTGTGTACTGGTAGCTTACCTGGCCTTTCTCATAGCTGTGGCCGTGATCGCATCCGTAGCTGTTGTTGCCACGCGGCATCGTTCCATTCTTCCGGCACCAGAGGGCAATGCAGGCCCATTCTGCCATCGTCCCCAAGTGGAATCCAGGCCCCTTTGCATCGCAGGCTATCTTTGCCTGGTCGAAATTGATGTACACATTGGGGTCTCTGTGTGCCAGGGAGTAGGCTCTGCCGTTGATAATCACGTTCTGATACTTAGAATAATAGAATACAGAACGTTCCACCTGGGCGCCGTTCTCTGCCACACTGAAAGCAGGATGGATATTCTGGCTCAATCCAGTAACCAGGTCACTATTTTTCATCTTGTAGATAGGCACATAAATGGACGGCATATCCATGTCATCCAGAAGAACCACATTCTTGCCTCCCGAAATCTCTTTTACAGCTGCTGCAAACTGGTCGTAATTTCCCATGATATAAAATCCTCCTTCTTAGATTGCGTAAAGTTTAAGTGTGACATTTGCCATGTTGAAAGGTACCGGCTCCTTCTTGATGGTTGTTTTCTGGCTCTGGGGGTCCTCCGGGTCATAATCCGGATTGTCAATGACTTCCTCCGTGTACTGGCGCTCCGGAATCTCAATCTGGGCAGCATACCTCACTCCCAGGCCGGTAGTCACCATGCCGAACTTGTCAATGCAGATGTCGATGGAGACCGGATAGTCCCTCTCGCGTTTCTCCAGGTTCAGCATCAGCTCGTCAGCGAACGTGATTTTGTTCTTACTGACGGAATACTCCATTTTCGGTCCTTCATTCACATTGATTACATTCATTACCTCTTACCTCCTATTCTGTGCGCCTCATGGTAGGCTCTGTTGGTTTCCATAGCGATGCAGTCCGCCATATCCTTCTGATGTGCGGATGCTCTGGAAGGGTCGATTCCATACTCCCTTAGCGCCTGGTCGCGCTGGTGGTTCCTCTCGTCACTCCGGATGATAACATTTGCACTCATGCCGCATTACCTCCGTGGACATACAGCTTCAGCGTTACTTCCGGGGCGCTCCCGGTGTATTTGACCTTGAAACCGTTCAGCTGCTTGTCATAGATGACTACATCGCCAACATTGGTTACATCACCCTGGATTTCTGCATCCACCCGGTAGTCCAGGGTATCCCTTGCCACAGACAGCGCCACCGTCTGGGCGGAATTATTGTTGTAGAAATCCTCGTTGGTGTTCTTGAGCGTCCTGGTGATGACTTCGCCGCCCACGTTGCTGATCTGGCGCTCGTGCTTATACACGACTTCCGCCAGGAACTCCCCCAGGAGGTTTCCGCTGTCCACCCCATCCTCGATGTTGTTGAAATGGAACTCGTCCTGCGGCGTCCCCTCCTGGATGCCCGGCACGTCATCCACCCACGGCGTCTTGACGTATGTGCCGGTCGCGTTTTTGTGTAGATATGGCTGCTCTCTACCGTACATTACTGCTCAACCTCCTTCTCATAGATTGGGAACTCAAATTTTACGAGTACCCCCTGGTTCGTGGCCCTCACCACCTTCGTCTCCTGGTAGCCGCACTGTTTCCCCTTCACGTCGATTATCCTGACCGCCGTGATAGTCTGTGATCCGGTGGAAACCCTGGGAAGGCTCACGATGACTTCCACCGTGTTCCCGACTATGCGCTTGGTATTGATTTTAGCCTTATACCAGGCGTCACCCACACGGTACTCAAACAGCACCAGGGCTTTCAGCCAGTCGTTCCTCCGGTCATTCATAAATTCAGTTGACCAAAAAGACATTTTCCTGCACCTCCTTCATTTATTTTCCACAAACGCCGGTACCGCATCTCCGCGATGTTGCCGCCGTGATGTAGACAGATGGTTTTTCTCCGGAGACTCCTGCCGATATGGAAAGGACTGTCTCCTCTTTAGCTCCGCATTTTTTAGCGTCTGCCGCTGCGATAGACACTGACGGACTGCTGGATATTCCGGAAGAAATAACCAGCATTTCCTCTCCGCCGGTACCGCACTTTTTGGCATCCGCCGCCGCGATCCGGACAGACGGCTCTTTGCTGGAGACGCCTGCCGATACGATTAGCGATTTCCCCGGCTTCTGCCCTCCGGTTATCATGGTACCGGAGAGCGGCACGTCATCGGCCACATTGCTGATGGTTTTCCCGGCCTCAATGCAGCTGCCTATCATAACGCTTTCTGTTGATTGCCCTGGCACTGTGCCGGACAATGGAACGAAAGCGGATGCACTCGTCACGTTTCCGCCGACTACTGCATCCGCTCCTATGAATACTCCATTTACCGCCTGGTGCGGATGCGTCCCACAGACAATCTGGCCTGCCAGGATGACGTTCTGCACCTCATACGATGAATTGATTTCTATTTGCACATCCTCTGTAATTACCTCGCCTATGGTGGAATCGTACAGCTTTCCTCCCACCCGGATTGTGCCGGTCTTTTTTAGCTCAAATACACGCTGAATCTCTTTTATACCTATCTCTGTCTGGAGCAGATAAATCCTCCCCAGGGAACCCCGGCGCGGATGCGTTCCGCATACCAGCTGGTTTGTGAGAGGCACATTGTAGACGCTGTATATCCATCTCACAAGCGTCTCCACCACTACCTTGATGCGGTACTCAAATTCTATCCGTACACCAGCGGCTTTTACCATCGGAACCTCTCCCAGCGTCACTACCTCCCCTCCAGGCTTTAGGAATGGCATGGTGAGGATGATTGTTGCCGGCATATCCGGGTCTTCAATGTAGTAGATAGGGGAAACATCCCAGAGGAGCGCAAGCCCATCCATAAGGTCATAGTAGGTACATTCATTGGTATTTACCAGGAGCTTATACCTCAAAAACTGCCGGTACCTTTCATCCGAAATGACTGGCTCCTCTACATTAAGGCCAGCCAGCTCTCCTGCCTCCTTCCTGGTAAGTGGGATGATGGTTCCGACATAATCCAGATTCTGCCCCATAGCAGTATCGAGGTCGGTCTTGCTGTTCAGCTCGTCAAATACCGTGTCAAGCTCCTGCATCTGCCTGGCAAATGCTTTTATGAGGACTTCTATATTCTTTTTTCCCAGGAACTGCATAGGCAGGTCCCGCAGCCAGTCTTTCAGTATATCCGTTGTCACTTGCGGACCACCTCGATTCTGTTCTCGTCAATGAGAACTTTCTGCCTGGATGTAGCCATAATGTTCTCGTCCCTCTGATAGTCCCCATCACCAGGAATAACCGTACTGTCCGTGGTGTATGCAGTATAGATGATGATTTTTGTAAGGCCGGCCACCCGGTCATAAATGCCCTCATTCAGCAGCTGCGTAAGGAGGCTTGTGCCTGCTGTCATCTGGGCGCCATCCTCCATGAGGGACTGCTTCGTAAGTGAAGAATAATTGACCGGGATTTTCGCTTCATCACCCTCCAGCTGCACTTTCAGCCAGGCGTACAGATACTCCGGACGGTTGAACCGGACCGGGATTGTGTCTCCGTATTCCCCGGGTACGTTCACCACTACGCTGCCGTGGGTCTGGATGCCGCCTGCTTTCCTCCGGAAGATCGCCTTTGCAATCGCCGTGTTATCACCGCCCTCTACGATGATTTCTATGCTATGCGGCGGCAGGCCCCTCTCGTCTGTCACGTCCATGTCGTTCTCGTACCCGGATGCGGATTCCACATCCTCCACATTGTTCAGAAGCTCCGCGATGATGCTCTCTATCATGGTGTTTGACCGGAGAGCCGACTTCGCTATGTAGGACTGCCGCAATTCAATATCCGTCTCCCTCTTTCGCCCATAGGTAGGCTCCAGAAGGTTTGTCACCGCCGTAAAGCCGGTGATGTTGTTTACCATCCTGGTAACGATGTTATAAGGCAGGGTGATTTTCCCATAGTCATTTGTGAGGAAATTTGCCAGGGATGTCACGCTGGAAGTAGTGAGATTATCCGTGAGTGTCAGCACATTCTCCCTGGTCTTTGTCTTATCATTGATGATAAGAACATCGTCCTCCACTTTAACCTCGTAACCTTCATCCTTTATGGCGGCTGCAAGTCCGGCCAGGATTGCTGAAGATTTTCCGCCTTGCGGATTGGAATAGCTGTACTGATTGCCGTTGATGGAAACGGTATACACTCCGGTATCTTCGGATGCCACAATGACAGAAACCTTATTGAACCGCTCCCTGGCAATCTGAAATTCCTCCGCTGAAAAAAGCCGGATTTCCGGAGTTGTGTTAGTTGCCACAACAGCATTTTCACGAACATACGTCCCATCATCACCGGTACAGTGGAGGATGTAGCTGGTTCTCTTGTCTCCGGCCCTCTTGATGCCGCCATACTGTACAGCATGATCCAGGTTCAGCTCCGTAGCCGTTGCCGGGTACTTCGCATAATAGCTGTCCTGCGCTGTCTCCCATAGGTTCGCTATCTGGTTCCCAAAAGTCGTTATGAGCGTATTGAGGAAAGAAGTGCCTGCAAGCCTTGTATCTACCTTCCATCCGTCCGTCAAATCCGTATGGATTTCTTCCAGGATGGTATCCAGCCTTTTCAGCACAAATCCTTTGTCTGTTATTCCGTAATCTGGCAATTTATATCCACCTCCTCCTTTATGGTCTCATAGTCCGTACTGGCTACAAACCGTATTTTCGCTTTTCTGGTGGCTGCATCGAATGTGACAGACACCTCCCCCACATCCGTTACCTCGTCAACCTCAAAAATCTTCTCACGGACGACTCCCTCAAAATAATCGGTGTCCGGGTTCTTTACCAGCAGGCTCTCCGTGTAGGGAAGCCCTTCGTCACGGTTCCACCTCCATTCAGCCTCGAACCATTTCAGCCGAATCTTGATTTTCTGTGCTACAGAATCAGAGAGCGTTATATCGCCATTTCCGCCAACGAATAAATCCCCGGACCGGTCAAGTAATATATCCATACAGCATCTCCTTATCCTGTCTCAATGACCTGCTTGCAGGTTATCTTCCCATCAACCTCCATGTCTCCTTTTGCCTTGATGCCCTTCCCGGTGATTTTCAATTCTGTTTCCCCGGATGCAATCTCAACGCCTGCATCATACACCATCAGCTCCGTTTCCCCGGCCTGGATGACTACCGCATCTTTGCTGCAGGCTTTTTCCACGATGGCACCGCCTCCGTTCAGAAGGCCCGGTATCACCATCGCACTTGTGAGGTCAAACCGCAGGGAGCTTTCCGATTCTGCGCCGCTCCTCCAGGCATCCAGTTCCACTTCGGAGATGATGATTAGGCAGTCATCCTTCGGCTTGACCGGAAAAGCTATCCCTATCCCTGCCGACTGGCAGAATGGGAAAGCCACAGGCGCGTCCGTGATGGGTGGATATGCCAGCTCCACTCCGTCCGATGTGACAAACTTCCCGGACGGCTTTACTACCGCTGTCCCTGCCCCAGGATTGAACGACACGATTTCTCCAGGGAGCGCGGTGTGTATCTGGTTTACTGCCGCCCTGGCCGTATCCTCCACTTGCTGGGAAAACTCTTGTAACATATATAAACACCTCCTATGCTTTGGCAAGGTCAGCAGCTTTCACCGCCGCAGTGACCGTACTTCCGATTCCGATAACTACCCTATCGCCTTTTACCTGGATGACATCGTAAACAGAATAATAGCAGACGAATGTCCCTCCGGAATATTGATATCCTTTGGTCTTATTCCCCTGCTGAATAGTCCGTATCACTTTAACCTTATCACCTTTTTTAAGCGCTCCGGAAGAATCGCCTCCGGAGCCAGAACCGGAGTCTCCGCCGGAAGTGACTGCTTTCTTGTCAAGTTTCGGCTGCGCCCTGATTACTAACAGCTGGGCTGTGCAGAGCCAGTCACCTTCCATGTTGTCACCGTCTATGGTTACTTTGTGTACCAGGAAGAATCCGCTTATCTCGTCACTCTGGAGCTTCACGATGTCATTCACTCCGATTGCCCCATTGAGTAGGTACTGCACTTCCCACCCGGTCTGTGATTCGTTGTTGTCTCCGCCGGAGGAAATCGTGATCCGCTTCGGCCGGCCGATAAGGCCGGAACTGCTGTCCAGAAGATAGCCCCTGGTATTTACTGCGCGGCCGGGCCATGTAATCTGTATAACCTGGTTCTGGATTGTCCATCTGTGGCCGCAGCATCCAGCTATCTTTTGCAGGGCGTTCTTCGCTTTTCCTACATAGCTGAATCCGTTGGGCAGCGTCTTATAGGATAAATCCTTTGCAAATACGATGGAACATCCCATCTGCCCTGCGATGTACTTATAGACATCCTGGCAGTTTACGGAACCATTGAGGGAAACGGTTATATTCGTATCCCTCAATTCCACCCTGCCGTCCATGACCTCTATTTCCGTCAGCCGGTCCGCATTGTCCGGGATTGTGGTAACGCTTGTGATGTTCCCCACCAGGATAAGCGCCATTGAATCCTCATACCCTGCTTTCAGCTCCAGGGCGCAGTCTTTCGTGTCCAGGATTTTTAGATTCTTGTCGGAGAGGTTCCATACCTGGACTTTCGCCGTATTTGGCGATTCGGCGTTTGACTTCTCCACACTGAAAGAAACATGCAGGGCATCCTCCCTGGCACTGTGGATATTGCCTATTTCAAAACCTCTCCCTCCCATCTTTCCGCACCGCATGATATAGCGGCGCATAAAGTTCTCATTTGCCATTATTCGTCCTCCAATTCCACGTTTGGTATGTAGATGAACTCCGCCGTCCTTTCATTGAACGCCTGCCTCCCTACCTTCTCCTTCGTGGACACGCACCCGAAAATCCCGTCCGGGATGGCGCGGTCGGAGTAGAAAAAGAAGATAGGGAAGTTAGGCACAATCCGCGTCATGGCGATGATCGGGTTTTCGTCCTCGTCATAAAGGCCGAAGCTCCAATAATCATACTTCTCGTTATAGGTGAACCGGAGTATATATTCAGTGCCGTCTATGGACAGATTTGATACGCTATCATTCATGTCCGGAACCTTGATATACAACATTTCCTGCCTCCTTAGATGAATCCTAACCCACTTGCCACTCCATAAAGGATTGACTGGTTTTTCTTTGCACTGGAGCCTCCGGAACCGCCAGAGCTGCCAGAACCCCCGGAACCGCCCCCAGAGCTGCTGGAGGAGCCAGAGGAGCCGCCGGTACTTCCGCTGGCCGTCCCTGCGCTGCTTGATGTCGTGGATGTTGATGCGGTACCGGCGTTTGCCATCGTTTCCCCAGCTTTAAGAATATAGCTGGGGATGCTGGCGGTCTTTCGGCTCGTCACCCTTACTTTCTGCGCCGTGATGGAGATTTCCCTGGCATACCCTATCTCCTTTGAGTGCTTGATGGATATGCTGGTGATCCCCATGTTCTTATATACCGTATCTGTAGTTACAATTTTCACCAGCTGCTTTGAAAGCCACAGGTTCTCTATCCGGTTGCAGATATTGTTTACCCTGCTGTTGGAAGTGCCATGTCTGTACAGCCATGTTACCGGCGTGTTGGTGACATACAGCGTCATGCTGATGCTGATAGGCTCCAGGATGATTGTATCTGATACCGGGAACCCCTCCTCCACCGGATAGACCGGGATAGTGGCAGACAAGGTTTTCTGTTCATCTATCAGAGCATCAAACTCAATGCCTGCCACCGATACCGGCTTTAGATTGCTTCTTGCCATGTCTGCCTACCCCCTTGCGTATGCTAATCCTCTTGCCATGTATGCGGTCGCGTCACTGGCAGATTTATTCATCGCCTTAGAGACGTTTTTCTGCACTTCTGGCGTTCCTCCGGTGTAGCTGTTCGCTATGTTCACATTCTGTGTCACACTGGAGGATGAATTGTTGTTTACAGTTGATGCGGTCGCGGTAGATACGTCTGCCGTTGCCGCCCTTGTGAGGGAAGAAATACCCTCTGCAAGCCCTCTGACCTTATCCAGAACCGTCTCCTCGTTGGAAGAGATGCCCTCTGCCAGTCCGCTCATAAAGTCTGGCATCCAGCTCTCATAGTCTGTCAGCGGCCCTTCGTCCGGTACAGAGAAGTGTAGGAATGACCTAATCTTGTCTCCGATTCCTTTTACCGCATCGACAATCCCTTGTACTCCGGACATGATGCCGTCTTTCAGCCCGCCGATGAAATCCTTGCCCCACTGGATGGCCTGGCCCGGTAGGCCTTTGATGAAATCCACCGCCGAGTTGATGCCGTTTACAATGGTGTCCTTGATGTTCCCTATCGTTGATGTAATGCCGGATAGGATATTCGAAAATATCCCGCTCACCGTGGATGCTATAGTGTTGAAAATGTTGCTGAAAAAGTCTCGTATAGCCCCTAGCACCGATTGTATGACTGAATAGGCATTATTTATCGCGTTGGAGATTGTTCCGGTAATAGCGCTCCAAATTCCGCTTAAGAATGAGCATATGCCGTTCCAGATGCCTTGGAAGAAACTGCTTATGGCTCCCCAGACAGTTTCCCATATTGCCTTGATTGCACCGAGGGCCATATCGAACAACAGTTTGATTGTCTCCCATACCGCCGTGATAAAACTAACGATTGCATCCCATATCCCGGTAAATATCTGCTTGATGGCGTCCCATGCACCCTGCCAATCTCCAGTGAATACCGATGAAATGAAATTCGCCACTCCCTTGACGATTTCTAGGAAACCATTCAGAACCCCGCCGATGGAATCCCACAGCACCTTGAACCATGACAGAATCTCCGAACCCCAGTTGTTCCAGAATGTCTGTATCCATCCGAACACCGTTTCAATCACCGCCGCAATGGCGTTGAAAATAGCGCTGCCGACTTCATATAGCGCATCCCAGACAGCTGATAACGCCTCCAGGATTGCTCCCCATACCTCCAGCAATTTGTCCTTCGTGCTTTGTGTACTTCCGTCTATGTTGTCCTCTGTAGAACCGAACAGAGTAGCGGCCAGCTGCGAGATGAACGTCCACACCCCTTGCAGGAATGTTTTGATTATCCCCCAGGCCCTTTCAAAATTCTGCCGGATGCTCTCTGAATGCCGCTCAAAAAATCCCTTTACGGTATCCACCCACATCCCTGCCGCCTGCTTTATGAAATCCCACACGTTCAGTAGGAACTCTTTTATCTTTGTCCATGCCGCCAGGATTTTCTCCCTGGCATTGTCCGCGCCGATACCAGCCTTGTCAAACAGCGTCCCGATGACTGAATCGTTACCCTGCATGAAATTGATGAAATCCTCAATAATCAATGCCAGTATCACGATGACCGCTATAATCGCCATAACCTTTAGGTTCGCCAGGCTGAAAGCCTTTGCCACCTTGCTGATGATGCCTGCAAGTCCTCCGGCGGCCTTTATAAAGCTCATTATCTTTGAAACCGCAAGTACGGCCATGAAAGCGCCTGCAGCAATCGCCGCTATTTTCAGCACGTTCTCTATGCCGCCAAACTTTGCGACTATGTTCTTTACCAGGTCTATGCCCTTCGATACTCCCCTGGATAGCGTCTGCGCCATCCGGTCTATTGCAGGCTGGAGCCTTTTCACAAGCGCATGGAGCCGGTCAAACGCCCTGGTGAGGAACCCGGTCTCGCTTGTCATGTTCTGGAGCCATTTTGTTGCGCCCTGCACCATCATGCTTAGGAGCTTCAAGACCTGCACTGCCGGTTTGAGGAACACGTTTCCGGCGGCTGCTTTTAAGTCATTGACAGACTGCTTCAAGTTTCCCAGCTGGTTAGACCAGGTATCGGATTCCCTTGCTGCCTGCCCCAGCGCTCCGGAGGCTTTGTTTGCATCCTCGACCATTGACAATAGCGTGAACTGCTTTTCTGCCTCGCTCAAATCCTTGAACGATTTCCCATACAGATTGTTTGCCGCCGTGTTCCTGGTGGTTTCCGTACACGAAAGCCCCAGGGCGGCATCGTTCTCAAAATTTCCCTTCAAGAACGATTGCAGGGAATTTGTCACATCCTCGATGGAGCGGTCATAGAAAGCCGCGGAATCTGCCACGGCTATCATTGATCTGTTCGCTATGTCGAGCGCGTCTGCCTGCTCCACACCTGCCGTCTTGGAAAAGGCAGCTATCTGTGTGAAGCTGCCTTTCATGCGGTTCACCAGGACGCCGGTATCCGCCTCTATTGCCTCCAGCTTGCTTGCCGCTTCATCTTCCATCTCGCCAAACACCTGGGAGAACTGTGATTTCAGCGCCTCCGCTTCTGCTGCGGTTTCTGCTAAATTACTGAGACCAGCTATGGAAATTCCTATGCCGATTACACCGAGAAGTTTTGTAGCGAGATTCTTCAACCCTTTGATGGAGTTTTCCGCCTTTTTCTCGCTCTGTGAATCCACCTCAAACCCGAATGCCACAGCTATGTCTCGTATAGTCAAGTTTACTTATTCCTCCTTTCCAGCTCGTCAGCCCGCCCCTTTTCCACATCACGCTCCATGAGGTAGAGCGCGTACAGCTTCAGCGCCTCGTCCAGGGTATAATATTCCTTAAGCTCCTGCATGGACGCGATGCCTGCCTTTATCAGGATGTAGCAGCGTAATTCCAACTCGCTAAATTGTCCATAATCAAACTTGCCGTATTTCAGATAACCTTGCGCGGCTTCTTCGGAATCGCCAATCCTGCTTTCCCAGATAGGCCGGCGATTTTCTTGAAAAAACCGTTGAAATTCAGTTTGATTACATGGAAACAAAGGATGAACATATCCTGGACTTCCCCGCAGAAAATCTCATTTGCAATGTCCATGTCCAGACGCTCCGGCTTAAACTCACCCTCCTCGTCCGGCAGCTCCACAACGATATGCCCTCCCAGGAGTAATTTCTGCATGAGCTTTTCCATCTTGTCACCGGAGATATTGGTGCAGTTGGACAGCGCCTCCGCCGCCTGCGCCGCATCAACGTCCATGAGGCTCCCTTCTTTCTGATCTGATACCAGGGGTGCTAATGCTCCCAAAAGGGGAGCCAGCACGGATGCCAGCTCCCCGGTAAGGTTCGCTGCCTTAAAAGCAGCAAAAGGTTTGATATAAAAATTGTAACCGCCGACCGTCTCCTTTGTCGGCTCCATCTGTTTGAGTGCCATGTGTTTATCCTCCTATACTCTTATTTGAATTCTCCCTCTGCCACCACAATCTCCCATTCCCGGTTCTGCTGCGTCTTTCCGCGAACCCACGATGCCGGTTTTGTCACCCAGGCGATAGCTCCCACGAACTTCTCCGCCCCCAGGATGTCTGCGATATTCACAGAGAATGTTCCCTGGCCGTTCTTCTGGTCCTGCCGGTATTTCTTCTCCAGGAAGGAATTGCTTCTGGACGCCTGCAGCAGAGCGATTTTTACAGTGTAGATTTTGGACGGGTCAATGCTCCTGGCAATCTCGCCGTCCGCGCCGCTCACATAGCTGGTTCCATCACCGGCAGGCTCCACGGTAATGAAACTGTCATCCGCGAATCCGGACATAATGTGATTCCCCAGGGCGCAGGTCACTTCTTTGGGATTGTAGGTTGTTACTCTCATAGCTTTTCATCCTCCTCTCTTAGAATCTCAACGTGCCGCCAATTTCCACCAGATGGATGGCGCCTGCAAGCCGCGCCCGCCATCTACAGTTAGGCAGCTTGCGCGATTTCCTCTGGTCCTCCGTCAGATCGCTTGCCAGGGGGACGGTAGTAACGTACCCTGGAATCTCGTTATCGTCAGCATCGAATGATGTCTGTGCGATTCCTCCATGCGTCTGCCCTTCCGAAAGGGCTTTTTCCATCGCCCCCTGGATTGCCCCGATGCCGCTGTCCTCGAACGGAACCTTCGTGTTGGCTTTCAGAACGCCGAACACAAGGAACTGCATCCTGTTTTTCAGCCAGTCACGGAAACGGATGACGTCAATCCACTCACCAGAGAGCATCTTCCCACCCATGTTGCAGTTGCAGCTTGCATACCGGAGGTTCACATTCATATTGTTTGCCTCCAGCGTCTTTTTCTGGTCGGACGTGAGCCGGGAGGGGACGATGGTTGCCTCCTCTTTAAGGTTCCAGGTCTCGGAGCCGGGCTGGTACCCGAAACACTTTGCCATAATAGCAAGCGCAGCGTACTCATTCTCCGCAGGCTTTTCCCCATTTTCGTATCCGTCCGCCAGTCCGGAGAACTTCCCGAAACTCCGGTAATAGGAAAAATTCTTGATCGGGCAGCTGTCAATGTCCGTGTACTCGAACCCAAAAATCTTCTCCTGCGTCTCTGTCCAGCTCACCACATTGCGGACATCATCCGGGTCTTTGAAATCCGTAATATGGATGCCATAGAAAGACGCCTCCCGGTTTGCCCTGGCAAGCGTCTCCCGGATGTCCTCATACACCGGTGCAGGCTCCGTGGTTTCGCCCTCTCCCTCCACCACTTCCGGAATGGTTGATTTCCGCACCGCCACATATACATCCCCCGGTGATGGAGACTGCGAAAACGCCACCGATGCCGCCAGGTATGCGCCATCCTCCACGGTGTATCCGTAGTTGAGCAGTTCATCGGCCTTTGAAATGGCCGTGGTCTTCGTGAGCTTTGCGATGCCTTCCGCCTCCGGAGCAGGCACCACCAGCAAAATGCTGTCAAACGTGGCGTCATCTGATCCCGGATTTGCAATCTCAATGTCACATTTTACAATGTCATCCAATGGATTGTTCTGCATTGTCTTTACCTCCTTCTGATTCTTCTATCAATTCTACATTTTCTATGGCATCTGTCGTTGCAGCTGCCATATCGCTTGTGCCGCCTCCGGAGCTGTTCGGAACCATCGGCATACCGCTGATGCCATACTGTCCGTCTGCCTCCTCGACATAGGAAACCGTAAACTCCGCCATCGCCCGGTACCGGTACTGTGTGCTGTTCTGCAAGCCGGTAAGGTTCCGCACCGGGGGCATGAGAAGAATCCCCATGCCTCTCTTGCTGAAAAAGTCCGTCATCCTCTCTGAATCCAGAAAGATGGCGAACTCTGATAAATCGGATGTTGCGGTATCAATGAAATTGCCAGTCTGATTCTTCCCGGATGGCATCGGCTTTCCATTCGTGTATAGGTTCACTTCCAGGGTGGTACCACACTGGTATACGCTGCGCCCCTCCTCGTCAATAATCGGGAAAGCATCCCTCCGGATGCCGCCGGTTTTAAGGGTGACATACGGCACTGGCGGCTTCGTGTTTATCTGTTCTGTCCAGAGGATAGCTGCCCCGGCGAAAAACCGCGCTGTGGCATCGTAAAGTGATTCCTTAACTTCCACCAGATTCATCCGCCGTCTCCTCCTCTCCCTTTTCCTCCTCTCCAGGCCCCGGCCCCTGGTCTTGCTTTAGGCACTGGACGAAAGTGGCCGTGTAGTGCCTTAGGGGTGTGTTCTCACTTAACCTGCTGGATTTACAGTCAAACCACTTGCCCTGGTACCAGAGCCGGTCCGACTTCTGCTGTTTCCCTTCATCCTCAACCTTGATTTCATAATCGCAGAAAACCTTTAGCCTCTGGACTGATTCCGTGCCGTCCGGCGTTGTCACAGTCGCGTCCTCTAATGTCTGTACGTCCATAGGGAGCGTTATATCTTCATAGGGTATAGTAGAATACCCCCGCACATAAACCGGCGCAGAATACCGCCTTATCGTGTATGGCCTTTTCAGAAATTTCAATCATCACCACTTCCTTTCTTCTGGATGACGTAATTCACAGACTGCCGCATCCGCCCGGTGTCAACCAGCGGCTTGCTGCTGCCTTTCTTCTTGATTGTGGATTCCGCATTTGGTGCAAAGCTCCCGGAAGTGATTTTGTCCTGCATGAGGTCCTTCTGGAAGATTCCTATCTCTTTCAGTATTTGCTCCGCAGATTTCCCCTGTGCAAAATCCTTTACCTCCTCTTTCAAGAATGAATTTATCTTGCTTTCGTTGTCATCCACACTCTGTCTGATGAATGGCCTGGCCGGTATGTGGTCCGTCCCCAGCTCATTAAAAGCCGCCACATCGCACATGTCCGTCCCGTCCTCTTCCTGGGACTTTCCTCTCTGGAATCCGACACGAACCTCCAGTTCCTTAAGCTCCGCCAGCTCCCGGAAGAAACGCTGTCCCTCCGGAGTGAGCCGGTCTCTGAACCTAACGCCCATAGCTTTTCGCCTCCCCTGCACTGATAATCGGGATGATGGCATTTCTCCGGAGCGTAAGGAACTCCAGGCCGTATACGGTGAGTGCATACTCCGCATCGACCTGGAGATTCGTCTGCTGCCCGGTGGCATAGGTGATAGAGGTTTCTCCTTCCGAATAGGAGCTCACTCGCAGGGAATCCCCGATGGTTCCGTTTTCCGTGTTCCCGTAGCCATTCATCTTTAATTTGTGGGCGGTCAGATATGCAAGGGCTTTCTGGTATGTTTTGCCAAACCTCTTTTCTGAAATCTGATCGGAATACAGCTCCAGGAACGTCTTGACGCCATAGGTCTTTTTTCCGGTCTCCGGGTCTACCACATCATCATCCGGCACGTCCGCGAACTCTGCCGCTACAATACGGAAAATATCGAGTGCGTCCATATCGTCAGTACCTCCCTCCTATTTTTTCTTTGTCAGCGCCGCCTTGACCTTTTTCAGTACATCGGCCTGGTCCTTGCACTCCGCCGGATTGATTCCAAGCTCATTTGCCAGGGATGCCAGGCCCTCCTCGCTGATTCCCTCCAGGGATGCCAGACGTGCTTTCCGCAGCTCCTCCGCATCTGCCGCAGCCTTTTCAGCCGCAGCCTTTTTCTCTGCCTCTACCTCCTCCTGGGTTTTCGCAGGCGCGGACACTTTGCCGGTGATCCGGGCAAACCCCATCTTTTTATAGACCTCCAGGATGGGGCTGGCCTCGTATGCTGCAGGAATCTCCTTTACCTCTCCGGGGAGGATAGTAACCTCCCCGATGCCGATAACCTTTCCATTGGAAATATTCTCCATCTTCATAGCCATGTGTTTTCCTCCTTCCTTAGACACCGACCGCAATAAGCGCGGACAGCGGATAATACAGAACAATGCCAGCGATCCTCTCCTCGCAAGGGATGATTACCTCCAGGTTGCGGTTCTGGAGAGGGTACTGGTAGAACGCCATCGGAATCTCCAGGGAGAACTTCTCCTCGCTGTTGGTGTAGAGCATCATCACATTCTTGCCGTAAGGGTTCGTGGACTTACTATTACCGGACATTTCCGGAGCGGGAATGATGTCCTTCAAATACGGCGCGTTCTCCAGCAGGAATTTCTTCACCGTAAATCCGGTATTCGGAATCTGCCTGGTGGAAATGTCGATGTAGACATCGGAGGGCAGCATCAGAGTATCCGCTCTCTCTACGTCCTGGGTAATCCTCGCCATATAGCCGAACATGCCGTTAATGTCATCCAAAATCTGCTGTGCGCTCTTGTACTTGAACTCCGTATGCTGTACCCCGTCCACTTCCACGGTAGAGAGCGTGTACAGAGGGATGTTATTGTCGGCGGACAGCATACCCATGAGCTTATGCTTTTTATCACCGGCAAATGCGATGGTGTTGGCCGTCCGGTCGATAGCATAACGCGCCGCATCTGCTTTTCTGGTGTCCAGGCTCTTTCCTGCATGTCGGCTGGCCCTCATTTCCTGGATGGAGTAACCGTAGCTGTCACCGATGGACTTCACGGATGCCGTGGTCGGCTCTCCCTTCACATCAGCCCTGGGAAGGTCGGTAGCGTAGTTGCTGATGATAGCAGCAAAGCCGGTCTTCTCATAGCTGTAATACGTCATGGTTTCCGCACCTTCCGGAACCTCATGGGTGATCGGAAAATGGTTCAGAGCGGTAAACTCCGGATAAATCTTGTCATAGGCCTTGGACTTTACATAGTCCAGCTCCCTTGCAAAGAAAATACTCGCATCCTCCGCGCTGTCAAAGTGCATCCCCTTTACGGTTGCCAGGGTAGGAATGATGTTGGATGCCTTCAATGCCTCATAGTCCGCCTGGTCGTAACCTTCGGACGGCATATCGGGATTGTACCTCTTGTTTTCGTTCATTGTTCAGTCTCCTCCTTTTCTTAGCCTAACTCAATGACTGCAATGCCATTATCAGTATCGCTTACGTTGCCGAACTTCGCCCCGATGTCCAGGTTCGCCGCCCCATCATCGCCGGTCTGGGTCTCCAGGTGGGTAAAGGCTCCGGCATCTTTCCCGGAAGTCACCACATAGGCCGTCTGTGCATAGGTGGGAACCGCATCAGCCGCAAGCCTGCCCCATACATGCCCTTTACGCATGATGCCGACCGATACATCCTTTTTCAGAATGACCTTCCCGGACATGTCCTGCTCCGTGTTCGCCGCATGGAGGACAACGCCCTCGATCTGCGCCTTTGTGGTGCCAGCTGCCGGAACCTTGACCGTAGAGCCTGCGGACGTTCCCACAGCTGCCGCCATACCGAATTTGAGAACGCCATCGGCCTCCTCATTCTGCCTCGTCACTACCTCGTCATACGCAAGGTCTACTTTGCCGCCTGCGACACCCTTCGGAGTATCGAAACTGTAATTCATCTGTGCTGCCATTACTGCTTACCTCCTTCTCTATCAATCATGCGCTGTCTTGCCTGCGCCGCTGCGCTTTTACCGGCAGGATTACCGTCTGCCCTGGTTGCCTGTGCAGGAGCCGGTTTTCCGGCCATCTGCTTTTTCTGGAAGGAAACATCCTTCCGCTTATTGACCTCATTCACAGCCATGTCATAGGCGGCATCCACATAGGCCCGGCTCTTTCCGTCAAGTCTCATGGCCGGAAGGACTTTAGCGATGATAGCCTTTTTACCCTCCAGGATGCTCTTATTCTCCAGGCCGTCCATGCGGAGCTTGTCACCGATCCGGCAGATGCTCAAACGCTGACGGAAGATTTCATCCGCTGAATCCGCGTTTAGGGAACCGCTCTTGTCATCGGAACCATCCTCCTGGTCGGCATTGTCCGCCTGGTCGGCAGCATCGGCTCCGCCGTCTGCGTTATCCGCGCTGTCCACTGCCGCATCGGCCATCATCTTCTCCAGGCAGGCCAGGAGCATGTCAATGTCCTCGTCCTGCTGTGCGATGACGCCCATAGCTCCTTCAACATCCTTCGGGTCTTCCTCTGCATCCCTGCGGTCGCGCCGGTCTTTCACCATCTGCGCGATGTCGGCAGGAGAACTCCCCTCCTCCGATGCAGGCTCCTCACACCCTTCTCCGTCTGCTGCTTTCTCCTCCTCGGTTGCAGGCTCCTCGGTGGGTTCCTCTGCCTCTGCCATAGCTGCCCCGGCTTCATCAGCTGCCGGTTTCTCCTCGCCCCCGGCGGCAGCTCTACCGGCCTTGCGCTCCTTATACGCTTCTATGGCCTTTTTAAGCTCCTCCGGTGACATTGCGCCGCCATCTGCGCGGCTTCTTGTTTCTCTTGCCATCAATTTACCTCCTTTAAGTTCTGGTTCGTCCGAACCGTCAATGTTGAGCCTGGCCTGCTCCCCGGCTCGTGCCGATGCCACAAGTGCCAGGTGGTTTATGACAATATTCGTCTGGATTGCATCGTAAGGTTCGCCGTTGTAAGTCCCCGGCTCCTCCACCAGGTCCAGGTTGTACCCCAGGGAGAGTTCTTTCAGTCCGCTGTCCTTCATGGCATCCGTATTATGGATGATGATTTCGGCACGGACATCCTCTCTGTCCTGGTACCCATTTGTGAGGATGGTTCCAATCTGCTCCTTATCCACATTATCTTTGCTCACGATGCCTGCCTCGTGGGTGATGATAATGGGCTTGCCTTTGTATGTAGCCAGCGATTTCCCGTTGAACACATGCTCCGGCAGTCGCAATTCCCTCCGAATACTACCATCGGGGTTTGTGTATTCAAATATCCCACACGATGTAAGAATCGGGTGGTCTACCAGATACCCTTCTTCTGTGAAGTACGTCCTATCGTCCTTATCCAGCCGGATAGTGTCCAGGCGCCGCACTTTCCTCAATTTCGGTTCAGTCATTCAGCCTCCCCCTCCCCTTCCGGCTCCCCTCCAGATTCTGCCTCTCCAGGCTCCTCTCCGGAAGTGATTAGCCTTGTAAGCTCCAGTGTAAGATTCTGGATATGTTCCACTGCATCCAGGCGCATACCGTCAATCGCTTGTGCTGTTGTTCTGGCGTCGCTGGAGCCTAAAGCAGCGATTTTATCAGTGTGACTGATAACTAATCCAGCCTCCTCTATTAAAGCCTGGCAAATCGCTTTTACAGCGTTTTCCATCTCTGATACCTCCTATCATTTGATTGTTACCTTTATGCCGCCATCCTCCTTTACCGGAAGGTTCAGCGTGTTCCGGTTGAATACCGGCCTGCCTATGCAGCGGCAGTTGAAATCCTGGCCGGGATGACAGTGCCTCCCATTGTCGGTCTCCGGCCCTTCCCCTTCCCAGGAAAACTTCTGGCCGTTCAGCCTCCGGTGGCTCCTGCGGACACGTTCATCTCCACAATCACTCCAGATATACTCCGTGATTCCTGCATCCATCTGTTGGGCGCGTTGAATCTGGCCGTTGAGTTTTGCCGTCTGGTCCCTTGCTATGAACCGCGCCTTTTTCCTGCTCACGCCATATGCAAGCTGGATGTCCTTTGCGATGTCCGTAGTCCTGCGCCCGCGGTTGAATCCATCCAGGACAATATCCTTCATCTTATCCAGCGTATTCTCCGGTATGGAAGTGATTAAGTCCACATTCTCACTCACCCACTTTGCCAGCTGATCTAAATAAAAATCGCCCAGGTAGTAGTCCTTGCGGATGTCTATTCCCAGGCTGGTACGGATGACCTTTTCCCATTCTTTGGTTGTCATCCGCCGGTTAATAAGCGCCAGGTTCAAAAGCCTTTTCTTCAAGCCGAAGGAAAGACACCTAGCAGCTACTTTGTTCCGTATTCTGTTAAATATGCCGATTACCGCCAGAAGGAAATCCGTTGCCGAATCTTCCCGTCGCCCCTGGACTTCCGCATCCCTCTCCCTCTTGTAAATCTCTTTGAGTGTAGGGAACTCCGCCTCCAGCTCCTCTTTGAGGATGCCGGTGTATTCATTCACCATGCGGATATACTCGCGTTCCGCGCCCTCCGGAATCTTCGGCGTATACTTGCTGTATAGGTTCGTATGTCCGTAGAACTTCCGGCTGACTTTCGCCATCAGCTCTTTGTTCAGCATCTTTTCATCCATCCGGACCGCCCCCATTCAGAATCTCCAGGAGAATGTCCAGGCTTTTCTCAAACGGCGGAAAGAGGTTTTTCTGGTAAAGCTCCGGCAGCGTATACCATGCCGCATCCAGCATCTCGTCACCATCTGCCTCCGGCTTTCCGGTAAATTCATCCGCAAAGAAAATCTGCGATGAAAGATACGGTCCGCCGGGGCTTTCGTATATCCCTATCGGTATGAGATTTAGAGGCATGATGTTGAACTCCTCCATCGCCTCCCTCTTTGCCGCATCCTCGGTGGATTCCCCACGCTCCACCTTCCCGCCAGGCCCGCAGATGCCCTCGCTGCCGCGCCTGGATGCCGCCAGGATTTTCCCGTCATGAATAACCAGGACCGCAGCGGCTGGTAAATCGTCCGCGTCCGTTGCCGCCTCCTCTCCGGTTGCTGCAGGTTCGGATGCCGGTACCATGCCGTGATCCGGAATGTTTCCAGGCTCCATCCCCTCCCCGGTAATGTCCAGGTCATCCTCCGTGATTAGGTTCTCAATCTCAAACTCCCCCTCTGCTGCCAGGTTCTTTCTGACTTCGGAAGGGTCAATGACAGAAGAATCCATGTAGATTTGCGCTGTCTGGGCTTTCACAAGCTCCGTATCCGCTTTGGTTTTGGATATATCCGCCTGCTCTTTGTCGGACGTAGACCAAAGAGCCGCCATCTTTACCTTGTACCTGGGAATCTCCTTGAACCGTCCCTCGCGCTTGCCCTGGATAAGCATGAGGTCTATTACCGTCCGGGAGCTGCCTTTCATGTTCTCCTTCTGGATGTTCTCCACCATGTTATAATAATTCTCCATGTCATTCTCGCCAGTGGAGTTCATCCCGGCAGGAGAGCGTCCGAATAGGATTGTCTGTGGAATGTCCGTAACAGCTGACAGCATATTGCATGTAGCATCCAGGATGTCCTTCACCCCTGCCATCGTGATATTCTTGAAATCGTAGTCCTCCCCCTCGGTATCAATGGCTATGCTGTTCAGAATACCCCTTGCCATATCAATCAGCTGGAGCCTCCGGATTGCCTTATCCTCACCCTCGTCCGTTGCCAGCATATTAGAGAGGTTCTTCATCTTGTATATGGCCTGGACGCACCGCTCCAGCAGTTTCACGCCGTTTCCGTGGGATGTTACGCACTCCCGGAGAGCGCTTCTTATCTTCACATACTCTGGGATGCCCCAATACCGGTAATTGGTGTTCGTGGTCTGTTCTGGCAGGCGTCCGTTCCGGAATACCAGGCACCGTGACTGATGCACAACGAAATAGCCATATACGCTGAATACCTGGTAATACTCCGGCTCTCCAAACGGCACATCACCATCCATGCTGTCAGCAAAATTGAAATGGTAGAGGTTCGTGTAGTCCGGCTGGACAACCGCCCTCTCGAACACTCGCAGCTCCTCGATGCTCCGGACATCGCTCCAGTTCAGAGGCTCCTCCAGCCCCCGGCCATCATCCACCAGCATGACGATGATCGCGCCACCGTAAAGTCTGGCCCATTTTTCCGCCGTTGCAAACTTATCCTCCAGCTGTAATGAATCCATCCGGTCCTCTATATACTCCGATACGTCAGAATCCCCAAAATCAATATCATAGCCATGCTTAACAGCCTCCTCGGAAGGGCGGTCTATAATCTTCGCAAAAAGCCCATTCCCTTCATACAGCCTGGTAAGCTCCATGTCAGAGACAAAAGGCTCCTGCGTGTAGGTGTACGCGGTGGAGTTATCCTGCGCGGTTCCGTATTTATTGAGCATATTTGAGTAACCGTCCTGCCGGAACTGCTCCTGCGTACCCTCAATGATGGCCGCGCCTCTCTGTAGCTGCCGCTGCTTTTCCAGCCTGGCTTTCTGTGTATCGTCCATAAAGTCCTCACTTCCTTCCTACAATAGGTTGTCAATATTGAATGCCATCCCCAGGGTAAGCTCATTGAAAGCGGATGAACCGGCATCCACCATATCCTTGAACTTGCTTTCCGGGAATGATTCCAGCTGATTAAAATATGCTTCGTTCCATGCCCCAGCCACGACATCGAATAATCCCAGCTGCCATTGAGCTGCCATAGGCTCCGCCCTGGTCTGCTTGCTACCGGATTCCTGCTTTGTAACCACATCATATCCTGCCAGCATCTCAATATAGCTTTGTGCCTGCTCTTTACCGGCCTGCCCCGGGTCTTGCGGTAGCCTCTGCCTCACATATCCATATTTGGCATTGTCCACCGCCGATGTTGTCCTAACCAGTTTCCGGACATCACCAGCTTTCAGCTGCTGGTTTATCACGTCTATCACAACGAATCTTCCGTTGCTCCTCTTTGCCATAAGAACGCCGGATGTATATGCCGCATCATCGTCCTCGTCCATATCGGTAGCCGCAAGATCCCATCCGCGTACAATGGAAACGATGTCATCAGGCACAGCATCCAGGATTGTGCCAATCTGTACACGCTTGAAATACAGACCGGCCGCAGGCTTGATTTTCCAGTTGCCGTGAAGCAGGCGCTCCCTCTCGACCAAAGGTAAAGCCTCCAGGTTTGCCTTATACCCTGGGTCTTTCTCCATAAGGATTTTATTGTCCGCCAGGGTGCTTGCTATGAATGTGACGCTCTTAACCTTGTCGGCCTTGATGCCTTTATCCAGAAGCTCCTTCCTTGTGTCGGCCCATACCACTTCATCATCCACACGCGCCATATACCGTTTTTTTCCAGAGCGCTCCGGAATAGGGTATCCGGTCTCCGGGTTTATCCACCAGGAAATGAACTTTGCCACCCATGAATCCGCGTCCGGGTTGCATGTGGCTCTGACGTAAGGCTTCACTCCGCAAGTGGAGCGGTTACGCGACAGCATATAAAAAAACTGGCGTTCTGAAAAATGCGTCAGCTCGTCAAACCCTATGAATGTTATCTGGGAACCCTGCCACTTCTCAACATCCGCATCCCTCCCCAGGAAATCAAAGTATATGTTAGCCTTGCTCTTGAATGACCACCGGAATTTTGGCGTCTGCACGGATTTGGCACCGGCTATGTCTCCGTACATCTCCTGGCTCTCGTCCCATATACCGCCGGATGCAAATATCTGGTTGAAATTCTTCCGGAAGATGACTGCCCTATATCCCTTAGTGTTGATGTACCGCAGCGGCTCCATGAGTATTGCATAGGTCTTTCCTCCACCGGCGGCGCCTCCGTAAATCGCTATATCCGCGCTGGTAGCCAGGAACTTCTCCTGGGGGCCTTTCTGGGGACGTATCACTTTATTCATCCTCGTCAGCCTCCTTCTCCGGCATATAGACCTCCACCCTGGTCTGCTCCTCCTCGTCTATCGCGTTATCGCTTGCAGACACGCTCCGGTTCAGCCTCTCCAGCTCGGTAGCAATCTTGATATACTCCTTGATGTCCCTCGGCGTCATGTCCTCAACTTTCAGCTTCTCCAACGCCTCCAGTGCCTTTTTCTGCATCTGAACAGCAATCTTGGTGTGGCGCTTCGTCATGTCCTTTAGGTCCTTGACTGCCTCCGCGTGTGCCTGGCGCTCCATCTCATTGTCATAAGCCCTCACCCTTTCGTCCCATCCGTACTTAGACTTCCAGCGTGAAATGAGCTGTCTACTCTTAGACAACCGCTCGCAGACTTCATGGTTAGACCTCTTTAGACCTAAATCCCGGTAGATTGCAAACGCCTCAAATGCCTGCTCGGTTTCCCCCTTCTGGCGTTCCCACGGCTTTTCGGTTTTGGACACTTCGCCCACCTCCTTCGCTCCGCGGTACTACTTCCGGGTTATTTTATGGCAATCCATCCACAGAAATTAAGGCATCTCCAGAACATATCCACAACCTTAAACCCTGCATTGTGCAGCATCTCCACATTCCATCCAGGCTTCAGCGGAGACAGCACGTTTTCCAGGCTCTTCCGCTTTTCCACTATCTTCTCAATCGTGTAGCCGTTCCGGCGCTTCATCTCATAGTACAAATCCACCAGAAGGTCATCCGCCCCTCCGTCCGCCACTACCTTCTCTACAAAGACAAGCGCCCCTCCGTACAGCATGTGGTCGTATATGTCATTCAGCATTTTCTGGCGGTACGATGTGGGCATGAACTGCATGGATAGGATGGACAGTACCAGGCTGTTTGCCAGGGGCATTTCCACTTCAAAAAAGTTACCGTTTACGCATTTCACAAAACCGGCCCCGATGCCTACCGAAAATTTACTCCTGCACTCCTCCAGCATTGCTGCGGAGTTGTCACAGAGGAAATACTTGTTTTCGTCCGCGTGTTTCTCGTAAAAAGGCTCTATTGCAAGCCCGGTAGAGCACCCTATGTCCGTGATCCAGGTGTCGGGAGTGATGAACTTTTCTCCTATCTCATAGACCAGACTCCTCATGCTCCGGTAGTCCGGGATGCTCCGCTCCAGCATATTTGCAAAGCACCGCGCCACTTCGCTGTCAAATTCCCACTTCCCATTCGGTGACACGTTATCGACATTCCCATTACTTCCCATAGCTCCCCTCCTTTCCCGGCAGCTTCACGCCTAACCGTTTTTCAAACACTTCCCTCGCCCGGCCCGCAAGCCCCATCGTGGAGCCGTCCGGATAAGGAAGGTCAAACTCAAAATCCAGGGCATCCGCCAGCGCGTCCACATCCAGGATAGGTTCGATTGCCTCCAGGTACCAGAATTTCTGAATGAGGTCCAGCCTCTTAACCTTCCGGAACCTCGGCGCGAATATCCCGGTCATTTCCTCCCTCGTATGCCCCTTCTGGACTTTCGGGTGCTTTGAAATATCCCCCAGGATGGTATTGGGTTCATAGTCCAGGTCAAATGTCAGCCTCGCTTCATCCTGGACGGATTTTTTCTTCGTGGCCGTGAACTGGTGCGCCTCGTTGCTCTGGCACCAGCATACCACCTGGCCCTTCGGATAGCAGAGCGCAGCCGCGATGGCCGCTATCTTCTTTCTGTCCTCCATGAACGGCACGGAATTGAAAACAGAGGATATGAATACCGATGTGTACTCCACGCCGCTCCCTACCTCCTCCAGGAACCGCTCCGCTATCTCCAGGCTCTTTTGCTTGTGTATTTCATCGCCAGTAGTGACAAAATAAGGCTCAAATGCAGAGACGTACACGCCTGCGGCCCGGAGCGTCCTGGTGTTGTTCAGCTTTCCAGCGCCGAAATCCACAATCTTATCCCCATACCGTCCGGTCCAGGCTTTTAAGACATCGCCCTCCAGCTTGAAAAAGTCCCTGCCGTTGTTGTTCGGGAATACCCCCTTGAAAAATCCGTCCCCCAGGGCGCAGTTGCCCTCCGCATCCGTCTCCCTGGTGTTGCGCTCCCTCATAAAGGAATTGTACCGGAGTACGTCCGCATATTCGGATTCCATAGAGAAGTCCATTGATAATAGGTTCAGCATCGCGGACGCGAACTCCCTCTGGGCCTCCGTCACTTCCACGCACTGGATGAACTTCTTTCCGGCCTCCGCCGCCACCTGGAGCCTGCCGATCCCGTTCACCACATCCATGTCCGGGCCGATGACTACCGGCATAAGGCTCCCGGTCTTTTTCTCCAGCGCCTTTGCCAGGGCTTTCATGTGGGAATCGAAATCCCGGTGGTTCTTCTTTGCCAGCTGCACGGTATCAATCCGCCTGCAAGCGTACACGCACGGATAGGATGCCTCGCTCCCAGGCTCGATGTCCGGAAGGCCCGCGCACATGCCGTCTACGTCCATGTTATAGAGGCGCTTCTTAATCTTCGTACATGTGTCCTGCTTCTGGAGGTCATTTGTTGCCCGGTTGAACAGTACGTTGAGTGCCTTTCTGCTGTTCAAATCCTCCTGGTCTACATACTGGACCGGTATCTTGTCAAAGCCCATGCGCTCCGCCACCAGATGGCGCTGATGCCCGGATAATATCTCGCCGTCCTTATCCGCATAGATAGGCAGCAAAAAGCCCAGCTTTCGCAGAGACATTTCTGTGAGTGCCAGGCGCTTTTCATCATTCTTTCTTGGATTGTATTCTGACGCCCTCACGTCGCCAATAGGGACTAATTTAACCATTAAGTATCCTCCTCTTAATTTCATCAGAAATCGCCTTAGAATCGAAAATACCGGCGTCTCGGATGGTATTTAACATACCCTGGTACTCCGATATGGTGATCTTGAACTTGAAATTGCCAATCTTTACTACTGTGGTACCCTCCGGACCGGCAGGCTCCTCCGCCTCCTCCGGTTCCTCCTCCGAAAGTTCGGGCGGCTCCACATCCTCCAGCATCCGCTCCAGGTCTACCTCGCCCTCCTCAAAACCGGTAGGAAGAGAGAAAACGGCCTCGTCCTGGAGCAGGGCCGCCAGCATATCCATATCCCATTCGCCCTTTATCCTATTAAGGGCAACGCATAAAGCCTTCTCCCTGGCCTGGTCCGGCTCCTCCACCATCACGCATTCCACGGACTCCACGCCCATATCCTTCAGCACGGATAAGCGCTGATGCCCTCCCAGGCAGCACATGTTATGGCTGTTCACCACCAGCGGCTCCACGAACCCAAATTCCCTTATGCTGGCCGCTATCGCCTCATACTCCCTGGAACCCTTCTCCAGTGTGATGCGCGGATTGAAAGAGCTTGCCCGGATGTCTGCTATATTCAGAGTTTCTATCTTCATCCCATCAGCCTCCTTTTCATTTCTCCCTCTACCATCTCCTTAGAGAACCCGACCTTCTCCCGGATGTCTGCCATCATATCCTTGTACGGCCCATCCGGAATCCGGAATTTATATTCGCCCACGATGCAGGGGATTCCCTCCGTATCATCGTCCTTCTTCGCCACGCCCTCCACGTCCGGGATGTCCTCTGCCGCTGCATCCAGCTCCCCCAGAAGCTCCGCGATGTCGTGATCGGAGAATCCGGTGGTCGTTGTGTCAATCCCTTCCGCATCCCGCAGCTCCTCCATGATGTCTGCCAGCTTTCCATAGTCCCACTCGCCGGTTATCTTGTTCATGGCGATGCAGAGAGCCATTTCCTTTTTCGGCTCCATGTCCACGATGACAACCTCCGTCTCCTCCACGCCTTTTGCCAGCATGACATTGAGCCTCTGGTGTCCACTCACCAGGTTCCCGGTCTGCCGGTTCACAATCAGAGGAACCACCAGCCCGAACTCGTCAATGCTTGCCTTTAGTGCCTGGTACTCAAAATCCTTTTCCGTCAGTGTTACCCTGGGATTATATACCGCCGGTACAATCTCTGCCACCCTCATTGTCTGTGTTTCCATCCGTTTCCCTTCCTTTCTTCGTTATTTGCATTAAAAAGCGGCACATCCCAGGAAGGAACATGCCGCCTAATAATCTGTATGCAGTTATGACGCCTTAGTCAAATAGGGAGAGCTGCTGCATCTCCGGCTCCGCCGGTGCAACCTTTCCGTCCACCCCTACCTTCTTTATGAACTCCGAATACGGCTCTGCGTGGATGCCGTATTTCTTATACATCGCTCTGGTCTTAGGATTGCTCTCCACCGCATAGAACAGTGATCCGTCCGTGCCGTACTTAGGGAAGATGAACCTTTTGAGCGCGGATTCCTTGAACACATGCGGCTCCGCATTGATGTCATTGAAATAGACTTCCACCGGTTCCCATCCGGTCTTTTTGAGGACGTTCTGCATCGTCTGCACCCTCTGGTAGTCCGGCCTGGCCGTAATGATGATGACATAATCGCCCTTGATGGCATCTATCAAGTCCATCCGGTACTCCTCGCCCTCCATCCTCCTGGAGAACGGCCGGAGCATCCGCGTGTCCATCTGGTTTGATACCAGGGTGTAATTCAAATCCAGCAGGCATATCCTACGCCCTCCGGTGATGCCGCTCTTTTCTGCCGTCTGATTCATTGTGTTATTCATGTCCTTTTCCTTCTTTCTTTGAGATTATGGTTGCTTTTATCCGGAAGGGATGCTACAATGAACCTACATCCTTCTTTCGGATGGGGACAGGGCTTGTGACTTTTCCAGGGTGCAAAGCTCTGTTTTTTATGCCCCTATTTACCCTTTAATTATACCATATCCCAGGGCGCATATCAATGAAAACCCCAGGTTTTATGCCGCCTGCCGGTCTTTCGGCAAACGAAAAGCAGCCAGGCGGCGGCTGCTTTCCATCGAGTATGAAACTCTGCCTTTAACCGTTTTTCCGATGCCGGGACAGATTCCTCCGCCCTGGTCTGGAGGGAAAACACATGGTTACTCTCACAAAATGAGCATGACATTGGGGTTTTTCGGCTGATACCATATTAAGACCTGGCTACTGAAATATCAATGACATATTTTTGACACCGCTAATACCGGAATCCATAGATCCCGAAAAACAGTATCGCCAGACGCTTGCAGGCAGCTTTCACGTCCCGGAACACGGTTCTCTCCGTGATATGTTCCTCCTCCGCTATATCCACCGCAGTCTTAGGCTCCGCATCCAGGTAAAGCCCCTTGATTACCCTATATCTTCTCATTTCCTCTGGGTCTGCCGCTATTTCGCATTGTTTTTTATATACATCCAGCATAGTGTCCACATGGCTCATAATCATCTTTGTCTTAGCCTTGCCCTTCTCTATGCTCAATACTTTAAGGTCGCTGTCTTTGAAATACCCCTGCATCAGTGACAGCATATCTTTCAGAGAATCATCGGAAGTCGTGTCCATGTCATACTCCGCGTTCTCTATGTAGTCCTTGAACCGCCGGTAATTCGTAAGCAGGGCTTTGGCATTGTTCTGTACCCTGCTCTGGCGCTCCGCCTCCTCTTTCCTATGCTCCTCTTTGTACGCTTCAATCCCTTTCTCGGCAGCAATCGCCGCTATGACATTTATATTCTCCTCGGTGAACTCATATCGTACCGGCCTGCCTTGTGATTTTCCCATGTGCAATTACCTCCTTGACATTCCTCTGATAACCCCCTATAATAGGGGTAGTTGATGTTATAGAGGAATGGGGTTGTGCTGCACAGCGGTATGACCTTTTTTCTTTGCCCTACCTCCTGCGTCTGAAATTCTTCGCGTTGCTGCAGGTGGCAAAATGCGATGTATAACCGGAACCATCCGGGTTATCCTGGGATGAAACGATGGTACCGGAGACCACTTCCCCGGTCTGGAGAACGATTTTATCCTTGCCTCCATCCGCCTTGTAGTCCACCAGCAACGTATTGCACGGCATGTTCTTCCCGGCTTTCGTCTTTATCCAGATGATCTGTGCGCCGCATCCGGCACACCTTCCAAAATTCCCTCTTGACATATCAGTACCTCCTATCCTCAATCTCTTTCAACTCCTCAATCGTCACCAGCTTACAGTTTGGCAGCAATATGAGCATCCCCCCCAGGTCAACTTTCTTCCCTGCGATTGCTTTCTGTGGATAGCTCACCAGTACGTTGCACTCCTGGGCCAGCTGGTAGCACATATCCGATATGAGCTTAAATGCTTTCCTGGCATTGACCGGAGCCGTCCTCCTGCCGTCCACCGGTATTTTCGCAAGCTCCTCCAGGAGTTTCTTCTCCTCCAGGAGAATCCTCTCGTAGACCTTTATGTACCTGGTCCTCTTTTTCACCGTCCGCACTCCCTTCCGCCTCTGCCCTTCTCGCCATCTCGTATGCACCGGCCATCACCGCAGACATATCCTCAATCCTCACGGTCAGCATGATGTCATGCACCCGGTCCGATATGGACACAACCCCCAGCTCCACGCTGGCCTTGATGTTCCCGGGGACAACCATCTGCTTTGCCATCCTCCGCTGATCGCCTTTCCCCCGGAACCTCGTATGTGTACTCTGCACATCCAGGCTGATGCCGTCTGCCGGTCCGTCCGGAATGTTCCTTGTGTCCTGGCCTTTGTTCCTGCTCTTATCCATCTTTTCTCCTTTCATGCAGCGCAGCTCCAGGAAGAAACCGCGCTGCTGTCTGATCTACTTTCTGCCGCGCCTCGGCTTTTTGGTGGGCCGCTTCACATCGGGCGCCGGATGCCCCTTCTCCCTCCACAGCTTAGTGAAGAAATAATCAAACATGTCCGTGGTACCGCTCTGCCGATAGCTCTTGTTTGCTGCTACAGTTCTGGCCAAACTTCTTAATCCCATGATTTACTCCTCCTCTTGCAAATCTTCCAGTAGTGCATCAACATCCAGTAACTCCCCCTTGAAATCTAAATCACAGCATGGGGGATAGATAGGACCATCCGGTCCGCCTCTTACTCCTCTTCCGTCACAATCCGCGCCGTAATTGCAGTAATGGCAGTAGTCATCACCGTCATGGTTCTCCAGCCATTCATCAATCCTTTTATCATCATCCATATCAATCCTCCGGCTCCTCATAGCCGTATCCATCATCTTCTCCTTCGTCTCCGTCATCATCACTGAACGGAATATGCCCGCCGCTGTCCTCCATGCCCTCTTCATCCTCAAATAAGGCGTCGGTAGCGTCCAATGGAGCGTTTTCTTCACCGCCCATAGAAGAAATATTATCCTCTCCGGTACCGCCCGAATCCGGGCTTTCCGTGCCTTCTGCGTCCACTTCCTTAAACTCCCCATCTATCACATCCGGCCCCGGAAGTCCCAGGACTTTCCTTCCGGGAAGGGCAGGCGTTCCGCTGTCCTCCCCCTCTGCCTCTGTATCCGGTTCATCTGATCCGGAGAACTGCCCCCTCATGTCATCATCAAAGAAGCTCCTCTGCTGCGTGTTCACGATGGGCCGGAGTACATACATCCCGGTATCGTCATCCATGGCAAGCTCCATCTCCGTGTCCAGGGTACCTTTCTTCTCGTCTGTGATTTTTACAGAGGACGAAATCTTATGCTCGAACTTCGGCTTCTTGACCTCCCGGCTCTCTCCCTGGACGTTCGGGTCATAGTTCGGGATATACTCTGATTTGAGGGAGATTTTCAGATTCAGAGTTATGGAACCTTCGTCACAGTCCCTATCCCTCATTGTCTCCAAAAGCCTCTGGAGTACGAAATTGTAATCCCGGCTCATTCCGCTGAATGTATCGCTATCCAGCGTCAGCTTCTCGTCAAACCCTTTTTCCATCTACTTTCCCACCTTTCCGTACTTGATATTGTGTTCCCTCATGTACGTCCCCAGGGCTTTTATCTCCTCCAGGGTACCCTCGCACCAGAAGGTAGCGCGGTATCTCTTTACCGTGGCATCCGGGGCGTTTTCCGGAACGATTTTGGTATTTCCCGTATTATTCGGGGCATTTTCCGGAACATTTTGGCCTTTTCCGTTATCAGAAGCGCTAAAAACGTTCACAGCCTGGGAATTTCCGTTATCATGTTCCGGTTCCTCCTGGGATGCCTGGGCCGCCTGGGCAGCTGCCCTCTCCTGTGCAGCCTGCCTCTCTGCCTCCCGGCGTTTCGCCTCCTCTGCCTGCCTCCTGGCAAGCTCCTGGCGTCTGGCCTCCTCCTGCTCAATCCTTCGGCGCTCTGCCTCCTCCCTTGCCCTCTTGTCTGCCTCCATCTTCTCTTTCAGATCGCGCAGGCGCTTTTCCTCTGCCATCGCCTTAGACAAGTCCAGGGTTTTCAGATAAATATCCTGGGCGTTGGTCTTATAGTCAGAACACATTTCATCAATGGTCTGGAGGTCTGTCTTAACCTTTTCAATCTTGCCCTGGATGTCTGCTATGGCTTTCGGAAGGGAGAATGTGGTATTGAGGTACCTGGGGTCGAACAGCCTCTCAAACGCAATTACCTTCTCCAGTTCTCCGATTGCTGCAGAATACGCCTCCCGGATTTTCTCCTTTTTCTCCTCCTTCTTCTGGTTCTCATAGTCCTTGATCTGCGTGTCGATGATGCCTACCGGTTTGTCAATGAGCGCCAGGATGCCTTTCAGCTCCTTCTCAAATACCGTGTACGGCTCATTGATTACCTTTTTCACAATCTTCCGCCGGTCCTCAATGGCGGTTTTCAGCTTATTCAGCTCGGCGCGGTCTGCCTTTGCTGCCTGGATGGTATCGTCCGTGTAGGTGACGCCCTCGTACTGTGCCACCTTTTCCTTGACTGCCGCCTCCAGCTCGGCGCGGTTCCATTCGATACGCTTTAAGAATCCGCCCTCCGTGGGGTTTATCAGCCGGAACTCCATCTCCGCCTTGACCGGAGCCAGCTCTGCGCCCTCTGCCACAACTTCTCCTTCTACCCTCTGAATCTCATTCTGTTCCATGTGTTTTCCTCCTTAACCAAATATTTGTGCAGTTACCAGTCCGGCAACGCATATCCCCAGCCCTACTAACAGCTGCCCTCTTGTGCGCTCGTTCTTTTCAGCGATTACTCCCAGGGAGAAAAGAACCGCCAGGATAATCAGAACGACCTCGTTTGCTCTCATTTTGTGCATCCCTCCTATCTTCAAAACCGCAATGTTCCGATTCCAGCCGCCACCCCGCAGGCGATAAGATAAGCCATGAGCCGGACGAACATCCAGAACGCCACCAGTATCACCACCGCCACCCTTGCCAGGAACCGCCTTACCTTCTTACCTTTCATGCCTTGCCTTCTACTTCCTGGATGATAACCTCGATCCGGGGCTGTTCGGAATAGAATTTCCGGACCTGGCAGTCTACAATCTGCGTATCATCCTTATATGCTACCTGGTTGAGCGCATCTGCCACCATCTTCACCACATTATCCATATCCGGTTTTTTGGTCGGGCGGATAGTGTTTGCCAGCTTTTTTGCCTTCTCTGCCTTACTACCGCTTTTCGGTACGGAATAGTATGCCAGTATCCTCATGTCCAGCATCGCATCATCCGGGAACCGGAACCCTTCGCACTGTACCATGTACTCCGTATGTACCAGCGTTTCATAGTTGACCGTCTGCTTCGGAGTAAAGGCCCTCCCGGTCTGTGTGCTGAAGCGCGGCCGGCCTTTCCCCTTCGGCTCTCCCAGGACTGTAAATTTCACTCTGTCCAAATCAGCACCTCCTACTTTGATGTATCAGCGTTGTCTCCATCCTCTGATACTTTGAGGAAATAGTCCATCGTCTTGCCAGTGGCCGTCCTCTGCCTTTTCCCCTGGCTCACCGTGTAACCGTTCTTAATCAGAATTGCCGCCACCGAAAGCCGGTCCTCCTGGTTATAAATCTTTAATTCCACCGCATTTGCCATATCATCCCTCCAGTATGCTCCTCATGTCCTCGAACCTCTGCGCCGCCTGCCCCATCCTCCAGGAATCTCCATACACCCGGAATGGATAGCACATTTCAAAGATACGGTCGTATATCCTTTTGAACCTGGTGTCCTGCGCCTCCTGCATCTCCGTGAGCGTCAGATTCGTTGTGAGAATCAGAGGCTTTCCGGATAGATACCGGCTGTCTATCACGTTGTAGACCTTCTCCAGGGCATAGTCCGTGTTGCGCTCTGTCCCCAGGTCATCAATGATTAAAAGCCTTGCCCGGTTCAGCTGTGCTATGTACTGCGCCTCGTCCACGCTGCCGCCCTGGATGTTCTGGAGAATCTTCACGAAAGAGGTCATTATGACCGGAACCATCCGGTCTAACAGTTCATTCGCAATGCAGGCAGCGGTAAAGCTCTTTCCGGTTCCCACCGTCCCCCAGAAAAGAATACCCTGGCTCTTTTTGTACATGTCCTCGAATTTTTCCACATACCGATGTGCCATCATATAAAGATTCTGATTATCCCTGGTCTTGACGAAAGAGGAAAGCCTTGCCGCCCGGAGCCTGCTTTCAATAAGGCTGGAATCCCGGAGCCTCTGTATCCGCTGCATCTCCTCCCTTTCCTTTTCCCTCCGGGCCATTTTTTCCCTGGCCGCCGTCTCACAGTCACACATACAGCGTACCTTCATCTTGCGCCTGGTTCCGTTTCTGTCCAGGTACCCAGGGAACTCCAGCACTTTCTCCTTCGGCTTGTGGCACTTGCCGCAATGCAGAAGGCCATCACCGTCGGTATAGTCTCCGGTACTGCTTTCCGCCTCACCTGCTTTCTGTGCCGCCTCCATGAATACACCGGCGGCGATCCCTTCCAATTCCTTCACGTTATCCGCCTCCTAACCTTTAAGGAATTTCCCAAACGGATTCGCTCCATCCGTCTGCTCTTGTTTTGCTTCACTTTGCGATTGCTTTTTAATGTAGTCCACAAACGGCAGGGTATCACTTAGGAAGGTCTTAGCCATCTTGATATATTTCTTTTCCGTCCGTTCCCTCGCGCACCGGCTGGCATAATTCGTAGCCGCCTCCAGAAGCTCCGCTTCGCTGTACCCATCTTTGAGCCGCGCCTTGTACTTCTTGTATGCCTCGCCTTTTCCTTCCTTGCGTGGGTATACCTTCCAGAACTCCTCAAATGCAGGAGTGCGTTCTTCCGCTGCTGTCTTTTTCGGTTTTTCCGGATTTTCTGGTATGGGGGAATCCCCGGCCGCTGGAAGTGTATCTGCCACCGGCTCCGGTTCCTGGGAGATGGTATCCGTCCTCCTGCCTGCATCGCTCTGGAGCCTTGACCGTTTCCTCTCCTCACGCTTTCTGGCAGCGTCCCTCTCCCTTCGCTCTTTGAAAGTATATAGAGGTTCTTGCCATTCTTCCCAATCGTGAATAAACAGAATCCCATCATTTTCATCCATCCAGCCAGATTCTATCAGAGCATCAACGATATTTATTGCCGCAATTTTTTTATCCCTTCCTATTGCCAAAACTTCTGCAACATCGTCTTTGTCCGCTCCTACTATTCTCCCTTCCTTGTCGGCATTGTTGATACCCCACAACCATAGCCGGATAAGGATTCCGATTGATTCATTTTGTGAACAGCCCATACTCTTTGCCAGCTCACGCAGCTTTCCGCCTAAAATTTGTTCGTGGACGCTTATCCATGCCATGCTTGCATCACCGCCAATCTGCCGCTCTTGGTTTCAAATATCCTTTACCAGGTCTAAAATCGTAATCGGATTCCGTAAAACCTTCGTACTCCTGCAGCAATCGCAACTCTCGCACCGGTCTGGTTCTACCTCTCCGTTTTTCACCTGGAGTATCCTGGGCATAGCCGCCTCCACCATTGACATAGCATCTTTGAGGAAATTGTCCGTCACATGAATGACCTCGATGTTGGTTTCCTCTTCCTTGCTTGCCGCCGCTATGTAGAAGGGCAGGCGCTTTCCGGTATTCTGGCGGACAATCTCCTGGTAGATTGCTCCCTGGATGTCATATCCCCAATACCGGATAAAGTCCAGGTACCCTACATCACGCACATACTCATGCTTCGTGATAGATGACATGACCTTCAAGTCAACAATGACCTTATCCGCGATGTAGGAATCTATTTTTATCTTCCATTTTGCTCCAAACAGCTCACCGGTCATAACTACCTGCTTTTCTCCAGAGAGGCACATCATAAAGAACTGATCGCGCTCTATCCTCCGGATGATGTCATCTGCTTTCAGATATTCTGCTTTCAGACCTTTGTCCCCGGTCTTTTTGAAAATCTCCGGATTCTCCGCCTTGAATTTGTCCAGGCTCCCCTCAAAATAAGAATCCACATAGCTCCCCACCAGAAGGGCAGTTGTTTTCTTTTCCTCCCAGCGTCCGGCCAGTTTTTCCATCGCTCCGTATTCGCATCCCAGCTTTCCGTATGTCCCAGCAAAATCCTTGTACTGCGACACGCTCATATATTCCTGGTTCGCTTCCGCACTGTAATAATTATTTGCCGATAATTCCAATGTCTTTCCCTCCTTACTTAAACGGTAACTCCTCTAAACCCATGCTTTCCATGAAAGCATCCACTTCGTCCGGGTCTACATATCCTCCTTCATCTGCTGCATCCGTCCCGGTTTCTGCCATGCCTTCCGCGCTCTCCGGCTGTTCATCCTTCTGCTGTCCATTATCCGGCCCCGGCAGCTCAAACGCATTCTCCGCCTCGATTGCGTCCGGCTGGTTATCTCCGTATGTTGCCTCTCCCTCCTCGTCAAATGTCTTTTGGTCATCCTGGATAGCCCTCTGCATATCAACAGATAAGATACCCCATTTGGAGAGCAGGAGCTTGATGACCGTTTTCAGAGCCATAGCCTCAAAATCGGTAGTCCATTTGCTCTTTTTCTTTCCTTCGTCCAAATCGCTTCTGTATGCCTTTGAATACTTCTTGGCATGATTGTCAACTGCTTTCTTTGACATGTACAATTCCTGGCTGTACCCGGTTTTTAAGCGGAACCACGCATAGTATCCGGCCACCTTATCCGACTGCCCCTCGTCCCGCTGCGTACATTCAGAGAAGTCCGTCACGAAAACAATCTCTCCAGTGATGGGGTTATAGGAAACAAGTTCATCCTCGTACACCACGGCGTAATTCATTCTCTCATAGTATCCGGAGCGAATTGCCAGCTGGATAAAGCCCTTATACATCATCTGGAACTGGGCCTCCATATGGTATTCATACTTCTTAGTTTGCGGATTGTACTTGTTGTTGTTATACGGAACGATTGCCGCAAATCCCAAGTTGCTGTCAATCGGCAGATCGTATGTTGCCGCCACAAAAGCCGCCGATACGATAGAATTAGGGTCTGCCCTTTTCAGCTGTGCGCTCCCAGAGACTACGTTCGTTAATGACGCAAGAAACTGTGGAGCTTTCTGCCCCAGGATTTCCGCGAATTTCTTCTTGCAAGTATCCCTGGAGATGATCTCCTTCACGAGTACAACTGAACTTTTAGGCCGCTGTACTTCCCCCTGCTGGCCCTGCTGTGCCGGCGCCTGCCTCTGCTGCTGTCCTGTCATATTACCTATCCTCCTTTATGCTTTTTGCAGCTCCTCGCCGCATATTTCAATTAACTCCCTGGTAGTCATGTCCTCCAGACACTCCAGGCAAACCGGACCGTCCGGTGATGCCAGGTATTCTTCATTCTCCATGATTCCATACCCACACTTGATACAAGTGTATTTACCCTCCGGTTCTCCGGCGTTCGGGCATCTCGGATGACACGGAGACTGTCTGCATATCTCACACACTGACCGCCACCCCCATCCTTCTCAATGCGGTAATAGCGCTTATTCCCCTGCGTATGATGAAATTCTTTACTTCATCCCGGAATAGAAGCGGCAGATATTCCTCCTGGTTTTCAATTCCGCATACCTCCATTTTCCGGAGGCAAAACCGGAATATTTCATCTGCTTCTCCATCCGTCAATCCGCCTGCGGTTTCCCGGAACCCTTCGGTGATCCGCTTCAATTCTTCTGGCATCCGCATCCTCCTCTCCTCCATATATCATTATCACGGTACCGGCGATGTTCCTTGCCGTGTTTACTGTCAGCAGAAGAACCGGCAGTACCAGCCATTCCCCTCCGTATGCCATGTATCCGCGCTCCTGGTATGCGTATTCAGCAGCAAACCGTGTGAGGATGATTCCCAGCGTTATCCATATCCATTCCCGGTATATGAACCGCTTTACTTTCCGCAATGTCATCCCTCCTTGTAGAAATAATGTTTCCCATGTTGGAAAAGGAACTGCAAATGATTCTGGTGCCAGGTAGAATCACTCCGGCTTTCAAAATACAGCGCCCCTTCGGATTCATCCCAGTCTTCCAACGTTACCAGCTCCAGCGCCTTGTAGCAGTCCTCGTCCGGTTCCACCTTATACCACCGGCCTCCCTCCTTGGTGACGCTGAACTGGCGGACTCCGTTATGTTCCTCCATGATGACATCCTCCACCGTGTCCGGGAACCCTTCGCTCCGTACCCGGTTCAGAACCACCAGGATAACCAGTGCTTTACCTTCGGTATCCTCACCTTCCGCCTCCGCCATCGCCAGCTTTGCCAGCAGATAAGAATCTTCCGCATCCCATTCAGAGGATTGTTCGGTTTCCGGTTCCGGTGCCAGGACTTTTGCTCCCTGGCTTGCTTCTCTCCCGGAAAATTCCCGGATGCCTGCTTCGGTGACTGCTGCTGTACTTATGACCGAATCCGGTTTTATCCCTTCTCCTGCATCCGTTACAATCATCCTTATTCCGATTGATGTATAGACGGTAGCAGCTGCAATAGCCGCCAGCTTCACTCTACGCAATAGCCGTCTCTGTTTTCTTGCGTCCATCCCTGCTCCTTTCCATCAGCGGCATAGTGAACAGCCCCAGGTTTACTCCAGATGACTTTTCAACTGCCGTGTTGAACTCGCTATCATCTTTTATTCCATATTGCGTTTTCAGAATCTCCCTCAACTTGGCAGCATCCATAACCATCCCTCAACCTTTCAGTGCCTTTTCTCCTGCTATCTTTAGCTCACTGATGGCAATCGCCATCTGGTCCAGCCTCTCCATGATTGATTTCAGAGCCGGTTTCTCTGTATCGTCTACAACACCGTCCTCTGTAATCTCAATTAGGTCCTTCTGAATGTTTTTCAGTTTATCGGCGTCAAACTCCCGGATAAGCCGAAGCGCGATTCCCTCCAGGTTCTTTGCCTGCGTTGCCATCGGCATCAGCTTTCCGATTGGACACTCATTCTTGCAATAGCTGTATTTCAATTCCGGACAGTTATAGAGGTCCGCCATAAGCACCACTTTATCCACCGGAACCACCTTTGTATTCCCCAGCTCATAGTCGGCCAGCGTTGATACGGACACTCCCAGCAGTTCCGCCGCCCCTTCCCTGCTGTATAGCCTCTCGTTGTATGCTGCCGCCTTTTTCCTGGCAAGAAAGTACACATTATCATTGTCTTTCATAGGGCCATTCCCCATGTCATTCACCGTCCTTTCGGCTTATAATCTAAGTAGCATCCGAGGAAAGAGCGGCTGCGTCAATGTTCAGTACATCGCTTATGGTTCTGACTGCCTGGGAAGATTGTACTCTGCCATTGATGACCGCCGATGTATGGCCTTTGCTCATGTTTGCCGCTTTTGCCAAATCCAGCACACTCCATCCGCGCTTTACCATTGCTATCCTCACGCTCTTGCACCAGGAATCAGATTTTCTCTTTTCCGGGCTTTCGATGTTCAACGTATCGCTTATGAGCTTCATGGCCGCTTCGGATTGGACTCTGCCATTGATAAGTGCCGATGTATATACGCGCGACATCCCGACAACATCCGCCAAAGCCTGTACGCTCCATTCACGCTCAATCATGGCGATTTTTACGTTCTCGCACCAGGGAGTTAGCTTTTTCTCCATCTCTCTTACCTCCTTTGCTATAATGTGCGTTACATTTTGACTTTACATTTTGACGATACATTGCTAAAATGGATATGTGCGCTCTACCCTTTGTAACGCATAAAAGAGCGTTTTTGTATATGTGCCATTTGTTAAGGAAAATAAAAACGCACAAATGTATCTTACATATATATCATAACTCACCATAAGGCGTTTGTCAATATTTTTACGCCGATTTGTGAGTTACATTGTGGAGGTGAATTATTTGTTTTGGGATAATTTTAAAGAAATATGTGACAAGAAAGGTTTGAAACCTACTCCAGTGTTGAAAGAATGTAAAATAAGTACCGGTAGTATCGGAAGATGGCAAGCTGGTAGCGCCCCAAATTCTGATGCTGTAATTGCTTTAGCAGAATATCTCAAGTGTTCCACAGACCTCCTTCTTACCGGGAGTGAATATGTAAAGCCTGGAGAACCACAGCCATTGTCCCAGGACGAATCGACCATACTTTCCATGCTGCGCTCTTTGCCTGCGAATCTCCAGGATATGTGTTTTGTATATATAAAAAGCGCGTGTGATACTTACAGCGCCATGCAAGAAGCGGAAAAAAGGTTGTTAGGATAGACAGCATCCGCAAGCGGCGGAAATGAAAAATGGGGGGTAGATTATGTTGCCAGATTATATGCGTCCTATTCCTGGGGACGGTACCGGGAATGATATGCGGTGGGATAGCCTCACTCTGGAAGTAGAATTATATTTGAGAACCGGAAATTACCGCCTGCTCCGGGATGTCCGTATGCGCCAGGGCCGGTTTGTGGAACTGGAAGGGAACCTGCGGATAGCGGTTGCTTATTACTGTATGGCGTTCTATTCCGACTTAAACGGCTTTGACAGTATAGAGCGCCTGCTATATTACCAGCAGGGCAATTTCCGTAGCTGGAGAACGACTGCCTCTGTAGATGCCGGTATTGTGAATAAAATTTTTGACCTCTGCTGCAGATGCGGCATATCAGAAAAAGAACTCCTAACCATCTGCCGCAAGGCTTTTATTCCTGGTATTTACCAGTGCCATCTATTCACAACAAAAGAGTGTCGGGAGCTGCTGCTCATGTCCAGGGACAGAAGAATCGGGGAGATAAACTCCAGGATAAGCCAGGCGGAAACCCGGTTCCTGTCACAGTTCGCTTGCCAGCGGCAGGCTGCGATATAGCACACAAGCCCCATTTAGGGGCTTTTCTTTTTGGGGAGGTATTCCTTATGGCTTATAAGAAAGTAAAGGCATTGATGGAGCGTAGCAAGGTGCGTGTGGCTATCTATGTCCGCGTCTCCACCCTATACCAGGTAGATAAGGATTCTCTGCCAATGCAGAAAAAAGACTTGATTGCGTATGCGTCACTCCTTCTGAATACAGACGATTATGTGATATTCGAGGATGCAGGCTACTCCGGAAAAAATACTGACCGGCCAAAATTCCAGGAGATGATGTCCCAGATCCGGCAGGGAGTTTTCACGCATCTCCTTGTCTGGAAGATAGACCGCATCTCCCGGAACCTTCTGGACTTTGCCTCCATGTACAATGAGCTGAAAGAGCTTGGCGTCATTTTTGTAAGCAAGAATGAACAGTTTGATACCTCTACCGCTATGGGAGAGGCCATGCTCAAAATCATCCTGGTCTTTGCGGAGCTGGAGCGCAACATGACATCAGAGCGCGTGACCGCTACCATGATTTCCAGGGCAAATAACGGTCTGTGGAATGGTGGCCGTGTTCCGTATGGGTATAATTATGACATCCAGACCGGGGAGTTTTCTTTCAATGAGCCAGAGAAATCCGTTGTGGAAATGATGCACAATCTTTATGAGGAGCATCGTTCACTGATCTGCGTGGCCAGAATCCTTAATGAACGCCAGCTGTTCTCTCGTGCCGGAAATCAATGGTCTGCCACTACTCTCCTAATCATCCTGCGGAATGTGTTCTATTGCGGAGATTACCAGTACAACCGGCTAAAGGAAGGGAATCGCCAGAAAAAGAAGGATAAATCAGAATGGATAACCGTCCAGGACCATCACCCGGCGATGATAAGCCGGGAGCAGAAAGAGCATGTAATTGCTATCCTTGATTCCCAGGCAGAACAGTACAAAATCCACCAGAGGAAACACGAATCAAAACATGTTCATGTGTTCGGCGGCCTCATGTATTGTAATGCCTGCAAAAAGCCTATGAACAGCTCTCCAGGCAACGTGACAAGGGATGGATGGAAATATTCAAAATACTCCTGCTCGACACGCCGGAAGTCTCCTGCCGCCTGCGGCTGCCCAACTATCTCTGATCCTATTGTAGGGGAGTTTGTTTTTAACTATATACTGAATATGCTTAACGCGCAGCGTGGCTTTGCCGAAATATCCTCTCCGGAGGAATTGCAAAGGCGCCTCCTCTACGGTGATACCTTCATCCAGGTAAAGGGAATTGAACCGGATGGACTGAATGACCTATACTCTGTCCTGGCATCCGGGAAAATATCTGGAGACGTGTATGGGAAGGGGGTCAAAATCAAAAAGGACGAAAAAAAGCAGCATTCGGAACTTTCAAGGCTCCGGAAGGAAAAGCAGAAGATAGAACGCGCCCTGGAGCGTCTGACGAACCTTTACCTTTATTCCGATGATGCGATGTCCGAAAAGGAATACATCATTGAAAAAGAAAAGCTCATTGAGAACCTGGAGGGCATCAATGAGCGGATAGGAATGGAAAACCCGGACACCTGGAACCAGTCCGTGTCCGATGAAATCTTTGTGCAGAGGGCCAGCGAGTTCATCATATCGCAGAACCTATCCGGGAGAAACTATGTCAATTATAAGCGCCTGGCATCGTCTGTGGATGCGGATGTCTTGAAAACATTCCTCCGTGGAATCATTGACAGCATCTCCATTATGGACGGCCGCATCTGCTCCATCGTTTTCAAAAATGGACTGTCCCATTCTTTCATTTACCGGTGATGATGGGACAAAATACCCCAGGAGCTTTGATTCTCCTGGGGCTTTCTTATTCTTCATTTTCTGATCTGTTTGGATTCATGGGACACCGGCTGCAATCCCGGCTGTCGCTCCTGCATATGGAATGGTCCCCTACCCGGTATGGAGACGACCCCCATTCACTTTTCGGTATGCCGCAAGGGCCTACCAGGCCGGAGGGAACCGCAAGGCGACCGTTTTTCTGGAATAAATCTCCACCATCACTTGCAGGCAGAATTTCCGTAACCGCGCTATTATTTTGTTCCCCAGCCCATGTCCAGGCATTTTTACCAGAAAGCGCCATCTCTATCCTCCTATTAACTTTACAAAAGTACGATTTTAATGCTACAACACCAACATAGCATCCCCAAAGCTGAAAAAGCGATACCGCTCCTTCACCGCTTCTGCATAGGCATTCATAATTCTGTCCCGGCCTGCCAGAGCGGAGACCAGCATCATCAATGTAGACTCCGGCAGATGGAAATTTGTAATCAGACCATCCGTCAGCCGGAATTCATATCCGGGATAGATGAAGATATCCGTCCATCCGCTTCCGGCCTTCAGGATCCCGTCTTCTCCCGCCGCCGATTCCAGTGTTCTGCAGCTGGTGGTTCCCACAGCGATCACCCGGCCACCCTGTTTTTTTGTCTCATTGATCAGACGGGCCTGTTCTTCCTCCACCATATAAAATTCGGAATGCATATGATGTTCCAGAATGTTCTCCACTTTCACCGGACGGAATGTCCCAAGCCCCACATGAAGCGTCACATGTGCAATAAGAACACCCTTTTCCTCAATCTTCCGGAGAAGCTCCGGCGTAAAATGCAGCCCCGCCGTCGGCGCCGCAGCGGAACCGTCGTGCTTTGCGTAGACGGTCTGATAGCGGTTTTTGTCCTTCAGCTGATGCGTGATATACGGCGGAAGCGGCATCTGCCCAAGCTGATCCAGGATCTCCTCAAAGATTCCTTCATATTGAAACCGGATCTTCCGATTCCCGTCCTCGATCACTTCCAGCACTTCTCCCGTCAGAAGGCCGCCGCCAAAGAGGATTTTCGTGCCCGGTTTTGCCTTTTTCCCCGGCTTTACCAGCGTCTCCCACACATCGTCTTCCCCTCGTTTCAGAAGAAGCACCTCGATCTTTGCTCCCGTCTCTGCCCTGCTTCCGATCAGACGCGCCGGAATGACCTTCGTATTATTCACTGCCAGGCAGTCTCCCGGGTTCAGATAATCGACAATGTCTCTGAATATGTGATGTTCTGTCTCCCCGGTCTTACGATCCAGCAGCAAAAGCCTGGACCCTGACCGGTCCGGCAGCGGATCCTGTGCAATCAGCTCTTGGGGAAGCTCATAATAAAAATCATGTAAATTCATAGATACCCTCTGTTTTCTCATTCTATCCGGATTCCAAACAGTGACTCTGCTTCTGCCCGCATCATCTCCGGGCGTTTTTCAACAAATTCATAAATCGTCTCCAGATTCTGCTCTACTTCTTCCATATCCAGCGTATACGTCTCATCAATGCTCTGCTTATAGGCAAAGCTTTCGGCAAGCTCACGGTCCCGCTCTTCCTGAAGCTGTCTGACTGCCGCGCGGACCTTTTCTTCTGTAAAATATTCATGGATACACAGATCTATGTAAGCTGCAAACTTTTCCTGCATGTCCGGACGCTTCATAACTGCCCCAAACAGACTGCTCTCTTCCATAACCGTCCGGATGGACAGCCAGTCTTCCTCCGGTTCGTTGAAGATATTGAATCCTGCTTCCATATCATAATACAGATAACGCCACCGTCCGTCCTGCCGCCCGTCTCCATATATCCCATTTGAGCTGTAATATCGATACAGCTTTACATTGTTCAGCGGCCAGTCCCAGTTTCCGATGTAGGTCTCAATGGCAAAATACTGCATCATATTGTCCACATCGATCCGCTTTTGAAACTCGTCGAAGATCCGGTCGTCTGTCAGATCCTGATCCGCATATTCTGCCAGAAGCTCATAATCTGCATATGCCCGATGATCGTCTTCATCCGCATCCACATCCTCGCGGATCTTATCATCTCTCAGCTTTACTTTCCGATAACTGTCCGCCGGCTGCATCAGACCATAATTTTCCTCCATATAACGGTCATCATAGACTTCCTGAAGCCATTCAAAATTATAGTATTCCCCATTCAGCCATACGGACGCCGCTGCTACAGATTTCGTATCGATCCCTTCAATCTGACTGCACAGTCTCTGAAAAAGCTCTTCCCGGAACAATGTGACACTTTTGTCAAAGCCATGGGCACGAACCACCAGCCTCTCATAGGAATCCTGCACCTCATCCCTTTGTCCCGGAAGATTATCCGCAAAAAGCGGACAGGAAAACGTGTCCCTGCCATATTCCTCCCGGGCATACAGTTTGAAGGATTTATAATAATACTGCCTGCTGGCATGCCCGAAGATCCGGATGCCGGCATCCTGAGCCACCAGCCGTTCCCCGTCAGGAGAGAGGATCTCCACATAGACATCCCGTTCCCAGTCCCGGCCCTCCTGTGTAAAATTCGCAGGCTGCGTCAGCTTTCCTGAGACATACTCCTCGCCTGCCCGGTATTCATCCCGAATCTTTCCCTCTACCATGATTCCATGCTCATAATCATACAGATTATACGGATCGCTGGTCAGACAGACGATGCAGGTACTGAACCGTTCCCGGACTGTCTCCATATGTTCTGCATAAAAATAAGTGCGGGTAAACAGTTCTCCCCAGGTTCCGGTATTCTCATCACAGGCGCAGGCACGCAGCACACAGCTCTGTACCTGCTCAGAGGCGGGCAGGCGCACCGGCCCTTCGTAGCGCATACTGTCCAGTGTTGGGATGCTTCCATCCAGTGTATAGAAGATTGCGTCTCCTTTCCGGCAGGACAGTTCCAGAAGCAGATCCCCTTCGCAGAAGGATGCATCCTGAGATACCGTCACACGGGCCGCCTGCTCCATGGACTCTGCCCTGGACGGACTGATCACCGCTACGGTAAGCAGGAGCAGGGATGCCGCCATAAGAAGCAGCACCCTGACCAATTTCCCTCTGCTCATTACTGTCTAAGCTCCGCACCAAGGGACTGAAGCCCGTTCAGAATCTTTTTCATGACTGCCGTAATCTCTGCTTCCTCCAGCGTCTTATCCTTTGCACGGAAGACAATCGAATATGCCACCGATTTATACCCTTCCTGAATCTGAGCGCCTTCATACACATCAAAAAGTTCACAGCTTTCCAGAATCTTTCCGCCCCGGACCGCAATCATTTCCTCAATCTGCCCTGCCAGAATATTCTTCGGGACAACCATGGAAATATCCCTCGTCACTGCCGGGAATCTGGCAATTCCTTCGTATTTCCGGTCAAAAGTCGCTTTTTCCACAACCGACGGCATATCCAGAACCGCTACATATGCCCTCTCTCCAATGCCATAAGCATGCGCAACGGTCGGGTGAACTTCCCCCATATATCCGATCTGCGTGCCGTCATAGACAAGATTCGCCTGACGGCCCGGATGAAGAAACGGCTTACCGGCTTTCGGATCATAGACTTCCTTTTTACACATGCCGATCTTATCCAGGAATTCTTCCACCACGCCCTTCATGGTGAAAAAATCTCCATCTCCGTACATTCCAAGGGTGAACTGCATCCGCTCATCCGGCAGTTCCTGAAGCGGAAGGCTCTTTGGAAGATAAATATTTCCCAGCTCATAAAGGCGGACATTTTTATTTCTCCGGTTATAGTTGGTTGCCAGAGAGGTCAGCATGCCGTTCAGCGAGACCGTTCTCATAATGGAGAAATCCTCTCCCAGCGGATTGGAGATCACAACCGCCTGACGCTCCGGCGCATCCGCAGGCAGCATCAGCTTATCAAATACTTTCGGACTCTCAAAGCTGTAATTCATCCCCTGTGAGAACCCGCAGAACTCTGCAATATCCCTTGCCACTGCCTCCACTCTCAGATAGAACGGAAGCTTTCCTGTGGTCGCCTCTCCTTTGGGAAGCGTCGTCGGTATATTGTCATATCCATAAAAGCGCGCCACTTCCTCTGTGATATCCGCCGTCCGCAGCAGATCCTGACGGAAAGTCGGTACAATCAGTTCTCTGGAGCTTTCTTCGTACTGAAGTCCCAGCGGCTCAAAGTAAGACAGCATCTGCTCCGCACTTAATGCGGTTCCCAGAAGTGCATTGATACGTTCCGGTTCAAATGCTACCCGGACCGGTTCTCTCTTTTCTTCATACACATCCACCATACCGTTTACCACTTCTCCGGCTCCCAGTTCTTCGATCAGCTGGCAGGCCCGGTTGATGGCCGCCTCTGCATTGTTCGGATCCAGTCCTTTTTCAAATTTGCCGGAAGCCTCTGTACGAAGTCCTGCTTTTTTGCTGGACAGGCGGATATTGGTGCCGTCAAAGCATGCCGCCTCAAACAGCATGGTGTGTACATCGCCGGTAATCATGGAGTTCTCGCCGCCCATGATTCCTGCCATACCGACCGCTTTTTCACCGTCGCAGATCATCAGAATCGAATCGTCCATGGTACGTTCCTGGCCGTCCAGAGTGATAAATTTTTCTCCTTTTTCGGCACGGCGAACCACAATCTTATGATCTGCAATGGTATCCAGATCATAGGCATGCATGGGCTGTCCGTATTCTTCCATTACATAGTTGGTGATATCGACCACATTATTAATCGGACGGATGCCCACAGAAGCAAGCCTTCTCTGCATCCACTCCGGCGACGGCGCCAGCCTGATATTCTTCACTACCCTTGCACAGTATCTGGGGCACAGCGCAGGGTCTTTCACTTCGACTTTGATATAATTGTTTACATCGTCTCCGCTTCCCTTTACTTCCACAACCGGAGCCTTATACTCTTTGCGGAAGGTGGCTGCCGCTTCTCTTGCAAGCCCCAGAATACTGTAACAGTCTACCCGGTTGGAAGTAATCTCAAATTCAAACACCACATCCCGAAGTCCCAGAGCTTCCACCGCGTCTGCACCAACCCTGGCATCCTCCGGGAAGATATAGATCCCAAGCTCCGGAGCCTCCGGATACATGTCACGGCTGGAACCAAGCTCTTCAATCGAGCACATCATACCATTGGACTCGATCCCGCGAAGCTTTCCTTTTTTGATTTTGATGCCTCCATCCGTCATCTTGCCGTCATGTCCTCCTGCCACGCGGCCTCCATCCAGTACGACCGGCACCTTATCCCCCTCTTTTACATTTGGAGCTCCGGTTACAATCTGAATATTCTCCTCTTTTCCCACATTTACCTGGCAGACGATCAGTTTGTCCGCATTTGGATGGGGTTCAATTTTTTCAATCTGTCCGATGATGATTCGCTCCAGGTCTGCATCCATCCTCTTAAATCCTTCTACCTTGGAGCCGGACAGAGTCATGGCATCCGTGAATTCCTGGGCCGTCACATCAAGTTCCGGCACATATGCTTTTATCCATGATAAAGATGTATTCATATCTTTCTCCTTTTTGTTATAGTTCCGCATCCGCCTCTCAGGATGCTCTGTTACCGTTGTTCTAGAACTGGCGCAGGAATCTTATATCATTCTCATATAAGAGCCGCATGTCATCAATCTCATACTTCAGAAGCGCAATCCGCTCCAGGCCTACGCCGAATGCAAACCCGGTATACTCCTCCGGATCGATCCCGCACATCTCCAGCACGTGCGGGTGCACCATGCCGCAGCCCAGGATCTCGATCCAGCCGGAACCTTTACAGAACCGGCAGCCCTTACCTTTGCATTTAAAACAGGATACATCCACCTCTGCACTGGGTTCTGTAAACGGAAAATGATGGGGACGGAATTTCGTCTTCGTCTCCTCGCCGAACAGCTCCTTTGCAAACTCCTCCAGCGTTCCCTTCAGATCCGCGAATGTTATATTTTTGTCAATCACCAGTCCCTCAATCTGATGAAAAGACGGAGAATGCGTTGCATCCACTTCATCCGAACGGAATACCCGTCCCGGAGAGATCATACGAATCGGCAGCTTTCCCTTCTCCATGGTCCGTGCCTGTACCGGAGAGGTCTGGGTGCGCAGAACAATATCTTTATTGATGTAAAAGGTATCCTGTTCATCCTTTGCCGGATGATTTGCCGGAATGTTCAGTTTCTCAAAATTATAGAGATCGTATTCCACTTCCGGTCCTTCAATCACTTCATACCCCATGCCGATGAAAATACGCTCCACTTCCTCCAGCGCAATCGTATTCGGATGCCGATGCCCGACGCTGTTTTTCTTCGCCGGAAGCGTTACATCGATCACCTCTGTCTTCAGTCTCATCTCCAGAAGCATCTGCTCCATCTGCTTTTTCGCATCCTCCATGACGCGCTCGATCTCCGCCCTGGTATCATTGACCAGCTGCCCAAACGCCGGACGCTCTTCCGGGGCGATCTCCTTCATACTTTTCAAAAGGGCGGTCAGTTCTCCCTTTTTCCCCAGTATGGACACACGCACATCATTCAAAGCTTCCGGATTTTTAGATGCTTTGATCTTTTCAATTGCTTCTTCTCTGATTCTCTGCAATCTCTCTTTCATCTCTGTACTCCTTCCTGAAAATCAACAGATTCTGTATCCGGCATTTGAAAACCGCAAAAAATATGATAAGCGGCACACGGACCAGAGTTCCATGCATGCAGTCATTCAGCGCCGTTTATACAGACTCATGGTCGCCAAAACCTGCCATGCAGCCAGACTCACGAGCGGGATAAGCTGCAAATTTCATCGCCCGTGTGTATAACATTAAAAAAAGTCTCATCCCCAAAAGGGACGAAACTTCTATTCCGCGGTACCACCCTGATTTCCGTCTGACGCCGGACACTCCTGCTGCGTAACGTGCAGAAAACGTCATTCCCTACTGTATGTTTCAGGAATGCTGCTCCGGTGGGAAATTCGCAATTCTGCCTGAACCTGAACGGGCTTACAGCCGGCGGCCCATCCTCTCTGTTGGAAAGCAGGTTGCTACTGACACCTTCCATGCATTTTCATATCATTTTTTACTATAACACAGAACGGGCGAAAGTCAAGCCCCTTTTTTCATCCTTCTACCAGTGAAGTACGGTCTCCCGCTCTTCCCGCCAGTAGTTCACTTCCATTCCGATCAGCACAATATACATGACCGCGTACAGCCAGAACATGAGGAGCACCAGTGTTGTCAGACTGCCATACATATTGAATGCATGGCTGTACCGAATATAGATGGAAAAGCCATAGGAAAACAGATACCATCCCAATGCCGCAAAAATCGCTCCCGGGAACTGTTCCACAAAACCTGCGCGCCGGTTGGGAAGCACCATATACAAAAGCGCAAAGAAAAAGGTGAACAGCCCCAGCATCACCACCATGCGGAAGGACAGAATAATCCGGGTAAAAATCGCCAGAAACGGAAAATAGACGGCAAACAGCTCATGAATCGAAGCTCCAAACACGACCAGCACCAGAGTTGCCACAATCAGAAGCACGAACAGAAGTGCAAAGACAGCTCCGCGAAGCCGCATCTGAATATAATTCTGCTTTTTCTCCACATGGCAGATCGCATTCATTCCCCGGTTCAGCGCCATAAAACTTTTGCCGGCTGACCATACCGTTACCAGAGCAGAGATGGATACGGTTGCAACGGTCCGGCTGTACATCTCATCGATGATCCCGAACAGCCAGCCCTGGAAGCCCGCCGGAACCACATCCCGGATCAGTCCGTACAAATCCGCCTTGCCGATTCCTGTAAACTGAATCACGGACAGAAGCAGAATAATCAGCGGGAGAAACGAGAGTATGATAAAATAAGCCGACTGTGCAGCATACGCCGCCACATGGCTCTTCTCCATATCCTTCTTCATCTCCAGAACCTCTTCAATCATACGTATCATGTTTCCTGTCCATCGCTTTCTCTGCTTAAAGCATTATCATACCTTATTTATTCTAATCTCGCAAGCCGTATCTCATGATAAAAATACTGCAGAATCCCGTCGTATCCATATCCTTCTTCTGCCAGCACCCTGGCTCCGTTCTGGCTCATGCCCGCTCCATGCCCCAGTCCTCCGCCGTAAATCTGATATCCGGTTACCGCCTTGTCTTCCTGCATCGGTTCCATAACAAAATACCCACTGGGAAGCAGGTTTCCGCCGTTTGCAACAGTCCCGTCATTTTTATGGATCTCTCCGTCCGGTATCCCAAGCATCAGACGAATATTATATTCATATCTGACCTTCAGGGTCCCCTTCTCTCCTGTGAGCAGCAGTTCCTGCACCACGCCCCCGGTATTTCTCGCGATGATCTGTGCGCTTTCCACTGCTCCTATGGTATCCACATCCTCCAGGACATATTCGGTTCCATCCTCCAGAAGAATCCCGTCCTGTGAACGTTCCGCCCGGATCTTCGCCCATTTTTCCACATTCTTCTGAATCTGTTCCAGCGGTATGTAACAGCTCCAGCGGTACCAGGGCTCCGATATCTCCAGATCTCCTGCGTGTTTTTTCCGGATAAATTCTGAGAAAGTATCCTCATCCGTCAGATCACGTCCGGACCCCGATTCTCCGACTCTCCTGCCTGCTATGTATGGAGTCTGTTCTCTGTCTCCCTTCTCCCATATGTTTTCATCCGTCGTGCTTCCGCAGGAGGTGGAAAAATAATAGGCTTTCACCGGACCATCCTCATACAGCATGATCTGTCCCGCCGTTTCCTCCACTGCCTGACTGGTTGTTTCCTGTACTCCGATCTGATTATAAACCTGATAGGAAACACTGTCGTTCACATGCGCCTCGTATTGCGGATACGCATATTCCCGCATCTGCCATACGGCATAAGTCCTCGCACAAACCGCCTGTGCTTTCAAAGCTTCCTTCGCATAGGTAGACGGCATCTCGCTGGGAACCACTCGGCACAGATATTCTTCCAGGGGCACCTCATTGACAATCACCCAGCCCTGCTCCTCTTCATAATATTGAAGCTCCCCCGGATAATCCCGCATAAGTTCCTTCCCTTCATGATAGATTCCGCCGTCCTCTGCAAGTATCAGCACCCGGATCGTGGCATCTGCTCCCGGCATCTCCCATACCTCTTCCGGCACAACTACGGTTCCCTCTTCTTCCTCCTCCTCTTTGGGAATCTCCAGACGCTCCCCTTCCTCCGGCAGATCCTGCTCTGACTCCTTTCGTGTCCCCGGCATAATCAGAAAGATCAGAAAACCAAAAAGAACCACCAGCAATAATGTCTTCTGCTTCAGCCTCTGTCTGTACAACCCCATCCCTCCCCATGATATGAACATAACCGAAAAAAACGGGTACTGCAGAGTCTGCAATACCCGGTATTTTCCGATTCCCAAAGTGCCGTTCCCTGTATTTTGACGCCTAGCTCAAGAGCCAGGTGGGTAACCTCAACAAGCGTTCAGCCTTCCACTGGCGTCCAAAAGGACGGAGGCCTGACATCCGGCTTGAGATATTGGAATCCCATGAACGTAAATGTAGGTTCAAAATAACAGGGCTATCGAACACCCCAGGAAATCTGTATCCTTAGTATAACCTATTTTCTGCAATTTGACAACCACAGCATACAAAATCTTCTTCCATTTTTTCAAATTTCCGGTAAATATGACAAAATCCCGCACAGGCATGCTTTTCCATATTTCATTCTATGTATTCTCTCTGTTGTTTATGTCCACAAACCGGCTGCCGAACCATTCACCAGATTCTTCTTTTTCCAGTTCCGACCAGGAGTGGAAATACATTCGGCATTTTTCCCATAAACTTCTTTGCATTCACCATATTGTCTTCTATATAAAACAGGACCCTGTCATCCATTCCATAAACAGCCCAGGCGCCCAGAAGGCTTATCGTCGCCACCTTGAGCTCTGACTTATGAAAGGTCCGCTCTCTTCCCCAAAAACTGGTATGCAGAATATAATTTCCATATAATACAATCCGACGCACCTGATAATCATAAATCAGTAAAAACGCAATCACACAGAACAGACACATGACCACACAGAGCAGCGCCTCATCCGGCCGGGCAATCAGGCTTCCCCAGATTCCCAGCAGCGTCAGTATGATCGCAACCAGCCAGATTCCCACTCCCATAGCCAGAACAAACGTGTTTTCGTACACGATGAGCATTTCCGGCTTCTGTACAATCCTGCGGCCTTTTAAATGCCGGATCCCCCACATTCCAGCCAGTACATGAAATATTCCGCTTCCTGCAACGCCCCAGGTACAGAATCCATGTGTCAATGGGGCTGTCATTCCTTTACTGGTTCCCACAATCAGTTCCACAACTCCCACCAGAACCGTCAACGCAGTCAGTATCCTCATTCCTCTGGATCCCTTTTCAAAATATTTTTTTATCACTCTGTCAGCAGTCTCCTTCCATGTTTCTGTCTCATTCCGGAGGATTGGCCCCCAGATACACAAACTCCGTATCGAACAGACTGTTATATTTGTGAAGAAAGGCTTCCCCTCCCCGCTCCAGCCTCCGATACGTGAAATTATCCACCCGAAGCCTCGTCTCATTTCCGTTCTCCTGCAGGATAAAAGCGTACCAACTGTTAAATTTCCCTCCGCTCTGTGTGACTCTGGTCACTTCAACAGACCGGTGTCTCTGTGGACCGGCCGCTGCCAGAAAAAGCGACAGTGTCAAACTCTCGCACAGCACACCGGTCAGTATCACCGTCAGCAGAAGCATTTCTTTTTTGTGTTTTTTTAAGCCCAGCCGCCGAACCGAAACCATCGAAAGGACCACAAAGATCGCAAAGCCTGTCCAGAAGATCCGGTCTGCACCTCTGACACACTGCATGGAAACCATCAATCCCTGAAGTACAGAAAGAAGATTCTGAAGGATCAGAATCCCCCATCGCATTTCGACAGAAACATGCCTTTTCATCCATTCATCATCTTCCCATCTGCCATCCCCTATCAGGTCTGCATAGACCCATATGTACACCAGATAGTTCAGCGGAAGCAGATTCATCAATATACAGTACTGCCAGCCTGCCATCACAGATGTGCAGGAGTGCAGAACAGTCAGCAGCACACCGGCGATCAAATCCGCAAAAAACAGGATCCAGCTGATGACTTTTGCTTTTTTCACCGCTTCAACAGGAGCCTCCGGCTCAGAGCGCTCCTCAATTCTTTTCTTCTTTTGTTTTTGTTCTTCCTTCTGCCTGTCGGTCAGATGCTCCATGGCTGCCTGCCGGTACAGTTCCGAAAACTGATTCATAAACTCCTGTACATGAACCATAGACTTTCCTGCTGTAAACAAAGCCTTTCCATCTTCACCCAGAAAACTGTAGCCTGTAATGAACTCTGATCCATAACGATTTTTTTGTTTCATTATCCGGATCTGCTTCACATCCAGCACAGAATATCTTTTCGTTTTCAGAAAGCCTGTGTATTCGATCTGCCCATCATACAGCAGCAGGCACTTTTTCCGATACACATAAAAAGATAAAAACGCAAACGGAGCCGCAATCAGTGCATACATCAAAAAACCATATTTAATGTCTGATCCCGCTCTGTCACGGAACATAAAATACAGCCCGGCGCAGATCAGGAAGACGGTTTCCAGGAACCATCCCATTACAAGAAAATCCGTGGAAGCCCACAGAACAACTGCATGCTTTGGAATTTTCTGATTCCTTTTCCGTGAAAAACAAAGCCCCCATATCCCAAGCAAAACACTGCAGATGCCGAACAGCAGAAAAGCACCGCTTCCGGATATGGTTATCTTTCCTTCCAGTTTCCATTTCTCCAGTCCGGCCCCTGCCCAGTATATCCCCGCACAGATCATAAGCACCGACAGAATCAGAACGCTCCAGAGCCTTCCATTAAAATGCTTTTCTGCCTGTTCCGTCATGTTTTCATTCATGAATATCCTCCATCCTTACACCCTTACCGCCATATATCGGCCGGTATCTCTTTTGCTGGACAGTTCGGAAATTATCTGTTTCGGATTCTTCTCCACTCATCCACCTCCTTCTGAAACCGTTCTGTGTCTGAAACAGCGTCAAGCCATTCCTGATAAAACACCTGAAAACTGCAGGCTTCCAGTTCAAAGCCGCATTCCACGTCATAACGGAATACCTGACCGCGCCTTTCCCCGGCTGTAATCAGACCATAATCACTGGCACATCCGTATGTGCCAAGGTGGAAAAATCCGTATGGAGTATCGTTATCCCAATTAAAATTTCCTGTTACAAAGTATTTTTCAGGGTTCTGTTTATACTCATCTTCCGAAATACAGGAATACTTCAGATCATCCGGCTCCAGCGGCAGCAGCCGCGGCTCTCTGGACAGTCCCCGCAGATATGAGTCCCGTATCTTCGCATCTCTGGAACTCTTCGGTTCTGTCTGATAGAATCCGAAGGCATAGAGCCCATAGCCCGGCCCTGCGCCTCCGTCGCCAACCTCCGTGATAAACTGGACATAGTCCTCCGGAAACCGGAAGTGATATTCTTCCTCTGCTGCACGGACAAATGCCGGATCAACAGGCGGATTCAGCCTGTACTGATGACTGTCGACACCATTGATCTCAAACTGCGGATCCATGCGCCGCGCCTGCTCAAGTATCTTTTCTATTTCCTCTCTGCAAAACATATAACCACCTCTCTGAATTAACACAAAAGTCAAGAAGAATCTTTCTCATGATACCGGAGACATCCTGCCGAAAAACTGATTTTGACTTCATCTCCCGGATATGCAGAAAGGAGCGCCATGCAGTACAGCGCTCCTTAAAACTCTGATTCAGATTATGCCAGTTCTTTTACCAGCTTCTCCAGTGCAGCAAGTGCCTCATCCGGAAGCTTGTCATAACCGCCCTTTGCGGTAGCAAATTTTGCCACTGCGTCCACACGGTTCTGCATTGCGCTCTTCAGTGCAGCCACATACTCCGGATCATTCAGGTTCGGAGTAAAGTCGCCGGTCTTGCCGGACCAGTCGTTCATGATCTCGATATCCTCGAACGGTCCCCACTTCTCGAAGGTTGCTTTATTCTCCACGATTGTCTCCAGGATGCCAAGGGTATCCGCCGGTTTTACCTTCTGGCCCATGAAATCACCGGTATTTACAATGTAGCAGTCCACATTCTTCTCTTCTACGAGCTTTTTGAATTTCTCATAGTCATTTACCAGCGGATAGGTACGGAACGGGTTTGCATACGGCACGATACGAAGTGCGTTCAGATCCGTACCGGCAGCTACACGCTCTGCAGTGGAAGTCTTGGTTGCCAGAGTCGCACCCATAACGGAAGCCAGCGCAGCGCCTTTCAGCCTGACAACCGGCGGGATGGTCGGATCCTTCATGATCCAGAAGATCGCATTCACCGGTGCATTGATCTTATCCACGCGGTTCGGGGACCACAGTTTGGACTTGATCGCACGGCCGTTGCCGTTTCTGATATCCTCGGTTACCAGCTGGATCTTGCCGTCCTCATCCATGGTGGCAGAGCAGTTCTGAGCCGTCAGCAGAAACTTGTTGTCCGGGCAGCCGGTCGGGTAATCTGCAGTCTTGTCAAAATAGGTCGGCTCGATGGCAACGGAAGAGCAGGTCTCCGTGTTGATGATAAACGCGTCGTCATGCAGAACGGTAATCGGATATTTTCCGCCGTGCTTTGCATGGGTCAGCGTGGATTTTCCGGAACCGGACAGACCGAACACAGAAGCTACATACTTGCTTCCATCCGGCAGCGTATACTCCTTCTGTCCGCCGTGGCAGCTTGCATAGCCGTTTCTGTTGGCCAGCGCCCATACCATGGTCAGAGTTCCTTTCTTGTGCTCTCCGAAATATTTCATACCAAGAATTGCCGCGCAGTTCTGATTGGTATCAAAATAGCACAGGGTCAAAGGATCGCTCAGGCAGCTGAAATCAAGGTCCGGACGCTCCACCGGTACCCACTGGGGATCGGAGAAGATATAGATATCCGGCTCTTTTCCCTCGCCGATCGGTTTGGAGGTCTTATACATTTTCACATACTCGTCGGACATGTACTGGAAGTTGATCATCCAGTTATACAGAAGGTTCTCCTCTCCTTCCGGGATCAGAAGATGAACCTTTACCATAAATTCCGGATCAAGTCCTGCAAAGCAGGTTGCATGATACATGGTTTTCCAACGGGTCTCATATACGGCATCCATAACGATCTTGTCGAGTTTTTCTTCATCAACACCCGGCTCGCCCTTGATGCGGCGCGCCTGTGCGTAACGTCCGGTCACGGCACCGTCGTTGAACAGAAGAACCTTTGCATCCTCTTCAAGACCAAACTCCTCGCCTTTGTATACAGGCATGTCGGTCACGATGGTTCCCGGAGAATTTTTTGCCAGATCATATGCTTCCTTCAGGGTATTCACTTTTACTACATTGTTCCCGTAGAAAGCTGCTTCAATAATGGAACGTGTTTTTGAGAAACCTGGTTTCCCTTTGCCAATTTCACTGAGCGGGTAATACGCTTTTGTTGACATGATCGTGTCCTCCTCATTTTTTAACCGGGGCTCTGTCCCCTCAATCGATAAACATGTGCTCATGAACGAAAATATTTGCAGACCGTATGATATCCAACAAATGAGTACTCCGCAGTACAACATGGAAAAGCAAATACATATGCTCATGAGCATAACGGCATCATCTGATATGCCGTCAGCTTCCATTATACCGATTGTGAAAAAAAAGTCAAGTTAAAAGTATTTCGTCACTGCTTTCTTTACTTCCATCCCGTACCAGAACAGGGTTATCAGAAATACTGCCATCATCATCCAGAACAGAGAATTTATGGAAACCACGTAAGTGTTCAGCAGGGAAATTCCTGCGTATACCACCATGACGATTCCCAGTGCCCACAGCTTTGGCGCTATATAGTTGGCATACCCCTGAAGATCCTTACAGGAATCCAGATCCGTATCTTTCAGCGCCAGAAAGGTCCGGAGGATCTTTCCTTCCCGCTGAAGAACCCAGGCGCTGTACATGGCATAAAAACCAAATCCAAGCACCATGATGTCAATTAAATTAAACAGTCCGTCAAAAGCCATATGTGCCTCCTGTTTTTACGCCCAGAAATTCCAGAACGGTCTGCTTCATCTCATTTACCCCGCATACGGCCTTATGCCGTACCGGCGCAGTCCGGATTTCTCTGATCGCATTCGGGATCTCTGTTTTGGAGATTGCAGCCAGTTCATCAATCAGTTCAAAATCCGTCATGCCGCCGTACTGCTCTTTGTCAATGGCTTCCATCACGCTTCTGGTAAATTTGTACGGACTTGCAGTAGAGGCAATCACCGTCTTTGCGGTGTCCTTCGTCTCTGCCGTATATTTTCCATATGCACAGGCCGCTACCGCCGTATGCGGGTCCATCACATATCCGGTATCTTCATACACTTCTGCAATCTGTTTTGCCGTCTCTTTTTCTGTTGCGTAATATCCGCAGAAATCCGAAAGCTTTTCTCTCATCTCCGGCGTGATCTCATATCGTCCTTCGGTTCCCAGCCGACTCATCAGCTCCACGTCTTTTTCTGCATCCCCGCCGGCGATCCGGTACAAAAGCCGTTCCAGATTGCTGGAGATCAGAATGTCCATGGAAGGAGAAGTCGTCAGAATGAACGGACGGTTTCTGTCATATTCTCCGGTCCGGAAGAAATCATACAGCACTTTATTGTCATTGGAAGCACAGATCAGCTTCCCTACCGGCAGTCCCATCTGCTTCGCATAATATGCTGCAAGAATATTTCCGAAATTGCCGGTCGGGACAACCACGTTCAGTTTCTCGCCTTCCGACAGTTCTCCGCTTTCCAGCAGCTTCGCATAAGCATATACATAATATACGATCTGAGGCACCAGACGGCCAATATTGATGGAATTGGCGCTGGAAAACTGGAACCCTGCCTCAAGCAGCTCCTCTTTCAGCTCCTGATCGCCAAAGAGTTCCTTGACACCATTCTGGGCATCATCAAAATTTCCCCGGATGCCGACCACCAGTGTATTGTCCCCCTTCTGCGTCACCATCTGCTTTTCCTGAATGGGGCTGACTCCGTCTTTCGGATAAAATACGATGATGCGGGTACCTGGTACATCTGCAAATCCGGCCAGCGCCGCTTTCCCGGTATCTCCGGAAGTCGCCGTCAGAATAACGATCTCATTTTTAACACCGTTTTTTCCGGCAGCCGTCGTCATCAGGTAGGGCAGAATCGAAAGCGCCATATCCTTGAACGCGATCGTAGCTCCATGAAACAGTTCCAGATAACAGGCGCCCTTCACCTTTGCCAGCGGAGCAATCGCCTCTGTATCAAACTTTTCATCATACGCACATGCGATACAGTGTTTTAATTCCTCTTCTGTAAAATCCGTCAGAAAAAGCTTCATCACTTCATATGCAGTTTTTTGATAACTCATACCGGCCAGCTCCTTCAGGCTGATATCCAGCCGCGGAATCCGTACCGGCACGAACAGGCCTCCGTCTCCTGCAAGCCCCTGGAGAATCGCCTGAGATGCCGTGATCTCCGCTTTATCACCCCTTGTACTTTTATACAATAATTCCATAGTCTCTCATTCCTTTGCTTATATTTTTCCATTTGTCTTCTGCTGCATGCGTGTATTCTATCACAGGAACCTGAAAAAAGAAAGAGGCTTTTAGGGCCTCTTTCTCCTTACATTGTATAAAAAATATGATTTCCATGTTCAACTACCCGGCGAAGCGCCCGGTCAAACCAGCCGCTGCTGCTGTATACGGAGCGGAAATATAATGCTCCGGCAGAAGCATCTTCTCCATTTATGGCTCTTGATACAGCCTCCACGGTCTCCGGTGAGACACTGACCTGATCGATTCTCCCGTCAGATACCGGAGAAAACTGTGCTCTTCCGCTGCATCTTTGATATACAACTTCTGTGATCGTGTTGGGAAAACGTCCGCTTCTTACGCGGTTCATGATCACATTGGCTACCAGCATTCTGCCGACGGTATCTTCTCCGCCGGCCTCAGCCTCTACTATTTTAAGAAGTACCTGATACTCCTGTTCTTCCAGACCAGAGCGGTTCCCTGCAGGCTCTTCTGCAGGCTCTTCTGCAGTCTCTGCTTCCGGCTCCGGCTCTTCAACTGCTTCCTCCGCCGGTTCCGCTTCCTCTGCCGCCGGCTCTGCCAGGGCAGCTTCCACGGGCTCTTCCTCTTCTTCTGGCTCTGCCAGGGCCTCTTCCTCCGGCTCTTCCAGATCCTCTTCTTCTCCTCCCGCTTCGGATCCTGCATCTTCCGCATCCGGTTCTTCTGATGTTTCCCCCAGAATCTCCTCCGCTGTCTCCGGATCCTCTGTATTTTCTTCTGCTGGTATATCTGTTTCGACGTTCTCTTCCCCTGTCTGGACTTCCTCCTGAAATGCCGTCTCCAGCTCTTCCGTCAGTGTGTCCTCTGCAGCATACACGGTCAAAGCGCCAAAGCTGCAGGAATCGTGGGATGTAAGGCCCGTCATGAGGATTCCCCCAAGTGCGAACGCAGCACCCCGATAGCATCTACGCATACATACTCTCCTTTACTGTTTCATTGCCCGGCATCCTGGCCGGGTGATGGCATCTGTTTTTCTGATGCCTGATTACAAGTTGGCATTATATCTCTGAATGAATCTGTGTGTCAATATATATATTACGATTTTGTTAACTATTATGAACTATTTTTTTCATTTTTATGACAAAAATGCAAAAAAAGAACGTTTCTCACAAAAAAATGTGAAAAACGTTCTGATTTTTTGTCACTGTGAGTTACCGTACCGAATGATTGATCGCTGTTAACAGTGCATCAATGGAGGCACGGATAATATCCGGATCAATGGCGGCGCCCCAGTGAACCTTTCCATCCGGAGTCTGAATCCCCACATAGGCAATGGCGCTGGAGCTGGAACTTCCTGTCAGCGCATGCTCCTGATAGGTAACCAGGTTGTATTGAAATCCGTACGCCTTCTTCAGCGCATTGCTTACGGCGTTCAGACGTCCGTTGCCGGTGGCAGTTGTCACCATCTTTTCATCCTTATAATATGTGGTAACCTCTGCAGTAATTCCATTTACCTGCTTAAAATGCACTTCAACAATCTGATACGGCGTCTTGATTCCGACAAATTTCGCTTCGAATACTTTATAGATTTCTGCCGGCTGCAGCTCCTTGTTCTGCTCATCGGATACTGCCTTCGCCGCATAGCCCATGGCTTCACGCATCTTCGGCGGCATGACAATTCCATAGTTTCTCTCCAGAATATATCCAACGCCGCCTTTACCGGACTGGCTGTTGATCCGGATCACATCTGCGTCATAGCTTCTTCCCACATCCTGCGGATCGATCGGAAGGTAAGGAACGGTCCAGTGTTCCGGATGCTTCTCCTCGATCCATTTCATCCCTTTTGCAATGGCATCCTGATGAGAGCCGGAGAATGCTGCAAATACAAGCGCTCCGCTGTACGGATTGCGTTCGTTGACTTTCATGCCGGTGTAATGCTCATATCCATCGCAGATTTCGTTCATATTCGTGAAATCCAGCTCCGGGTCAACTCCCTGTGCATACATATTCATTGCCAGAGTGACAATATCCACGTTGCCGGTGCGTTCTCCGTTGCCGAACAAGGTTCCTTCCACCCGGTCCGCCCCGGCAAGAAGTCCCATCTCCGTATCGGCAACTCCGCATCCGCGGTCATTGTGCGGGTGCAGGGAAACCAGTACATTTTCTCTGTATTTTAAATGTTTGCAGACGTATTCAATCTGCTGTGCATATACATGGGGCATGGAATGCTGTACCGTTACCGGAAGATTGATAATCGCCTTTTTGTCGGCAGTCGGTTTCCACACATCCAGAACTGCATTACAGACCTCCAGTGCATACTCCGGCTCGGTTCCGGTAAAGCTTTCCGGGCTGTACTCAAAGCGGTAATCTGCACCTGCTTCCTCTGTCAGCTCTTTCAGAAGCTCTGCACCTTCGACGGCAATCTTCAGGATCTCTTCTTTCGATTTGTGGAAAACCTGCTCTCTCTGTGCCAGAGAAGTGGAATTATACACATGGACAATCGCGTTTTTCGCCCCATCCAGCGCCTCAAAGGTTTTGCGGATGATATGTTCTCTTGCCTGGGTCAGCACCTGGACTGTTACATCATCCGGAATCAGATGACGCTCAATCAGTGCGCGGAGAAATTCATACTCGGTCTCGGATGCTGCCGGAAATCCGACTTCGATCTCCTTGAAGCCGATCTTTACAAGGAGCTGAAAAAAATCCAGTTTCTGCTGCAGGGTCATGGGAACGACCAGCGCCTGATTACCGTCTCTTAAATCCACACTGCACCACACGGGCGCATGATCCACATACTCCTTTTCCACCCAGTCCATACACCTTTCCGGGGGCATAAAATACTGCCTGGTATACTTTTTGTAATTCATCCTGTCTCTCCTTATTTTTCAGTTTTGGGAAATAAAAAAGCCTTCCATCTCAGGTTATATCTAACCCAGAGACGAAAGACACACTGTCCTACGCGGTACCACTCTGCTTTCATGAATGATTTCACACACTTTACGGATACGGATGCTACTCTTATATCCTTCCCTTTGTAACGGCAGGGAACCCGTCTGCATCTACTTTCTTCCATAATCCTGTACAGAAGATTTTGGACAGCCGCTCCGAGGCGAGTTCCAGACATCCTCTCTGCTGCCTCGCACCAGCCGGCAGCTCTCTGTATTCAAGTCCGAATGTACTATTCCTCATCCACGCATTTACTTATTTCACTGAAATGTATCATAGCAAAAACTCCCGTCATTGTCAAGCGGGAGTTTTGCCGTCTGATCTGCCTTTTTGTCACGGGCTGCTTCTCACACCTGCGCCGGTATTCCATCCGGATGGCGCAGGCGTGGAAAGCAGCCGTTTTGGGCTAAGACTTTATCCTGCGTATCTTCTCATTCTTCTGTGTACTCTGTTCTTCCAGACGGGAGATCCTCATTTCATGATCCTCCAGATTTCTGATCAGAATGGTAATTGTATCCTGTTCATTTTTAATCATCCGATACAGTTCCTTCAGTTCTGACAGATCCTTCTGAATCTCTGCAAACTTTCTTTCGTTCTTTCTGTCATAACGTTCCATCTCGTCCAGGAGCATGACTTCTGAATCATGGATCGCCTTTTTGACAAGATCATTCGCAATCGTTGTGACAATACCCGGTACCCGTTCATCAATAATCTTTGGCACCCGTTCATCAATGATCTTTGGTACCCGTTCATCAATGATCTTTGGTACCCGTTTGTCAATAATGTCTGTTGTCACTTTTGCAACGATATCCGGCACAAGCTTTACGACAACGTCCGTCGTGACCTCTGTAGCTATCTCACGGACAGCCTGCAGATCTCTTTCGTCCAACATATGTATTCCTCCTGATACGCCTCCTTACTTATCTGTCTGCCATTGTATTATATACGAAAAGTACAGATCCTGCAACTGTTTCATGCATAAAAATTTATTACTCATCTGATGTCTCAGCCTGACGTTCCCTCCCACGCTTATCGGCCACGGCAAACAGCTGATCCAGCCGGGCACAAAACCTCTGCTCCCTTACATACCACGCCGTTTTCGCATACCATTTTCCGACTTTTAGAAATATCCGCTGCCGTAACAGTTCCAGACAGGTGCATATTACATACACAGCCCCTGCTGCCAGCACCGCATAAATGACCGCCCAGTGTGTCCGGGCTACCCTGCTGGCACGAAAAGCATCCCATACCTGATAGCGAATCAGGTAATTGTCGTGAATCAGATAGACGCCGAAAGCCGCACCTGCCACCTTCTGGATCCATCCATCCAGGCGGTTCTCCTGCCACGGCATGTTTTTTACACAGAGAAACAGAGAGCCGGCCGCGGCCAGCGCCAGCGGAGAATTATAATTCAGGAAATAACCAATATCCTCCTGATGCAGTCTTACAGACAGATAGACACTGGCAAGCACCGCAAGAGAAGCTGCCGCATAGCCCAGGAGCCCGTACCGGAAATACTTCCTGTCCGGCCGGGTATGCAGTTTCAGATAACCTGCAAGCAGAGCCAGAAACAAAAACCAGGGAAGCTCACGTCCCACATAGGTTCCGTATGTGTTGACCCGGAAAATCATATGGTTCACGCTGAAAAACAGGGCAAGGAGCGCAAGAAGATACTGGTACTGTTTCTTCGTAAGCTGCACTGCCAGCATCCCGGCAAACGGCATCAGAAGCGAGAGCCCCATATACACCGATGCAAACCAGTAATGGTTGGAGGACACGGGAAATATCGCTTTTATGACATCTGTCCCTGTCACTCCGATGCAGACGCTGCAGATCAGACCAATCAGCACAGAATAGAACACGACCTGTCTCCAGAACCTGAAAAGCCTCTGCGCCTGAAATTCTCTGTCAATGGAAAAATATCCTGCCAGCATTACAAAGCAGTTCACATGCACCACGGAAAAAGACTGAATCAGATAGGAAAGAAAATAATTCACCGTTCCATAGCCAAGCTTTGCAGTCACCCTTCCATGAAACAGACAGTGTCCGACCACAATCATATACATACATAAAATCCTGAGAAGTTCAAAGTTCAACTGTCTCTTTTTCATTCCTGCTCCTTTCTGCCGCCCAGGTCCCTCTCAATACAGATTGTTCTCTGTTATCATTTTCCGTCCTTTATCCCCTTCACGAATCACGATACGGACTTCGTAACGGTCATCCAGCGGATAACTGAGCTTCGGAACCATGAACCTGACCTGGTCCGTATCCGAAAGATCGCTATCGTAAAGCATGGAATACAGCCCGTCCTCATCCTGCTGCTGCCATGTTCCCTGGTACATCCGCCTTTTTCCGCTCTCCACACTTTCCATCCAGAGAAACACGCTCTTTCCTTCCAGTTCTTCCGGCGTCATGTTTACGGTCGCCTCAAAGACATCATACCGTTCATTTTCCGCCGTATACGTCCGGTCCAGAGATGCCGTAAACTCTTCACTGTCTTTCAGTCCGGACATTTTATAATTCAATGCAAAAAGATCAAAATCTCCGATCTGGTTTACTTTTGAATAGGTGATAAAGATACCGTCATAAATATCCTGCAGATGCAGCATGATATGCTCCATTAATGTATTGGATATCAGCACTGCACGGTCGCTTTGATACAGAGAGGTCAGAAGGCTCCTCTGTTCATAAGCTTCCAGGTTGGATACCACCTGAGGAGATTCGGTCTCCCAGCCGCCCAGTGTAAAGATATTGGTCAGATAATCCTTTGGCAGCTTTTCAAAGATGGAATATCCAAGCTCTACTCCATTGTTGGTAAAGGGATCAAAAACATAGTAGACCTTCTGATCCCTGCTGATCGTGTCATACAGAGACCGAAACGCCATACTCGGCTCTGATTCCTGCACCGGCGCCTGAAATACCGGCGCAACCAGCATCCGGCAGCAGATGCCCACTGTCAGCATCACGCCGGCCAGTCCTGCAGCCAGTCCCCTTTTTCCCTCCAGCCTGTCATTCCAGATTTCTCCGATCTCTTCCCCTGCTGCAGACCAGACAAAAATCAAAAACCCCATCAGGCATGCGGTCACTACGATCGGCAGCACCCGATAGATGCTGATAAAATACAGATAAATACCGGTCAGCGCCAGATAAGGATACAAAACCGGCGCCCATTCCCGTCTTTTCCTCCATGAAGACAATGGAAAAAGCCACAGAAACGTAATTAATGCGCCCAGTATGAACAGCGGTTTTTCAGCCAGAATGACCAGATAATCGATCAGGTATTCCCACTGAAACGGCCTGTCCTGACGAAATTCCACAATCGCCCGAAAGGTATCTGCCGTATACCGGTCATAATCTGCGATCAGCCAGTTCTTCAGATTGATACAGTCTGTCCTGGTCAGTCCCAGCGCCTCGTATTCTACCTGATACTCGTCCCATTCCGGCACTCCATAGTCCAGAAGCTGCTGTCTTGCCCTGTCATATTCCCGATAATGTGCCTCCGGACTCCCCGGTGTATAGACCAGTACATTTTCCAGCAGAATACTTCCCAGTACCATCCCAAAAGCCAGCATGCAGGGCATGCAGTCCCGGAGAAGAAACCTCTTCAGATCCCGGTCCCTTCTTACAGCCGGTACGCGGCCCAGCCACAGTCCGAATGCCATGATGGTAATCATGCCAAAGGCATGGAAACGGATCCAGCTTCCAAGAAGCAGAAACAGGATGCCGATGGACAGAATCCCCGTTCTCTGCCAGGCCGTGTATCCCTGCTGCCCTTCTTTGTCCGAAGCTTTCCGGCTGCCGTCCGGCGTACAGAACAGCAGCACATAACCGGCCGCCGTTACCACTGCCGCCGTCTTTGTATACTGAAATTCCACATACAGCGGCCAGGCGCAGGCAAGCACCAGCATAACCGCCAGAACCGCACCCGTCCGTTCTGTACGGCGAATCCATACACAGCCGACTGCACTCAGGGACAGGAATATCATTCCGTACATCACCAGCGTATACCAGTTCACCCTAGGTATCAGCAGGTAAAAAGCTTTCAACAGCCATCCAAATCCACTGTGGATATAGATGAAATATTGTGTCGGAGCTCCATATGCCCCTGATGCGATCGCAGCCAGTGAAAATTCATCATTCGACCCGTAGAACGGATGCAGAAAAAGAACTGCATATGCCACCACCAGTATGTGAAATACCAAAAACAGGCACTGCTTCTGCCTGACCGATAATCTTCCCTTCTTCACCATGTTCTCCTTCAGTCTCAAATTCGGTAAAACAGATAGGAAATGCCGCAAAACACATCCCCCGGCTCCCGCCGACACCTGCCGGGAACCGGAAGATACGCTCTGCGGCATCCTCTCCCTTACACCTTTTAGTTATCCAGTAATTTATCCTCGCCGTTCCAGCTGTACAGCTTGCGGATCTCTTTTCCGACTTTCTCTGACGGATGCTCTGCCGCCAGTTTTCTCATCGCCTTGAAATGAGCCTGTCCGCCTGCTGCGGACATATCCAGAAGAAATTCTTTTGCAAAAGAACCGTCCTGGATGTCCTTCAGGATCTTCTTCATGGTTGCTTTGGTCTCTTCCGTAATCAGCTTCGGTCCGGTGATGTAATCCCCGTACTCAGCGGTGTTGGAAATAGAATATCTCATTCCCTCGAAGCCGGACTGATAGATCAAATCTACAATCAGCTTCATCTCGTGAATACACTCAAAATATGCATTTCTCGGATCATAGCCTGCTTCGGTCAAAGTCTCATAACCCGCCTGCATCAGTGCGCATACACCGCCGCACAGCACTGCCTGCTCGCCGAACAGGTCGGTCTCGGTCTCGGTACGGAAAGTAGTCTCCAGAACGCCTGCCCTTGCACCGCCGATCGCCAGTGCATAAGCCAGAGCCATCTCCAGCGCTTTTCCGGTCGCATCCTGATGAACCGCTACCAGACACGGTACACCTTTGCCCGCCTGATACTCACTTCTTACAGTATGCCCGGGTCCTTTCGGAGCGATCATGGTAACATCTACGTTCTTCGGAGGCACGATCTGATTGAAATGAATGTTAAAGCCATGGGCAAACATGAGCATGTTGCCTTCTTCCAGATTCGGCTCAATATCCTTTTTGTACATGGAAGCCTGCAGTTCATCGTTGATCAGGATCATGATGATATCTGCCTTCTTTGCAGCCTCGGCGGCTGTATATACCTCAAAGCCCTGTTCCTCTGCACGCTTCCAGGATCTGCTGCCCTCATAAAGCCCAATGATCACGTGGCATCCGGACTCTTTTGCATTCAGCGCATGTGCATGTCCCTGACTGCCGTAGCCGATGACTGCGATCGTCTTCCCTTCCAGCATGGAAAGGTTACAGTCTTCCTGATAATAAATCTTTGCCATTGTTTCTCTCCTCCATCATCCTAAATGTGTTTGCTTTTATACAAATCGTAGTCCACAAGCTTCCCGTCTCCGTTGTGCAGCTTCACATCAGAAGTGCCTCTGGAAAGACCGGTGAGACCGGTACGCGCAAGCTCCAGAATCTCCACGTCCTCCAGCATACGGAGGAACGCATCAATCTTTGTCTGGCTGCCTACCAGCTCAATCACCAGAGAATCTATGGAAACGTCTACGATCTTTGCCCTGAAAATATCGGCAATCGATATGATATTCTGACGGTTTTTTGCATCACAGAGCACCTTCAGGAGCACCAGTTCCCGGCATACAGAACTGTCCGGCATGAGCTTCTTGATATCCACCACGTCCTCCAGCTTGTTCAGCTGCTTCTCGATCTGCTCAAGGATGATCTCATCCCCTCTTGCCACCACCGTGATCCTTGTAAATTTCGGATCCGCAGTCACACCTGCAGCGATACTGTCAATATTATAACCACGCCGGGTAAAAAGCCCTGCAACACGGCTCAGAACACCTGACGAGTTTTCTACAAGAAGTGAAAAAACCACCTTGTCCATCTGTCTCCCCGCTTTCTTCATTCACTCTGATAAAGCATTATTTTTTCAATACCAAAATATTGTAACAATGAACGCTTCCTTTGTCAATTATTTTTACCAAAGACGTTCACCATTAAAGCCTGCGCAGATATTCATCCAGCCATACAAACCGTGCGTCAATAAATGCCTCAATCTCCCCGGTTCCCGCCACATTGTTGCTGTCCGGCCACCTGACGGTATCCCGGGCGAACGCACCGGAACCGGTCAGATACTCCATCAGCTCCCGGGCGTGGGTTTTCCAGTATTCTTCCTTTAAAAATGTCCCGCGCCATTCTTCCCATGTAATCCTCATGTCTTCGGAAAGCCCGCTGTCGTATTTCTGCATGTTGCGGAACACCTCTTCATTCAGCCACCGGCAGGCAAGCTCCGGATTATAGCGGATATTCTTAATATCCTTCTCTTCTCCTTCTTCAAAGTCATCGCCCCAGGAATAATTCTGATCCCATGGAATCCGGCGGATGGTAAAGGTTCCGTCTGCGTGAACCACGGTGCTGTAAATGATATTTTTAAACCGGTTATCCATTCCCGCAATCGCATTATAATACAGGTCATATGCAATGAAATTCTGCCGGTCGATACAGTCATACAGCTTTTCCAGATCTTCCTGCGACTCCATCTCATACCCGCTGTTCCAGAACCTGCGGAAAGGCTCCCACAGACCGGGCGCATATATTTTACCGGCCTGTCGGATGTTGACTCCGGCACAGCTGAAAGACTGCAGCTGTTCACTCTCGTCAAAAAGACGCTCATCCGGCCACTCATCCGATGCTGCTTTATAGATCAGATCCTTTTCTTTATTCAGGCTCAGAGACTTATAGTCTGTAGGTTCCACCAGCCCGTACAGTCCCTGATAGCTTCCATTTATGATCAGTTCCAGATATTCCATCCGGCAGCCTGCATCGGCCTTCGTCTCCGTTCTTTCTGCAATCTGGTTCCACAGATCAATGGACAGTTTGTCCCGCAGCTTGCTCCGGTCGGAATACATGGCTTTCAGCTGCCAGTCATTGTCGATTCTCATCCCAAGCAGAGAGGTTTTCCGGCCCGCTTCCCCGTCTTCCTGCAGAAGTTCCAGACGATATCCGATCTTTTCAAACCGTTTGCTCGCATTGCCGCGAATATTATAGTAAATACGGCTTTCCTCTGTCTGATAATTCCCCTGAAGGCTCTTCACCGGATCAAATACCCGCACTCTGGAATCGGTCTCTCCCATATCTCCGTCAATGCACATGACCGGAATCCCGGTAAAGAGCACGGATACTTTTTGATAACCGGTCTCATTATAGATGATACACGCAAAAACATGCCCCGCAGCAACTGCATCTTTGATATTATCAAAAGCTTCGTCTGCTTCCCATATGACAGAAGCCGGCATACCGTCCGCCGACGCACAAATCTGCCCTTTCCAATGGTCTTCCTCCATATTTCTGGGAATATAATACCGTTTCTCTTCTGTTTCGTAGGGAATCTCCACCCCATTCAGCCAAAGACCTGCATCCGTTTCCGGAGAAAAGCAGACTTTGTCTGCCAGAAGAAAGGAGACTTCTTCCTCTGAAAGCACGCTCGCTCCCATTACCTGCGCGGACGTAAAAAGAAACAGATACCCGGCAAAAAGACCGGCTGCCAGCAGGCTGAAGCTCAGGATAATCACTTTTTTCATAATTACAGACTCTTCTTTATTTCCCTGATGTATTCCGGAGTGGTCCCGCAGCATCCGCCGATCAGGGACGCTCCGCAGTCCCTCAGATGAAGAACATGTCCGGCAAACTCTTCTGCCTTCATACTGTAGACCGCTTCCCCGGTCTCTGTGATCACAGGCATCCCTGCATTGGGCTTTGCCATGACCGGAATCGATATGGTATCTTTTAACTGACGGATGACTGCCTCCAGCTGATCCGGACCTACCGAGCAGTTGACGCCCGCTGCATCCGCCCCCATGGCCTCCAGTGCAGCGGCAGCTTCCGCCACCGACCCTCCGAAATACAGATTTCCGTCTCCTTCGCAGGTAAACGATATAAGCAGCGGCAGGTCACACACTGCACGCGCCGCATCGCAGATTACCAGCGCTTCTTCCTGAGACAGAAGTGTCTCTGCCACCAGCAGATCCACTCCTGACTCCGCCAGAAAACCGATCTGCTCCTTATAGATTTCCAGCAGTCTGTCATAGGTCATGGGGCCATACGGCTCCATCGGTTTCCCTGTCGTAGACAAATCACCTGCCACGAGTACACGCCGCCCCATATGTTCTACGGTTCTGGCCGCCAGCGCCCGGTTCAGTTCCTCTGCCTGGTCCGCCAGCCCCACGTTCCCAAGCGATATCCGGTTCGCGCCAAAAGTCGGCGCATAGATGATCTGCGATCCTGCCAGAGCATACTCTGTCTGGAGCTTTTTTATGGCCTCTGGATGCTCATATACCCACTGCTCGGTACAGACTCCCGCCGGCATGCCCATACTGCGCAGACAGGAGCCTGTCCCTCCATCCAGAAGTACCGTTCCCTTTTCTGTCAACGTCCGAAATTCTTCCCTTGTCATTTTTCTCTCCATTTCTTCCTGCAAAACAGCGGTTTTCGAACCATTCCCGCAGTCAGTCCGCTTTCATCCGAAAACAGCTCAGTTCCAGGGCAGTTCCGGATTCTCGATCTTCTTATCCCGCAGCATCAGATCCGCCATCGCCTCTCTGGCCGGCTTGTTTTCAAAAAGCACCCGGTTCACTTCTTCCACAATAGGCATGTTCACACCATATGTTCTGGCAAGCGCCATGGCTGCCCTTGCAGAATACACGCCCTCTACTACCATCTTTACTTCATCCATGGCTTCCTGCATGGTTCTTCCCTGTCCAATCAGATACCCGGCCTTCCGGTTCCGGCTGTGTCTGGATGCACAGGTTACGATCAGATCTCCGATTCCTGTCAGACCGTTGAAAGTCTCGATCCGTCCGCCCATGGCAACCCCCAGACGGCTCATCTCCGCAATGCCTCTGGTAATCAGCGCCGCCTTGGTATTGTCGCCGCAGCCAAGCCCGTCCGCCACACCTGCCGCCAGAGCAATCACATTCTTCAGCGCTCCGCCCAGCTCGATCCCCAGCATATCCGGGCTGGTATAGACGCGGAATACCTGATTCATAAATATATTCTGGATATATTCTGCCGTTTCCCGGTCCTTTGCCCCTGCCACAACTGTAGTGGGGATTCCATGCCCTACCTCCTCCGCATGGCTTGGACCGGACAGAACCGCCGCATTGACTCCTGGAATCTCCTGTTCTATCACATCGGTCAGAACCATCCGTGTACGCTCTTCGATTCCTTTCGCCAGATTCACGATCACGGTTCCCGGCTTTACATAAGAAGCCATCTGATGCGCCGTGCTTCGAACGGCTGTAGACGGAACTGCCAGAATCAGCAGCGCCCCTGCTTTCACTGCCGCCTCCAGATCCGAAGTAAACTGTACAGATTCTGAAAGCTTTACTCCCGGGAGCTTTGTATCGTTCTCCCGTATTTCTCTCAGCCTTTCGGCCTCTTCTTCTCTGTGGGACCATACCGTCACCTCATGCCCGTTGGTGTCCAGCACCTTTGCGATGGCCATGCCCCAGCTTCCTGCTCCGATCACACTGACTCCTGCCATAATCCTCTCTCCTGAAAAAATAATTCCTGTTCCTCTGCCCGGACGATCTCTTCGTACCGGACACAGACTGCCTTACCCGGACTTCTTCTGAAAGATTTTGCTCTCTGTTCCTTTCAAAAGCCGTACAATATTGGCCCTGTGGCGATAGATTGCCATACAGGCAAGCAGCACGCTGATGGCATAAAATTCCATCAGATGTCCCTGATTCATGCCATAATATCCGTTCTGTCCAAGGACTGCCAGAACCGCCACCAGCTCAATCACCACGAAAATCGATCCCAGCGATACATACCTGGTCAGAAGGACCGTCAGCAGAAACGTGGATGCCTCCAGAGCTGTTACAATGGGTCCCAGCGTCAGAACAAGCCCTGCCGTACAGGCAATTCCCTTGCCGCCTTTGAAGCCGAGCTGTGCCGGATAATTATGCCCCAGAATCGCTCCTGCTGCCGCATACATGCCCAGAAGAGGCAGCCAGTCCGCATCCTGCCTGTGAAACAGGACCCTCACTGCCACAACGGCAAGCACCGTCTTTGCCACATCTCCCAGAAGCACAATGATACCTGCCTTTTTACCAAGCACCCGGAGGGCATTGGTCGTTCCGGCATTGCCGCTCCCATGCTCCCGGATATCGATCCCGTTCATCCTTCCATAGATATAGGCAGTCTGAAAGATGCCGAACAGATAACCAATTCCAAGACTGATCAACCGCTCCATGCCATCACTGTTCCTTTCTCTCACGTATGATAAATTTCAGGGAAGTTCCTTTAAAGCCAAAAGCATCCCGGATTCTGTTTTCCAGATAACGGGTATAGGAAAAATGCATCAGTTCTTTATCATTGACAAAGACCACAAAGGTCGGCGGCTTTACCGAGACCTGCGTCACATAGAAGATCTTCAGTCTCCGCCCCCGGTCTGAAGGAGGCTGCTGTATGGCAACTGCTTCCATAATGATCTCATTAAGCACTCCTGTCTGGATACGGAGCGTCTGGTTCTCGATCACCATGTCAATGATTTCAAAAAGCTTCGGCAGCCGCTGCCCGGTTTCCGCTGATATGAACACAATCTCCGCATAGGGCATGAAAGAAAGTACCTCTCTCACCCGGCGGGTAAACTCATAAATGGTTTTGTCATTTTTCTCAATCGCATCCCATTTGTTAACCGCGATCACGATGCCTTTTCCCCGTTCATGGGCAATTCCTGCAATCTTTGCATCCTGCTCGGTCACACCCTCCATGGCATCGATCACCACCACCACCACATCCGCACGTTCTACGGCGGTTACGGTACGGATAATGCTGTAGCGTTCCAGTTCTTCTTTGATCTTGTTCTTACGCCGGAGCCCTGCCGTATCGATAAACACATATTCCTTTCCATTCCAGCAGATATCCGTATCAATGGCGTCTCTCGTCGTTCCTGCCATATCCGATACAATCACCCGGTTATTGCCGGTCAGTCTGTTGATGATGGAAGATTTTCCCACATTCGGCTTGCCTACAATGGCAATCTTGGGCCGGTCGTCCTCCTCTCCTCCATCTGCATGTTCCGGAAAATGTGCCACTACTTCATCCAGCATGTCTCCGATTCCAAGCCTGGACGCTGCCGACACCGGAATCGGATCTCCGATTCCGAGATTGTAAAATTCATATACATCCGCCATATATTTCTGAAAGCTGTCCACTTTGTTTACCACCAGAATCACCGGCTTGTGTGAGCGGCGAAGCATATCCGCCACCTTGGAATCCGCATCCTGCAGTCCCTGGCGCACATCCACCAGAAAAAGAATCACATCCGCCGTGTCAATGGCAATCTGCGCCTGTTCCCTCATCTGGGACAGAATCAGATCGCTGCTGTCCGGCTCGATTCCGCCGGTATCGATCATCGTAAAGTTATGGTTCAGCCATGCGATATCTGCATAGATCCGGTCTCTGGTCACGCCCGGCGTATCCTTGACAATGGAGATATTCTCTCCCGCCAGCGCATTGAACAGTGTGGATTTTCCCACATTTGGCCGTCCCACAATTGCTACAACTGCTTTCCTCATATCTACCTCTTTCCATACTATTCCACAATATGCCTCACAAGATCATTTCCGCCTGATTCTACTATGGATATTTTGATTTGTAAAGCATTTTCCACTTCTTCCACGGTCACATCATCCAGAAAGACCGGCTCTTTGCTTTTGAGCATGTGCTCCGTGATCAAAAGCTTCTCTCCTGATATCCTTCCTTTCAGCTGCCTGATCAGATCCTGCCCGGTCACAAGACCGGCCACTGTAATCCTCTCTCCAAAAAAACGGTTCTGAACGGGAATCACCTGGATCCGGATATCAGGATATTTTTCCCGAATCCTCTCTGCATGCCCTGCAAGAAAAGGAGCCGCAAGTTCTCCGGTTGCCATCGTTATTCTCCGCTCTCTTGCGTCCCCCGATACCCCTTCCAGAGCAGCCTTTACTTCCTCTTCCAGAAGCCTCACCATGCCGACTCCATTTTCCAGCTGCGGATAACCGTCATACCTGTCCTGCTCCGGTACAGGCTGTCCTGCCAGAATATACCATTCATCTCCCGCATGAATAAAATGCGTGCCATGCATATCAAAAATCTTCTTCTGCCACCTGTGGATCATCTCCAGAACCTGGCAGGCATCTTCTCTGGTAAACGGTTCCAGCGGATACAGACCGTCCCGGTAACGGGTCAGCCCCACCGGCACGACCGACACACTCTGAAGCTGTGGCAGATATTTTGTCAAATCCCGGATGGACCGCTCCAGCTCCTCCCTGTCATTCACTCCTCTGCACAGAACGATCTGACCGTTCATCACGATTCCGGCTTCCTTAAGCCTCTGTACCTTCTTATGGATCTCTCCCGCAAAACGATTATGGAGCATTTTGCAGCGAAGCTCCGGGTTCGTTGTATGAAACGAAATATTGATGGGAGACAGTTTATAATAGAGGATGCGGTCCAGATCTGCATCGCTCATATTGGTCAGCGTCAGATAATTCCCCTGCAGAAAGGACAGGCGGGAATCGTCATCCTTAAAATACAGGGTATCCCGCATTCCTTTCGGAAGCTGGTCGATGAAGCAGAAAATACATTGATTCCTGCAGGAACGGTAATCATCCATCAGGCCGTTCTCAAATTCCAGCCCCAGATCCTCTTCATATTCTTTCTCAATCTCCAGTTCCCATTCCTCGCCGCTTCTCTTCCGGATCAGAACCTGGATCTCTTCTTCATTCATCAAATACCGGTAATCAAAGATATCCACCGGAACCTGCCCGTTCACGGACAGCAGTACGTCTCCGGGCTCGATCTCCATCTCCTGCGCAATGCTCCCGGGAACAACCGCACTTATTATGTGTTCCATGCCTCTTAACCCTCATTTTCTTTCTTCATCCATATAAACGGCACTAAATTCCTGCACGCACAGAACTTTGATCCCCGTGCCGTTTATCATACTTTTCCAGCAATTTTCAAATGCCAGATATCTATATAAACGGCACTAAATTCCTGCACGCACAGAACTTTGATCCCCGTGCCGTTTATCATACTTTTCCAGCAATTATTAAACACCAGATATATACTATACTAAATATTACCGGAAAATGCAATGTTGCCCTTTTTGGTCTGCCAGACATCCGTTCCGTTACGGATGTCTGATACCCATTCTGGTCAGGCTGCACAGGGCAAACATCGCCATATTCATGCATACAATGGTTGCCCCGACCGGTGTGGCAGCCAGAATCGAGAGGAAGATCCCGGACGAAGCGCAGACAACCGACAGCACTGCGGACGCCAGAATCACTCCGCGAAAGCTTTTGAACAGGCGCATGGCAGAAAGCGCCGGAAAAATGACAAGCGCCGATATAAGCAGCGAACCCACAAGCTTCATGGCCAGCACAATAACAGATGCCGTGACCACTGCAATCAGCAGATTATACCTGCCTGCCTTCATCCCGGTTGCCCGGGCAAAAGTTTCGTCAAAGGTCACCGCAAAGACACGATGATAAAAAACGGTAAAGATCACCACCACCAGCACGGACAGAAGGATGCACAGCCGCACATCCGAGATGGACAGGGTCAGGATCGCTGTGGAGCCGAACAGGGTGCTGCATACATCTCCGGTCAGATTCGCCGATTTGGAGAACAGATTTAAAAACAGATATCCAGATGCCAGCGCACCTACAGATACCATGGCAATCACTGCATCCCCCTTCAGTTTTGTGTTTTGTCCCGTGCGAAGAAGCAGAATCGCCGAACCTATGGTAACCGGCAGGACGACCACCATATCATTTGCCACATCCAGTACGGTTGCCGCAGCCATGGCGCCGAACGCCACATGGGAAAGCCCGTCGCCGATAAAAGAAAACCGTTTTAATACAAGGGATACCCCCAGCAGGGAGGAAGACAGTGCAATCAGCACTCCCACCACCATGGCATACCTTACAAACGGATAGCTGAAGTAGACTCCAAGTATCTCAGACATGTATTTGACCTCCCATCCTTGAAAAACAGGTCTTTCCGATTTCGCTTTTCAGATAATCTTCCTTTGTTCCAAAAAACAGCGGCTCCTCGCTGATATGAAGAATGCGGTCCGCATAGACAGCTGCCGCATGAATATCATGAGACACCATGATAATCGTGATCTTCTCTTCATGGTTCAGTTTTTCCAGAAGCTCATACATTTCCTGAACGGCTGCCGGGTCAAGCCCGGACACCGGCTCATCCAGAAGCAGCATGTATCTGGTTGCACAGAGCGCTCTTGCCAGCAGAACTCTCTGCTGCTGGCCCCCGGACAACTCCCGGTAGCAGCGTTTTGCCAGATGCGCAATGCCGAGCTTCTCCATGTTTTCTGCCGCCCTCTCTTTTTCTGCCCTCCCGTAGAACGGACGCCACCCAAAACGCCCCAGGCAGCCGGACCGCACAATCTCCTGCACCGATGCCGGAAAATCCTTCTGTACGACCGTCTGCTGCGGCAGATATCCGATTCCGTCTGTCTCCAGGCCGTCATCCATGCAGATCTCTCCTGACATGGGTTCTTTCAGCCGGAGCATAGCCCTGATCAGCGTGCTCTTGCCGGAACCGTTTTCTCCCACAATGCACAGGTAGTCTCCTTTGTTCACTTCAAAGTTCAGATTCTGCACCACTGCTTTCCCCTCGTAGCCCAGTACCACATCTTTGCACACAATCTGTGCCATAACATTCTCCTTATTCTTAAAAATCTGCTGCAGGAAGCGCTTCCTTCAGCACCTCCAGATTCCGTTCCATCACAGAGAGATAGCTCTCTCCTTCTTCGATATCCTGTTCGCTTACGGACTGCATGGAGTCAAGAAGCAGCACCTTCTGGTCCCCGGTCTTCGTGTTTCCTGCAATCGTCCGGGCGATCGCCCCGTCGGAACCGTCTATTTTCATCACCGCCGGAAGGTTCAGTTCCCCGGCTTTTTCCGCCAGAAATACAATCGTTTCAAAGCTGGCTTCCGTCTCTGCGGCGCATCCGGCAAACGCCGCATAATATGCAATCCCATAATCATCCATCAGATACCGGAACGGAAAACGGTCGCCAAACAGCAGCACCGGCATGGACGCCTGCTCCGCTGTCCTTTGATATTCCATATCCAGCCCATGAAGCTTTTCCTGATACGCTCTGTTATTCTGTTCATAAATATCCCGATGCCCGGCATCCAGTTCACCAAGGGCCTCTGTGACCGCATCGCATACGGTCCGGGCATTTCGAAGAGACAGCCAGAGATGTTCATCATATTCCTCATGCGCTTCCTCTTCATGTGTGCGGTGTTCCTCTGCCTCTGTTTTTGGGTCATGCCCATGTCCCTGTACGGTCTGCATGCCTTCTGTATATTCTTCCGTTTTCGCGGCATCCTGCAGAAGTTCCATCAGATTTAACATACGGCAGTCCGGATTGCCTGCATGTTCCAGAGCCTCCTCCACCCAGAAATCCGATTCGCCTCCCACATAGACAAACAGATCCGCCTCCGATATCGCTCTCATATCCCATACCGTCGGCTGATAGCTGTGCAAATCCGCTCCGTTTTTCATAAGAAGCGTCAGCTCTGTTTCTTCTTCCCGTCTGCCAAGAATCTGCTTTACCCAGTCATATTCGGGAAATATGGTACAGACGATCCGAAGCTTTCGGTCCGGATTATCCTTCCTGTAATCTTTTTGATTCCCGCATCCGGCGGTTTCTGTCAGAAGGAATACCAGAAGCAGAACAAACCATATCCCTTTTCCTGTTTTTCTTATCATTCCATCTCCTGCCCGCTGCAGCCCCCGCATTGTCCAAACAGAACCGTCCGCCCTTCATCCAGCTGGAAATGATGCTTTCTCATGACCTGCCAGAACAGCGCTTCGCTTTCTGCATCCTCCATATGGTACAGTTTGCCGCACACCGAACATTTCATATGCAGATGACGGTCACAATGCTCTCCGCATACCATCTGGTATAAAAACTTCCTGCCGTTTCCTTTGACAAACCGTTTTACCAGACCTTCTTCCACCAGTTTCGGCATAATACGGTAGACCGTGCTTTTTCCGGGCGCCGCCGTCAATGCCGTTTCCTGTTTCAGCCGCTCGCACAGCTCTTCAATCGTAAAGGACTCTTCACTGTGTGCTTTCATATACGCCAGAAGGACTCTTTTCTGCTCTGTTTGATACTGAGCCATACTATCCCCTCCAATATGAGAATTACTCTCATATTATAAACCTGTTTTCAAAAAAGTCAAGAAAAAGAGGTGCTGCAAAACACCTCTTATCTGTCTGTTCCATATTGACCGGTTCCGTCTGCCCTGTTTTCCGGCAATTTCCAAATGCCGGATCCATACAGAAACGGCATCAAATATCTGCTTTTACACACAGATCGCTGACACAGCATCTTTCGCAGTACGGCTTTGTCCTCGCTGTACACACATCCCTTCCATGGTAAACCAGCCTGTGGCAAAAATCGCTTCCTTCTTCCGGCGGAATCAGCTTCCACAGCGCCTTCTCCACTTTTCCGGGTTCTTTGATTCCATCCACCAGCCCCATCCGGTTCACCAGACGGATGCAGTGGGTGTCTGTCACGATCGCCGGCTTCCCGAATACATCCCCCATAATCAGATTTGCACTTTTCCTGCCCACTCCCGGAAGCTTTAACAGTTCCTCAAAATGATCCGGCACTTTCCCGTTGTACTGATCCTTCAGAATCTTCATACATGCGCTGATGTCCCGTGCCTTGGTTCTTCCCAGACCGCATGGCCTGACGATCTCTTCAATCTCCTCCGCCTTCGCTGCAGCCAGCGCATCTACATCCGGAAATTTCTCATACAGCTTTTCTACAACCACATTCACTCTGGCATCCGTGCACTGCGCTGCCAGCCGAACACTCACCAGAAGCTTCCAGGCATCATCATAATCCAGCGTGCAGCCTGCATCCGGGTATTCTTTTTTCAGCCGCTCGATCAGCTTTTTCGCAAGTTCTTTTTTCTGTTGTTCCTCCATAAAGCCTGTGATTCCTCTCTGTCATAACCAGATACAGCTTCCGTCTCCGTACATTTGCACCGGAAACAGAAGCCGCATCCTGCAGAACCTTCTACACTCTGAGATCGATATATTCACCCAGTCCGGCAATCGGAACGGAATCCATCATCTCCGTCAGCACCTCGCCGGTCACTTCCGCTGTATCAAGGATCTTATCCAGCATCGCAACCCCCACATTTGTACTCAAGCTGGCAGCAGACATGGAAACAGATAATGCTCCAATATCCATATATATATCACCTCCGTTGCCACTATTTTACCAAATCTTTTGGCCGGAATCAACTGTTATTTTCTTATCAACCGTTCATCACCGCCGCGGGGCATTAAAACCGGGAACAGACAGCATCCGGTATCCCTTATATCCGATATAAAAAAAGACTTCCCGCGCCAGAAAGGGCAGCTTTGTCTTCAGACTGACAAAACGGGTAGTCGGCGTAGGACATGTATATGCCCGGATCCCATAGTCTGACGCCATCCGCATGGCGCGCTTCATATGGAGCGGGTCACTGACGATCAGGGCATCCTTCAGTCCGTGCTCTTCCATCAGCAGACTGGCATAATACATATTTTCCTGCGTAATCCGGGACTGTTCCTCCATGAGAATATCCTCCTTCGGCACACCATTTTGAACGGCATATTCTGCTGCCGCCCATGCCTCCGAGCAGACGGCGCCGTCCCCATATCCGCCCGTCATAATGAGACAGTCCACATAACCGTTCTCATACAGCCAGATGCCATGACGGATCCGCTCACGAAAGACCGGCGAGGGTTCTTCGCCCGTCACGCCTGCCCCAAGGACGATCGCCGCATCTGCCTCCCGAAGCTCTGTCCTTTTGCTGAAGGAGACGATCTGCCATGTGTTGACCAGAACACAGAGCAGAACGAACAGAAAAAACCACAGAATCAGATACCGTTTTCTCCATCTCATAACACGATCTCCATACCCGTACAAAGCTGGCATACCTGCTCCCCCAGCTCTTCCTTCAGGATCTCAAAAGCCGGCTGTCCGGTACAGTGTCCTGTGAAAATTTTATCAATCCCGGTGGAACGGATCCTTTCCGCAAGCGCCCGGACATCTTCCGGCGACGTATGATAAAGATGAAATCCTCCGATCATCGCATGGATCTTTTTGTCCGGATATGCTGACACCACTTCCCGGATGATATTGTCCGCACCTCCATGAGAACAGCTGCTGCAGATGACCAGTCCTTTTTCCGTATCAAAGATCAGGCTCTGCTCATGGGCAAAGGAATCCGGCCGATATCTTCCGTTCTGACGGATATAGAGGTGATTCTGCTCTCCATATGCCTCCAGTCCTTCTGTATGATGGGCAAGAAGGCTCACGCCCGGAACGATCTGACAGCCGTCCTCTGCGTAGATGATCCGATCCCTGTAGGTCTTCAGAAATCCTCTGTGAATCCCAATATATTTATGAAAAATCCAGCGCTTTCCATAGCAGTTCTCCTCCGCGCCCTCCCGGATGTAAAACGGCGCCATTGTATTTCCGGCAAAAAATGCGCCCATTCCGTCTGCATGGTCATAGTGGGCATGAGACAGAACGCCGAATTCCACCGCCCCAAGGTCAATCCCCAGCGCCTGCGCATTTTTGGCAAACCGGTCGGAAGCGCCGGTGTCCAGAAGGATCCTGTGCCCCCTGTATTCTACATAAACAGAAAGCCCCCACTCGGCAGCCAGCGTGCCCTTTGTCCGGTTATCTATCAGTATTGTTGCTTTCATCCTCTCTTTTCCTTTCCGGCAGACTCACCGTGCCCGGACTGCCCACCGCAGCTTCGCAGAACACGCCCGGCTGTTCCTTCTGCATTCCTCTGCCGAAGGACGGATGGCATCAGCCGCAGTCTCGCTGTACCGTCCTTCTCTGAAAAACCGTCTGAATGATTTCTTCACCAGCCGGTCTTCCCCCGAATGGAACGTCAGAATCGCCGCCCGGCCACCCGGACGCAGCGCCCCCGGAAGCTTTTCCAGAAATTCATACAGTACTTCATATTCCTGATTCACATCAATGCGCAGGGCCTGGAAGGTCCGCTGACAGGATTTTTTCACCGTTTCTTTCTGCTCTGCTGCCGGCAGGAATGAAAGCGCCGCTTCGATGATCTGCCGAAGCTCTGTTGTTGTCTCGATCTTCATGCCCCGCCTCTGCCGGAGGATGACCTCTCTGGCAATCTCCTGCGCATAAGGCTCGTCCGCATTTTCCACAAGCATTCCTGCAAGTTCCTCCTGAGCGATCCCCCGCAGACGCTCTGCGGCGCTCATTCCCTTCCTCTGATTCATCCGAAGGTCCAGCGGCCCTTCCGTCTTACAGGAAAAACCCCGGTCCGGATTATCGATCTGCATGGAAGACACTCCAAGGTCCGCCAGTACAAAATCAAAGCCTCCGGCTTTCTCTGCCACCTGATCCATCTGTGCAAAATTCAGAAGGTGCATCGTCAGAATGTCCTCTCCATATCCCAGCGCCCGGAGGCGTTTCATGGTCTTTTCCGATTCTTCCGGGTCCACATCCAGTACATGGAGGTGTCCCTGTCCCTCCAGACACGAAAGCATCCGCTCTGTATGTCCGCCATAGCCAAGCGTTGCGTCCATTCCGATCTGCCCCGGCCGAATCTGCAGGAAATCCAGAATCTCCTGCACGCAGATGGAGATGTGCATGCCCGCAGGGGTATTTCCCTTTCGGATGACCTTTTCAATGGTATCCGCATACTTTTCCGGCTGCAGCTCCTTGTATTTTTCCCGATAGCTTCTTGGATGTGTCCCCCGGTAGCGGACACGGCGCCTGTGTGTTGTCTCCTGATGCTCCATATATTCGATTTCCTTTCCCTTTTTCCGGCATCACATTATCTTTCTCCAAATTCCCGCTGTATGCAGTACTCAATCACGGATTCCATCTGCGGCGACACCCATTTATCCCTGTGATACAGAAACTGCTTCCAGATCTCAATCTTAAAATCCTGCACCTGTATGCAGGAAAGCTTTCCCTCCTGTACTGCCCGTTCCGTCACATAATCCGGAAGATACGAGATCCCCACTCCCTGCTCCGCCAGAGAACAGAGCAGTCTTGTGCTCCCCACCTCCAGCACCGGTTCAATTTCCAGAGACATGGCAGCCAGCTGTTCATCCATGAGCCTCCGGTAACTCATGCCTTTTTCCGTCAGCACAAAGGGCTCCTGCACCAGTTCCCGTACAGATACCCGGGACCTTCTGCACAGCGGGTGACCGGTTGCCGCCACAAAGTGCATACCCACCTGCTCCTCCCGGACAATTACATATTCCGTATTATAGATATGATTGTCGAGCGTCAGGATGGCATCCGCCTCATTGTGGTCGATCAGCCGGAACATTTCTTCGGTCCCGGTGGCGATGATCTTCAGTGTAATACCCGGATACCGGCTCCGGAACTCTGCAAAGCCTTCCTCCAGCAGAGAATCGCACAGAGAATCCGGCACCGCCAGCCGAAAATGCCCTGCTGCCTCTTTCTTCTCCTGCATCTCCCGTTCCAGCTCCTGCGTCAGCTTGCTGATCTGGTGCGCATACTGCAGCACATCCCTGCCCCGTTCCGTCAGCGCAATGGTATGATTGATCCGTTCAAACAGCTGGACGTTCAGTTCCGTCTCCAGCTGTTTGATCTGAAAGGACACCGTGGACTGAGAATAGCCCAGCGTTCTGGCCGCCCTGGTGAAACTGTTTTTCTCCGCCACCTGAATAAAGGTCATCAGATTTTTAACATCCATTTTTTCAATCCTGTGTATCATCATTATCAATTTTACAGATATTCTCTTTTACTATATACTAAACACATAAGAAATGCAAATGATATGGGGGTAAAAATGCTATGGCTGTTTTTCAATTTGTATACTGGATCCTGTGGGGAGACCTGATTACCATCCCGCTTCCGGGCGGCAGCTCTCTTGGTCTTTCCCTGCTGGTACTGCTTCTGATCCCGTCCGGCATCTATTTTACCGTCCGGACCCGTTTTCTTCTCTTCCGGCGGTTTTGGGACATGCTCAGGATTGCCGTCGAGAAAAAAAATCCAACACAGAAAAATTCCATCTCCGGCCTGCAGGCGCTGATCATTTCAACCGCCACCAGAGTGGGCATGGGCAATCTGGTGGGAGTTGTTGCCGCCATTTCCGTCGGCGGTGCGGGCGCGGTCTTCTGGATGTGGGTCACCGCTCTTCTGGGCTCTTCCACGGCCTTTGCAGAAGCCACTCTGGCACAGATCTACAAAGAAGAAGATCCCCTGTACGGCGGCTACCGGGGCGGTCCGGCCTACTACATCCATCATTTCTTTCTGAAAGAAGACAAAACCCGCAGAAAATCTGTCGTTGCGGTCCTGTTCGCCGTCTCCGGCCTGATCTGCTGGTGCGGCATCAGCCAGGTCATCGGCAACTCGGTTTCATCCGCCTTCGAAAATGCCTTCCACATCCCGCCCCTCTTTACTACGGCGGTTTTGGTGCTGATCGCTGCAGTCATTGTCCTTCGGAAAAACGCCACGGTCAAAGTACTGGATCTCATTGTTCCCATTATGGCAGGCTTTTATTTTCTGCTGACCATTGTCATCATTCTGATGAACATCGGTCAGATTCCGGCGGTCTTCGCACGCATTTTCTCGGAAGCCTTCGGACTCCGGCAGGCAGCGGCGGGCGGCTTCGGCGCCGTCCTCATGAACGGAGCCAAGAGAGGACTTTTCTCCAACGAAGCAGGAAGCGGCTCCGCGCCCTGTGCGGCCGCTGCGGCCGACATCAGCCACCCTGCCAAAGAAGGACTTCTGCAGTCCTTCGGCGTCTTCATCGACACCATTGTGATCTGCAGCTGCTCCGCCATGATCATGCTCCTGACTCCCGAATCCATGACGCAGGGACTCGAAGGCATGGATCTGCTTCAGGAAGCCATGCATTATCACATGGGAAGCTTCGGCGTCATCTTTATCGCCGTCGTCCTGTGGCTTTTCAGTTTCTCGACGTTTATCGGCATCCTGTTCTATGCAAGACCCAACGTAGCCTACCTGTTCGGAGACAACTGGCTGTCTCAGACGCTCTACAAGGTTCTGGCCCTTATTATGCTTTTCATCGGCGGTCTGGCTGCATATACGTTCGTATGGGATCTGGGTGATGTGGGAATCGGACTGATGACGATCTTCAATATGATTGCGCTGATCCCGCTGTCCGGGCAGGCGCTGAGATCGCTGAAAGAATATGAGAAACTGCTGAAATAGCAGGTTGTAATTTCCCGGTTCCTGACACGGTCATGTTCACCCCTGCGCCGGTATTTTGTCCGGCGCAGGCTGATATTTCCGGAAGATTTATGCCTGTCGTGACAGCGTGTACCCGCGCCCGTTTACCTTCATGACCGGTGCGGCAACCAGGAACGCACTGGGGTCTATGGCGAGCACCCGGTCCCGAAATGCCGGGTACTGTTTTGCATACACAACGCTGAATATGGCTTTCTGTTTTTCTTTCTGATAACCGGTTTCAATATTTAAAAACGTCATTCCGCTGTCCAGATCTTTTAAGACCGTCTGTGCAATCTCCTGATGACGGGGAGAGATAATGATCAGTTCCACCTTCTTCTCTCCGGACAGGATGGTCCGGTTCATCATTCCAGATGTCAGAACAATGACAACAATCCCGTAGAGAATCCCGTCCCAGCCTCCGCGGAAGATCTGCAGGGCAAGGATCACGATATCAAAAAATACCATGGAATTTCCCACCGGGATTCCTTTCAGCTTCTGCAGGATGCAGGGCGGAATATCCATCCCGCCGGTGGAACCTCCCGCCCGGATCACCAGACCAATGCCGCTTCCCATCAGTACCCCTGCGAAAACGGCAGAAAGCAGGACATCCTGAGAAAACCAGGTTCCCACCGGCTGCGCCTCAAAGATTCCCAGAATCACCGGATAGATGACCGTGGAACATAAAGAAGTCATTGCAAATCTCTTCCCGAGAAAGAGACAGCCCAGCAAAAACAGGGAAAGATTGACGCCTGCTGTAATGACCGAGATCGGCGCCGGTATCCAGGACTGGATCACCAAGGCAATTCCCGTAGATCCGCCCAGCATAAATCCATTGGGAACCACGAACGCACATACGGCAAACGCCAGCAGAGTATTTCCAAGCAGTATGTAGAGCAGCAATTCCAGTCTTTTCATCCTTGTCCTCCATTCTTCGCCTGGAACCGTTTTTTCATGGCTGCAGCAGGTCAGGCGCATATGATATCCGTCTGCAGCTGTCTCTATTATAGACCGAAAGAGAAAAGAGATTGTTGCGTATACAACAATCTCCGGAAAATTATCGATTTTTTTGCTGCTCCACGATCTCCTGCAGTGCCTGACGGTCAAGAACTTTTATAAATCCATATCCCCGCTTCAGCCACCCTTCCTGTTCAAATTTCTTCAGAACAGTCGTCACCGTGGAGCGGTTCAACCCCAGAGACACCGACAGTTCTTCATGCGTATAGGGAAGCACACCTCCTGCAGTCCCCTTTCCCACCGAATCCGACGCCGTCTCATCCAGGATATAGCCTGCCATCTTTCCATACCGGTCCAGCAGGCACTGATCCTCCATCCGTGCCGTCAGATGATCCATGGTATTGGAACAGAGCTGCAGAAAATGGAGGGCAAATCCTGTCTTTTTCTGAAACCACGGAAGGACATCTGTCATTCGAAAAGAAACCAGCTGCACTTTATTGACTGCCTGTACACAGACAGGACGTATATTTCCTTCCATAAAAGCCGATTCCCCGAACAGACGCCCGGCTTCCACCACATCCAACGTCAGCTCCCGCCCGGAATACAGATTGGAAAAGACACGCACCCGTCCTTTCAATATATAATAGACCTTCTCTGCCGGATCCCCTTTCATATAAATGAGATGTCCAGGCTGAACGGTAAATACCGTCCCTGCAGACTGCAGAATCTTTTCTTCTTCAGAAGTAAACATAAAACCGCTCCATCTGTATCAACAACAGGATTCTGATACCGGTATTTTGTCAGCAGACAGCAGAGCTTAACAGCTCACTTTCAGAAACTGCGCCCGTCCATGAAGTTTTAACGGAACCGAGTCAGCCGGAACAAAGATGCAGTCTCCCTTAAAAAAATGAAGCATCTCTTCTTCTCCGAACATGGTTCCGCATCCGCCGATGCATAAAAGCACCTGAAAAGAATTGCTGTCCGTCTTAAAATCCGCCATCTCCCGACAGCGCTCTGTATTGATGAGCTGCCGCTCCACCTGAAAATATCTGCAGCGGCACAGAAGCTCCGTGGCGCTGCCCTTCTGATACTTTAATACTCTCATGGGCTGTCTGGGAGTCCTGCTTCCCTTCCTGTCCGCAACCTGAAGCGCCTGCGGAATATGGAGCTTCCTTGGCTGTCCGTTTTTATCCAGACGCCCGTAATCATACATCCGGTAGGTCAGATTGGAACTTTCCTGAATCTCTGCAATCAGCGTACCTGCGCCAATGGCATGAACCGTTCCCGGCTCGATATAGAACAGGTCGTCCTTCTGCACCTTTACCTTCTGGAGATATCGTTCCACGGTTCCGTCTTCCAGGCTTTTTTTCAGCTTCTCCCTGCTGATGTCCTGATAAAAACCATAGACCAGCCGGGCATCCTTTGCCGCATCCAGCACATACCACATTTCCGTCTTGCCGAGGGAGCCGTGCTCATGTTCTCTTGCATAGTCGTCATCCGGATGCACCTGCACGGACAGATCCTGTCTGGCATCGATAAACTTGATCAGAATCGGAAGCCCGCCGGCGGTCTTCGGGTGAGTCCCCATATATTCCGGATGCTCTTTTAAGACCTCCAGGAGCAGCCTGCCCGCATCCGCCCCGCTGGCTACGATACTCGGTCCGTCCGGATGCGTGGAGCACTCCCAGGTCTCTGCCAGAGGTGTCAGATCCATGTCCTTGGAAAAATCGTCCTTCAGGCGGCTTCCGCCCCACAGGTAGTCTTTTCCGGCCGGCTTTAAAAGAAACGGACGGGCGCCGGAGCGGACCTCACTGTTCCAGTTCATATTTCTTCTTGTCATGAACACTGATCTCTCTGCCAAGCTGCACCTCAATGACCTTCAGTTCCGTATCTGCAATCAGCGTATGACGGCAGCCTGCCTGCATGGTTACCACATCTCCCGCCTGCACCGGCTGCTCCATGCCATCCACGATGCTGCGGCCCTTTCCGGAGATGACGGTCCAGACTTCGTCTCTTCTCTCATGACTGTGATAGTTCATCCGGTGCCCGGCATTCAGCGTCACCTTGATGGTCATGCTTTCATCTTCGATATCCAGCACCCGGAAACTGCCCCAGGATTTTTCCGCAAACATGATCTGCTGGTCGATCCGGTCCACATAGGGTTTAATATAACTGGACTGCTCCTTGTCAGACACCAGAATTCCTTCCGGGCTGGCGGACACCACCACATCCTTTAAACCCATGCAGAGCACCGGCACATCCAGTTCATTGATCACATGGACATTTTCACACTGATCGTTCAGAATCGCCTCTCCGATGGACGCTTCCTCCATGGCCTCTGTCAGCGTATTCCAGGTTCCCAGATCCTTCCACTCACCGGCAAAGCGCATAACCTCAATATTGTCTTCCTTCTCCACCACCGCATAGTCAAAACTGATCTTCATAAGCGTGTCATATTTTCCAAACAGATCCTGATAATCGATAAAATCCAGAAGTTCATGGGCCTTGTCCAGCACATACTTCAGCTTATAGGCAAAAACGCCGCCGTTCCACAGAGCACCCTTCTGGATATATTCCTCTGCGGTTTTCACATCCGGCTTTTCTTTAAACGTGGATACCCGGCTTACCTGTTCTTTGTCCGCCGGGATAATATAACCGTACTTCTCGCTGGGATAGGTAGGTTCGATGCCCATGAGCACCAGACTGGCTTCCCCGGTCTTTGCAAGATTTCCCAGTTCCTTCAGCGCCGTAAAATAATCTTCCTCTACATACGGGTCCACCGGGCAGACAACCACCGCCTCATCTTCCGATACCCCCTGCACGTCATGAAGGTATGCCGTTGCCAGTGCGATGGCCGGAAACGTATCCCTCCTGCAGGGCTCGATGGAAATCCCCACATCCTCCCCCAGCTGATTATGGATTGCCGACACCTGGGTCCTGGAGGTAGCAATGGTCACCGTCGCATCCGGATCCACTTTCCGGATCTGATGATAGACCCGCTGAACCATGGATTCATAACCGCCTTCCGGGGTCTGAAAGATTTTGATAAACTGTTTGGAACGGATATCGTTGGACAGAGGCCAGAGCCTCTTTCCGGATCCGCCGGATAAAAGTATGATATTCATGATCTACCTCTCTGCTCTCATGGGATTGTTCAAAAAGTCTTCATAAGAAAGGCGGATGCCCTCCCGAAGCTCTGTCTTATAGGTCCAGCCAAGGGCTGCGCTCTTGGACACATCCAGAAGCTTTCTCGGTGTCCCGTTGGGTTTTGACGGATCCCAGCGGATCTCTCCGGTATAGCCGATGACCTCCGCCACCAGTTCCGTCAGTTCACTGATTGTCAGCTCCCTGCCGGTTCCTGCATTCACAGTCTCATTCCCGCTGTAATGGTTCATAAGAAATACGCACAGATCCGCCAGGTCGTCTACATACAGAAATTCCCGCAGAGGGCTGCCATCCCCCCAGCAGGTCACATAAGGAAGATTCTGCTCCTTCGCCTCATGAAACCGGCGGATCAGAGCCGGAAGCACATGGCTGTGCGTCGGATGATAGTTGTCGTTTGGCCCGTACAGGTTGGTGGGCATGACAGAGATATAATCCGTCCCGTACTGGCGGTTCAGAAACTCGCAGTACTTCAGTCCCGAGATCTTCGCCAGCGCATACGCTTCATTGGTCTTCTCAAGCTCTGAGGTCAGCAGACAGCTCTCCTTCATGGGCTGAGGCGCCATCCGGGGATAGATGCAGGAGGAACCCAGAAACTCCAGCTTTTTACAGCCGTTTTTCCACGCAGAATGGATCACATTCATCTCCAGGATCATATTGTCATACATAAAATCCGCCAGTGCGTTCTCATTTGCCACGATGCCGCCCACCTTTGCCGCCGCCAGGAATACATATTCCGGCTTTTCCTTCTCAAAAAAGGCCTCCACCTGATCCTGCCGGCACAGATCCAGCTCCTTATGGGTCCGGGTGAGGATCCTGGTATATCCCTGCTTCTGAAGTTCCCTCACGATTGCAGATCCGACCATCCCCCGATGCCCTGCCACATAAATCTTCGCATCCTTTTCCATCATTGTCTTCTTTCCCCCTGCTGTACTGCTTTTACGGCTGCCTCTTTTCTTGCCAGCTCCCGGTCGTGTTCTGCCATGATCCGCACCAGCTCCTCATAACTGGTCTTCTGCGGATTCCACCCAAGGACGGTCTTTGCTTTTGTGGGATCTCCCCACAGATTGTCCACATCCGTCGGACGGAACCATTCCGGGTTCACGCACACCAGCATCTTTCCGGTCTTCACGTCATAGCCTTTTTCCTCCAGTCCCTTCCCTTCAAATCGAAGTTCGATGCCGTTGGCGGCAAATGCCTTTTTGGTAAAATCCCGGACTGTATGCTGCTCTCCGGTGGCGATGACAAAATCTTCCGGCGTATCATGCTGCAGAATCAGCCACATGCATTCTACATAATCCTTTGCATAGCCCCAGTCCCGCAGAGAATCCATATTTCCCAGCTCCAGATGGTCCTGAAGCCCCTCTGCAATCCGTCCGGCTGCCAGCGTGATTTTCCGGGTTACAAAATTTTCCCCGCGGCGCTCGGATTCATGATTGAACAGAATTCCGTTCACCGCGAACATCCCGTAGGCTTCCCGGTATTCTTTCGTAATCCAGAATCCGTACTGTTTCGCTACCGCGTAGGGACTGTATGGATGAAACGGCGTAGTCTCCTTCTGGGGAACTTCTTCCACCTTGCCGTACAGTTCAGAAGTAGATGCCTGGTAAATCCTTGTCTTCCGGTCCAGACCCAGGATCCGCACGGCCTCCAGGATGCGCAGAACGCCGATGGCATCCACATCTCCGGAATATTCCGGAACATCAAAGGACACCTGGACATGAGACTGGGCTGCCAGATTGTAGATCTCGTCCGGCTGCACCAGACTGATGATGCGCATAAGCGAAGACGAGTCTGTCAGGTCCCCGTCATGCAGCGTTACCGCATGCGCGGCCAGCAGATGATCGATTCTGGATGTATTGGAGATGGATGCGCGGCGGGTGATGCCGTGAACCTCATATCCTTTTTCCAGAAGAAATTCTGCCAGATAGGAACCATCCTGTCCTGTGATACCTGTAATCAGTGCTTTTTTTACCATACTTCGTTCCTCAACTTTCTAAATCTTTTCCATTATAGTTTTATCATTTTCTGTCATTCTAATAGAAAAAAAGTACAATTTTAAGAGAGTATCTTGAATAGAACCAGCATAATATTGACTTTTTTGTACATTCTTATTTTGTAATGCAGTCCAGGTTCTGTTATAATTGAGAAAAACCAACTGTTACCACGAGGAGAAACATCCCTATGGACCGTACATCCCTTTTCCACGGTAGCCTGGTGACTACCAGCCGAATCCTTTACACTCCTTCTGCATTTGCAAGAACCAGTCTGATCCATCTGCAGGAAACCGGCTTTCTGGAAGCCAGAAAGCCCCACAAAAGCCGCAGGGAAAATCTTGCCTCCTGTCTGTTTTTCCAGGTCCTGTCCGGCCACGGCACTCTGGAATACATGGGAGAGACTTTTCCTCTGATCACCGGAGACTGTGCCTTCCTCGACTGCCGCAGACCCTATTCCCACTGTACCTCCGACGAACTCTGGCAGCTGAAATGGGCGCATTTCTACGGTCCCAACATGAACAGCATCTATGAGAAATATGCGGAGCGGGGCGGACGCCCCTGCTTTCACCCGTCTGACCCATCGCCCTACGGCCGTATCCTGGATGAACTCTACGAGACTGCATCCTCTGAAGACCATGTCCGGGACATGCGGATTTTTGAAAAACTGGCTTCTCTTCTTACCCTTTTGATGGAACAGAGCTGGAACCCGGAAAACCGTCGGCGCATTACCGCCAAAAAGCAAAATCTCCAGAATGTCAAGGAATATCTGGACCGGCACTATATGGACCGGATCAATCTGGACGATCTTGCAGAAAAATTTTATATCAATAAATTTTACCTGGCACGCATCTTCAAGGAACAGTTCGGCGTCTCCATCAACAATTATCTGCTGCAGATCCGTATCACCCATGCCAAGCAGCTTCTGCGCTTCACGGACCAGACCGTCGAAGCCATCGGAAGAGAATGCGGCGTGGAGGATGCCAACTATTTTTCCCGGATGTTCCGGAAGGTAGAGGGGATCTCCCCGGGTGAATTCCGCCGGATGTGGTAACATTCAGAAAGGAGAAAATTCCATGAATCTTCCGGGTTATTACTCCTCCGGACAGTTTGCACGTATGGCCGGCGTAACCGTCCGGACCATCCGTTATTATGACCGGCAGAACATCCTGAAGCCTTCTTATGTAAATCGTTCCGGTGCACGCTTTTACACGGATTCCGATCTGGCAGGGCTGCAGCAGATCCTCCTGCTGAAATATCTGGGCTTTTCTCTGGACGAAATCCGGGAGATGACCATCGGCGATATCGATTATCATTTTCTGAAAAATTCTCTGAATCTCCAGAAAAAGCTGGTACAGGACCGCATCGAACAGATGCAGCTGGTGGAGAGCGCCATTGAGGATACGGTCCGTACCATCGAAGAGGAACAGCAGATCGACTGGAGCCACATGCTGGAACTGATCCATCTGACCGGTATGGAGAAGAGTCTTAAGCACCAGTATCAGAATGCCACCAATATCTCCGCCCGCATCCGGCTGCACAGAGACTATTCCGCCAACCGTCAGGGCTGGTTTCCCTGGATCTACGAACAGTGCCGGATCACCGACGGTCTGAAGATTCTGGAACTGGGGTGCGGCAACGGAGCACTGTGGACGGAAAACCTTGCACTTCTTCCGGCACATGTCCGGATCTGCCTGTCGGACATCTCCGAAGGCATGCTGCGGGACGCCCGCAGAAACATCGGACAGGACGACCCCAGATTTTCCTTTCAGGCGTTTGACTGCGCCGGAATTCCGTTTCCGGACCACTGCTTTGATCTGGTGATCGCCGGACATGTGCTGTTCTACTGCAAAGATCTGTCCCGGGTGTGCCGGGAAGTCCGTCGGGTCCTGAAACCGGACGGCCGCTTTCTCTGCAGCACTTACGGAAAGGAACACATGAAGGAAATCAGCAGTCTGGTTCAGCAGTTTGACAGCCGCATCGTGCTGTCCGCCGAAAAGCTGTACGAACAGTTTGGTCTGGAAAACGGCCGGGAGATTTTACAGCCGTACTTTTCCCTGATTGAATGCCTGCGCTATGAGGATTCCATCACGCTGAGTCATGCGGAGCCGCTGATCGAATACATCCTCTCCTGCCACGGCAACCAGAACCAGATTCTGCTGGAACGCTATAAGGATTTCCGAATCTTTACGGAAAAAAAGACCGCGCAGGGATTTCACATCACAAAAGACGCAGGGGTCTTCCTCTGCCGGTTTTCGCAAAATTTTACAAAAAACACTTGAAGGTGACGTAAGGTCATCTTTTATACTGGAAATCAGAATCCGTAAACAGAACATTTTGAAAGGAAGATCATATGAAACAGACAACGATCATCGTCACCGGCGGTGCAGGCTTTATCGGAAGCAACTTTATTTTCCATATGCTGGACAAGTATCCGGACTACCGGATCATCTGCCTGGACTGCCTGACCTATGCAGGCAATCTCTCCACTCTGGCGCCTGTCATGAATCACAGAAATTTCCGTTTTGTGAAGGAGAGCATCACAGACCGGGAGGCTGTCTACCGGCTCTTTGAGAAGGAGCATCCGGATATGGTCGTAAATTTCGCGGCGGAAAGCCATGTGGACCGTTCCATCGAAAATCCCCAGGTATTTCTGGACACGAACATCATCGGCACTTCCGTGCTCATGGATGCCTGCCGCAAATACGGCATCGTACGCTACCACCAGGTATCCACCGACGAGGTATACGGCGACCTTCCGCTGGACCGGCCGGATCTGTTCTTTACAGAAGAAACACCCATCCACACCTCCAGTCCCTACTCCTCCAGCAAGGCGGCTGCGGATCTTCTGGTACTGGCCTACCACCGGACCTATGGGCTGCCGGTGTCCATCAGCCGCTGCTCCAATAATTACGGGCCTTATCATTTTCCGGAGAAGCTGATCCCGCTGATGATCGCCAACGCCCTGAACGACAGGCCCCTGCCGGTCTACGGCGCAGGAGAAAATGTCCGCGACTGGCTGTATGTGGAGGACCACTGCAAAGCCATCGACCTGGTGATCCACAAAGGACGCGTGGGCGAGGTCTACAACATCGGCGGGCACAATGAGATGAAAAACATTGACATCGTAAAAATCATCTGCAAAGCGCTGGACAAACCGGAGAGCCTGATCACCTATGTCACCGACCGGAAAGGACACGACATGCGCTATGCCATCGATCCCACCAAGATTCACAACGAACTGGGCTGGCTGCCGGAGACAAAATTTGCAGACGGCATTCAGAAGACGATCCGGTGGTATCTGGACAACAGAGAATGGTGGGAAACGATCATTTCCGGCGAATATCAGAATTATTATGAGAAAATGTACAAAAACCGGTAAATATTGTCCGTTTTTTAACAATACGAATCCGGATACAGGAAGAACTGTTTCGGATCCCGAAAGCGTTGAGAACACAAAACAAAATTTTATCAGGAGGAATACAGCATGAAAATATTTGTAACCGGCGTGGGCGGGCAGCTCGGCCATGATGTGATGAATGAACTGAATCAAAGAGGTTATGAAGGGGTCGGCTCTGATCTTGCGCCAGAATACAGCGGGATACAGGACGGCAGCGCCGTGACCCGGATGCCCTATGTTCCCATGGATATTACCGACAAACATTCCGTGGAAGAGATTCTGACAAAACAGAATCCGGATGTGGTGGTTCACTGCGCTGCATGGACCGCTGTGGATATGGCAGAGGATGATGACAAAGTGGAGAAGGTCCGCCTCGTCAATGCCACCGGCACCGAAAATATCGCGCTTGCCTGCCAGAAACTGAACTGCAAAATGATCTATCTGTCCACCGACTACGTCTTCAGCGGACTGGGCGAAGAACCCTGGCAGCCGGACTGCAAGGACTATCAGCCGCTGAACGTCTACGGACAGACCAAGCTGGAAGGCGAACTGGCCGTTGCCAACCATGTGGAAAAATATTTTATCGTGCGGATCGCCTGGGTCTTCGGCGTCAACGGCAAAAATTTTATCAAGACCATGCTGAATCTTGGGAAAACGCATGACCGCATTACCGTCGTCAACGATCAGATCGGTACGCCCACCTATACCTTTGACCTGGCCCGTCTTCTGGTAGACATGCTGGAAACGGAAAAATACGGCTATTATCATGCCACCAATGAAGGCGGCTATATCAGCTGGTATGATTTTACCACCGAGATCTTCCGTCAGGCAGCAGAACTGGGACATCCGGAATACGGCGCAAACCATATCACCGTCGTTCCGGTCACGACGGCGGAATACGGAGTCTCCAGGGCAAAACGTCCTTTCAATTCCCGTCTGGACAAGAGCAAACTGACCGAAAACGGATTTACTCCTCTTCCCGCCTGGCAGGATGCACTGAACCGCTATCTGAAAGAGGTTTTATAAAACCGCTTTCTATCATAACCGTTCTGTAATATGTGCGAAAGAAACCGCAGGGGATGCCGCAAAATCCGTTCCCGCCTGTGTACGCAGCAACGCCGGATACACAGGCAGGGACGTTTTGCAGCATCCCCGTTCTTCCCGTTCTGCTATTTTCATTTGATCCCGCTGAATTCCTGATACAGCTCTTTCGCATAGCTGTCCGTCATCCCGCAGATCTCATCCGTCACCAGAAGAAGCCGCAGATACAGACGTTCCGTCTCGTCTTTTCCTTCTGCATGGATATGATAGATCGCCCGGTAATTGTCCGATATCATACTCATCAGCTTTTCCTGAACCGCCGTCATCGTTTCTCCGCTGTCATAGAGAATCGCCGCATCCACATATTTTTTCAGAAGAAAATCAAAAATGGCATCTGCACCGATCTCCAGTTTCAGAATGGGAGCAGAGATAAATACATATCGGTATGCAATATCTCCAAGCGCCTCCATCAGCAGAGTTCCGGGAACGTTGTAAAACAGATCCTGTTTGTATTCTCCTGCCATCAGCGCTTCATAGTGCGCCATAAAACCCGCCGTCGCACTGCGGATCATCTGTCCCTGTACCTGTACCAGCCAGTTCTGAACCGCATTGGAACGGGGATGGTCCATTCCCTTCTCACAGGCTCTTTGATAACGGTAATCCAGAAGCGCCGTCCATTCCCTGTATGCTTTATCCTGAACATCCGTTCGGTACTCTGTCAGTTCCTGGCGCAGCTGTTCATAGGAAATACATCCTTTTTTCACTGCATCCTCAATATCCGCAGTTTTATAGGCGATGTCATCTGCCGCTTCCAGCAGAAAGGCCAGCGGATGACGTCTTCCATGAGTCCCCGTGCTTTTCTGTATCTCCCGGAAAATGTCTTCGTCTGCCAGAAAATACCCCATCTTCTTTGTCCGGATATCCCCGCTTTCCTGATTGATCTCCAGAGAAGATACCGGATATTTGATGATGGTCCCAAGCAGCGCTTTCGTCAGATTCATCCCGTGGGCATCCACCAGATAATGCAGTTTGGTCACCAGACGCAGCGCCTGTGTATTCCCCTCAAAATGATAAAAATCCGCCTGCATCTGCGGTGTCAGAACCTCGGTCAGGGATCTCCCTTTCCACTGCAGAAGCGGCATATGAACCCGGAACCAGTCCCGAATCGCCGTCTCTCCAAAATGCCCGAAGGGCGGATTGCCGATATCGTGCAGAAGCCCCGCACACTGAAGAATGTCGCACACATCGGCCTTGAAAGACGGCTGAAAGTCTTCGTCCTTTCTGTTCTGCAGGATCTCCTCCGACACATTCTGCCCCAGCGATTTCGCCAGAGAGGACACCTCCAGCGAATGCGTCAGTCTGGTACGGATAAAGTCGCTTTTATCCAGCGGAAAGACCTGCGTCTTGTCCTGCAGCCTCCGGAAAGACGCGCTTCCGATGATCCGGTGGTAATCCTTTTCAAATTCGGTCCGCAGATCCCGGCTCCCCGGTCGTCCTTTATAATCCCGGATGCGGTCCGGGCACAGCAGTTCTCTCCATCTCATCTTCCTTGTTTCTCCGTCTCTGTTTTTCTAATGCGAATTTTTCATATGTTATTCTATCTATCTATCTTGTGATTATATATTGCCGGAAAACAGGATAAACGGCACATAGGACAAAACTCTGTGAGGGCAAGAATTCAGTGCCGTTTATATATCATATCCCAAAGACTTTGAAAACGGAAAATCTGCTGCCGGCCGGTGTTCCGTGCCGAAAACGCCCGGATCCTGTCATTCCGCCGCTTTCCGCGCAAAGCTTCCCCGGATCCCCAGCTCGTCCCGGTACTTTGCGACCCCTCTTCTGGAAATGTCGATCTGCTTCTGCTTCAGAATGTTCACAATGGCCTGATCGCTGTACGGCTTTCTTCGGTCTTCGCCGCGGATCAGCTCCCGAATCATCTCCTTTACCTGCATGCTCCCCACATGTTCCATACCGCCGGATGTGGCCACGGATGCGGAAAACATGTTCTTCATGGCCATGGTTCCTCCCGGAAACTGAATGTATTTCCCCCGGATGGCACGGCTGACCGTGGAAGTATGAACCCCGATCTCGCCGGCTACATCGCTCATGGTCATGGGCTTCAGACAGGATCTGCCCTCCAGATAAGCCTGCTGTCTGTGCATAACCGCCTCCGCCACCGCAGCCACTGTCTGCCGCCTCTGTGCGATGCTGTTCATAACAAAACGGACACGTTCCAGCTTGATCCGGAAATATTTCGTCAGCTCTTCATCTTTGGATTCCTTCATCATCCGCAGATAGTAATCATTGATGTGATAATCTTCCACCCAGCCATCATTCAGTTCAACCTCCCATTTTCCGTTTTCTTCATGAAACATGATATCCGGTACGATAAAATCCGCTTTCCCCGCACAGAATTCACTCATGGGATGTGGATTCAGTCTGGCGATCTGCTCGATGCATTTGCGCACTTCTGCGGTTGGAATCTTCAGGCTTCTGGAAATGCTGCTGATCTTTCCGTCCGCCACATTCTGAAGATGCTCATCGATCACCTTCCATAGAACGGATCCCTGCATCTTCTGCACTTCCAGCTGCTTCAGCAGGCAGTGCTTCAGGTCTGCGGCAAAGATACCATACGGCTCCAGTCCCTGAAGAAGTTCCAGCGCACTCCGGACCTCCTTTTGGGACCGGTGCATGTTCTCTGCCACTTCCTGTATGGGAATCGTAAAAAATCCTGTATCATCCAGGCAGTCCACCATGTATTCCAGGAGCATCCACTGGTCGTCGCTGAACTTCTTCCTCGGAAGCTGATCAAGCAGAAAGTTGCGGACCTGATTCTGATCCTGCATGGGAATGTCCCTTCTCCGCCTGTCTTCTTCCTCGATCATCTCCTCATAATTCCGTCCATAGGTCAGAGTCTGTTCATAGGTCTTGTGTATCTCCTCCTGCCCGGATCCCACGACGTGCGTTCCGCTGACGTCCAGCAGTGGATTTTCCAGATACTCATTTTGCAGAAACTCATTCAGCTCCATTCCATCCATGGCCAGAATCTCCAGGGACTGGATCTGACCCTGGGTAAGCTGCTGCTTCTGCTCTATCTGTATTTCATATCCCAGTTCCATTGCATCCCCTGCTCTTTCGTATCAAACGCCGTTTCCCGCAGCCTACTGATGAAAAGCAGCTGCCAGACGAATCACCTGCTCCGTGGTCCGGATCATGTTCTCTCTTGCCGTCCCGGGATCCATGGCCTCATCCAGTGTCACAATCCTGCGCAGAATCGGGAAAAACGCGTCAATTCCGCTGTCGTTGCATTTCTCAGCGCCCTCAATGACCGCTCCTGCGAGAGCAACCACCTTTGCCCCATGCTTTTTCGCCAGCTTTGCGATCCCGACAGGCGCCTTGCCCATGGCCGTCTGTCCGTCCAGACGCCCTTCACCGGTAAACACCAGATCGGCGCCCTCCATGGTCTTCTCCATCCCAACGGCTTCCAGTACCAGCTCAATCCCGGGCTGAAGGTCTGCATGCAGATAACTCAGAAAGGCAAAGCCCAGTCCTCCGGCTGCCCCGGCCCCTTCGCTTTCCATGTGATCCGTTCCGATACAGGTCTTTGTCACCTGCGCATAGCCGGCCATGGCAGCATCCAGCTCATCTCTCAGATCCTCTGTGACGCCTTTCTGAGGCCCGTAGATATATGTGGCACCGTTGGTGCCGCACAGCGGATTTGTCACATCACAGGCGATCTTAAAACTGCATTCCCTCAATTCCGGAAGCACATGGTCTGTCCGGATGGATGCCACGTCCTTCAGCGCTCCTGCACCGATCCCCACAGCCTTTCCCTGCGCATCCAGAAATTCATATCCAAGCGCCGTCAGCATGCCGATTCCGCCGTCGTTGGTGGCGCTTCCCCCAATACCGATGATAAAGTTTCTGCAGCCTTTTTCCACAGCATCCCTGATCATCTCTCCCACGCCGTAGGTCGTCGCATCCAGGGGCCGTCTGTCCTTTCCCACCAGAATGATGCCCGCTGCAGCCGCCATCTCCATGATTGCCGTACCGGTCTTCCTGATGATTCCATAGCATGCATCAACCGGAGTCTCCAGAGGGCCGTGTACCCTCACTTCCGCCATCTCGCCCCCAAGGCCTTCCACCAGCGCTTCTGTCGTTCCCTCTCCCCCGTCTGCCAGAGGCTTTACGATCACCTCTGCATCCGGAAGCACATTCCGGATCCCTTCCCTGATGGCCCTCCCGGCTTCCATGGAGGTCATGCTCCCTTTTAATGAATCAATAGCCACTACGATCTTCATAACATTCCACACTTATCCTCTCTGAAAACTTCCCCTTTGTCATCTCTGTTCCTTCTTCTGCTCTTTCTGCTTCTCCTCCAGTTCCTTCTGTCTCTTTGCCATCCTCCACAGAGTCGTGCGGCTGACTCCCAGCTCTTCTGCCAGATCCTTCTTCTTCTTTCTCGGTTTCAGGCGGTCATACACAGAATCCTCCCCACTGTCTGCCGTCTCCCCCACAGAGAAAGTCTCTTCTTTCCGGAAGATCTTCAGCCGGCACAGGAGTTCTTCGTCGATGATACTGGTATCATTTAAAACCGTCAGACGTTCACAGATATTGCGAAGCTCCCGCACATTCCCCGGCCAGCTGTGTTCCTTCAGGATCCGGGCCGCATCCTTCGTGACCGTTGGAATGCTTTTTCCCATCTCACAGGCAAATCTGGTCAGATAATGGTCCACCAGTTCCTGAATATCTTCTTTCCGCTCCCGAAGCGGCGGGATCGAGATGTCCAGAAGGTTCAGCCGGTAATACAGATCCGAACGGAACTGCCCCTCTTTGATCTTTTCTTCCATATTGATGTTCGTGGCGGAGATTACCCGTACATCCACCGGATGCACGCTGGTGCTTCCAATCCTCCGGATCTCTTTTTCCTGCAGTACCCGCAAAAGCTTCGCCTGCAGTGTGATCGGGATCTCCCCGATCTCATCCAGAAAAATCGTTCCTTTATGTGCAAGTTCAAACAGACCGGTCTTGCCTCCTTTGGACGCTCCGGAAAAAGCGCCCGCTTCATAGCCGAACAGTTCGCTTTCCAGCAGATTCTCCGGAAGCGCCGCGCAGTTGAGCGCCACAAAGGGCTGATGGCTTCTTTTGCTCGCCTGATGAATGCTGTGCGCAAACAGTTCTTTTCCTGTACCTGTCTCTCCGATAATGAGTACATTGGAATTGACCCCGCTGTAACGTTCTGCCATCCGGATATTCTCACGGATCGCCGCACTCTGCCCCAGAATATCCTCAAAGGTATATTTTGCAGTCAGCCCCTTCTCCGACAGACCTCTGCGGATCCTGCTCTCTTCCTCAATGATCCGGTCCGTATTTTTGATAAAGATCAGCGCGCCTGCCCCCGCTTCCATCTCACTCAGCGGCTTATACTGCACATAATATTTTTTATCATGAAGGCATATGATCCGGTCTTTTCCGGAACCGTTTTCCAGAAGCTGCTTCCACTCCCCGGACGCCCCCACAGAGGACAGGGGCTGTCCGATCAGCTCCCCCACCGTTGACAGCTGAAAGACCCGGTAAGCCTGGTTATTGATGGCAAGAATCCGGCCCTTGTCGTCAATGGCTATGATTCCGTCTTCATTGTGGTTCAGCATGATATTGATAATTTCCGAACGGGTCCGTTCCAGATTGATCGTCTTCGCCGCATTCAGCGCTTCCTGCATGGCCGCTACCACTGCATCGTGTTTGGTATGGATATGTACCCGTCGCAGTCCTCTCCGGTCGCAGATCCCGCACATGGTGCCGGCTCCCACAAATGTGTCCGCACCTTCTGACGCCGCTTCACAGACCGCCGCTTCTGCCGACTGCTCATCCGCCACATCGTACATCCGGATGGAGGCCCCGCAAAGTTCCTGAAGGCTGTCCAGGTTGTGAATCTCCACGTTATGAAGGCACAGGGCGATCTTCTTCGCCTGCAGCTTTCTGCACTGCACCAGCGCATCAAATATATCGAAGCTGCTCAGCTGGATCTGCACCACATGCTTATCGGGAAACATGTCCCGCAGCACATCGTGGGTCATCCCACGGGCCACCAGGATATCCGCATCCCAGTTCTGGGAAAGCACATCGGGAGTCCCGAAGATATAGGTCGTCTCAATCTGCACATTGTCATAAGAGGGCAATTCATCCACTACGTTTTCAAATATCTCCTTTAATTCCAGGTGCGGAATAAATACTCTGATCTTAACCACCGGATCCGCCTTCTTTCTCACACTGTCTGCGGGCGCTTTTCTGCGCCGCCGGCCATATAGAAATATACTCAACCATGGTAAGTATACCACAGTCGAGTATATTCCGGGCAGGTTAATATTGGATATGGTCAGTCATTTATCTGTTCACGACGTTTACCGGCTCACCGTCGATAAATGCCTTCACATTGGCAACGGTGATATCCATGATTCTCTGCCGGGACGCCTGTGCCGCCCAGGAAATATGCGGAGTGATCAGACAGTTCTTTGCCTTCAGGAGCGGATTGTCCCCTTTGATCGGCTCTGTGGATACCACATCAAGGCCTGCCGCATACACTTTGCCGCTGTTCAGGGCATCTGCAAGATCCTGCTCTACTACCAGCTGTCCGCGGCTGTTGTTGATGAGGATCACGCCGTCTTTCATCTTCGCGATGTTTTCTTTATTGATCATTCCTTCCGTGGACGGGAACAGCGGGCAGTGCAGGAAGATCACGTCCGATTTTGCCAGCAGTTCGTCCAGCTCCACATATTCTGCAAGGGCTTTTCCGGATTCTGTCTGATGCCCGTCATATGCAAGAACCTTCATCTCCATGGAATTCAGGATTTTTGCAGTCGCCTGTCCGATCCGTCCAAGGCCGATGATGCCTGCAGTCTTGCCGTACAGCTCGATCATCGGATAATCCCAGTAACACCAGTCCTGATTGTTCTCCCATTTTCCTTCTTTCACGGTCTGGTCATGATGACCGTAATGCGAGCAGATCTCCAGCAGCAGACCGACCGCATACTGTCCCACGATCTGGGTTCCGTAGGTAGGCACGTTCACCACCGGAATTCCTTTTTCTTTTGCATATTCATAATCTGCCACATTGTAGCCGGTAGCCAGAAATGCGATCAGCTTCATGTTCGGGCATTTGTCGATGGTCGCCTTCGTGATCGGCGTCTTGTTGGTAATGACGATCTCTGCATCGCCGATCCGCTCTGCAATGATGGGATCATCCACATAAGAGGTCCTGTCATACACGGTTACTTCTCCAAGCTTCTCCAGTTCTCCCCAGCTCAGATCTCCGGGATTCTCCGTATAGCCGTCAAGAATTACAATTTTCATAGTCTGTTCTCTCCTTATTTATATAAATATTATCAGTTACCACTCTTAGTCTTCCACCAAAGCCCATGCCCTGTTCAGCACCCGCTTTGTATTCGCCAGAACAATTTCTTCTTCCTCATCACCAGCCAGAGTCACTTCCATGGAAAGTACCAGCGGATCATTCGGGCGGAAGAATCCTTCCTCCTTCAGAACCGTCAGATAATCCACCAGCTCCGCCGTATCATTGGCGCTGTTCGGATAGCCAAAACGCGGATGTTTGTCACCGTAAGCCTCACAGCCTTCTTTTACCACCGCATTGCCGAAATGCAGATGCGTAATATACGGCCTTAACGTCTGAATCACAAATCTGGAAGTCTCATAAGTGGTGGGGAAATGAGACAGGTCCACCAGCAGACCGAAATTATTGTGCGTGGTTCTCATGTCTGCCGCAAATTTTGCCGCATAGGGCGCCGGTCCGATGAGCGCTGCCTTGTCCATATCGAAATCAAAGACCTCCAGCTCCACCATCATGCCCTTCTGCGCTGCATAATCGCACAGGTTGCGGGTCGTTTTTAAAAGCTGCGCACAGGCCTGATCCTTTGTCGCCTCTTCCCATTTGCCTGCCAGGAATGCAATCCCCTTTGCGCCCAGATACTCTGCCTCATCAATCGCTTCGATCAGCGTCGCCTCTGCTGCTTTTCTTCCGTCTTCATTGATGTCGTTGGGATTCAGCTTCGGTCCCAGAAGACGCGGCTGCGCACCGTAGCAGACTTTCAGATGAGACTGCTCCAGAAGCTTCTTCACTGCCTCTCTCTCTTCATCATCTTTGCATTTTGTAATCTCAATCGCATCAAAATAATCATCGGATGCAATCCTCTTTATGGATTCCAGTACGCCCATCTTCGGAAAAGACATCCAGCGAATGGTACCGACCTGAAAATATTTATGAATGGATTCTCTCATTTTAATCTCTCCTCCTGAAAATATCCAGTATTTTTTATACAAGTTCCCATGCAAGATCCAGTGTTCTCTTTGCACCTGCCAGAACCACATCCGGATCTTCCTCTTCAAAAGGCTTCACCTCAAAACTGACGATCGGCCGGTTCTTCTCATTGAGAAAACCGATCTTCAGAAGAAGCCTCAGATATGCCGCCAGTTCCTCTACGTCATTCTCGCTGTCCGGAAAACCGAACCGGGGATGCTCGTCTCCATAAGCCGGAAGATCCGGCGCCTTTATCACCGTATTGCCCATATGAGCATGACGGATATATTCCTTTACCGGAAGCAGATTCTCCTCCAGCGACTCATGGAGCATGGGAATATGACTCAGATCCACCATCAGCCCAAAATTGTCATACTCCCCGCAGATCGTCTCTGCATAGCGTTTTACCATGTCCGCCGGCCCGATCAGGGACTTCTTGGCGATATCATAGTCAAACACTTCGCAGAGGACCGGCATCTTTCCCCTCTGCGCCGCATACCCACACAGCTCTCTGGTGGAACGGAGAAGCGCCTGAAAAGACTCCTCTTTTGTCTCCTCCTCATACCTTCCTGCCAGGAAAGCAAAATCGGCGGCATGAATCTCATAAGCTTCATCGATGCCCTCTTTTAAAGATGCCACCGCCTTTTTCCTGCCCTCTTCATCCAGATCGTTTATATTCAGGCCGGCGCCCAGCATGCGGCCCTGTCCGCCGTATGCGGTCACCATGTGCCCGCGCTCGATCATCTCTGCAGCCGCACGCCGCACGCCGGCGTCCTTCATCTTTGCCACTTCGACCACTTCAAAGTATGGATCGGTCACGATCTTTTTGAGGCATTCCAGAATGGGGCCCTCGCCGCCTCCAAGCTCTTTGTAGGAAACATGAAGGATCGTTCCCACCTTCATGTAACGTCTCATTGGCTTATCCATCATCCGCCTGCCTTTCTCCGCTTCTGATTATTTGCGGGATACTGCCTTCTTTGCAGCAGCTGCCACTGCATCTGCATCCAGACCGTATTTTTTCAGAAGCTCTGCGTATGGCCCGGACTCTCCGTGACGGTCCTGCATGCCGACCATCTCGGTCGGTACTGCGCAGCCTGCTTTCGCAAGCACTTCTGCAACCGCCCCTCCAAGACCGCCGACGACGCTGTGCTCTTCCGCCGTTACGATGGCACCGGTCTCCTTCGCGCATTTCTCAATCAGTTCCGCGTCAATGGGTTTGATACAGTACATGTCCACAACCCGTGCGCTGATTCCTTCTGCCGCCAGCGCCTCTGCCGCTGTCACAGCCGTGCTCACCATCAGGCCGCATGCGATGATGGTCACATCCGTACCTTCTCTGACGACCATGCCTCTTCCCATCTCAAACTGCGCGTCTGCCGGATGACAGTCCGGAGCCGCGTCTCTGGACAGCCGGATATACATGGGGCCTTCCACCTCGATGGCCGTTTTCACCATCCAGTCCGTGATCGCCGCATCCGAGGCCACCATAACCGTCACGCCCGGAAGCGTTCTCATCATGGCAACATCCTCCAGCGCATGGTGGGTCGCGCCGTCAAATGCATCGGACAGTCCGCCGTAGCCGCCCATCATCTTGATGTTCAGTCCGGAATAGGACATGAACGTTCTGGCCGCAAGAGAACCTAGGGTAGTCAGAAATACTGCAAACGTATTCACAAAGGGGATCTTTCCCGACTTTGCCATACCGGCTGCCATACCCATCATGGCATACTCGGAAATGCCGCAGTTATAGAACCGGTCCGGATATTCCTTCCCGAATACCGCAGACTTGGTGGAGCCGGATACGTCCGCATCCAGTACGACAATGTTTTCATTTGCCGCACCGTATTTCTTAATGGTCTCTCCATATACGTCACGAATTGCCTTTCCCATTACTGTACACCTCCCAGTTCTTTCATCGCTGCTTCATAATGCTCGTCTTTGACCGGAGCCCCATGCCATGTGTTCTTCCCCTCCATGAAGGATACGCCTTTTCCTTTCACGGTTTTTGCAAGGATGATGCTCGGGACGCCTTTCACGGATTTTGCCGTCTCGATGGCTGCGCTGATGGCGGAGCAGTCATGTCCGTCGCACACGATGGTGTTGTAGCCGAACGCTTTGAACTTCAGCTCCACATCGCCCATGGGCATGATCTCTTCGGTCGTGCCGTCCAGCTGAACGCCGTTCCAGTCCAGAATGGTGATGAGCCGGTCCGCCCTGAATTTGGAAGCGTTCATGCAGGTCTCCCATACCACGCCTTCATTGATCTCTCCGTCTCCCAGGATCGCATAGGTCCATGCGTCGATCCCGTCATGCATGTCGGAGAGTGCAACGCCCAGCGCCAGCGGATAACCGGCTCCCAGAGGGCCTGTGGAGGCTTCCACGCCCGGAGTCTCCTTCGAACAGGGATGTCCCTGCAGACGGCTGTTGATCTGGCGGAGCGTCTTCATCTCCTCCATGGGGAAGAAGCCTTTCTCCGCCAGTTCCATATAGAGCATGGGAGCTGCATGTCCTTTGCAGAGGATGATCTTGTCGCGGCTTCTGTCACCGATATTCTCCGGCGTCACATTCGCCTCGTTGAAATAGAGCGTTGTCAGGATCTCGCATACGGAAAGGGATCCGCCCGGATGCCCTGTCTGGATGCTGTGCAGAGTTTCAATCAGATTGCGTCTGAATTTCAGACAGAGCGCATCCAACTCCTGTTTCTTTTCGTTGGTCATTTTGAAAGTCTCCTTTTCTTAGATAGATTTTAATGTTTCTTTCACCTGTTCCAGGCAGAGTGTTGGACTGGAAAGAACAGGAATTTTGCAGATTTCCTCAATTTTTTTATCCAGATGCGCCATGGACGCCTGCGCAAGCACCACACAGTCATAACCGCTGATTTCCTCTGCCATCTTAAGAAGAAGCGCGTCATGACGGTCCATCTGCAGCGCCTTCATGGCTCTGAATGCCTCTGCATGGTCACGGAAATCAATCTGAATCTTTTTTCCGATCTTTTCTGCCTCGGTCTGAAGCTTGTCGGTCAGAGGCTCTCTCGTACTGCCCGCCGTTGCCAGAATCAGGATCTTTTCTCCATATGTGACAGCCTTTCTTCCCATGGCGTCATCTATGGCGATCAGCGGAACCCTGACAAACGGACGGATCATGTTGACCACCGGCGTCAGTGTAGAACAGGTCACAACGATCAGATCCGCTCCGGTCATCTCCGCTGATTTGATGTCAAAAAAGAGGCGGTTGCGGTTCTCGATGGTAAATTTTCCCACTTCATTGGGATTGTTTGCCAGAAAATCGTCCCACAGATTGTAGATCTTCACATCCTCGTTCACATAACGCTTCAGTGTATCGCCAAACGAAACTGCTACCGGTTTCACCGTATGAATCAATGCAATCTTCTTCATCGTCATCCCTCCTGCTGCGGACCATATACGCGATCCAGGACAGGCTTAAGATGCCGGATGGCTCCTCTGGCCGCCTCCTTCATATCCGGAAGCTGGAAAATCTCCGTACAGAATGCTCCATCGTATCCGCACGCTCGGAACGTGGAAAGAATTTTTTCAAAATCAAGTCCGCAGTGTCCCGGATAACGCCTGTTATTGTCTGCAAGATGTACATGAATATTATAGGGACTGTAGGTTCTGATGGCCTCGATCACGTCCTTCTCCTCCAGATTCAGATGAAACACATCCATCATCAGTCTGAAGTTCGGGCGGTCTACCCGGTCCACCATGGCGGCGCCTTCCGCCAGTGTATTGATAAAATTTGTCTGCATGATCGTCACGGTCTCCAGCGCGATCTTCACATTTTTCGGCGCCGCATAATCAGCCAGTTCCCGAAATGCCGCCACTGCATATTCTTCCGTCTGCACTTTTGTCAGTTCGCTGCAGTACTGTCCGCGTACACGCCCGATGTTGATATTCGCACCCAGATGAGCTGCAAAATCAATAATTTCTTTACTCCTTCTGACCGCTTCTTCCCTCACATCCGCTTTGGGACTCGTGTAGCTTAAGCCCAGCTGCCCCCAGATCTCTCCGGTACAGACCAGAACAACTTTCAGACCGTTTTTCTCCGCTTCGCTTTTCACGAAATCCCAGTCCAGTTCGGAAGGATTCAGTGTCATCAACTCTACACCTTTGTACCCAAAGGACGCCAGATCCGCAAAACTCTTCTCCAGAGGACCCTGGTATGCGGTTACCGAATCGGCAATCGCCACATCCGGTGTCGCAACCTGATAGCACAATCTCATAGCTTCACTCCCTTTTCATTTTTATACGGTTATAGAGCAAAATCTGTGCCAGGTCCCTGTTCGGACAAAAATAAAATATTTTTATGTGGTTTTCTGCATCTTACGCAAAACGGATGAAACGCTTTTTAACAATGTTTCATTTTGTTTCCATTTTCTTTTTGATTTATGTTTCAATTTGTTTCAGTGAATCTGTCATGTCAAAATCCAGTCCGGGAAAGTGATAACCAACAAGAAAAACGGCATGAAGCCTGCCGGTCTGGTACCACCGGTTCCCCCACAAACCGGTCACCATCCGGCAGCTGATGCCGAACCATATGAATCACAGGAGCCCCGGCCCTGCTCAGCGCTCCACCGTTCCTTCCCACGTATCCACCGTTTTTGCACGGGAAGTTTCATCATACCAGTGCTTTGTTACTGTTTTTGCACGGGTATAAAACCGGACGCCGTCTTTTCCAAGCACATGCAGATCTCCGAAGAAAGACTCTTTATTTCCGGAAAACGGGAAATAAGCGGTAGGAACCGGAATGCCGACATTAATACCTACCATGCCTCCGTCTGTGAGAAACTCGAACTTACGTGCGTAATATCCGCTCTGGGTAAAGATAACCGAACCGTTGGCAAACGGATTGGCATTCATCACGGCAAGGCCTTCGTCAAAATCTTTCACGCGTTTGATCAGCGTTACAGGCCCGAAGATCTCCCGGTCTCCCACCGTCATTCCCGGTTTTACATGGTCAAAGATCGTAGGCCCAACAAAAAATCCGTTCTGATACGGCTCATCCACTTTCACATTCCGGCCGTCCAGCACCAGCTCGGCGCCTTCATCGATCCCCTTCTGGATCCATTCGCAGACTCTCTGCTGATGGGCTTTTGATACCACCGGGCCCAGTTTTGTCTCCGGATCGTAGGAACAGCCTACTTTCATGGCTTCTGCCTTCTTCTTCAGCAGTGCAGTAAACCGGTCCGCAATGCTCTCCTGCACCACTACAACCGGAAGCGCCATGCAGCGCATGCCGGCGCAACCGTAGGTAGAATTGATAATGGCATTGGTTGCGCTTTCCAGATCCGCATCCTCCAGAACCAGCGCATGATTTTTGGCCTCGCACTGCGCCTGAACGCGTTTTCCGTTGGCAGCTGCTTTCGAATAGATGTATTTTCCCACGCCTGTGGTCCCCACAAAGGTGACTGCTTTGACCCGCGGATCCGTCAGGAAGATCTCCGCCTCCTCCCGGCTGCAGGTGACCAGATTTACCACACCCTTTGGAAATCCGGCTTCCTCATAAAACAGTTCCAGAATTCTCATGGAAGTCAGAGGCGTCTGGCTTGCCGCTTTTAAAACAACCGTATTTCCGGTGGCAATCGCCAGAGGCACCATCCAGCCCCAGGGGATCATGGCCGGGAAATTAAAGGGTACAATGCCTGCCACGACGCCAAGGGGCATCCGGTAGGTCGCCGTATCGAATCCGGTCGTCACCTGCAGGGACGCATCCCCCTGCATAAGCGTGGGAAGCCCACAGGCATGTTCCGTCGGCTCGATTGCCTTCAGGACGTCTCCCCTGGCTTCCGAAAGGGTCTTTCCAAGCTCTTTGGAACACAGAAGCGTCAGCTCTTCCAGATGGTCTGTCAGCACATTTCTCCATTTGAACATCATCTGGGTACGGGCGCTCAGGGATTTCCGGGACCACTCCGGAAATGCCGCCTGTGCGGAAGCAATCGCTTCTTCCACCTCCTCTGCGGTACAGCAGGGGACCTCCGCCAGCACTTCGCCTGTGCTGGAATTGGTTACCGGCATCCACCTGCTGGTTTTGGAGTCTTTCCACTCTCCGTTCACACAATATTTTTTTCTCACAATCTCGCTCATAATGATTTCTCCTCCTGCTGTTTTTCTGCCGGTCTACTTAAAGGGTTTTTTACTCTTATATTCCGCAGGGCTGATACCATAAACGCTCTTAAATGCTTTATAAAAATAGCTGTAATTATTAAACCCTGCTTTTTCCGCCGCCTCAGAGATCGGCAGATCCGTCTTCATATACTGGATGGCCAGATCCAGCCGTTTTTCTTTGATATAATTATTGATGGTTTTATTCATGACACTTTTAAATGCCGCACAGATATAAGAAACACTGTAATTCGCTTTTTTTGCCAGCTGAGACAGTGTGATGTTTTCACTGATATGACTGTGGATATATTCCACCACAGCTGTCACTGCATGAATATTTTCCGAATTGCCGTTGTCCTTGTTCAAATATGGGTAAGCATCCTCATACGCATATGCCAGCAGAAGCTGAACCAGACCGCTTTTCAAGATCTCATTTCCGTATTTCAGCCTGTGCTTTTTATAAAGGTCAATCAGTTCGTAATATTTCAGCAGCTCACGAAAGCCAAGATGCATAATAGGATAGTTGTCATTACACTTTTGAAATATGACAGGAAGATTGGTATCTTTCGCAGAAAACTGCAGAAGTTTTGTAAATTCAATTCCCAGGTTAAAACGTTCACAGTGCGCATCCGGGCCCACTTCCTTATAAAGATGAGGTTCAAATACATTACACAGAACGATATCGCCCTCTGTGATCCTGTATTCTGTCTGACTGCAGAAATACACCACATTTTTACAGCTCAGAATAATGGACAGCTCGTAGTAATCATGATAATGATACTCCGTCAGATGCGTGATAATCTCTTCAAAGTGTATGATCCGATAGCCCTCATTCTTCAGCTCTTCATAGTGTGTCCTTGGATACGCTTTTCCCACCATGACCATACCTCTTTTCTGTCTGTCAGTTACCTGTTGTTTTATCCTGTCAGATATTTCACCGCAGATTTTTGTGCCTGCTGCATTTGCCGGATACCTTTTTTTCCGGCATCCGGCAGATGCTGCAGGAACTGCCGTCAGTCAAACAATCCAAAATCTGCCTGACAGAATGCCGGTTCTCCATCCACGAATACCAGCTGCGGAATCAGCAGTCTGCCGGTTTCAAACGCCACATGGTTACAGTCTCTGTGTACTGCTTTTCTGTCAGCCATTCGAAATACTGCCACATCTGCATACGCGCCGGGCTTCAGAGTTCCAATCTGCCCTTCCATCTTCATGCATTTTGCCGGAGTCTCTGTCACGCACCGGATCACTTCCATAAGGGGCATGCCAAGTTCCAGATATTTTGCCATCACAAAAGTCAGACTTTTGCCGGTGTTGGACAGATTATACTTGTCATCCGTCCAGTCAGATGCGATGATGTCGGGATAAAATCCCTGTTCCAGCGCTTTTCTGCACACATCGATACTGAAGTTCATGCGTCCGTTGGCCGCATCCATAAGCACTCCGCGTTTTCTTGCCTCCAGTACAAAATCCTTTACCTTACCATTCTCATCCAGAATGTTCTCCTCGCCCCAGTCATGGAAGCAGTGACAGTAGATATCTCCTGCTTTCAGCCGGTCGGCTACCTCCCGAAGAGGCGTCACCGGATTACTGGTGTGCACGCAGATGCCGATCCCCAGCTCATCCGCCAGCTCTCTTGCGGCGTCCAGAGCGTCAATGCCGGACGCCACGCCTTTGCTCATACGGATCTTAAGGCCCAGCACCTGATCTTTATACCGGTCAACCATCTTTCGAATATCCTGTATACGGTACTCGGAGCGGTCAAATTTCTCGATAATATTGTAATCAATCTGTCCGCTTCCATACATACAGATATAACTTTTGATACGGGCCTTGCTGGGGACTACCGTGCCGCCGTAAAAGGAATCAAAGTTGCTGCTGCCCGCCGTACCCGGATCCACCGCCGCCGTGACGCCGGTAGCCAGAAGATAGTCCGCATGGACTCCGCAGTTGCTTCCGTTTCCGTAGACGTGTGCATGATAATCGATGAGTCCTGGAAATACATAACACCCGGATGCATCGATCCTGCGGGCACATTCATATGTATCCGGCAGCGCCACGATGCGGTTGTCCTTTATGGCAATATCCATGGTCCGGTCAATCCCCTGCGACGGATCGACCACATGTCCGTTTTTAATCACAAAATCAAGCTTCATACGCAATCCTCCATCTCTGTTCTTTCATCAGCACAGACCGATCGCATAGAGTATCGCCGCCAGGCCGAAACCAAGGATCGGAATCAGACATTGAGAGACGAAAGTATATTTGTAAGTATCTGCCATATCCGTTCTGGCAACCGAATTCGCGATCACGACACCGGATGCATGGGGCATCGCATCCAGACCGGCAGATGCAATTGCAGACATGCGGTGAAGAATCTCAAGATTCATACCGGTGCTGATGAGATAATCACCCATGGAGTTCAGGAAAATGTTCAATCCGCCGGTGGAAGAACCTGTAATCATACAGATCACGTTGATGGAGAAGAACATCAGAAGCAGCGGGCTCATATCCAGGCCAAGCAGCCACTCCGTACATGCGGTGTAGGTAGGAGATGCCGTTACCACACCGCCGAAGCCCATGATACAGGAGGTCACCATAAGGGTATTCAGGCCATTGACGGTACCTCCGGCCAGCGTCTCCTGAACATTCATCTTGCCGCGGTAGAGAATCAGTGCCACAAGAATTGCAAGCGCCATGCCAAGGCACACCGCAAAGTTGGCCACAGACACCAGCTTCTGGAAGACGAAGATGGATACGATCAGTACGATCAGCGGAAGGAACGCCATAAGCGGGGACGGAAGCCCTGCCAGCGTTTCCGGATCATCTGCATCTGTTGCGTCATCACCCGGAGACGGAATAAAGTGCTCACCTTTCGCCGCACAACTTTTTACCACCCAGTTATAAAACAGATAGTCCAGTGCAAATACAAAGATGGAAGTAACAATACCGATCACAGGTGCCGCATACAGCGTGGTTCCGAAGAATTCGGTCGGGATCAGATTTTGCGTTGCCGGGGTACCCGGAAGGAATACCATCGTCACCGTCGCGGGTATGGCCAGCAGAAGTCCCGGAAAGATCTTCTTCGGGATATCCGCTTCCTTAAACAGCGCCATACAGATCGGATACATGGTAAATGCGATGACAAACACGCCGATGCCGCCATAGGAAAGTACCAGAGTGGTCAGAAGCACAATCAGGACGATGTGCTTTTTGCCGAGTACTTTTACCATCCAGTTGGCAATGGAAAGGGATGCGCCTCCCTGATCCATCACCTTGCCGAAGATTGCCCCCAGCGAGAAAATCAAAAACCAGCTTTTCGCAAAATTCGCAAAACTGTCCGCAAACGGCCCGGAGATGGCTTCCCAGATATCCATACGGCTGGTAAGAATGATGATAAGAGAAGAAGCAATTGCCACAACTCCCATATGCCAGCCCTTAAACGTCAGGTACACCAGTACAATGAGTGCCAAAATAATTCCGATTACGCCTAACATACTTTTTCCCCCTTATTTGTTAGAATTTACTGACCGGCCATGACGGTGTCTGTCCGCTCAGCACTTCATCGATCCCCCGCGCCGCGTCCAGTCCCATTTTGTTCATGGTCTCTGTATTCAATGCCGCATTGTGCGGCGTCACGATCATATGATCCAGTGTCAGAAGACGGTCATCAGGACGGTATGGTTCCCGGATCAGTACGTCCACGCCTGCTCCATGAATCCTGTGGCTAAAAAGCGCTTCATACAGATCGTCCTCATTCACGATTCCGCCTCTCGCACAGTTGATCAGAGAAGCCTCCGGCTTCATCAGAGAAAGCAGTTCTTTATTGATCATGCCTTTCGTCTCAGTCGTTTCCGGCAGATGCAAAGATACAAAATCCGCTTCCTGAAACAGTTCCTGAATGGATGAAACCCGCTCGATATGATCGAGTTTTACATCCATGGGAATAACCGGATCATAACCGATCACTCTCATGTCAAGACCCAGTGCAGCTTTCCTGGCCACCTGTTTTCCGATCCGTCCGCAGCCTACAATCCCCACCGTCTTGCCGGTCACTTCCTGTCCTTTGTACTGATTTCTGGAGTTCCAGTTGCCTGCCATCACCTGACGGTTCTGGAATACCAGATTCTTTGCACATGCAAGAATCATCATAATCGTATGTTCTGCCACTGCATTGGAATTTGCATTAGGAGTGATCGTTACCCAGATCTTCTTCTCATTACAGTAAGCCATGTCAATATTGTCATATCCCACGCCATGCCTTCCGATCACCTTCAGATTCGGCATCTTTTTCAGAATCTCTGCCGGATATTTTGCCGTCCTGGCAAGAAGTGCATCGGCATTCCCGGCTTCTCTCTCAAATGCTTCCGAACCCGTGCCTTCCACAACCACCACTTCATAACCTCTGGACTTCAGAAAATCTTTTCCGGGAGCCGTGATGTCTTCCGGAATCAGTACTTTATATGCCACTTTCCTCACCCCTGTTTCAGATTGTCTACCAGATCACGCATTTCTTTTCCCTCACCATTCCAGAATGCCTTCATTTTGGCAAGCTGATCCCCCAGAGAAAAATCCTTTACTCCCAGCTTGATATAATACTCTGCGTCTGCTGGAGACACAATCTCACATCTTGGCCGTACTCCGTGAGCCAGCGCCGTTTCGATGCATTTCCGCTCTGCCTCCTTAAACTCAGCCACATGGTCGGCTCTGTTCCATCCTCTGCTCATACAGTAGTCGTTGGGTCCGAACTGAATCATATCCACTCCGGGAATCGAGCAGATCTCTTCGATATTTGCCACTGCCTCCTCTTTCTCTATCATGAAGCAGAGGACGATATCATTCAGCCTCTTCACATGATCGAGGGGCGGTATATGAGACTGCCCTCCGATATATCTTCCGTTCGGATATCCGAATATCCCCGCACTGTCCACCGTCTTCGGCTTTACCAGACTGACACTCTCACGCACCTGATCCGGATTTACATGGTCTACGAACAGAATACTCTGGAAACCTGCCTGGACTGCCTTCTGTGCCACGAAGCCGCGTCCCTGATAATCCAGCTTGATCATGGTCCCCATCTCATTCAGTTCCGCCGCCCTTGTCATGTTGGGCAGATCCGTGAAATCATAAGGCGCATACTCTGCCACAAATTCCACATAGTCAAAATTACCGGTAGCTCCGATGGCTTCCCAGAAAAACGGCTGGGTACTCCAGAGCCGGGTGGACAAAAGAGGCAGGTCATGTTCCAGGTGATAACGCAGTTTGTTCTCTTTCATTCTTCTCTTCCTTTCCGCTTTCCTTTGGTTATTTTCACCAAATTCAGCTTGTTTTTGATATTTTCATTATCCAATATTTCTCTTTCTTTCACCATGCAATATCACATTTTCGGAATTTCCTATCGTACAAAGTTTGATTTTATATTTTCTTTGTCATCTTTTCATATTTTCCTGATTTTTAGACTTTTTTCGTATATTATTTTGTAAATAGAAAGAGAAGAATCCTTAAGGACATTTCCTATCTTGCAATTTCGTTAATTATCTAACAATCTCCCTGACGATACAGAGCAGAAAACCGTCTGCATCCATCTGCAGACGGTTTGAAAATGCAGCTCATATACATCTCTGAAAAATCAGAGAGTTTATTTAATGCCATTCCAGATAATCAGATGCATTATCCGCAGATACCACCTGGCAGTCTGTATAGATAATCTGATCAACTTCTTCTCCATTTAAATATTTAATCGCATACTCCACTGCCGTTGTTCCCATAATTCTTGGCGTCTGAGCAATTGTTGCATCCATGACACCATCCAGAATCGCCTGCGCGCCTTCCGGAGAACCGTCAAAACCGCACACGATCACATCTCTGTCTGTCGCTGCCACCGCCTGTCCTGCACCCTGAGCCATCTGGTCATCACAGCAGAAGATCGCAGCCAGATCCGGATAAGTCGTCAGAAAGTTTTCGGCTACTGTCATGGAAGTTCCCATATCCCCATTTCCATAATCCGAAGTCAGAATCTCGATACCGTCAAAACCTTCCAGACCATCTACAAACCCTTTATAGCGCGCCGTTGTTGCAGCATTTCCTGCAGCTCCATCAATGATCGCCACTTTACCGCTCACATTCTCCTTAAACCACTCTGCAGCCACACCGCCGCCCGCGTAGTTATCTGTGCCGATATAAGAGATATAATTCGATTCATCCGCACCAGAATCGACCAGAAGCACTGCGATTCCCTTCTCCGACGCACTGTTGATCACATCTACAATCGCTGTGGCATCATTGGGAATTACAATCAGCACATCTACTCCCTCTGCGATAAATGCTTCACAGATGCTGATCTGCTTGTCCACCTCGATGGAAGAATCCGGAGCATTGCATTTGAATTCAAATCCATTCGTTACTGCCGCCTCTTCCACAGCATCACGTACTGCGACAAAATATGGATTTCCAAGCTGCTTGGGAACAAATGCAATTGTCTTACCTGCCCCGGGAAGTTCTCCCTCTGCTGCCTCCTGTCCAGAATCCCCGGTTTCTGCTTCTGCTGCCGGCTCTTTTGTCTCAACCGGGGTTGCAGGTTCTTCTTTGGTTCCACATCCGCTCATCATACAGACAGCCATTGCAAGAACCAATACAACAGATACCATTTTCTTTCTCATTTTGCTACCTCCGTTTTTTATTTATTTGCTGAAAGTCTGCGTCTGGAAATATCCAGCGCCACTGCAAGCACGATGATCAGCCCTACTACGATCTTTGTAAAATAACTGCCTACCCCCAGAAGCACCAGCCCATTACGAATGATCGCAATCAACACCGCTCCGATCAGGGAGCCAAGAATCCCTCCCTCTCCTCCAGCCTGGCTCGTTCCTCCTACAACTGCCGCCGCAATGGCTTCCATCTCATAGCTTTCACCTGCTGTTGGCTGCGCCGCCGTCAGACGGGCCAGATACACAACTGCTGCAAGACTGACACAGACCGAAGACAAAGTATATACAAGCACCAGTGTTTTTTCGACCTTCACGCCGGACAGTCTGGCCGATTCCATATTGGAACCGACTGCGTATATGTTTCTGCCTGTAGCTGTATAGGTCAAAAACAGGGATGCAATCATTCCGATAATGATAAATATATATACCGGAATCGGTATTCCCAACAAAAAGCCCTGGCCGATATAGTTAAAATGGGGCATACCTTTGACGGATACCTGGGTAGAGTTCGTGATCCACAGTGTAAATCCTCTCACCATATACATGGAGCCCAGTGTCATGATAAAAGGCGGCAGTTTTACATATGCCACAGCCACGCCGTTGATCAGACCAACGATCACCCCTCCTCCTGCAGCCGCCAGTATTCCCAGCCACATGCTGCCAGTCGAATTGATCGTCATTGCACAGAGTACACAACACATGGCAAGCACTGATCCATGGGACAGATCCACTCCGCCGGTCAGGAGTACGAATGTCATACCCGTTGCCATGACCGCATAGACGGAAGCCTGGCGAAATACATTCATTATGTTGTCAACAGTCAGGAAATTTTCCCTGGCTATTGCCAGTATCAGAACGATCACCGCCAGAGGAAGCAGTGCATTCAACCCCTGAATTTTAGAAATTTTTACATATATATGTCTCCATCCCTTCATGTTTCCTGTCCTCCGATTGCATAATACATGATCTTCTCCTGTGTCGTTCCTTCTCTTGGAAGAATCTTCACCAGACGCCCTTCATGAAATACCGCAATGCGGTCGCTCACTCCCAGGATCTCCGGCAACTCTGATGAAATAACAATAACTGCATTTCCATTTTCAGCCAGCTGATTGATGATTCCGTAGATCTCGCTCTTTGCCCCCACATCAATTCCCCTGGTCGGTTCATCAAATATATAGATGCGGGACTTTGCGTTCAGCCATTTTGCAAATACGACTTTTTGTTGATTCCCGCCAGACAGATATTTCACTTCTCTGTCTATACTGGCGAGCTTGATCTTCAGCGATTCCACATAACCCGATACGATCTTTCGTTCTGTCCGAAAATTCAGGATGCCATGCTTCTTTATTCTGTCAAGAGATGCAGATACTGCATTCCAGGAAACCGATTTATTCAGAAACAATCCTTCTTCCTTCCGATTTTCTGTCAGAAAACCGATTCCCAGACGAATCGCATCATGAGGACTGTGTATGGATACCTTTTTCCCATTGATCAGGATCTTTCCGGATGATTTTTTCAACGCTCCAAAGACCGCCTTGGCGGTTTCCGTCCTTCCGGAACCTACCAGTCCGGAAAATCCAAGAACCTCACCTTCATGAACGGAAAAACAGATATCGTAGATCGTATCAGGAACCGACAGTTCCTGAACCTCAAAGAGCACATCTCCAATCCTGGCATTTCTTTTCGGATAGACCTGATCCAGTGAACGACCAACAATATAGGAAATGATACTGTCCAAGGGCATCGTCTTTACATCCTCAATAGCCGTGATGAATTTTCCATCCCGAAGTACCGAACCGCCGTCTCCAATCTCCTTGATTTCTTCCATCCGATGGGAAACGTAGATAAATGTAACTCCTTTATCCTGCATGCGCTTCACGATCTGAAACAGGTTGTCAATCTCATGATCCGAAAGCGAGGATGTGGGCTCATCCAGAATCACAATCCGTGGATTTTGAGAAAATACCTTTACAATTTCCACAATCTGCTGTTCCGCAACCGAGAGATGATTCACGGTTACCTGCGGATCCAGCTCTACCCCCAGTTCTCTTCCCCACTGAACGGTTTCTTCATTCATCACCCTGTAATTGATAAACCCCCCAGGTCCGCGAACCTCTCTGGTTAAAAATACATTTTCTGCCACCGACAGATGTGGAATCAGACTGTTTTCCTGAAACACGGTTCCAATCCCAAGCTTTCTTGCCTGACAGATATCTCCGATCACAGCCTCTTTTCCATCAATCAGGATCTCACCGGAATCTGCATGAAGAACTCCTGTCAGGATTTTGATCAAAGTCGATTTTCCGGCTCCGTTCTCACCAAGAAGACAATGCACTTCTCCTTTCTGGATTTCCAGGGATACCTCATCCAGTGCCTTCACGCCGGAAAAAGCTTTTGATATGTTCCGAAATTCAACGATTGGTACGGGATCTTTCATTTTTTCCAAAAATATCAGCCCCTTTCCAGTCCCAGGATTATTTGCCAAACCAGACTTTATCTGCGGTTCTCCCAAGAAGATCTTCCAGCTCGTCATCTGTCAGGAAATCACAGTAGTCAACCACACAGTCCACATGCTGCCGGTAGGTACATGCCACCAGCACGGTTGGTGCATCGCTGCCCCACATGACTCTGTCGATCGCCCCTTCTGCTTTGGCAAGCTTCAATACATCAGTCATAAGCGGCCACGGATAGCATTCTCCTGCCCGTGTCGCCAGCATGGGAATACCAGAACAGTCAAAATATACATTCTGATTATAATTCAGAATCGACAAAGTCTTTTTCAGGCTGTCCAGATTGCCCTTCTCTTTTGGATCCCACAGCCTGCTGACCCCCATATGCGGCAGCATGATCTTAAGCTGAGGATATCTTTTAGCAACCTCCAGGAGCTCATCAATCGGGAAATCATGCGGCCCGTCTCCCCAACCAAGATCAATCATAAAGAACGCATCATATTTCATGATCTCCTCAAATACAAACTGATTCTCTTCTGCCAGCATGTCAAAAGGAATATCCGGAGATTCAAATTTCAGCCCTTTGTATCCATACTGTTCCAGACACAGCTTTGCCATATCCAGATATGATTCTTTAATCTGCGGATTCGGAATCCCGACAGTCACATATTTCTCCGGGTTTTTCCGGATGATTTCGTTTATGTACTCATACTGTTCTCCATAACAGGGTGTCTGTAAAAGCACTGCCTTGTCAAATCCCAGCAGTTTCTCATAGGTCTGCAGTACTTCGATCCGACAGCTGCAGTCCGTCATCTCCGGAGGGACAAACTGGATCTCTTCGTCTCCAATTCGAACTCTTCCGTTTCCCACAGGAACTACTGTTTCCGTATCAAATCTTCTTCCGTGCAGTTTCTCCCATACATGTCCATGTGCTTCAATAAACAACATGTCTTTTCCTCTCACGTGAATCATATACTTTATCTCCTATTCTTTATGTTCTGTCCCTTCCAAAACGACTCTTGTTGATTCCCGAACTACATATTCAAATGGCAGAATCACATTTTGTTCTTCTAATTTCTGCTTGTCGATCATTGTTGCCAAAAGACGCATGGCCGTTTCTCCAATCTCGAATTTCGGCTGATAGATCGTCGTCAGTGCCGGATTGATCACTTCTGCCATGGAAATATCATCAAATCCTGCAATGCTCAGATCTGCCGGAACTCTTATTCCCATCTTGTCCGCCGCACGGATACATTCAATCGCATCAATATCACCACTGACCGTAAAGATCGCCGTGTAATGTTCTTCCGAATTCACAATCTGATTAAACTGCTGATAAATAGAGCCAAACTGCTTATAATCATATGTAAATACAGCGCTTTTGTACCCGTACTGCTTCATGGCTTCCACATAACCTCTGCATCGCTCTTTCACAATGAAACTGGTATCCTCACACATAAGCAGCGCCAGCTTATGGTGTCCGGCCTGGATCATCTTTCCCGTCATGCAGTACGCCGCCCGAAAATTGTCAATCCCCACATAAGGGCAGACGGAACTGGTACTGTATCTGTCAAACTGAACCACCGGGATATCCATCGCCATCATCTTTTTAATCAGAATCTGTTCGTCTGCTTCATAATTGCCTGATGTACCGCACAGCCCCACACCTGCAACCCGCATCCGGATTAACGTCTCTACAAAAGACTGCTCTCTCTGAAAGTTGTTGGCCGTGTCCAGCAACATCACCTGATATCCCAGTTCATTTGCCAGTCTGGAAAAACCGCTTGTAAGTTCTGGAAAATAGGAATTCATCAGATCCGGGATGATCAGACCGATCACAGCAATATCTTTCCCCTTCATCTGTTGTGCATAACTGGCGGGGATATACTGCAGTTTTTCTGCTGCTTCAAGCACTCTCTGTCTGACCCGCTCTGAAAAACGATTCTTTTCCGGATTGTTCAGGATGATGGATGCTGTTGCAATCGATACACCTGCCATACCTGCCACATCTGCTAATTTTGCCACCTGTTTTCTTCTTCCCATAACTCTTTTCTCCTTCCATGTTATACATCATGAGTTAAATTTTACTATTTCTTGTAAAAAAATCCAGTATTTTTTCAGATGATCTATAAC
>VSND01000029.1 GCA_009774145.1 Lachnospiraceae bacterium | reverse complement strand
CGAAGCATATCTGCCACATTCCAAATGACAGTCGCTTTTTCTGCTATATTGATTCCAACATCACTGATTTTATTGTTACTCATCCCCATCAGCTTCCTCCTGCGCTCTTTTATAATTTACCAAATCTGCAAAATCGCAATCCAGCTTTTCACATATACGCTCCAAAACAGATAAATTCACAGACTCTCCATTTGTCATTTTCGCCATAGTACTGGAACTTAACCCCGTGCTTTTACATAAGTCACCCTTTTTCATACCCTTATCGATCAGTAACTTCCATAGTCCGTTATAACTGATTGCCATAATATAGTTCCTCTTACTTTCTACAAATCAGAGTTTCATAATATATTTAAAATCATAGCATTAATTTTCCAAATAATCAATTTGAATATTCAAATACTGTAATTTAAAATTCAAATATTTTTCTACTTCAACGCCTCAATCAAAAGATTTAATGCTACCGCTATTTCTTCATTTAATTTCTTTTCGCCTTCGCTCTTAGCATGTATGTCAGCTATCTCATGCATAACATCTATAATGATATGTGCATCTTCTTTAGTCGGCTTATCTGCACTTCCATTATTTAAGACCAATTGCACGGATTTTAAGAAAATTATAGTAATTGAATATCGATCCTCGTCAACATCAAAGTTATCTTTTATAAATTTGATTAAATATTCTGCTGATTTCAGCATTTGTGAAACTGTCAAATTGTCTTTTCCATTTGTAGCAAGAACTGTACTCCCTTGCAATTTCCCGTGTGGAACTGTAAATAACTCCTTAATTCCTATTTTTTTCATAAGCTCTTGCACACTTTTTTGCATCAAACTCCCTCCTTCAAATCATCATAAATACATAATACTCTTTTTCCAATGATAAATCAGCATATATATGATAAAAAGTAGCAAGAACTTTTTTATTTTGTTCCTGCTACTTTTTGCTCACAAGCAATAAATAATTTCTTCCCTCACAATCTCCTCTGCCCTTACCCTAATGCAATTCATTCTCCGCACCCAAAGCATCTGATCCTGTGCCTTTAACTGCTCCGTCACTCCCTCCTGTTTTGCCATTTGCTCCACAAGTAAATCAAACCGTTCCTCCGCCTGTTCCTGTATCATCAGCAGATGCTCTTTCAGTTTACCCGATAACAATAACCCCGAATAAATACCTCTCCTATGATTCTCTAAATAAGATTTCCGCATCAATCCAAATTTCCTCAACTCTCCCTCCGGCTCCGGATCTGGAATTAAGTTCGGTATCAGATAATCTCCACATTTTTCATAAGTCAAATTCATAATCTATTCCTCTCTTCCCTATAGACTGATATCTTGTTTTTTGTGCTGCTTTGTCGCTTCCTGTTTATCTTTCTCAATCCCTAAATACTGCCTTATGTTCTTCAACTGCTTATCTGCCTCCTCCGCCTCTTTTTCGGCTGTCTGATATATCTTCCTTAGCTTTGCCTTTTGCGCTGTCATTGTATCATATTCCGCCTGCATCTTTTCCACATCTAAAGATGCCATCTTTACTCCATACCGCTTCAACATATTTTCAGCGCCGCCAAACAGAATAATCTGCGTTTCATGACTTCGGAAATATGCATCCTGATCCTTCGCTCTCTCATATCCTCTCTGGTATTTCCTGTTTGCCATATACTGTTTTGCGTATTTTAGGATTTCCGCTTTGGCTTTCATCTCATGCTCCAAATCCACAACCGCACTCCGTGCCGTTTTTGCTGTGGCATTTTTCTCTGCAATTTTCCGTTTCAGTTCATCTACGGAACCGCCCTCTGCATAACTCGCCGCTGCAATCTTTAAATTCTGTATATCCGCCCAATGCTTTAACGCACCATTCTTTTGAAACTTCTCCTTGTCCGTATCAATCAGAGTCCGCTTTGCATCCTGTCGCTCTGGAAAGGGAAATTTCCTTTTTACAGGGAATCTTTCCTGTGCCTTTACACGTTTTTCGATTCTCTCTCTGATTAATTCTTTCGTATATCCCACACCGAAATTCTTTTCACTGACACGTGTAAAACGTGTCTGCCCTGAAGCAGAAAATGATAAATTTTTCAGCGCATTATCTCCAAAAGTTTCCCCTTTTACCTCATATCCTTTTGTCTGCATCCGGCTGATAAAATCTTCATAGCTGTGTGCTTCACGAATGGCATTGTCCATATCAGATTTCATCTGCGCTTTCCATGAAGTTCCCACCTTTGTCATCTGCCACTCATAATGTGTCATGCCTTTTTGCCCTGCCGGAATAATAACCGACAGTCCATGTTCTTTGCACAATTCATCTGACAGATTTCTAATATGACGATAAGTGCGTTTGCAGTCATTGTATTTTTTATGTTCCACATTATCAACCGCACAGAAAATGATATGATTATGACAGTGTTCCTTGTCTATATGCGTTGCAATGACATAACTGTATTTATTTTCTAACAGCTTATCCGCAAGCTCTATTCCCACCTGATGAGCCGTATCGAAATCCACTTCCCCCGGCGCAAAGGACTGGATCAGGTGGAATGCCTGCTTATTTCCAACACCGGAAGATTTTGACAATGCATCCATGAAATCATAATGCGCTGTCTCTATCCCGCAGGCAAAGGAATCTATCAAAATCTGTCCATCAGTTTTCTCTGGATTGCAGATATATTTTAATGCTTTCTGTACGGTTGCTTTGACAGCATGGATTCGTGTGTACGCCATACCTGTTTCATCAGCTCCTTTACTTCTTCCATATCTTCCCGATAAATATTACCTGTAGAACTTATCCTTGTCGCTATCTGGTTCAGGCTTTTGCTGATTCTGCTTAGATTGACATTGTAGTCGTGCAGTTCCGAGTAATCTACAAAGTAAGTATATCCATACAATATCAAATGCCGGAGATAATCGTTTTTGTTCCTGTACTCTGCATTTTTACATTTGGCATCTAAAATATACTTCTCATCATCACTCAGGCGTAAAATAAGCTGATTCTTTCGATTTCGTTTTTCCATTTTCAACCTCCATCGTTCCATAGATTGACTAAAAATTGATACCATTGTTTTCTTGCTCTGCATTCCGTTCTATATGTATTTCATAAGGGGTTAGGGGATTTTTCCCCTACAAGCAGCAAGCGGATTGGATATCCAATTTGCAAATGTGTAAACGGCGCAAAATCGTCATTTGGATATCCGAATCCAGTGCTTGATATTCTTCCAAAAACCTTAAACAAAGAGAGCAACAAGTCCAGAAACATATTTCCCGATTTCTTTGGACAGTTCCTAAAATCAGCCATTTCCCCAACTTATTGCCCCGTCTGCTAAAACTGCTCTTATTTCTGCTATTTTTTCCTCAAAACAAATCCTCCAGTGCATCTAACACATCTTCACTGATTTTTGGCAGATGATTGTCCTCTTTTTCTGCCAATTTCTCCATTTCTACCACAGGCAATGCAGTTTGCCCTCGTAGCAGATTCCCCATCTCGCTTCTGAAACGCTCCCAATAGTTTTCAGATATCTCCGCTTTATTCTCCGCATCCGCATTTTCAAAGTAGCGGACAAGCGACTTAATTATGACTTTTGAATAAGTCTTCTCCACCGACTTGTCCATTGTCTGCATATAATCCCATGCTTTCCTATGTTCCTCTTTATCGAGATTGAAGCGGATATTGATATTTTTTATCATGATGCCTTTCCTCTGCTCTGTGTCCGTTTCAAGGTCTGTAACGCCAATACCTCATACCCCTTTGCCGTTGCACAAATATCCTGAATAACCACTACTCTGTCCGCATCATATTCTGCAAAATTCTTTATCAAACAGCCGCCACCGCCTATTACATACAGTTTCATCAGATCGGGATTATAGCCATATTCCCGCAGTTTACTGAATACCTGTTTTACATAATCCTTTGCCACCTCTGATACCGCCTGTATGTACCGTTCGGGAATGTCCGCAGTTCCTTTGCGGAATATTTCCTCAATAATATGATCCGGAACCTCGCACTGACAGTTTCTCATGACCTCGTTTCTTGCCTTTTTCATACACTGATACACGCCAAACTGTTCTGTAAAGATTTTGCCCGCTAAAGGCTTTCCATTCTGCATAAATGCCACATTCATCGTCCCATTGCCGATATCCGCCAGCACGGTATTTCCTCTAATATCTCCATCATAATTGATAAATGCGGCATACCCCTGTGGATGAATGGAAGCATCCGCAATAACTACATGATAGGAATCTCCGTTATATTTGAAATGTACATCCTTTTCACACAACAGATACTCCCGAAAACTTTCTTTCTGTTCCTTTACCCAAAACAGCGGCACTCCGGCTGCTAAATGAAGAACTGCCTCATACTTTCCTCTGAATTTAAGTTCTTCCGCAACAGCCGCAAACGTTAATATCCAATAATCCCCGTCATGGATTTTCTGTACATGAAACTCCTTATGACCGCCGCCAATTCCGTATTCTTTTCCTTTGTATTCTAACGCTGTCGCTCCCAGCTGCACCTCTTTTTCAACGCTGGCGGCAAAAATTCTGTGTGCCGTTTTCATGTTGCCATATCCATGATCCACGCCTAAAATCAATTTCCCGTTATAATATAATTCCTGCATAATACATTCCTCCAGTCTTTATGATATTTCCGGTCGAAATACGGTATTGCTGACTATACTTCGTTTCTGCCATTCCCGTATTCATAATAATTTACTTCTGCACTGTAATAATTACTGATTGTGTTTGGTGCATTATAAAGCGCTGTCAGTAGATACGCCTTAATATTCGCTATATGGGTTGTGGTCTTTTCCATGCTGTCCAAAACATAGCGAATATGTCCCGAATCCAGCTTTAGAAATTTTCCCTTGACTAATCCATACGGATACTCTGCACCGCCGATACGAATACTTTTTCTTTGGACTGCCACCACATCTACGATGATTTCTACCAGCTCGTCCAGCAATTCATACTGATATTTCATATCCGCTTTCAGAATCTCATAATCTATATTTTCTTTCACAATCTGCGTATAAATCTCTATCGCATCCATCTGATCCGTGTCTGCTTCTCCCTGATTGATGGATCGATAATCTTTATTAGTAATCTCTATGGTATTCTTTGTATTAGTCTCCCCTTTCAGGGAGAGACCTGCCGCCTTTGAAGTAGTACCCTCCCTCTTTTCAGGGATGCCCCTCCCTCCTTCTACGGATAAAGGTATCTCCTTTGGCGGGGAGAGGGTATTTTCCTCAATCTCTTCCGGAAATGTTACTTCATACAGCCTTTGAGGAATTAACTCTATAAACAGCACATTATTCAAAATCTGTCCTCTTACTTGGATCGTTTTGAAGATACGTTTGATAATTCCCATTTTTTCAAGAGCTTTTACCGCCTCTGTCGCCTGTTTCTTTGATAATCCAATAGTTTCTGCCATTTGGTCATAGCTGCGCTGTAAGTAATCATCACGGAATTTCTTTTTCATGCCGATTAACTGTCCGCTTTCCTCATCCCGTTCTTCTTTTGGTCGATACCAATATACGATATCTGCTAAAATATGAATCGCATTATTATGTGGCGCACCATTCGGGTATCTGATTGTCTTAAACCACACCATAGGAATTACATTTCCTGTAAAATTCATGGTTCCAACTTCATCCACAATAGGATTTCCCGTTGAATACCGAAATGCCTTTTTATATCCCATCCTTTCCCTCTTTTCGCAATTTGATATTTACTTCAAAGAGAGCCTTTGTTATACTGAATTTGCAATCTGAGTATAGTAAGGCTCTTCTTTGCTTACTCCGAAATGCCCTTGTTACCAGCAGGGGCATTTTCTTTTATTTCTGCCATCTTGTCCAGCATATCCGCTACCTTTTCCTGCTCTGACGGATATAAATGCCCATAAGTATTCAATGTGATACGAATATCTTTATGTCCAAGACGTTCCTTAATAATCATAGGCTGAACACCAAGATGTATGAGATAGGCACAGCTTGAATGTCTTAGGTCATGGACACGGATATATTTGACTCCCGCTTTATCCACATGGCGTTTCATCACATGCTGTACTGCCTCCGGCACAACTGCAAAAATCCTTTCATCTGCGGGCAGCTTATACATAGACGCCATATATGTTTTCAGTTCTTCCGCCAGAAATTCAGGAATGATTACCGTCCGCACAGATTCCCTTGTTTTAGGTTCCGTAATCTCGTCTTTTCCCTTATGCCGGAAATATGTCTTAGTAATAGATATCCTCCTGTTTACCGTGTTAATGTCCGATGCAGTGAGCGCTAGGGCTTCACCAATCCTGCATCCGCTGTAAAACAGCAGATCAAACAAAACGTGATACTTACTCCCCAAATCAAAAGTTTCGATAAAACAATTAAATTCGTCTAACGTCCAGAATTGCAACTGCTTTTTATCTGCATCTGCCCTGCCCATGCGCTTTACTTTCGTGCAAGGATTATCTTTTAAGTTGTAAATCTTTGTGGCGTGGGTAAATAGTGCCGTCATCTGATTTTGAAGCATGCGCTGATAGGTTTCCTTAAATCCTTTGGATCGGATCTCATTCTGCCACTGAATAATATCCGCTGGTGTAATGCCATCCATAGCCTTATTACCCAACAGAGGAATAATGTGATGTTCAATCATATAACGCTTATTCCGAATCGTGCGCTGCTTCAATTCGCCTTCTTTATCCCTGAAATATACCTCTACAAAATCCACCAGCTTCATGTTCATATCCGTTTTTGATGCCAAAAGCGTATTGCGCTCCCATTCCAAGGCTTCTTTTTTACTCACAAATCCCCGTTTCTTCTTATGCTTTTTCTTACCCTGCCAGTCCTCCACCCATATCTGTGAAGTCCATGTGCCTTTTTCCGTATCTTTGGATACTGCCATTCTATAATCACTCCCTTCTTTATCCGATATTTCTTTTGCCGAAGTAAAATCTTTCACTCCAATATGTACGGGGTACTTTTGCCTGTACCGTCATATATCCGGCAGCCGCCAACTCTTCGTTAAGCTGACGGATAATGCGATACCCTTTCTGTTTTGACACGCCCAACTCCTGAGCGACATCATCAACAGTCATCATATAGTTTGTCTTTTCCATATCAATTCTCCTTTCGCATTATATTTTCTCTAATTACGCATTTCGTATTAGGATTAATCTAATATTATTACTTGTTGTTTATTTTGTCAATACTATTTTAAAATTATTTTTTGATATTTACGAATTGCATAATACATTGTGCGATGGTATAATACTGTTTATAAGACAGATTAGGAATTGGGGGCATTATCATGGAGGAATTGTTAGTATATGCTATTTTGCTTTATGAGGAATTAGTAACAGAAACCGACTACAATAAACGGCTTGATGAATTATTTCTCAACAACCCCGAAAACGATGATTTTCTTTATTTGGAATGGGAAACAGACATTAAAAAAGCTTTTATTTATATAAGGACACATATTGATTACAAAAAGCTTGACCTTGAACGGTTTGGCAGAATTTTAATGAGCAAATTAGAGACGATTTATGCAAACTGCTCGGATATTGAATATTTTGCAAATCGAATGTATAGCTTATGGGAAAGTCTTCCCGGAAATATTCAGGACATAGAACCATTTTGGACTCTATGCTATGCCGATGACCCTTTATCATGGGGAGACGAAAAACAAACCAGAAACATTTATGAACATATGCTAAGTTACTATAAGGATTAAGTGAATATAACAAAAGATTGAAAAACTGCGTAAAAGTGTTGAAAAGAAACATAATCACAAAAAGTGAATTCAAAAACCTCCAGTTTATTGTAAGAACACATTTATAAAAATTAAATAAAAAACATTTAACAGAAAGGAATGTAATTACATGGGTTATGGTCAAAATCTAAAAGATATTTTGGACAGCAAGGGCATGACAGTAAAAGAGCTTGCGTTAAAAGCAAAGATAGCACCGACAACACTTTATTCGATTATCCAGCGGGACACTGCTATCCGTTTTGACACCGCACTTAGAATTTCTAATATATTGGATATCCCCATTAGTTCTATCTGTAAAGATAATCCCTATGACGATATCGAAACCTTACCGGCACTTCCATCTGACAATGAAAAGTGGAATATTAACAGCCATAAGAACACCTATATATCGGATCGTACTGCCCGCATATTGAAAAAATTCGATTACACAGAGCTACCTATGGTAGATGAGTTGATTGCGGATTTATATGTACTGGATGATACAACCAGACGCGATCTGTTTGAATATGCAAAAATGCTGAAGAAAAATCATACCTCTCCTGAAAGAGCCGCTGATTTGAAAGATATAAAGTAGAAAAATAACGCAGGAATAAAATATCGTAGCCATTTTGTAGCCACTTTAGTTCTCTAAAGTGGCTTTTCATATAAAAAGGCTTTCGGAGAAATCCCCGAAAGCCTTGGTTTTACTGAATAAATGATAATTACTCGATGACAGTAGCCACACGACCGGATCCTACGGTACGACCACCCTCACGGATAGCGAACGTAAGACCCTGCTCCATAGCGATCGGATGGATCAGCTCAATGCTCATCTCTACGTTATCGCCAGGCATGCACATCTCAGTGCCTTCCGGAAGGTTGCAGACACCAGTAACATCAGTTGTTCTGAAGTAGAACTGCGGTCTGTAGTTGTTGAAGAACGGAGTATGGCGGCCACCCTCGTCTTTGGTCAGTACATATACCTGAGCCGTGAATTTGGTATGGCATTTCACGCTGCCCGGTTTTGCAACCACCTGGCCGCGGACGATATCGGTTCTCTGTACACCACGGAGAAGGATACCGATGTTGTCACCAGCCTGAGCCTCGTCCAGAAGCTTACGGAACATCTCGATACCGGTTACAACGGTCTTACGAGCCTCTTCCTTCACACCGATGATCTCCACTTCCTCATTCAGATGAAGTGTACCACGCTCTACTCTACCGGTAGCAACGGTACCGCGGCCGGTGATCGTGAATACGTCCTCAACCGGCATCAGGAACGGCTGGTCGGTTGCACGCTGCGGATCCGGAATATACTCGTCAACGGTAGCCATGAGCTCCATGATCTTGTCGCCCCACTCGCTGCCCGGCTCTTCCAGAGCTTTCAGAGCGGAACCTTTGATGATCGGGCAATCCGTGAACTCATACTCCTCAAGCTGCTCGGTGATCTCCATCTCAACCAGCTCCAGAAGCTCTTCGTCGTCTACCATATCGCATTTGTTCATGAATACGACGATATAAGGAACGCCTACCTGGCGGGACAGAAGGATGTGCTCCTTGGTCTGTGCCATAACGCCGTCCGTAGCTGCAACTACGAGGATTGCACCGTCCATCTGTGCTGCACCGGTGATCATGTTCTTTACATAGTCCGCATGGCCCGGGCAGTCCACGTGTGCATAATGTCTCTTCTCGGTCTCATACTCAACGTGAGCGGTAGAGATGGTGATTCCACGCTCTCTCTCTTCCGGAGCCTTATCAATGTTCTCGAAATCAGTAGCGGTGTTGCCGGCTACTCTCTCAGAAAGAACCTTGGTGATTGCTGCGGTCAGAGTGGTTTTACCATGGTCAACGTGACCGATGGTTCCGATATTACAATGTGGTTTAGTTCTGTCGAACTTAGCTTTTGCCATTTTTGTTTTCCTCCTTTAGATCAGATAAACTTTTTACGATTTTTCCTGCCTGCCGGACCAATGCAGCCCCACAGGCTATATTTAATCCGCTATTCATGATTATATTTCAAACGGGCGTATTTTGCAAGCCTGTTTCTGGTTTATTTTGACTTTGCAGCCAGAACTTTCTCCTGAACGCTCTTCGGAACCTGCTCATACTTCTCGAAGAACATGGAATAGTTTCCGCGCCCCTGAGTTCTGGAACGAAGATCGGTTGCATAGCCGAACATCTCTGCCAGCGGTACAAATCCGCGGATCATCTTGCCTCCGCCGATGTCGTCCATACCTTCGATCCTTCCGCGGCGGGAGTTGATATCGCCGATGACATCTCCCATATAGTCTTCCGGTGTGGTAACCTCAACCCTCATGATCGGCTCCAGAAGCACGGCTCCTGCCTTATGCATGGCCTCTTTGAATGCAAGAGAACCTGCGATGTGGAACGCCATCTCCGAAGAGTCGACCTCATGATAGGAACCGTCAAACACAGTTGCATGGATACCCAGTACCGGGAATCCGCCGAGGATACCTGCTTTTGCAGCTTCTTCGATTCCCTCACCGACTGCCGGGATGTATTCCTTCGGAATTGCACCGCCGACAACGGAAGAATCGAACTTGAACAGTTCTTCACCGTTGGCATCCATGGGCTCAAAGTGCACTTTACAGTGACCATACTGTCCGCGTCCGCCGGACTGCTTCGCATACTTGGAATCCACATCCACCGCTTTGGTGAAGGTCTCCTTGTAAGCAACCTGCGGTGCACCTACATTTGCCTCTACCTTGAACTCGCGCAGCAGACGGTCTACGATGATCTCCAGATGAAGCTCGCCCATACCTGCGATGATGGTCTGACCGGTCTCCGGATTCGTATGCGCACGGAACGTCGGGTCTTCTTCTGCCAGCTTCGCAAGGGACTCACCCAGCTTGCCCTGGCCTGCCTTGGTCTTCGGCTCGATGGCCAGCTCAATCACCGGCTCCGGGAATTCCATGGACTCCAGGATAACCGGATGCTGCTCGTCGCAGATGGTGTCACCGGTAGTTGTTAATTTAAAACCTACCGCTGCAGCGATATCTCCGGAATACACTTTGTCAAGTTCCTGTCTCTTGTTGGCATGCATCTGAAGGATACGTCCCACACGCTCCTTCTTGTCCTTGGTGGAGTTATACACATAGGAACCGGAATTCATGGTTCCGGAGTACACGCGGAAGAATGCAAGTTTCCCGACAAACGGGTCAGCCATGATCTTGAATGCCAGAGCGGAGAAGGGCTCTTCATCAGAAGAATGTCTCTCAATCTCATTGCCGTCCATATCCGTACCCTTGATGGCCGGGATGTCGGTAGGCGCCGGCATAAACTCCAGAATTGCATCCAGAAGCTTCTGCACTCCTTTGTTCCTGTATGCGCTTCCGCAGCATACCGGAACTGCCGTACACTCACAGGTCGCTTTCCGAAGCGCCGCTTTCATGGCCTCCACGGAAGGCTCCTCACCCTCCAGGTATTCCATCATCAGATCATCGTCCAGCTCACAGATCTTCTCCACCAGTTCGGTACGGTATAATTCAGCGTCGTCTTTCATATCATCCGGAATATCGGTGATGGAAATATCGTCGCCCTTGTCATCATTGTAAATATACGCTTTCATCTCGAACAGGTCGATGATTCCCCTGAACTCATCTTCCTTTCCGATCGGAAGCTGCAGGCAGATGGCGTTCTTGCCCAGACGGGTCTTGATCATCTCCACTGCATTATAAAAATCTGCACCCAGGATATCCATCTTGTTGATGAATGCCATACGGGGTACATTGTAGGTGTCAGCCTGACGCCATACGTTCTCGGACTGAGGCTCAACACCGCCCTTCGCACAGAAGACGCCCACAGCGCCGTCCAGCACGCGAAGGGAACGCTCCACTTCTACGGTAAAGTCAACGTGGCCCGGAGTATCAATAATATTGATACGATGCTCGAGAGCCCCCGGTTTTGCCTTGCAGTTTTCCTGCTGGGTCCAGTGACAGGTCGTAGCTGCGGAAGTGATCGTGATACCTCTCTCCTGCTCCTGCTCCATCCAGTCCATGGTCGCAGTACCTTCATGAGTATCACCGATCTTATAGTTCACACCAGTATAGTACAGGATACGCTCGGTCAGTGTGGTCTTGCCCGCATCGATATGAGCCATGATCCCGATATTCCTGGTCCTCTCCAACGGATATTCTCTTCCAGCCAATGGATTTTCCTCCTAGAATCTGTAATGTGCAAATGCCTTGTTCGCCTCTGCCATCTTGTGCATGTCTTCTTTTCTCTTCACAGCTGCACCGGTATTGTTCGCTGCATCCATGATCTCATTCGCCAGTCTTTCTTCCATGGTCTTCTCGCCTCTTTTGCGGGAAAACATGGTCAGCCAGCGCAGAGCCAGCGCCTGACGGCGGTCTGCTCTTACTTCAATCGGCACCTGATAGGTAGCGCCGCCGATCCGTCTCGCCTTTACCTCGAGCACCGGCATGATATTGTTCATAGCCTCCTCGAAAACTTCCAGCGCCGGTTTCTCGGTCTTTGATTCTACTCTCGCAAATGCGCCGTATACGATCTTCTGGGCTACACCTTTCTTGCCGTCCAGCATGATATTGTTGATCAGCTTGGTAACCACTTTATTATTATACAGCGGATCTGCCAATACGTCTCTCTTCTGAGTATGTCCTTTACGTGGCACGTTACTTCCCTCCTTAATGATCAATTAAATCACAGGTACTCACATGTGTCGTTCTACGTGTGTTCGTGCCCGGTAATCCTTCTATAGATAAAACCCGCAGTCACAGGTTCCTGCAAGGAACTCCTGGCACAGGCAGCGCTTGCGCGATGCCAACAATCATAGTTCTGTTTGTGATACACTCTTTCGCTTTGGACCATATGGTCCATGCCGAGCCTGCTTTCCCGTACATTCTGTATGGTACCGCACACTCTGTCCGATTATACCGGATCGTTCTTACTTCTTGGCGTCTTTCGGTCTCTTCGCACCATATTTGGAACGTGCCTGGCGTCTCTTCGCCACGCCTGCGGTATCCAGCGTACCACGAACGATGTGATATCTGGTACCCGGAAGGTCCTTTACCCTGCCTCCGCGGATCAGAACCACGCTGTGTTCCTGAAGGTTGTGACCTTCACCCGGGATATAGCTGGTAACCTCAATACCATTCGAAAGACGTACTCTGGCGATCTTACGAAGCGCGGAGTTCGGCTTCTTCGGAGTCGCGGTCTTCACTGCGGTACACACGCCGCGCTTCTGCGGTGCGGATGCATCCGTCGGTCTCTTTCTCAGAGAGTTGAATCCCTTCTGCAGAGCCGGAGCAGTGGACTTCTTTACAGATGTCTGTCTTCCTTTTCTTACTAACTGGTTAAATGTTGGCATTCCTTTCACCTCCTGCATATTTGTGACAGGTTTCTCCTGCGACGGTAAGAGTTCTTACCATGACTGCTGTTCTTTCAGACCTGCTGAAAAACACCCGTGTTTTGCACGCGTGCCTGATTATTATATATAATCCGTTTTGCCTTGTCAAGCGGTTTCATACGTATTCTTCCATTTTTCAGTCATTTTCTTACTATTCAGATGTCTGCCGGCGTTCAGCCTGTTATGGGCATGTGTTCCTGAAAGACCCATTGAAGGGCGCCGGTCCTTAGGCGCGGTATTTTCGCGCCTTAGTACCGCTGCTGCCTTTGTGGTAAGGAGGGACCCACGCAGTGGGAGGATTCCTTATCGCCTTCACTAAGCGCAAGCGGGGTCTGGAAGGAATATATGCCCATGACAGGCGTCCGGGGCAGAACAGAAGTGAACAGTGCCTCATTTTCCCCGGTGATTTCTTAGGATTTTCTTAATTCTCTGGACACCGCCCTTCTTTGATGCTATGATAAGGCAAATCAAAAAGGAGCTGTTTTACATGCTGAAGACTTTTTTAAGGGCGCTTCTGAAACCCTTTTCCTTTCTGCCCGCGATCATGATGATGTATCTGATCTTCTCCTTTTCCTCCCAGGACGGAAACGTCTCCGGAAACTTAAGCTATAAGGTCAGCGAGATCATCGTGGAATCTGCAAATGAAGCGTTTGAACTCCACTGGTCCCGAAGCGATATCGAATACTACATAGGACAAATCCATTATCCGGTGCGGAAGCTGGCGCATATGACAGAATATTTTCTGCTGGCAGTCTCCGTCTCCTTTCCGCTCTATGTATATGGGATCCGGGGACTTTGGCTTCCAATCCTTGCCGGGGGATTCTGCGTGGGCTTCGCCGCGCTGGACGAATACCACCAGTCCTTTGTAGCCGGACGCGGACCTTCCAAAAAGGACGTGGGCATCGACAGCATCGGTATTCTGGCCGGCGTGCTGATGGTGCAGTTTTTCTGCTTTATCGGACGGATGACCATCTTCCGCCCGCTGGCCAGAAGGAAGAAGCGCTAAAGGCGGGAAGCTATTTCCCGGGCTTTTCTTTTCTCCGCGGCCGGTGTTTTTTCTGTTTTCTTTATAAAGCCGTTCAGGAAGATCAGTTCTTTCTTCCACAGGAAAAACAGTCTGAATTCCCGGTTACTGCTGATACTGATTCGGTATTCACAAATATCTGCTTCTACCGAATCCCACCAGTGAGATTTCAGTCCCTGCGACTTGTCCATCATCAGTCGTGGAATATTTTGCAGGATTTTTAATAAATCCTGCACTTCCAGGCTGTTGTTCAGCAACGCCTCTTCTGCATGGCATCTGTCAGAGACTTTCGCCAGTATCACTTTTTTATCCGAAGGATATGGATATTCTTCTATGATATTTTTTATCATCTCAGGATTTTCACGCAGGTATTCCGTCAGAAATATTTCTTTTGCTGTAAAATTATGTAAGACGATGGTTTTCCCGTCTTTTCTCACAGACCATCTGAAACATCATCCTCTTTATCATGCCGGCAACCGGCCTGTTGTTCCTGTGCAGATAGTTTAACAACGTCTCATCTTTTGTAAGCTTCCGAAGATAAGTATCCGTTTTTTTATAAAAGGGTATATTTCTTGATACAATCGCACGCAGCAGCAGACAGAATGTCTTTACAAAATACTCTTCGAATTCTTCTATCGCAGCAAACTGACCATCCAGAGAAAAATCATTAAAAATCACATCCATGTACCCGCTCCTATATACCGATCATCTTATTCAGATCCATATCAAACTGGTCAAACAGATCCGGTCTCTGGTTTTCTATATTCCCGAATTTTCCAATCTTCACTTTTATTGTTTCCGTAGCATGTTCATCATTCAAATATGTGAAATAAATGTCAAGCAATGCTTCTTTCATCTCTCCGGATGCAATGCCTGCCCGAAATCCATTAAATATATGGTCGCTGTGGGATTCTATAAACAACTGCCTTCCTGATTCTGCTATAAAGTAGAAAAACTCGCATATGCGCGACTGTGCTTTGGGATGAAGATGAATCTCAGGATTCTCAATGACGACAACACTCTCTGGCGGAGCCGAAAGACACATGATCAGCACACTGATCAGATAACTGATACCGGCTCCGATATTAACCGGACGAATCCCCGACAGTTCATTCATCTGATAAGATGCCTTAATGGAATCTGCTCCTGGAATTTCCTCTGTATAAATCGTTGCATCTGCAATATATTCCAGCCACCAGTTCACCTGTCCCAACAGGGTATAATCGTTTTTTTCTTTCTGCAGTTTTTCCTCCAGCAGATCTCCGCCATGACGGTTCAGATAGGAAACCGCATACTCCCCGTCGTTTCCAATATATTCGTCTATGGACATATTCTTTTTATAAAGATTCTGCGGACCCACCCGATGACATGACAGGTACTGCAGCCTTCTTTCTTTTCTGCTGAACTGGTGAATGAATTCTTCTTTCGCATTCTCAGCGTTTTCTCCGTCATAACCGCCTGCCAAATACAGGCGGCCATCTGCCCCCCGATACAATCTTTTTGATGCAGTCACACCCTGGCAGTCTTTAAGCTTTATCTGTATTTCTTTCTCTGATGAATATTTACATATATTTTCCTCCAGTTCACCCAAAGACAAAAAGTCCCCGTTTAATCCTGCTGCTGTCTCCAGATTCTGTCCCGCCAGCAGAATCGCCTGACAAATCGTAGATTTTCCGGATGAATTCGTACCCGTCAAAAGGTTCAGATTTTTGCATTGTAATTCCAGATTTTTTATGCTTTTAAAGTTCCTGACCTGTATGCCTGCCAACATATTTTTTTATCTCCCTGCCCAGAGCTTCCGACTGTTCCATTCTCCACATCAGCTTCATTTCGCTGTCCCTGCGGCCGGCGATATTGTCCTGAAACACATCGCTGTCTATAAACGCAAAGACGCGTCTTTGTATCATACTTTTTAGATTTTCCTGCAGGTCCGGTACAAAATTCATGACAAACATGATGGCTTCAAAAACATTCATATTAATCGGACTTTTTCGCCCCTCCCGATGAATCCGGAATGCATTTTCTCCAAGATAATACCAGCATCTGTCCAGTATAAGCTTTGTCCGGTCCTCCAGTTTCTGAAGCATTCCATCTTCCATGTTGTTCAGCGCATCCATACCTTTGCCGAGAAAATCATCCATATCGCCTTTATATTCGTATCTTTCCTTCTGATCATTCTGGATCAACCCTGCTTTAAACAGGTAAAAGGTCAAAAAACGGGTAAGAATATATTTATCTTTCATCCGTTTTTCATCTTTAAATGCACCGCCTGTGGCACTGAAAAATTCACCGCATAATGCAAGCCGTTTTAAAAGTTCCGTTGCCTTCCCCTGGTATAATGCATTTCTGATCTCCTGCTTATTCAACTGCACTCCACCGCGGTTCACTCTGTCAAAAATATCAAATTTGACCCGATCCGGAGTCGGCGGAAGTATCACGTGTGCCTGAATCTGATAATCTTCCAGTCTTCCGGCCATAACCGGGGACAGTTCTGAAAATCTTTTTTCATTTAACTGCGGCATAACATTAAGATTCTGGAGAGCATATTCATCATCCATATATTCAAACAGTGCAGACAATCTCTGTCTGCCGTCTACAACAATCAGCCTGCCATATTTATCCTGGTTAAAATAAAACACAGGCAACGGCAGCCCCATCAGCACACTTTCTACCAGTTCTGCTTTCCGTTTCAGACTCCAGACATTGCCTCTTTGAAAATCACTGTCCAAAACAATCCTTTTATTTGGAGACTGATATCTTCTTCTCAGTTCAAAAACCGAATAAAATCCTTTATCAACTTTAATTCCATCCATCGGATATATCTGTTTCCCATTCTGGCTGTAATCAATCTCTAATTCTTCCTGATGCTCCAGAATGCTTCCTTCCAACATAATAGTATCCATGGACAACTCCTCCTATACCTGCATCATCATTGAAATCAAGTATATCATGCACCCTGAAAACCGTCAAATAAAAGGATACCCTTCTGACAGGGTATCCTTTTACTGTTATTTGCAATTATTCTTCTGTCAGATCATCCTCTTCGGCTTCCTCTTCCGGAATCAGCTCTTCCTCTTCTTCCTCTTCATCCAGAAGATCCTCCTCGAAGACTTCCTCCTGAACCTCCGTCAGTTCTTCATCATTTTCCTCTTCCTCACTGATCTCCGGCTCTTCTTCCTCCAGATCGGTATTCAGCTTTACATCCCGGTAGCGCTTCATGCCGGTACCGGCCGGAATCAGTTTTCCGATGATGACATTTTCTTTCAGTCCGATCAGGGGATCGACCTTTCCTTTGATCGCTGCCTCGGTCAGCACCTTTGTGGTCTCCTGGAAGGATGCCGCAGACAGGAATGAGTTGGTCGCCAGAGACGCCTTGGTAATACCAAGCAGCACCTGCTTGCCGTCCGCCGGAGCTTTTCCTTCTTCTACAAGCTTCTCATTCACGTCCTCATACTCCAGAATATCAACCAGAGTGCCAGGCAGGAAATCACTGTCTCCGTTATCCTCAATGCGGATCTTTTTCAGCATCTGGCGCACGATCATCTCAATATGCTTGTCATTGATCTCCACGCCCTGCAGACGGTATACTCTCTGCACCTCCTGCAGCAGGTAGTCCTGAACCGCACGCACACCCTTGATCTTCAGAATGTCGTGCGGATTGATGCTTCCTTCTGTCAGCGCATCGCCGGCTTCCACATAACTTCCGTCCTGAATCTTGATCCGGGAATCAAACGGGATCAGGTACGTCTTGGAATCGCCGCTCTCATGGTTGCTGACAACAATCTCGCGCTTCTTCTTCATATCGTTGATCGTGGCAATGCCCGCAATCTCCGTTACGATTGCAAGTCCTTTCGGCTTTCTCGCCTCAAAAAGCTCCTCCACACGGGGAAGACCCTGGGTGATATCGCCGCCTGCCACGCCTCCCGTATGGAACGTACGCATCGTCAGCTGAGTTCCCGGCTCACCGATGGACTGCGCGGCGATGATGCCGACCGTCTCACCTACCTGGACCGCTTCGCCGGTAGCCATATTGGCGCCGTAGCATCTCGCACAGACACCGATATGAGAACGGCAGGTAAGGGCCGTACGGATCTTGATCTTTTCAAAAGGTTTTCCGTCTTTGTCCACGCCATAATTCATGACTGCAGCCGCACGCTTCGGCGTAATCATATGATTCGCCTTCACAATGATGTTGCCGTCCTTATCAAGGATATCCTCACATGCGAAACGGCCCGTGATGCGTTCCTGAAGGGATTCAATCAGCTCTTTCCCATCCATGAATCTGCTGACTTCCATGCCCGGAATCTCCATCTCGCGTCCTTCGCTGCAGTCCATCTCGCGGACAATCAGCTCTTGGGACACATCCACCAGACGCCTGGTCAGATAACCGGAGTCCGCCGTACGAAGAGCCGTATCGGACAGACCCTTTCTGGCGCCATGCGCAGACATGAAATACTCCAGTACGTCCAGTCCCTCACGGAAATTGGACTTGATCGGAAGTTCAATGGTATGTCCGGTCGTATCCGCCATCAGGCCGCGCATGCCCGCAAGCTGCTTGATCTGCTTGTCGGAACCGCGCGCACCGGAATCTGCCATCATATAAATATTGTTGTATTTGTCAAGGCCGTCCAGAAGCGCTTTGGTAAGCTTTGCGTCCGTCTCCTTCCAGGTCTCCACAACCTCCTTGTAGCGCTCTTCCTCTGTGATCTTGCCGCGCTTGTAGTTACGGGTGATGATATCCACTGTATCCTGCGCCTTTTTGATCAGTTCCGGCTTCTCCGGCGGCACGGTCATATCCGAGATGGACACGGTCATGGCTGCGCGGGTAGAATATTTATATCCCATGGACTTGATGTCATCCAGTACTTCCGCTGTCCGGGTCGCACCATGGGTATTGATGACCTTCTCGAGAATCTGTTTCAGTCCCTTCTTGCCCACATGGAAATCCACTTCCGGCTTCAGTTCATTGCCTGGGACAGTCCGGTCCACAAATCCAAGGTCCTGGGGCAGGATCTCATTGAAGATAAACCGTCCCAGCGTGGATTCCTCCGTATTCTGCAACCAGGTCCCGTCGGGCATCTTCTTTGCAACACGGACTTTGATCCGGCTCTGCAATGTCAGCGACCCGTTTTCATAAGCCAGGATCGCCTCATTGATATTTTTAAATGCCTTGCCTTCTCCGATGGCTCCCGGTCTCTCCTGTGTCAGATAGTAGATTCCAAGCACCATGTCCTGAGAGGGCACCGCCACCGGACCGCCGTCCGACGGTTTCAGCAGGTTGTTCGGAGAGAGCAGCAGGAACCGGCACTCTGCCTGTGCTTCCACGGACAGGGGCAGATGAACGGCCATCTGGTCACCGTCAAAGTCTGCATTGAATGCAGTACACACCAGAGGATGCAGTTTGATCGCCTTACCTTCCACAAGGATCGGCTCAAATGCCTGAATTCCCAGTCTGTGCAGCGTAGGCGCACGGTTCAGCATGACCGGATGCTCTTTGATGACTTCCTCCAGCACATCCCACACTTCCGTCTGCAGACGTTCCACCATTTTCTTGGCGCTCTTGATATTGTGTGCGGCATTGTTTGCCACCAGTTCTTTCATAGCAAAGGGCTTGAACAGTTCGATCGCCATCTCCTTCGGAAGACCGCACTGGTAGATCTTCAGCTCCGGCCCGACCACGATAACCGAACGTCCGGAATAGTCCACACGTTTTCCAAGCAGATTCTGACGGAAACGGCCGGATTTACCCTTCAGCATGTCGGACAGAGATTTTAATGCCCGGTTGCCGGGGCCGGTGACCGGACGTCCCCTTCTTCCGTTATCGATCAGCGCGTCTACCGCCTCCTGAAGCATGCGCTTCTCATTGCGGACAATGATGTCCGGAGCGCCCAGATCCAGCAGACGCTGCAGACGGTTATTGCGGTTGATGATCCTTCTGTACAGATCATTCAGATCCGACGTGGCAAAACGGCCGCCGTCCAGCTGCACCATCGGACGCAGATCCGGCGGGATGACCGGAATCGCATCCATGATCATCCATTCCGGTTTATTTCCGGAGCCGCGGAATGCTTCCACGACCTCCAGTCTTTTAATAATACGTGCCCGCTTCTGTCCGGATGCATTTTTCAGACCCGCTTTGAGCTCTTCCGAATCTTTTTCCAGATCGATGGCCTGCAGAAGCTCCTTAACCGATTCTGCACCCATACCCACGCGGAAAGCACCGGGCTCCGGATATTTTTCCTTCATGTCCTGATATTCTTTTTCCGAGAGCACCTGCTTATACAGAAGCTCTGTCTTACCGGGATCCAGTACAATATAGGAGGCAAAATACAGCACCTTCTCCAGGGTTCTCGGAGACAGGTCCAGAATCAGTCCCATACGACTGGGGATTCCCTTAAAATACCAGATATGAGATACGGGGGCTGCCAGCTGGATATGTCCCATACGCTCCCGGCGTACGTTCGACTTTGTGACCTCTACACCGCATCGGTCGCAGACAACGCCTTTATATCTGATCTTCTTGTATTTGCCGCAGTGGCACTCCCAGTCCTTGCTTGGTCCAAAAATACGTTCGCAGAACAGACCGTCTTTTTCAGGCTTTAAAGTCCTGTAATTGATCGTCTCAGGTTTTTTCACCTCTCCCCTGGACCACTCGCGGATGGTCTCCGGGGAGGCAAGGCCGATCTTGATCGCATCAAAGGTCATCGGCTGATAGGCCTCATTATTCGTTGTTTCCGGCATGAACGGCACCTCCTCTATTCAAAATCAATCTCTTCTTCCAGATCCAGGGTATCGGCATCGGTATCCTCTTCCTCTGTGCTGTCCTCCTCCACGTCTACCAGTTCGTCTCCTTCAAATTCCTGCTTGCTGAAGCCGTAGGAACCCAGAGACTCGCTTTCTTCGTTCTGGTAACGCCTGCTGTCACTTTCCAGAATGGAGCGGATATCCACATCCCCGTACTCACTGCTCTCCATGATCTCCACTTCCGTGTTGTCATCGCGCAGCACACGTACATCCAGTCCGAGAGACTGCAGCTCTTTCAGCAGTACCTTGAAAGATTCCGGAATACCGGATTCCGGAATGTTATCCCCTTTGATGATCGCCTCATAGGTCTTCACACGCCCGATGACATCGTCCGACTTGACGGTCAGGATCTCCTGCAGGGTATAAGAAGCACCATAAGCCTCCAGCGCCCATACCTCCATCTCTCCGAAACGCTGGCCGCCGAACTGTGCTTTTCCGCCCAGTGGCTGCTGTGTGACAAGAGAATACGGTCCGGTAGAACGGGCATGGATCTTATCGTCTACCAGATGATGGAGCTTCAGATAATGCATGTGTCCGATCGTGACCGGACTGTCAAAATATTCGCCGGTCCGTCCGTCGCGCAGACGCACCTTCCCGTCGCGGGAAATGGGCACGCCTTTCCAGAGTTTCCGGTGCTCTCTGTTCTCATACAGATAGTCCATGACTTCCGGAAGCAGCTCCTGTTCATGTTTTGCTTTAAATTCATTCCAGTCCAGATTGACATAATCATTTGCCAGATCCAGAGTGTCCATAATATCATTTTCATTCGCGCCGTCAAAGACCGGAGTCGCCACATTGAATCCAAGCGCCTTTGCCGCAAGGCTCAAGTGAATCTCCAGAACCTGTCCGATGTTCATACGGGACGGCACGCCCAGCGGATTCAGCACGATATCCAGCGGACGCCCGTTCGGAAGGAACGGCATATCCTCCACCGGAAGTACGCGGGAAACCACACCCTTGTTTCCATGGCGTCCTGCCATCTTGTCGCCCACCGAGATCTTTCTCTTCTGGGCAATATAGATACGGACTGCCTGATTGACGCCCGGAGACAGCTCATCCCCGTTTTCTCTGGTAAATACCTTGGCATCCACGACAATGCCGTATTCGCCGTGAGGCACCTTCAGGGACGTATCACGCACTTCTCTTGCCTTCTCGCCGAAAATTGCGCGCAGAAGACGCTCTTCTGCCGTCAGTTCCGTCTCTCCCTTCGGAGTTACCTTTCCGACCAGAATGTCGCCGGCACGTACCTCCGCACCCACGCGGATGATTCCTCTGCTGTCCAGGTCCTTCAGTGCGTCATCACCCACGCCCGGCACATCTCTGGTAATCTCTTCCGGTCCCAGTTTTGTGTCACGGGCTTCCGCCTCGTATTCTTCAATATGGATGGACGTATACACGTCGTCCATGACCAGTCTCTCGCTTAACAGTACCGCATCCTCATAGTTATAACCCTCCCAGGTCATAAATCCGATGAGCGGGTTCTTTCCAAGAGCAATCTCTCCGTTGGCGGTGGACGGTCCGTCTGCAATCACCTGTCCTGCCTCTACCCGGTCTCCCTTGAAGACGATCGGCCTCTGGTTATAGCAGTTGCTCTGATTGCTTCTGGTAAATTTCGTCAGGTGATAGGTATCCCTCACACCGTTATCCTGACGCACCACAATCTCATTGGATACGGAACGCTCCACGACACCGGAATTCCTCGCGATCACGCACACACCGGAGTCCACTGCCGTCTTTTCTTCCATACCGGTACCAACCACCGGAGCTTCCGTCATCATCAGCGGCACTGCCTGACGCTGCATGTTGGAACCCATCAGCGCGCGGTTCGCATCGTCATTCTCGAGGAACGGGATCAGGGCAGTCGCCACGGAAAACACCATCTTCGGAGACACATCCATAAAATCGAACATGCTCTTCTCATATTCCTGCGTCTCCTCACGGTAACGGCCGGATACGTTGTTGCGTACAAAATATCCCTGCTCATCCAGCGGCTCATTCGCCTGTGCCACATGGTAATTATCCTCTTCATCCGCCGTCATATAGACGACTTCTTCCGTTACCCGCGGATTTTTCGGATCCGTCTTGTCGATCTTGCGGTACGGCGCTTCCACAAAGCCGTACTCATTGATCCTCGCATAGCATGCAAGAGAATTGATCAGGCCGATGTTCGGACCCTCCGGGGTCTCAATGGGACACATTCTCCCATAATGAGAATAGTGTACATCGCGGACCTCGAATCCTGCACGGTCACGGGACAGACCGCCCGGCCCCAGCGCGGACAGACGTCTCTTATGGGTCAGCTCTCCCAGCGGATTGTTCTGATCCATGAACTGGGACAGCTGGGAAGAACCAAAGAACTCCTTCACGGCTGCTGTCACCGGCTTGATATTGATCAGGGACTGGGGAGAGATCCCCTCCGTATCCTGTGTGGTCATGCGTTCCCGCACCACTCTCTCCAGACGGGAGAGACCGATCCGGTACTGATTCTGGAGCAGTTCGCCGACCGCACGGATCCGGCGGTTGCCGAGATGGTCAATGTCATCCTTGTTTCCCATGCCGTACTCCAGATGCATGTTATAGTTAATGGATGCCAGAATGTCATCCTTTGTAATATGCTTCGGTACCAGTTCCGCTGCTTCCCTGCGAATCGCTTCCTTTAACTCTTCCGGATCCGTATACTCCTCCAGGAGCTTTTCCAGCACCGGATAATATACCAGCTCCCGGATCCCAAGCTCTTTCGGATTGCAGTCCACATGCTTCTTCAGGTCCACCATACGGTTGGTAAGCACTTTGATCTTCCGCTCTTCACCGGAAAGGTCTCCCTGGATCCAGACACAGGCGATTCCGGAATCCTGCAGCTGTGTTGCCAGCTCTGCATCTACTTTCGTGCCCGCTTCCGCCAGCACCTCTCCCGTTGATACATCCACCACATCCTCCGCCAGCACATGGCCGCGGATACGGTTTTTCAGGGAAAGTTTCTTATTGAATTTATAACGGCCGACTTTTGCCAGATCATATCTTCTGGGGTCGAAGAACATACCAGTGATCAGGCTCTCTGCACTTTCTACAGCCAGCGGCTCGCCCGGACGGATCTTCTTGTACAATTCCAGAAGTCCTTCCTGATAGCTCTCCGCAGTATCCTTCGCCAGGGATGCCACGATCTTCGGTTCATCTCCGAACAGCTCCAGGATCTCTGCATTCGTACCATAGCCCAGGGCACGAACCAGAACAGTAATCGGCACTTTACGGGTTCTGTCAACACGAACATAGAATACATCATTGGAATCCGTCTCATATTCCAGCCACGCACCGCGGTTCGGAATTACAGTACAGGAAAACAGAAGCTTGCCAACCTTATCATGGTCAATGCCATAGTAGATGCCGGGGGAACGCACCAACTGGCTGACTATGACACGCTCCGCCCCGTTGATTACAAACGTTCCAGTTTCGGTCATCAGGGGCAGATCTCCCATAAATATCTCATGTTCATTAATTTCATCCGTTTCCTTGTTATAGAGACGGACCCTTACCTTCAAAGGAGCTGCATAGGTAGCATCGCGTTCTTTACACTTTTCAATTGTATTTTTGGCATTTTCTTTCTCCAGCGTAAAGTCCGTGAACTCCAGACTCAGCTTGCCGCTGTAATCTGTAATCGGAGAAATATCCGCAAAGGCTTCGCGGAGTCCTTCGTCCAAAAACCACTGGTAGGAATCTCTCTGGACTTCTATCAAATTCGGCATTTCAAGAACTTCCTTCTTCCTTGAGTAGCTCATTCGGCTGCTTTTGCCGGATTTGACAGGTTTGATTCTGTTCTTTTCCATTGACATTTCACCCCTTATATTTTAATAACTACGTGTTCCGATAAAACCGTAACAAAATCAGGCAAGGCTTTGCGCATACCTCACCACAATAGTGCATCTTACACAATACCACAAGATTTCCACTGTGTCAACGAAATTTTTCCATAAATCGGAAGCATAAAAGCGGAAAAACCGCCGGACACTGCAGATGCCCGTTCAGCAGATGTACAAGAAAAAGGGATACCGCCCATGCGATATCCCTCGAACTTCTGCCTGATTATTTCAGGGTAACCTTAGCGCCTTCGCCTTCAAGCTTCGCCTTAAGCTCTTCAGCCTCAGCCTTGGATGCGCCCTCTTTCACGATCTTCGGAGCGCCGTCAACGACGTCTTTTGCCTCTTTCAGGCCAAGACCGGTAGCTTCACGTACCACCTTAATCACCTTAACCTTGTTCGGGCCAACCTCGGTCAGTTCTACGTCGAAGGAATCTCTTTCTTCATCTGCGGATCCGCCGTCTCCGCCCGTTGCTACCGCAACAACGCCTGCTGATGCGGATACGCCGAACTCGTCCTCACAGGCCTTTACCAGCTCATTCAGTTCTAATACGGTCAGTTCTTTGATTGCATCAATAAATTCTGCAGTAGTTAATTTTGCCATTTTATTTACCTCCAATTGTAATAGTCATATGATCTTTCTCTGATTTCCCGGCCCCGCTGTGCCGGATGCCGCTCCTGCCTGTAAGGCCGTGCGGTTCTTATGCCTCTTTGCTCTCTGCGATCTGTTTTACAACGCGCGCAAAGCTTGCGACCGGGCTGTTCATGCTGCCAAGAAGTCTTCCAAGAAGCACCTCTCTGGACGGAATACTTGCAATCGCGGTCATTCCCTTGGCATCATAATAATTGCCTTCCACAACACCTGCTTTGATCTCAAGCTTATCTGCCGTCTTTGCAAAGTTCGCAATGATCCTTGCCGGAGCAGTTGCATCGGTCTTGGAGATCGCCACAGCGGAAGGTCCTTCCAGATGCTGTGCCAGAGGCTCATACTCTGTTCCTTTGATCGCAAAGTTCAGCATGGTATTCTTGTAGACCTTGTAGATGATGCCTTCTGCCCTCATCTGCCTGCGCAGCTGTGTATCCTGCTCAACGGTCAGACCGCAGTGGTCAACCAGAACAACACCGGCAGCGCCTTCCAGATTTGCAGAGATCTCTTCTACAATCGGTCTTTTCAGTTCAACTTTTGCCATGAATGGTTTCCTCCTTATAGATTCTGGATGACAACCTTTAAACAATCGGGCAGAGCTACTTTCTCTGCATGGAAAAAGCCTCTGTGCCGCAGACACAGAGGCTCTGTCAGTCATTCTGAACAGAACGCTTTCCTCGGCAGGCGGTTACACGCTTATGCTTTTCAGCACCTGCTGTCTTCGGGCAGTCATATCTTTGCAGTCAGGTCACGCAGTGCATGACCCGCTGCAATCCAAAATATCATAATTTATATCGAATGTCAACAACTTTCTTTCATTAAGAAAGTTTCATCGGGTTCACCTTCACGCCCGGGCCCATAGTAGGAGCAATCGTTACGCTCCGCAGGAACTGACCCTTGACAGCGGATGGTTTTGCCTTGTTGATGGCATCCATAAGCGTCTGGAAGTTGTCCGCTAACTGCTCCTCGGTGAAAGAAGCTTTTCCGATCGGCACGTGGATAATGTTTGTTTTATCAAGTCTGTATTCAATCTTACCTGCTTTAATATCATTGACAGCCTTGGTTACATCCATGGTTACAGTCCCTGCTTTCGGGTTCGGCATGAGGCCCTTCGGTCCAAGGATACGGCCCAGACGTCCCACAACGCCCATCATATCCGGCGTCGCAACGACCACGTCGAAATCAAGCCAGCCGCCCTGGATCTTCGGAACCAGCTCTTCTGCACCTACGAATTCCGCACCTGCTGCCTGCGCCTCATCTGCCTTCGCAGCCTTTGCAAATACCAGCACGCGCACCTGCTTACCGGTTCCGTGCGGCAGTACCACAGCGCCGCGGATCTGCTGATCTGCATGACGTCCGTCGCATCCGGTACGGATATGAGCCTCGATGGTCTCGTCAAATTTTGCAGTTGCCAGTTTCTTTACAAGCGTAATTGCCTCATCTCTGTCATACTGTGTCAGCTTATCATATGATTTTAAAGCCTCAACATATTTCTTACCATGTTTCATATTCTCTTTAACCTCCTGGTGGTAATTGCGGGAATCTCCCTCCCACGTCATTTTTCAGCAACAGTTTTAGTCGTCTACTACTGTGATCCCCATACTTCTTGCAGTACCTGCGATCATGCTGATCGCTGCATCAAGGCTTCCTGCAGTCAGATCCGGCATTTTCAGCTCAGCGATCTTCTGAACCTCGGATCTCTTGATCGTAGCAACTTTGTCTCTCTTGGAATTGGCGGAAGCAGTCTTCAGTCCGCATGCTTTCTTCAGTAATACTGCTGCCGGCGGAGTCTTGGTAATAAAGCTGAAGCTTCTGTCAGCATATACCGTAATAACAACCGGAATGATCGTATCGCCCTGGTCTGCAGTTCTTGCATTAAACTCTTTTGTGAACTGTACGATGTTCACACCGTGCTGACCAAGTGCCGGACCTACTGGCGGAGCTGGTGTAGCCTTTCCAGCAGGAATCTGTAATTTGATATAACCTGTAACTTTTTTTGCCATAACTAAGGCACCTCCTATTGTGGTAATGGCGGGAATGTCCCTCCCACGATCTGCAAAAAACGATTTTTTTTACAGACCATTTACATTTTTCTGATTTCTGTGAAACTTATCTCAACCGGCGTTTCACGGCCGAACAGGTCGACATTGATTGTCACGCTCTGTTTATTCTCGTTGATGGCCTGGATGACGCCCACCGTGTCCTTCCATACGCCGCCAGTCACGACAATACTGTCGCCTTCTGCATAATCCACCTGGACGGAATCTGTCCGGATCCCAAGCGGTCTCATCTCTTCGTCTGTAAGCGGAACCGGTTTGGACCCGGGGCCAACAAAACCGGTCACACCTCTGGTATTCCGAACCACATACCAGGTGTCATCGTTCATGATCATATTGATCAGAACATAGCCCGGGAACATTTTCTTCTGAACCTGACGGCTCTGGCCGTCCTTCAGTTCCACCACATCCTGCATCGGGACTCTGACTTCCAGAATCTGCTCTTCAAGATGTCTGTTTTCGATTGTCTTCTCAATGTTGGCCTTTACCTTATTCTCATACCCGGAATAAGTATGCACGACATACCAGTTTGCCTCTGACATAAAATCACCTTTCCCTGAACTATAATGTCACCAGAACGTCAATCCCGATGGTCATGATCATATCCAGTATCTTGATAATGAGAGCCAGAGCAACCGAAACACTGACTACCGCAATAGTCTGTCTTGTAAGTGATTTCTGATCTGGCCAGACAATCTTCTTAAATTCAGCCTTTATGCCTTTTATCCAGCTTGTCTTGGGGGGCTTTTTGGTATCTCCCATCTTCTCACTTCCTTTACTCGTTCGGGGCAGGATTATTTCGTCTCCTTATGAAGCGTATGCCTCTTACAGAAACGGCAGTATTTCTTAGTCTCCATTCTGTCCGGATGCAGCTTCTTCTCTTTTGTCATGTTGTAATTCCGCTGCTTGCATTCCGTACATGCCAGTGTGATTCTTACGCGCACAACTTTCCACCTCGCTTTATACTTTTTCTCTCTGGTGACCCTGCGACGGTCACCGGTTTTTAGGCATAAAAAAAAAGCCTAAACTTCCAGTCGCATGGCTACTATAACACAGCAGGATCGTAAAGTCAAGGTTTTTTGGAATATTTCCGCCGCCCTGCCATGGGTCCTTCAGGAACCTGTGCCCATGGCGGGCGTTTGGACAGCGCCCCGAAAAGCAGCTGCCGCTTACGGTTCTCCCGTCCAGTAAGACGGTGTCGGGTTCTGCGTTTCTTCTTTTATATGCTGCATCGCCTTCCACATATAGAATGCCGAGATACCGAAACTGATGACATAGAAATATGGTATGACAATGGGAATCCAGGAATAGATGATTTTAATCACCATGGCCGGCGTGCGGGCATAGATGGCAAGTTTATACAGTTCCCCAAATTTCAGGCGGCTTCCCATGACTGCTGACAGAATGCATCCTATGACCGCAACCACAAAAGCACCGGCAAAAAAGCCAAAGAAGCCGGCACATACCATGATGATCACCATCACCCAGATCACGACCGGAATCAGCGGCACCAGTTCCTGCAGGAAGGATTCACGGTCCCATTCACCGAGATCAAAATCGCTGTAGGAAAACCGGATGACAGAACCGCCTTCTGCTTTTACAATCCCGTTCTCTGCATCCAGCACAAGCACCTGGTCAAACGCAAGCAGATCCACATCCGTAATCTCCTCCGTGATGGGATGATCCGTATCCACCCGAAAGCAGATGCCGCCCTGATAGGAATCATACTGCTGGATCTCCACCGGCTCTTCCACCCACAGCCGTCCGTCTTCCAGCTTGAAATTCGGGATGGCTTCTCTCGCCATACCTCCAAAGCCGCCGAAACCTGCCACGGTTATGACTGCAGGCAGCAGCACCGCAGCCAGAAGATACACCACACTCAGCAAAAGACCATACAGAAAGGCTTTTCCCCCTCTGTTTTTCCGGTATCCCGGATAACTTTTAAAATCGTAAACCGAATGTACCAGTTCTGCAAATATATTCACCGTTACTCCTCCTTATCCGATTCTGCTCCAAGAATTGTCGCCAAAACAGCCCACACATAAGGCGCCCCATACACATTCAGCTTCTTGGGGCCTGATATTTCCTGCGGGTTTTCCTGTATCTTCTGAAAAGCTTTTTCAAAGGTACTTCTTGTAATGGAACGCTCTCTCCGGCTGGCAAACAGCTCCCCGCCCTTTATATAATAGGTAAACGGAAGTCCTTTTTTGGTATAAAAAACATCTCCCTGCCGGTTTGTGATCTGTTCCCACAAGGTATCCGGATTTGTGTCTGTATTCATAATCAGATCCCTGTACTTTCTCTTTCTCATACAGCTGCCCTGTCAGCGCTGCATGGATCATGGTATAAAATATTATATACATTTCCGTCTCTGTCTGCAACTGCCAAATCCGAACAGACACTTATTCAGAAGCTTTTGCCCATTCTCTGTTTTTAAATCATCCATTCAGAGCGTGGATATAATATTCCGGTTTACCCGAAGCAAAAAGAACACCGTCATCGCAAGGGACATCAGTTCCGCAGCCGGAAATGCCCACCAGACAAGATCCACATTGCCGGGCAGAGCCAGGCAGTACGCCACCGGAAGCAGAACCACCAGCTGCCTTGCCACCGACACTACCATACTGTAGACGGACCGCCCCAGCGCCTGAAACACACTGCCGCACGCAATGCAAAAACCCGCCAGAATGAAACTGATACTGATAATCCGAAGCGCCGGAACCCCTATGCTCATCATCGTTTCCGATGCATTGAACAACCGCAGAAGCGGCGCCGGCATGACCTGAAATACCAGAAAACCCAGAATCATAATAGACATGGCATAAAGTATGCTGTGCCTGATCGTGCTCATTACCCGTTCCCTTTTTTTCGCCCCATAATTATAGGCAATGATCGGAATGATTCCATTATTCAGTCCGAACACCGGCATGAACACAAAACTCTGCAGCTTGAAATACACGCCAAAGACCGCCGTAGCCGTAGCCGTAAAGGTAATCAGGATCCGGTTCATGCCATAGACCATCACAGAGCCGATCGCCTGCATGATAATAGAAGGAATACCGATTCCGTAAATCTGCCGGATCACCGGAACATCCAGCCGGAAGCCTTTCATGGATATCTTTACTTCATGGTTTTTCGCATGATTCAGCCACACGGACAGAATTCCTGCCACAATCTGGCCGATGACGGTTGCAGCCGCCGCACCCGCAACTCCCATCTTCGGACATCCGAACAGTCCAAAGATCATAATCGGATCCATAATAATATTGACAATCGCACCGACGCCCTGCGTGACCATTGTATAAAATGTCTTTCCTGTCGCCTGCAAAAGCCGCTCAAACATTACCTGGGTGAATACGCCGAAGGACAGGCAGCAGCAGATCGTCAGATATTCTTTCCCGCAGGTAACGATCTCTTCGATATCTGTCTGGCTCCTGTAAAACGACTCCACCAGAAAGAGGCCGATCACCAGAAACAGCACATAGCTCACTCCCACCAGAAAAACCGCATTTTCGGCAATCCGGTTCACTCTGTCGTAATCCTTTGCCCCCAGCGCACGCGCCAGCAGCGCATTGACACCCACGGCGGTACCTACTCCCACTGCAATCATCAGGTTCTGGATCGGAAATGCCATGGACACAGCCGTCAGCGCATTTTCACTGATCTTTGCAACAAAGATACTGTCTACAATATTATACAGTGCCTGTACCAGCATGGATATCATGATCGGCAGGGACATGGATATGATCAGCCGGTTGACCGGCATGACCCCCATCTTGTTCTCTTCCATTTCAGTCTTTCCTCCTGTTGTATGTTATATCTGCCAGAATATAAGCAGATACCAAAGGGGCTGCTGCAAAACGTATCTCTGCCCGTGTGCCGGGCACACAGGCAGGAGCGCATGTTGCAGTAACCCCTTTATCATAGCATTATCAAATAGAATACACAAGATAAATTGTCGAATATGTCCCGGCAGTTTCCGCCGGCATGTGACTGTTCTGCCCCGGGCGCCTGTCATGGGCATATGTTCCTTCCATCCCCCGCTTGCGCTTAATGAAGGGCAGCAACGGTACTAAGGGCGCAAAATACGCGCCCTAAGGACCGGCGCCCTTCAATGGGTCTTTCAGGAGCATATGCCCATTACAGGCAAAACGTCAGCAGATCAGTTCATACAGTTCCATCCGTCCGCCGCAGCCGTCCGACAGGAATTCCGCCTGCAGCCCTTCCATGGAATCGAAGATCCGCGTGGTAAAGACTTCTTCTCCGCCATTTACAAAGATCTCCAGGCTGATGGTATCCGACAGAATCTGCAGTTCACGAACCTCTTTCAGACGCACCTCCCGCACCGTTCTCCCGGCGCCGCATCCGGTCAGGTCAAGGCTCAGGATGCCATCTGCATATCGCAGCACTGCGGATTCCCGCAGCCGCAGCGCAAAGGACCGGCCCGAATCCGCCGATGCATGATTCAGATCAGCTTTCAGTTCAAAGCACACGGGGACTTCCGACCTGAATCCCGTACCCGCCTCAAACGGACCGGAAGAAATCCCTCTTCGCATCCTTTCCAGCTCTTTCAGAGGCCGCTGGCACAGCCGCCCCTTCTCATTGACATACAGCTCCCGCGGCACGGTCATGGCATGGACCCATCCGTTTTTCATGGTCACTTCACAGTCATAATCCGCATCCGGCGTGGACATCCAGCCAAGCAGAATCCATCTGCCGGCCTCATCCTGAAATACCTGAGGTGCATAGAAATCAAACCCGAAGTCCAGCGTCCGGTATTCTCCCAGCTCATACTCCGGTCCTTCAAAATCGTACTTCAGCGGAAAATATCCGCATCCGTTTTCCTTTACCGTTACATTTCCGTCCTGCCGGATCTCCTGCGGGCAGGCAATCAGAAACTGCTGATCGTCCACTCTCAGATAATTGGGACACTCCCACATATAACCAAAGGGCGTCTTTGTACAGAACCTCAGACGATAGGTCCAGTGAATCAGATCCCCGCTTTCAAACAGCAGGATACTGCCGTGGTCTTCCAGATCCCGGGCGCCCTGTATCATATAATAACGCCCGTTTTCACAAAACACCTTCGGATCCCGTACGTGAAGGCTCAGATCCGAAGGATAGTCTTCATTTTTCATCAGAAGACGTTTTTCTGAAAAATGAAAACCGTCTTCCGATGTAACCAGGAGCGTATTCTGCTCCCGTCCGCCGGTGATATAATCATAATCCTGATCCGTATGCCGGACATTTCCCGTATAATACACATACATGGTCCCGTCTTTCAGAAAAGCGGACCCGCTGTAGGCTCCGTTGGCATCCCGGTCCGTATCCGGATAAATGACCGGCTCGTGCACATCATAGCGGATGAAATCCTTCGTCGTCATATGTCCCCAGAACACACTGCACAGTTCCGGATAAAAGGGCACATACTGATGATAGATATGGTAGACTCCGTCCTTCTGGCACAGCCCGTTGGGGTCATTGAGCCACCCCATGGGCGGCTGAAGATGATACTTCAGCCGCATGGGATCGGATGCCGCCGTCTGAAGCCGCTCTTCATGACGGCGAAGCTGTTCTTCATAGTCTTTTTTGTTCATTCGTTTCTTTTTCCAAGTCATATCTGCCATATTACAGACTCCTTATATATTTTCTCCATGTGTTACATGGCGCATCTGAAGGCTGCTCACGTCGACCTGAGGATCCGGATCGGTAAATACCAGCGGAATCACCGTATCGTATCCTGCCTTTTTCACCTGATCCAGCTCAAAGGTAACAAGAGACTGTCCTGCCTTCACCACGTCGCCGTCTTTCACATGAGCGGTAAAATATTTCCCCTGCAGGTTCACCGTATCGATACCGATGTGGATCAGAATCTCCAGCCCGCCGTCCGACACCAGGCAAACCGCATGCTTCGTATCGAACACCGAAGAAACCGTTCCGTTTACCGGAGAACACACGGTTCCGTCCTCCGGAAGAATCGCAAAGCCGTCTCCCAGCATCTTCTGCGCAAAGGTCTCATCCTTTACTTCCTCCATGGGGATCATCTGTCCGGTGGCATGTGCACAGAGGGTCTCTTCCCCCGCCGAAGCGGCCTGTGCGCTTTTTTCCGCTTCTTTCTTCTCCGGCGCCGGTTTCGGTGTCTCTGCCGCTGCAGACGCCGGCTTCTTCTGAAATCCGCCCAGCACGAACGTGACTGCAAAGCCCGCCGCCAGCGCCAGCACATGTGCGATGATATAATTCACATAACCGTTCCCCGCCGGATCGGCCAGCGCGATACCCGGAAGCACCGTCGTGCCGAAGCCAAGCGCCGCCAGATTCGTAAAGTACACAACCGCGCCTCCAATGGCGCCTCCGATACAGCCGCCCACCAGCGGATATTTAAACCGCAGGTTGATCCCGAACAGAGCCGGCTCCGTGATGCCGAACAGGACCGAGATGAAGCTGGGAATGCATAATTCTTTGGTTCTTGCATCTTTATAATTTCTGGAAAGATATCCAAGAACCGCACCGCCCTGTCCGATGATCGCCACGGACATGAGAGGATTCAGGATATTTCTTCCGGTATCTGCCAGGAGCTGTGCCTCAATGGCTCCGAAGATATGATGAAGACCGGTGATGACCACCAGCTGCTGCAGACCGCCGAACACTGCATAACCGAACACGCCCAGATTCTGCGTCATCCATACCAGCGCACCGGTCAGTCCGGAAGCCAGCCCTCTTCCCGCCGGTCCTACAATGGTGAACAGAAGAATTGCACTGACCAGCGTGGTCAGAAGCGGCGACACCAGAAGCCGTACCACCTCCGGAACCTTCTTCTCAAAGAAGAGATCCAGCTTCGCTGTCACAACGCCCATGAGCAGCGCCACGATGATCCCGCCCTGAAAGCCGACCAGCCCCACACTCAGTCCAAAGATATGTAAGGTTGTCACCTCCACGGTCCCCTGGGCTGCCGCATAGGCATCTGCAAGGCTTGGCGAAAGCATGATACAGCCGATGACAATACCGAGAATCGGCCTTCCTCCAAACCGCTTGCATGCACTGTACGCCACCGCCAGCGGCAGGAATCCGAAGATCGCCCCGGAAGAAATATTGATCAGCCTCGTAATGCCGTAGAGCGTTGCATTGTTCTGGACCACATCCAGATTGGTCAGCACGCCGGAAAGCCCGGTCAGAAGCGCCGCTGCCAGGATGCCCGGCATAATGTCGATAAACACATCCGAAAGCGCCTTGATAATCCTCTGCAGAGGATTCATCTTCTTGTTTGCCTCCGTTTTCAGGTCGCTCAGGCTCATACCCGCCTTGCCCGTATAATCCTTGAACACCTCATAGACGTCATTGACCAGTCCGGCGCCGAAGATGATCTGCAGCTGGTCGCCGGCCACAAAGACGCCCTTAACCAGATCCAGATCCTCAATCGCCTTCAAGTCTACCACATCATTGTTCTCCAGCACAATCCGAAGCCTTGTTGCGCAGTGTGCAATACCCTGAATGTTTTTCTTGCCTCCCACCAGCTCTGCAAGCTTTTCGGAGATGGCAAGATATCTCTGTCTTTTCTTTTCGTCCATATTTCCCTCCTGTAGTCTCCTTTTCAGACGCTGTTCACATTCGTCTCTGTTCTTATGCGCGGATCACCCGATCCCGCTTCCTCCTTCTGACCGCTTTTTTCAAAACGCTTCCGCTTCCTCATCAACGGCCATACATCCGGAAGAGCCTCTCAAAGAATATCCCTGTCCGTACGCCGCATAACAAATGTGTTATATACCTGATTCCCCGCATCTGTATTCCGCTGCTTCTTTCCGACTGCAAATTCTGCTGATATTCTCTGATTTTCCTTTGAAATCCGCTGTTTTCACCTCCTGCCTTTTGTTTTTCTTGCTCTTCCCTGTGAGATATACTATACTATTTTCAGGAAATATAAACATGGATAAATGTTGCACATTCATGCATCTTTGTGACCACATGGCATCTGTTCTGCCACCTTGCTCATGAAAGGAGCTTCCATGAGAGATTTTATCTTTTCCAATGATTTTTTCCGCAGTCTGGATGCCTTCGTCTACACCTGCGGTTACGAGACCTGCACGCCCGGTCACAGCTATGGACCTGTCCTTCGAAGCGGCTATCTCATTCACTATGTCTTAAGCGGCAGCGGCTATTACCGGTCCGGCGGACATACCTGGCGCCTGAGCGAAGGCGACGCCTTCCTCATCTGCCCGGACGAACTCATCTACTACGAAGCCGACAAAAAGGATCCCTGGACCTATACCTGGATCGGTTTTCAGGGCGTCAAGGTTCATGAATATCTGGAGCGGACCTCTCTTCTGACGACACCGGTCTTCCACTACGGCCAGGATGACCGGATCCGGCTCTGTCACGAGAAAATGTTCGAGGCCAACCAGCTTTCGGCAAACCGGGATCTGATCATGAACAGTATCCTGTATGAATATCTGTTCCTTCTGGTGCGCAAATTCCCAAAGGAGCAGGTCAGTATCCAGGAAAAGCAGGCCGTCTATATCGAGGAAGCGCTCCGCCGTCTGGAATCCGGCTATGGACAGGGCATCTCCGTCCGATCCATCGCCGATGATCTGGAGCTGGACCGCTCCTACCTGCACCGGATCTTCAAAGCCGCCACCGGATCTTCCCTTCAGGAATATCTTCTGGACCTGCGCATCCGGAAAGCGTGCGATCTGCTGCTGCAGACCGACCTGCCGGTCTCCGTCATCGCCCTGTCGGTCAGTTATGAAGACACCCTGTATTTTTCCAGACTGTTTAAAAAGAAGAAGGGCGTCAGTCCCACTCAGTACCGCGCCCTCCATAAGTGAACTCTTTTACAGTTCCACCCGGACCTCTTTCCTGGTATCCTGCCGCACCTGAAACGTCAGCTTCCACTCCACAGTCTCCTCCGGTTCATAGTGAAGGGCAGAATATGCCGTTCTTCTCTTCGGATGTACTGCCGAGTCCGGCAGCTTTCCCGCAACAAAGAAAGAGGTTGGTCCATCCGCCCCGCCGATGACTGCTATGGCAGCGGCTGCCGGACGCTCCCTGTGCACCGGCTGGTCTGACTGGTCACAGTCGCTGACCGTCAGCTCCCCTTCCGGAAGTTCCGGCTCCACCTGATAGTGCAGTACCTGAAAGTGCGTCGGCCATGTCCGGATATCCGGCACCTGCGAAATCGCCTCCGTCTCAAGTGTCTCTGCCTCCTGCCCCAGCACCGACAGAACATACGTTCTATTCGTTGCCGGATGGACAAATTCCACCTTCTGTCCGGCCTCTCCCTGTCTGCTCCGAAAATGCGGACCGGAAAACAGAACCGGATCTTCTGTAAATACAAAGGTAAGAGACGAAAGAACTTCCGGCTCCTCTGTCTGCCATGCAAAGGAATTTCTCCAGAAGATCCAGCCGCTCTTTGGATCCAGACTGTATGCCTCGATCAAAAGCTCCTCTGCCCAGTTTGCTTCAGATGATGCGGCTTCTTCCTCCGGCCGCAGAGCCGGAGGACACCAGCAGGCGCCGCACCCCATCTTCGTCTGAATCGTTTCCCCACAGACTCCTGCTTCTACCCGAAAATCACAGTGAAACGGATTTTCCCGTTCCAGGAGCTCCTGCTCCTTCTCCGAAAACGTCTCCCCATGCCGGGCGCCCCATTTTTCATAAAATGCCTGAATCTCCTCTGCCCTGATCCTGCCGCAGAAATCCGCCACCAGTCCCTGGCGGCACACATATACCGCAGGAATCTGCCACGGTCTTCCCTTCCATGTAAATCCGGCATCCAGACGGATCTCCCGCCCCGGTTCTTCTCCGTCTCTTTCCCGCAGACATCCCCAGTAGTTTTCTTCAAAATATACGTTCATGTCTTCCTGTCCTCATATTCTCTCTGAATGTTAACAGATACCCGCCCAGGTCGTCAGCTTCCCCTTCGCTCCAGCTGGTGACATTATATCACAAGGCGCAGGATATGGAACAGATCTTTTCACACACTGCCCGTCTGTTTCATAAGATGCCATAAGAGTTTTTAAATTACCGTCCATCGGGGAGAACACCGCATCTTATGGAACAATCACGCAATCTAAGCCAGCTCCATCCCGGACAGCGTGCCCGCGTAGCGCGCATCGACACCGCCGGTGCCATGCGCAGGCGTCTCATGGATCTGGGCCTCACTCCTCATACGGAAGTCATGTGTCTTGGACACAGTCCGCTCGGCGATCCATCCGCCTACCTGATCCGCGGCGCCGTTATCGCCATCCGTGCAAAAGACAGCCAGAATATCATGATAGAGACGGAGTAAAACATTCCTATGGGTCTTACCAGCCATTCTACCGGAACGAAAGCCCTGGATTCCGGTCTTGTGATCCAGCGGCAGAACGCAGAAGACAAAGTCATTGCTCTTGCAGGCAATCCCAATGTGGGAAAAAGCACCATTTTCAACAGCCTGACCGGCATGAAGCAGCACACGGGAAACTGGCCGGGCAAGACGGTTGCCAACGCCCAGGGCCGGTACACCTGCGAAGGACGGACCTGTATCCTGGTCGACCTTCCGGGCACCTATTCCCTCATGGCGCACTCCGCCGAGGAAGAGATTGCCCGTAATTTCCTGTGCTTTGGAAAACCGGACGCAATTGCCGTCGTCTGTGATGCATCCTGTCTGGAGAGAAACCTGAACCTGGTTCTTCAGACCATGGAAATCTCTTCCAGAGTCGTTGTCTGTGTGAATCTGACAGATGAAGCAGAAAAGAAAGGAATCCGGATACAGACAGAGCTTCTGTCCCAAAAGCTCGGCGTTCCTGTCATCCCCACGGTTGCACGCAACAAAAAAAGTCTCCCGGCTCTGACGCATGCCCTGTGCCGGATGACCCAAAGGACGGAACCGTCCGTATATCATGTTCGTTATCCAGAGCCCGTGGAAAAGGCCCTGTCCATTCTCATCCCGGTCCTTCAGGAGAAGACAGGCGGACAGCCGGACAGCCGCTGGCTTGCCCTGCGTCTGCTGGATGCGGATGATTCCCTGCTTGGAGAGATGCGGCACGGTCTGGGGGATGATTTTCTGGAAGATAAAAACATGAAAGACGCCCTGAAACAGGCCTCCGACCTGCTTCTGAAATCGGGCATCGACACGGAAGCTTTCCGCGATCTGATCACCGCTTCTCTGGTTGCGGAAGCAGAGAAGCTCTGTCAGGATGTGGTTCTGATGGAACGGCCGGTCTATCAGTTCCGGGACTGGAAACTGGATCACCTCCTGACCAGCCGGTTATTCGGTTATCCCGCCATGATCCTCCTGCTCGCTTTTCTCCTGTGGCTGACGATCACCGGCGCCAATTATCCCTCACAGGCGCTTGCCGCCCTTCTCTTTCGGTTTCAGGACCTGCTGACCGCACTGTCCGGACGGCTTCATGCGCCCGAATGGCTCCATGGCATGCTGGTCCTCGGGATCTATCGGGTCGTCGCCTGGGTGGTCTCCGTCATGCTCCCGCCCATGGCTGTCTTCTTTCCGCTCTTTACGCTTCTGGAAGACATGGGATATCTTCCAAGGCTTGCCTATAACCTGGATAAACCGTTCCAGTGCTGCCATGCCTGCGGAAAGCAGGCGCTGTGCATGGCCATGGGATTTGGCTGCAATGCCGCCGGCGTCACCGGCTGCCGGATCATAGATTCCGACAGAGAACGCCTCCTCGCCATCCTGACCAACAGCTTTGTTCCCTGCAACGGCAGATTTCCGACCCTGATTGCACTGATCGCGATCTTTTTCGCCGGAATGTCCAAAGGCCTCTGGTCCTCCTTCCTCTGCGCGCTGCTGCTGACCCTGATGATCCTTCTGGGAATCGGCATGACATTTGCCGTCACCTGGCTGCTCTCCGTCACGCTTCTGAAAGGCATGCCTTCCGCTTTCACGCTGGAACTTCCGCCTTACCGGAGACCGCAGGTCGGTTCTGTCATCGTACGTTCGATTTTTGACCGCACCTTATTCGTACTGGGCAGAGCAGTCGCCGTTGCCATTCCTGCCGGCCTTCTGATCTGGATCATGGCCAATGTAACTGCAGGCGGCACAAGCCTGCTTGAACTGTGTGCTTCCTTTCTGGATCCGTTAGCCGGACTGATGGGGCTGGACGGGGTGATTCTGATCGCCTTTCTTCTGGGCTTTCCCGCCAACGAGATCGTAATGCCCGTGATCTTCATGGCATATCTGTCTCAGGGAACGCTTATGGAACCCGGAAGCTTTGCCGCCATGAAGACATTACTCCTCTCCCATGGATGGACCTGGATGACCGCCGTAAGCATGCTCCTCTTCTCCCTGTTCCACTGGCCCTGCTCCACCACTCTTCTGACCATCCACAAGGAAACGAAGAGCCTGAAGTGGACGGCGCTCGCCGCACTGCTGCCGACTGCTGCAGGCATCCTTCTGTGCATGCTTTTTACCGGCGCCTGCAGGATATTTGCCCTCATCGGATGACACGCCCGGAAGCGCCCGTACAGAGAAACAGGCAATATCATCTCACTGCCAGCTGCTCTGTTCCATATATGCGCAGGCGGCGAGCGCAGCCACCGCTCCGTCCGCCGCTGCCGTCGCAAGCTGCCGGACCTCCTTCGTCCGGCAGTCCCCTGCGGTAAAGATCCCGGCTCTGCTGGTTCTGCAGTCCTCGCCTGCCTCCACATAGCCAGAAGCATCCAGACGGACGGCATCAGAAAAGGCACGGTTATCCGGTTCCTGCCCTACTGCGATAAAAAGTCCGGCCACCAAAAGTTCCTCTTCCCGTTCTGTACGGCTGTGTTCCACGGTGACGGATTCCAGATGCGCCTTCCCATTCAGACGGATGATCCGGCTTTCCATCACCGTAACTACATTCTCTTTTTCCTTCAGCGCCCTGACCAGCCGCTCCTCTCCCCGGAACTGGTCCCTCCGGTGAATCAGATATACCTTCCTGCAGTAGCCGCTCAGAAACAGGGCATCCTCCAGAGCCGTATTGCCGCCGCCTGTGACAGCCGTATCTTTTCCCCGGTAAAACGCCCCGTCGCAGGTGGCGCAGTAGGAAATACCCGCCCCGGTCAATTCCTCCTCTCTCTCAAGCCCCAGCCTGCGTTTTTTCGCTCCGGTCGCCAGTATGACTGCCCGGCAGGCATAGCCGGAACGGTTCGTGATCACGGTTTTCTCTCCTCCTTCTTCCCGTATCTTCACAGCCTTTTCATATCTCATCTCCGCCCCAAGCTCTGTCGCCTGCCGGTACAGATTTTCCGCAAATTCATAGCCGGATATCCGGCGGATCCCCGGATAGTTCTCCACTTCCACCGCAGAGAGAATCTGTCCGCCGTATACCTGCTCTTCCAGAAGAAGCACCCGCTTCCCGGCACGAACTCCATAGACGGCTGCCGACAGTCCCGCCGTTCCGGCTCCAATAATAATGAGATCATACATGTTGTATTCCTCCAGATCATGTCTTATTCTCTGTCATTATGCCCTGTTCTTTTCCGATCTATCAGCAGAAACCTGACAGCTCCGAAAAACGCGCCGCCGGCATACCGGAAAGCATGCTCTATAAAAAGACCCGGTTTTCCTGATACTTACGCCTCATAAAATGCACGGATCGCATCTGCAATACAGGCGCTCGCCCCCTCTCCGTACTGTGCATCCTGCACATAGATCATCTGTTCATCCTTACGGTACAGCTCCGCCAGCTCCAGCGCCATCTTACTCACATCCTTCATCTGATAGAGCTGTTTTGCCACAAAATCATATTCTCCCATCAGGGATTTCACTTCAAAAGAAGACACATCTGTGCCTTTTTTCTCTGCCAGGCGTTTCATGATCTGCTCCATCCGATTCTGATAGGCGGAAAAGATCTCCGGATTTTTCGGATTCGTTCCGGCCTCCATCGCGCTTTCCTTATCTCCGTACCATTCCACTACCTTCTGAAAATTTTTCTGTGCCTGTTCGCTTCCGGCATCCTTCAGAAAGCTCTGCCGGTACGCTTCCATACTGCCGTATTTCTCACAGACCGACTTTTTCTGCTCCTCCGTCATAGCCGCTGTCATGGCCTCCTCAAAATTCTGTTTTTCTCTTCTGCAAAAAGGGCACAGGCAAGATTTCCGAACCGCCCATGCCCTTTTTCGTTTTTGCAATTTCCTGTACAAACCGTTATTTTTACAGAATTTATTTTCCAAAAGAACAGCAATGTGTTTTATATGGATGATTTACAATATATCCGAATTGCCTGATCAACAAATACAGCAGTTCCTTCTCCGCCATATTGATCAATGTTTTTTGTAAAATCACCGCCTCCGGAATACAGTTTTCCTAATCCGCTTAAGATTTCATCTGTACAATGGTAAAAATGTTCCGTGAAAAACTTCTGAAGCTTTGTAACCAGCGCCTGCGCTTTATCAGATGCCGGATCCTCATCTCGAATCTCTCCAAATTCCCTGAAAATAAGCATACACTGATCTGCCAGTAATTGATCTTCCTTCTTGCTCCTTCCCTTTGTTTTCTCTTCAAATTCCTTATATTGAGGCGAATTCCCCCATGCCGCTTTTGCCTGTTCGGCGTATTCATCCAATTTGCTTCTGTCAAAAACTGAAAAGTCCATATTCTTTACTCCTGACATTTTTATTCCAACCGCAAAGTTTATCAGATGCTCCAGATGCTCCTTCTTAAGCTTCAGCAATGCGATCTGCTGTTCCAGCGCTTTGCTTCTGTCAAAATCCGGGCTCTCCATGATTTTCCTGATATCCTTTAAAGGAAACTCCAGTTCACGAAACAGCAAAATGTGCTGCAGGCGTTCCAGATCTGCATCGTCATACAGCCTGTACCCTGCATCGGTATATCCCGTCGGATGTAAAAGACCGATTTTGTCATAGTACTGAAGAGTGCGTATACTCACCCCTGCAAGCCTGCTCATTTCATGCGTCGTCATCATCTGCATTTCCTCCCTGCGCCTGGTGAGATCAATATAAACTATTACGTAACGTAGGAGTCAACAGTTTTTTCAAAATTCTTCTGCGTCAAGAATTTCTTAAAGCATCATGGGCTTTAAATGTGAGAACAGCTTCTGAAAAAATTCTGGAGATATTCTTGCAGTGCATCTCTTGCACCGGATTCCAAAAAGTCCTGAATGCCGTTTCTATGGCAAAGAAGATTTTTTACATCCCAAATCTTTCAAGTTCCTGTATTGCCGTATCATTAAAAAACTGCCTGAAATATATGCTGTCAATCTTATACTTTGCTTCATGCTTTCCATATTCATCCTTCCATCTGATCGTTATCATTTCAATAAAGTTTATTGGAAACGAATGTTTTCCAATAATTAATTTAACATCCTGAATGACTGGCTGAACATAAGGAATGAATTTTATTTTTCCTTGGTTTAAAAATTTTCTGCGAAATTTTACTGGGAAATTCCAATATATCAATCCCACCCTCCGCCAACGTCTGCCATTGTCCTTTGGAATAACCGCAGACAGTTCTTTTGTGTTTTTCCCCATGGCAGTCCCCTTCCATCGGCAGGATCTACACTCCAAACAGAATTATAATCTATCTCCGCCGATTGTGCAAACCTGAAAAAGATCATTTTGTTTCCGGCATTCTGCGAAATTCCGAAAGCATCATCAACACAGTAATCACAAACAGAATTGACAGATATTCACTTTTACCGCTCTGCGATACTTAATGTTTCAATGGCAACACTACCTCCACGGACAATTTCAATTCGGTTTGCACAGCATTTTTCCAACAGGCCGATTAAGTCATTATTGCGGTTTTCTGTCTGCACACTTTCAATCAGCACCATTGTCGGAGAACAGTCAATAACAGATACATGAAATGCATTGGAAATTTTAAATATTTCATCAACATCTCTATCGGAACAGTCAGTTATTCTTATAAACATTAACTCTTTCATATGGACAGCGATGTCCGTATAATCAACTACCTGGATCACTTCAACGCTTCTGTTCAGCTGCTTTTTTATCTGTTCAAATGTTTTATCATCACTCGTCAAGCTGATTGTCATACGGGACACCGTTTTGTCCTCCGTTATTCCTACTGTCAGGCTATCCAGATTGTAGGACTTTCCAGAAAACAATCCCGATATTCCGGCAAGGACGCCTACATCATTTTCAACCAACAGACATATCCACCTTTTTTTCATATTCCCTTATCCTCGCTTTCCAAAATCATGTCGTCCAAAGCATTACCGGGCGGAACAATCGGCATAACATTTTCCTCTGGCTCAATGATAAATTCAATGACCGTAGGTACTTTTAAAGTGTGTTTTGCTGTTTCAAGTGCTGCTGCAATCTCATTTTCTTTTGTTATGCGGACAGCTTTTGCCCCATAGCTTTCCGCTAATTTAATGAAATCCGGTGTATATTCCGGGCAGCATTCTGTTGGAGAATTACAGCTTTTCGGACAGCTTTTTCTGTACCGCATGCAGGTACTTGCATAACGCCTGTCAAAAAACATTTCCTGCCATTGCCTTACGTTTCCCAAATAACCATTGTTGAGTATGCAAATCGTTATCGGAAGTTCATAGCAGACAGCCGTTGCCATTTCCTGAATGTTCATTTGCATACCGCCGTCACCGGAAATAACAATGACATCTTTTGACGGATTGCCGATTTTAGCTCCAACAGCAGCCGGAAAACCATAGCCCATAGTTCCTAAGCCCCCAGAAGTCAACATCTGCTTTTTTTCATTTAATTCAAGAAATTGCGTAGCCCATAGTTGATTTTGTCCTACATCTGTGGCAATAATTGCATTGTCAAAGACATGATTGATTGCTTTTATGATTTTTTCCGGGGTCAATCCTTTTGTTTTCATAGAAACAGGATATTGGCTTTCCCATTGTTTAATCTGCTCTAACCATTCCCCTGTATCTAATTTCTGCGCCTTTTCAAGCAATGCGGAAACAGCCATTTTTGCATCTGCAGCAATTGAGATGTCAACCGCTATATTTCTGGAAACAGAAGCAGAATCTATGTCTATATGAATGATTGTTGCATGAGCGGCAAAGTATCCGATTTTTCCTGTTATGCGGTCATTAAACCTTGTTCCGATAGAAAAAAGAAGGTCACATTGACTAACAGCTGTGTTAGCCGCGTAACTCCCATGTATTCCAATATTCCCAATGTACAAATCATGTGTTGTGGGAATTGCTCCCTTTCCCATAATGGTAGTAATAACAGGAACACCTGTTGTTTCTGCAAGCTTCAGCATTTCGGAATGTGCATGGCTGATCTTGACGCCGCCGCCAATCAGAAATACAGGCTTCTTTGCATGATTCAATATTTCCAGGGCTTTCCGGATCTGACCTGCAGGAACAGAAAGTTCCTGCTTATATCCCCTGATTTCAATTTTTTCCGGATAGTCATCACTGCCATATTCTCTCTGAATATCTTTCGGTAAATCTACGACGACGACACCCGGTTTACCTGTTCGGGCAATGATAAAGGCTTTCTTTATTATTGCTGCCAGATCATCACGCCTGCGAACAGTTACGGCATATTTGCAGATACTTCTTGTGATGCCTGCAATGTCAACTTCTTGAAATGCGTCATTGCCAATCAGACCCGTAGGTACTTGCCCCGTAAAGCATACCAGAGGAACACTGTCATAATTCGCCGTTGCAATTCCTGTCACTAAATTCGTAGCCCCCGGACCACTCGTAACCAGACATACTCCGACTTCTCCAGTGGAGCGTGCATATCCGTCCGCAGCATGGACTAATCCCTGTTCATGCCGCGGCAAAATAACCTCTATCTCATTTTCGCTGTAAAGGGCATTGAACAGGTCGATTGCCTGTCCGCCCGGATAAGCAAACAGAGTATCTACCTGCTCTGCTTTGAGGGCTTTCACAAATAATTCTGCACCGGTAATCATCATAAATAACCTCCTCGCTCGTATTCATGCATGTACTTGCATGCTTTTCTGTATTTTTAAATGGCACTGAATTTACAGTACCATTTTTGCCTCTATAAAATTCCATTTACAAATATCTTTACACTGTTCTTAATAAATTCTTCTCTGCCTACCCTGCTGAGATTTTGATGAAAAGACGCATTTAAAAATGTGTAACCAAACGTAGAAGAAAAAACCGTCATTGCAAGGCTTTCAAAATCATAATGTGCAATTTTTCCCAACTCCTCCATTTTCTTGAAATATTCTGTCAGCGAAGACAGAAATGCCTGCGGCACTTTCATAATTAAAGGGGCAGTTTCCTCGTAAAGCTGGGGCGCTCTTAATCCAATCGACAGATTTACAAAATCTGGCGTTATCTTATCCATATAGGCGGTCATAAACATCTGTAAATCCGGCTCTAACTTCCATTGTACATTCTGAAAAAGTTCCGGCGTAACATTGGCTCTCCATTTTTCCTGAGATACTCCATGCAGTACAATGTCTTTTTTGTTTTCAAATTTTCGAAACAACGTACACTCATTTACTCCGGCTAAACGGGCAATATCTTTTGTCGTAGTAGCAACATACCCTTTATCACGAATTAATGACATGGTTGCGTCGATAATTTTTTGACTTGTATCGTCCATCCCCTCACCTCCATGCAAGTGCTCGCTATCATTTTATTTGATTATTTCAGAAAAGTCAATAGAAATTTACATTTGAATTTTCGAAATAGATGCCAAAATTTTTCCACCATATAGTTCTTCACATATAGACAAACTGTTCTGCATATGCTACTATAGATTCACCAACGGTAAGTCCTATGCAAGTGCCGTTTTCGAGGTAAGCGTCATGTGTTGGCGTCACTATTAGGCAATTGGTAAATCGGAAAATCAGACCAGCCGCATGGTTGGTCTTTTTCTTTGTTTAAAATCCTAACTCAAACTTCGCACTTGAATAAGTGCCTATGCACCTTGAAAATTCAATAAGAACTGGCATAAAAACAGCATGAA
>VSND01000028.1 GCA_009774145.1 Lachnospiraceae bacterium | reverse complement strand
GCCTATATCACAGATCATGGAACAAGTTACCACAGCAGTATGGGCTGTCAGGGGCTGAAGCGGACCGTGACGGCGATTCCGCTGTCGGAGGCAAAGGGGCGCCATGCATGTTCCAGATGCGGCGGGAAGTGAAGGGCCTGTGGATTCTGCTCCACCTGCTGTATCTGTCAGCAGAGGATGTGAAGGAACATCGGATATCCATGCCGGTGATTCTGGAGCTGGGCTGTACCGGAATGATGCATGCAGCGGCAGAAGGGCGTGTCCCCTCGCTCCTTCCGGGATGTCTGGTGCTTTTTATCGCTTTCTTCAGCAAGGAACGCATCGGCTATGGGGATGGATGGCTGATACTGGCGCTGGGGATGTGGATAGATGCGGCAGGGCTTCTTCGCCTGTTCCTGGGAGGTGTAATGCTTGGTTTTCTGTATGGACTGTGTTTTCGAAAAAAAGAACTTCCGCTGGTTCCGTTTTTGACAGCGGTTTATACCATGGGGGAATGGATGTGAAGAAAAAAGGAAGATATGTAATCGAAGCGGCGTTTCTGGTGCCGGGTATCTGTATTCTGCTTGTGTATGTGGTGTTTTTTACAATGTATGCCCATGACTGTGCCGTATGCGTACATACAGCGCTGGAAGCAGGGATGAAAGGGTGCTATCCGGATGGGCGTACAGATGCCGGGAGAAAAGAGGACATGGAGAAGGATTTTGCCGAGAAACTGTCCGGGCAGCTTTTATGGCTTCAGGTTAAATGTGTGGAAGTCAAGGTCAGTCCGCTGCGTGCAACGCTCCGGGTATCGGGATCGGGCAGTTTTCTTCCGGTATCCGGACTGGAGATGCAGCAGACGGTATACCGGATACAGCCCTGTGAAACCATACGCAGGAGCAGATGGATGAAAGACTGATGGAGGAAAAAAAGATGGAGATACGATATAAAAGAGACCTGAACAGCAATTATATGATTCTGACAGAGGAGAAACCGATGAAAGAGGGATACGAAGTCCGCATGATTACGGAAAACCGCATCTATGGGTTTCTGCCCTGTATTCATCAGCAGCATGAGAAACATACGGAATATTATTATGAGATTACAGGGCGGCAGAGCATGGAACTGCTGTATGAACGGAGAAAACTGAATTTTCGTCAGCTGAAAGGACTTTTGAGGGAGCTTTTGCGCATTCTCGAATCGGCAAAAGAATACCTGTTAAATCCCGACCATCTGCTTCTTGGCCCGGAGACCATCTATCTGCATGCCAGATCGGAAAAGCTGTATCTGTGCTGTTATCCGGGTTCGGAAAAGGCAATACAGGAATCGTTTCTGGATCTGGCCGAATATCTTCTGGGAAAGCTGGATAAAAGCGATGCGGAAGGGATCGAATTTGGTTATGAACTGTATCAGAGTGCGCTGGAACCGAATTTCAGCCTGACAGAGCTTCTGCACAGATACACGGAGACAGAAAAAGAGACGCAGGAGCCGGCTGTCCAGCCGGCCGAACCGGTTCCGGTACAGGAGGAGATTCTGGAAAAAACCGGAAGCTGGAAAAACTTTTTTAAAAAGAAAAACAGGCAGACAACGCTGGAAGACTATGTGGCGGAAGCAGACCAGATGGGAAGCGGAACTGCTTTGTTCCTGAAGGAAGAGACGGCTGCGGAAACGGCATGCCTTCAGAAAGTAAAACGGGACGGACTTTTCCTGCGAAGCCTGAGTGCGGAGTATCCGAGTTTCCAGGTGAAGGAGGGCACCTTTCTGCTGGGAAAGAAAAAAGACAGTGTGGACGGCTGTATCCCGGCCGCTACCATCAGCCGGATTCACGCGCGGATCACCTGTGACGGGACTGTATATTATGTGGAGGATCTGAATTCCACCAATGGGACCTGGGCGGATCAGGTGCAGCTGAATCCATATGAACTGTACCCGCTGAAGGCGGGGACATATCTGACATTCGCCAGTGTGGAATATGAGGTGGAGCTGTAAAAACCTTCCAAATAACTCCTGACAGGACCGGCTGCCAACTTCCGGTTGCATTACCATTGCAAAACCGCTATACTGTTATCAAATACGGCGGGACAGGAGAGAAATATGATATTTGACAGTCATGCACATTATGACGACCATGCATATGACGGGGACCGGGAGGAGATTTTGCCGGCACTTGCCAGAGACGGCGTTGGGACAGTGGTCAATGTGGGGGCAAGTCTGGAAGGGACAAGAAGGACAGTGGAACTGATCCGGAAATATCCGTTTATGTATGGAGCAGCAGGCGTCCATCCGGATGAAGTGGGAGAACTGAATGAAGAGACGTTTGCATGGCTTCGGGAGCAGTGCCTGCAGAAGAAGATTGTGGCGGTCGGAGAGACCGGACTGGATTATTACTGGGATAAAGAGAGCCATGAGGTTCAGAAAAAGTGGTTTGTCAGACAGCTTAAACTGGCGAAGGAACTGTCCCTTCCGGTGATTGTTCACAGCCGGGAAGCAGCTGCGGACACCATGGAAATCCTGAAACAGGAATACAGTCCGCAGACGCCTGCGGTGATCCACTGCTATTCCTATTCACCGGAGCTGGCGCGGGAATATGTGAAGATGGGATATTATCTGGGCATTGGCGGAGTCGTAACCTTTAAAAATGCGAAAAAATTAAAAGAGGTGGTTCTGGAAACTCCTCTGGAACGGATTCTTCTGGAGACAGACTGTCCCTATCTGGCGCCGGAACCCTACCGGGGAAAACGGAATGATTCCAGAAATCTGACATATGTAGCAAAGGCAGTGGCAGACATCAAAGGGCTGACGCCGGAGGCTGTGATCGAGGCTACGGAGAAAAATGCCGGAACTTTTTACAGGCTGGACAGGAGACAGTAGAATGGCAGGACCGACACCAACACTGGGGAATCCCAGAAATACCATTGAGATTTTGAACAGGTACCGGTTTGTATTTCAGAAAAAATACGGGCAGAACTTTCTGATCGACACGCATGTGCTGGATAAGATTATAAAGGCGGCAGACATTACCGACAGAGATTATGTAGTGGAGATCGGACCGGGGATCGGAACCATGACGCAGTATCTGGCCGCGGCAGCAGCCAAAGTGACAGCCATCGAGATTGACAGGGCGCTCATACCCATTCTCCATGATACGCTTCGGGAATACGAAAACGTAGATATTATCAATGAGGATGTATTGAAGGTAGACCTGAAACGGCTTGCAGATGAGAAGAATGACGGAAGGCCGGTCAAGGTTGTGGCAAATCTTCCATATTATATTACGACTCCCATTATCATGGGACTTTTTGAAAAGCATGTGCCGGTCTCGAGCGTCACAGTCATGGTGCAGAAGGAAGTGGCGGACCGGATGCAGGCAGGTCCGGGGACGAAGGACTATGGGGCATTATCTCTGGCAGTGCAGTATTATGCGCTGCCGTATGTTGTTGCCAATGTGCCTCCCAACTGTTTTATGCCAAGACCGGGTGTGGGGTCTGCAGTCATTCGGCTGGACGTCCATGAGCAGCCGCCGGTGCAGGCGGAGGATGAGGCGCTGCTGTTTGCCGTCATCAGGGCATCTTTTAACCAGCGGCGCAAGACGCTGCAAAATGGCCTTTCCCATGTGCCCGGGCTTGGGATATCCAAAGAGCTGACCGTCCGCATTCTGGAGGAAATGGGACTTTCCGCATCGGTCAGAGGGGAAGCGCTGACACTAAAACAGTTTGTGGATTTTACCAATCTGGCTGTCCGGTATCTGAAAACCGTACCAGAGTCGTGACAGGCGGCACAGGTGACATATTTCATGGTGGACAGGCATAGAATATCCGAGGGAACAGGAGGGATATGCTATGCAGGAATACAGACGCCAGATCGCTTACCTCTATGCGTATGAGCAGGGAAGGCAGATAAAAAACGCAGGGTTTGTGAAAGCGGAGGTACGGGGAGGCAGATGCAGGCTGGGTATCTGCCTGAAAAGCGGTTGCCGTCCGGGAGAGGAACCCGGAAAAGCGTATATCTATTTTTACCGCGGAAACCGGACCATAGGGATCTATCTGGGCGATCTGGAGAGCCGGGATGGAGCGCTTCAGTGGCAGGGAGTGCTGGATCCGGAGAATATTCAGGACAAGGGGATCCGCTTTCCGGACACCGGGGGTGTCTGGATCCGGCGGCCGGGAATCCGGGATTATGTGGCAGAATGGAAGGACGAACCGGTGGATGTGAGCCGGTTTATCCTGTATCCGAAAGGCGGAGAAAAGTGTATCAGCTGTCCGAAGCTCGGCAGCTGCAGGGGGAGTGTGGAGCATGCGCCTGACAGAAGAGGAAAAGTATATGAAAGAAGCCATCCGGCAGGCGCATAAGGCGCAAAAGCTTCAGGAAGTTCCGATTGGCTGTGTGATCGTGAAGGACGGGAAGATCATAGCCAGGGGCTATAACCGGAGAAATACGGATAAAAACACACTGGCCCATGCAGAACTTCTGGCAATCCGGAAAGCAAGTCGGGCAGTCGGTGACTGGAGACTGGAGGAATGCACCATGTATATTACGTTGGAGCCGTGTCAGATGTGTGCAGGAGCGATTGTGCAGGCGCGGATTCCAAGGGTTGTCATTGGGAGCCGCAATCCCAAGGCAGGATGCGCTGGATCAATCCTGAATCTTCTGAATATTCCGGAGTTTAATCATCAGGTGGAGCTGACAGAAGGCGTTCTGGAGGAAGAATGTTCGTCCATGCTCACGGATTTTTTCCGGGAACTGCGGGAACGAAGGAAAAAGGTTTTGACAAAATCCTGAAAACAGGATACAATAAAGTATCCGTGCAGCTGGGGAGGTGGCGGCGCCCTGTACCTGCAATCCGCCATAGCAGGAGTGATATCCCGCCCCGGGCCGACTGGTCGGAAGCTGCCCTGTATAAGTGGCGTTGATGTTCGGGTCCTGCGCAACAGGAACCCGTGAACCGTGTCAGGTTGGGAACAAAGCAGCACTAAGCGGGACCTTCTGTGTGCCGCAGGGGTGCCTGGGCTGAGTTAACTGTACAGGTAACGTTCCGGTTTTAGGTTCAAAGCGGGATGCACGGATTTTATAAAAAATGTGGCATAGTCTGAAGGGCTGTGCCTTTTTTGTTGTATTACATTACTGTCTGCGCCTGCTTCGGACTTTTGTTATGGATATACATTCCTTCCAGACAGGCGATCAGGACTCTCCCCACTGCGTGGGGCCCCCCTCATCGCAAATCCCGCCTGCGCTTAATGAAGGCGATAAGGAATCCTCCCACTGTGTGGGTCCCTCCTTACCGCAAAGGCAGCAGCGGTTCGCAGGCGTGAAAAGACCGCGCCTGAGGACCGGCGCCCTTCCATGGGTCTTCCGGAAATATAGATCCATAACAGGCTGAATACCGGCAGGTGCCTGAACAGTAACGTATTTACAGATACTGCAGGATTCCCTCCATCCAGAGACTTGTGAAATATTTCCGGTTGGGGTATAATGTTTACAAATGCGGTCAGGATCTGCCCGGTGCACGGTCCTGTCCAGGCGGAAAACAAGGTGAAAAGGAGAGAGAGTTTATGAAACGTGTAGGACTTTTGACAAGCGGCGGAGACTGCCAGGCCCTGAATGCAACCATGAGAGGCGTGGCAAAGAGCCTCTATAACGAGCTGGGCGGCGATGTGGAGATCTTCGGAATCGAGGAAGGCTATAAAGGTCTGATCTATAACGAGTACCGCCATATGACCGGCAGGGATTTTGCGGGGATTCTGACCAAAGGCGGCACGATTCTTGGAAGTTCCAGACAGTCCTTTAAGAGCATGCGGACTCCGGATGAGAATGGACTTGACAAAGTAGAAGCCATGAAGAAGACTTATAAAAAGCTGGATCTGGACTGTCTGGTGATTCTGGGCGGAAATGGAACGCAGAAGACGGCGAATCTCCTGAGAGAAGAAGGGCTGAATATTCTTCACCTTCCAAAGACCATCGACAACGATATCTGGGGAACCGATATGACTTTCGGCTTCCAGAGCGCGGTGGATATTGCGACAGACTGCATTGACTGCATTCATACGACAGCAGCGTCCCACGGACGGGTATTTATCGTGGAAGTCATGGGCCACAAGGTCGGCTGGCTGACGCTTCATGCAGGGATTGCAGGCGGCGCGGACATCGTTCTGATTCCGGAGATCCCTTACGATATTGACAAAGTATGCGCAGCGATTCAGAGGAGAACTAAAGCAAAGAAAGGCTTTACGATCCTGGCAGTGGCAGAAGGTGCCATCTCCAGAGAGGATGCAAAGCTGTCCAAAAAAGAATACAAGGCGAAGATGGCAAACTACCAGTATCCGTCCGTATCCTACGAGCTGGCAGAGCTGATCGCACAGAAGACCGGTGCGGACGTACGTGTGACCGTTCCGGGACATACCCAGAGAGGCGGTTCTCCGAAGCCTTACGACCGTGTGCTTTCCACCAGACTGGGCGCAAGGGCGGCAAAGATGATCATAGATGAAGAATATGGTTATATGGTCGGAATCGTCAATGGAGAGACCTGCAAGGTGCCGCTGGGCGACGTGGCAGGAAAGCTGAAGATGGTGGATCCGAATGCAGGTATTATTGAAGAAGCAAAACTGATCGGCATCAGTTTTGGTGATTAAGCGGGAGTGAGAGAGCATGTCTTATACAGCGCTGTACCGGAAGTTCCGTCCGTCGGAATTTTCGGACGTAAAAGGACAGGATCATATAGTAACGACTTTGAAAAATCAGATCCGTGCGGATCGTATCGGGCATGCCTATCTGTTTTGTGGTACCAGAGGAACCGGCAAGACGACCATAGCGAAGATATTTGCAAGGGCGGTCAACTGTGAGCATCCGGTGGATGGGGATCCCTGCGGGGAGTGCGCTTCCTGCAGGGCCATCGCGTCCGGAAGTTCCATGAATGTGGCAGAGATCGACGCCGCATCCAACAACGGCGTGGATAACATTCGGGAGATCCGGGAGGAGGTTGCCTATTCACCTGCAGAAGGGAAATATAAAGTGTATATCATCGACGAGGTGCATATGCTCTCGATCGGAGCTTTTAATGCCCTGCTGAAGACGCTGGAAGAGCCGCCTTCCTATGTGATCTTCATACTGGCCACGACGGAAGCGCATAAGATTCCCATCACGATTCTGTCCCGGTGCCAGCGGTACGATTTCCGCAGGATTACCACGGAGACCATTGCTGCAAGGCTGCAGGAACTGATGGAGGAAGAGCAGGTGGAAGTAGAGGAGCGTGCCCTGACTTATGTGGCGAAAGCAGGGGACGGCTCCATGCGTGATGCGCTGAGCCTTCTGGATCAGTGCATTGCCTTTTATCTGGGGCAGAAGCTGACCTATGACCATGTGCTGGAAGTGCTGGGGGCAGTGGATGTGGAGGTGTTCGGTGATTTTTTCCGGAGAATCTGCAGACAGGATGTTACCGGCATCATTCGCGGGCTGGAGGAGATCATCCTGCAGGGAAGAGAGCTGTCGCAGTTTGTTACGGATTTTATCTGGTATCTGAGAAATCTTCTGATGCTGAAAAGCGATCAGGGAATGGAAGAGATGCTGGATGTGTCCAGTGAGCATCTTCTTCAGATGAAGGAGGAGATGGAGCTGGCGGATCTGGATACGCTCATGCGCTACATCCGGGTATTCTCAGAGCTGTCAGGACAGCTTCGCTATGCAACACAGAAGCGCGTGCTGGTAGAGATTGCGTTGATTAAATTATGTAAACCTGCAATGGAGCGCAGTTATGATTCCATTCTCCAGCGTCTGGCACAGCTGGAACAGAGAATGGAGGAGGGCATTGCGGTAACGGCTCCGGAGTCTTCCGGCCGGCCGGTGCCGGCTGCAGGAAACAGCGGACAAAAACAGGAAAAGATCACTCCGTCGGCGCTGCCGGAAGACATACAGCTCTTTATCAGCCGTTTTCAGGACCTTCGGAAAAAGACCTGCAGCTGGTCCCGGTTTGTTCTGAAAGGCGCACAGTTAAGAGAACTGCCGGAGCATACGGGCATACAGATCATTCTGTGCAAAAACCATGCAGTGGATGAAAAGGAACTGGCGGAAGAGGTGGAACAGGTAGTCCAGAAGGAATTAAATGTGCAGATGAAGATCCAGATCTGCACGCCGGGCAGCGATCCTAGTCCGGAGGATCCGGTCATTGATCTGTCAGAAATGGTTCACATGGAAATCGACATTGAAGAATAACTTATAAAACAGCATCTGTCAGAATCATGCCGGAACGGTTTTTCGGACACAGGGGCATGACTATGGCTGATGCAAAACGATTAACAGGAGAATGAGAGATGGCAAAAAGAGGTGGATTTCCGGGCGGAGGCATGCCGGGAAACATGAACAATCTGATGAAGCAGGCGCAAAGGATGCAGCGTCAGATGGAAGAGAGTCAGAAGGAGCTGGAGAGCGCAGTATTTACAGCGGCTGCAGGAGGCGGAGCGGTGGAAGTGACCGTGACCGGAAAGAAAGAAGTGACGAAGGTAAAGATCGATCCGGATGCGGTGGATCCGGAGGATGTGGAGATGCTGGAGGATGTGATCATGGCGGCTGTCAATGAAGCGCTTCGTAAAGCAGATGAGGCGGGTGCAGCCAATATGGCGAAGCTGACAGGCGGGCTGGGCGGAGGCTTTCCGTTCTGATGGAATATTACAGTAATCAGATCAGCCTGCTCATTGAGCAGCTTGCGTCCCTGCCGGGGATAGGCAGCAAGACCGCGCAGCGTCTGGCATTCTATATTATTGACATGCCTTCCGAACGGGTGGAAAAGCTGGCGGAGACGATCAAAACGGCAAAAAGCACCATTCGTTACTGCAGCCAGTGCCTGACACTGACCGACAAGGAGCTCTGTCCCATCTGCAGCAATCCGTCCCGGGACCAGAAGACCATCATGGTCGTGGAGAATCCGCGGGATATGAGCGCTTATGAGAAGACCAGAAAGTATAACGGGGTCTATCATGTGCTGCATGGGGCAATTTCGCCCATGCTGGGGATCGGTCCTGCCGATATCCGGCTGAAGGAGCTGATGCACCGTCTGGAACAGGATGTGGATGAAGTGATCATTGCCACCAATTCCAGTCTGGAAGGAGAGACGACCGCCATGTACATCAGCAAGCTGGTGAAGCCGACCGGCATCAAAGTGAGCAGGATTGCCAGCGGCGTGCCGGTGGGCGGCGACCTGGAATACATTGATGAAGTGACACTGCTTCGTGCGCTGGAGGGGCGTGTGGAATTATAGGCGGGCGCGGTTGCTGTCAAAGCAGCAAGAAGAGATATACGGGCGTCAGGTGCGCATAAAAAGCAGATGAGCGGGACAGCAGTGGAGGAACGGAAGGAACCAGACAGACCGGCGCCGGAAGATATGATAAACGGCACCTGCATGGCTATTCTGTGAGTGCAGAAACTAAACGCCGTTTACGAATGAAAGACAGAGGAGCAGGAGAATGAGTATCAGTAAAAGAGAATTTGGAATGACAAAGGACGGAAAACAGGCACATCTGTATACCATAACCGGCGAAAACGGGATGGAAGCCGCAGTGACAGACTATGGGGCGATTCTGGTCAGTTTGATCGTGCCCGATTCCAGAGGAGTCAAAAAGGATCTGGTCCTTGGATATGATCATCTGGCGGATTATGAAGAGAACAGCTGCTTTTTCGGAGCGACGATCGGAAGAAGCGCCAACCGGATCGGCGGCGCAGCTTTTGTGATCGACGGGATCGAATATCATCCGGCAGCCAATGAGAACGGCAACAACCTGCATACGGATTTTTACCATGGTTTTCATAAGGTCATGTGGGAGGCAGAGCTTCTGGAACAGGAACAGGCCGTGCGCTTTTCTTATGTGAGTCCGGATGGGGAAAACGGATTTCCCGGAACCCTGAAGATTTCCGTCACCTATACATTGCTTCCGGATATGGGGATTCAGATTACCTACGACGGAGTCAGCGACAGAAAAACCCTGATCAACGTGACGAATCACAGCTATTTTAATCTGGGAGGACACGACGCGGGCAGTATCTGTGAGGAGACCATGATGCTCTGTGCAGACGGATTTGCAGAGATCCGGCCGGGGGCGATTCCGACGGGAAGAATCCTGCCGGTAGAAGGGACTCCCATGGATTTTCGGACGGCAAAACGGATCGGGGATGAGATTGATGCGGAGTTTGAGCAGCTTACTCTGGTACAGGGCTATGATCATAACTGGGCTCTGCACACTGCACATGGAAAGGTGGAGAAGATCGCACAGGTAGAAGATGAGAAGGCGGGCCGTGTGATGGAGGTCTGGTCCGATCTGCCGGGCGTGCAGTTCTATGCCGGAAACTGCATTACGCCGCAGACCGGCAAGGGAGGCGCACACTATGACAGACGCTGCGCTCTGTGCCTGGAGACTCAGTATTTTCCCAACAGCATCAATATACCGGAGTTTATACAGCCGGTATTTGAGGCAGGACAGCCGTACCATACGACGACGATTTACAGGTTCCGGTAAAAAGCAGAGATATACCGGCAGCTGCAGAGCTGCCGGTTCAGAAAAAGAGGGAATATGCTGAAGGTATTTTTAGTCGAAGATGAAATCATTGTGCGGGAAGGCATAAAGAATAATATCAACTGGGCGGCAGAAGGCTTTGCGTTTGCCGGGGAGGCCAGTGACGGCGAGCTTGCCTATCCTCTGATTCAGAAAGCAAGACCGGATATTCTGATCACGGATATCAAGATGCCCTTTATGGACGGACTGGAGCTGAGCCGTCTGGTCAGGCAGGAGATGCCGGATATCAAGATCATTATCTTAAGCGGTTACGATGAATTTGAATATGCCAAGGAAGCCATCAGCATCGGGATCACGGATTATCTGGTGAAGCCGATTGCCGGTGCGAAGCTTCTGGAAGCGGTCCGAAAGGTCGGGAAACTCATTCAGGAGGAACAGCAGCAGAAGCTGTTCCTCAGAACGTTTGAGAAAGAAAGGCTGGAAAGCATCCGGCTTGGCAGACAGAAGCTGTTCCGAAGCCTTGCATCCGGAAAGAAAACGGTTTCAGAACTTCTGCAGGAAGGGCGCGAGGTGGGGCTTGAACTGGTGGCAAACCGCTATAATATCGTACTTCTGCAGATATTTTTCGGCGATGAAGTGGAGGGATATTCCGAAGAAGAAAATGCGGCGGAGCAGGCGATTGGGGCGATGACAGAGAGACTGGAAGGCGTTCTTATGGTGGAGCTTGGCCTGGACGGATGGGCATTTATCATCAAGGAGACGGATGAAAAGAGAAATCTGGAACAGATTCTGCACGATTTTCTGGAACGGCTTCAGAATGTGATCCGCAGTCATACCGGCATCGAATATTTTGCAGGAGTCGGCAGGGCGGTGGGACGTTTAAGTGAACTGAGCCGGTGTTTTGAAGAGGCAAACCGTGCGTTTGCATACCGGTATCTGAAGAAAAGGAACCAGATCGTCTACAGTGAGGAAGCGCCGGACCATCCGTCCATGGAGGACAGTCTGAACCTGAGCGCTCTGAATGTGGAGAAAATGGACCGCAAAAATGTGGAGCAGTTTCTGAAGATCGGTCTGAAGGGGGAAGCGCGCCATTTTATCGATGAATATTTTGCCAGTCTGGGTGAGAAGAATATCCAGTCGCTTCTGCTTCGGCAGTATGTGACGATGGACATGTATTTCGCTGCGGTGGCGATGCTGGAGCAGATTGGGTACGGAGCGACCGAACTGGTAGAGCGGTGCGGGGACTTTCAGAGGATGACAACGGTATTTTCCAGTGTGGACCATACAAAGGCGTATCTGCAGAACGTGTTTGACACCGCGATTGATCTGAGAGATGCCGTTTCACGGAAAAAATACAGTTCTCTTTTAAAGGATGCCAGAACCTATATTGAGCAGAATTATGACAATGAAGAGATCTCTCTGAATACGGTGGCTGCCAGCGTGAATCTGAGTCCCAATCATTTCAGCACGATCTTCAATCAGGAAACCGGACAGACGTTTATCGAGTTTTTAACTTCCGTACGCATGGAAAAGGCCAAAGAACTTTTAAGAGGCTCGTCCATGAAGATGTCGGAGATCGCCTATGCAGTGGGTTATAAAGACGCCCATTACTTCAGTTATCTGTTTAAAAAGACGCAGGAATGCACCCCGCGGGAGTACCGGTCACAGGCACAGGAGAGGAGCGCATGCTGAAAAAAGGATCCACTCTGAAGAAAAAACTCCATATGCTGATGCTGGTCTGCCTGGTTCCGCTCATGGTCATGACGGTCTATCTTCTGAGTCTCATCAGCCGGTTTTCCGAACGGTATGATTCGATTGTGGAAAATATCACCATGGCAAATGCATATAATATGGATCTGAAAGAAGACATTGATTATGTTATGTATATCATTGTCGTTAATTCGGAGCGGGCGGAGGAGCTGGTGGATACACAGAGGCCGCATATTCTGATCAGTGAAGCAAGGGAGGTATTTCAGCGGCTGTATGAAACGGCGGATGCAGATCATGCGAAGACCCGTCTCAACCGGATTCTGAAGAGTCTGAATACACTGGAAGACCGGGTGGAGGAGATTGAACAGGATGCACATGTGACCGGTGCATATGACAGAAATATGGAACGGCTGGATCTGGATATCCGGGTTCTGACAGAGCTGATTCAGGAGCAGGTCCAGGAATACATCTATTATGAGACGACCAATCTGGAGGCATTAAGAGAGGGGATACGTTCAGATGTGGATCAAAGCATTCAGATCAGTATTCTGATCTTTTTCATTATATTTACAGGGGCCTTTCTGATTGACCGGCGGATCATTACCGGCATCACAGAGCCGATCCGCAGTCTCTGTGACGTTACAAGACTGGCGGGAAGCGGCGATTTTGAAGTACGTGCCCGGGAGGGCGGCGATGAAGAACTGGCGGTGCTGGGGTCCAGCTTTAACCAGATGGTGGAGCGGATTGGCAATCTGGTGGAAGATATCCGTGTGGAGCAGCTGAACCTGCGGGTTACGGAGCTGAAGCTTCTACAGGCGCAGATCAACCCCCATTTTTTATATAATACGCTGGATACCATTATCTGGCTTGCAGAGGCAGGGAAGAAAGAGGAAGTGGTCATGATGGTGACCTCCCTGTCTGATTTTTTCAGGACGACGCTGAGTAAGGGAAAAGATTATATCCGTGTGGAGGAAGAAGAAGCACACATCAGGAGTTATCTTCAGATCCAGCAGTTTCGTTATCAGGATATTCTGGAATATGAACTCCGGATTCCGCCGGAACTTCATGAATATCAGATTCTGAAGCTGACGCTTCAGCCACTTGTGGAAAATGCACTGTATCATGGAATCAAAAATAAACGCGGACTTGGAAAAATCATGGTGACTGCTCAGGAAACGGACGGAAAACTTATATTCTGCGTCCGGGATAACGGCAGGGGGATGGATCCCAGGCGGCTTGCTTATGTGAAAAAAGTCATAGAAGGAGAATCGGCAGATAAAAACGAACCGTCCGGTTTTGGGCTTTATAATGTGGAACAACGGATTCGTCTGAACTATGGACTGGATTATGGACTTTCCATAGAAAGTGAATATGAAAAGGGAACAGAGGTAAAAGTGGTCATACCTGCCGTAAAAAAATGAACATTTGCCGTAAAAAATCGAACTTTGTTCATGAAAAGTTCAAAAAATAGTAAAAAATTGTACTTATTCCCGAAAGAATTCCATTTTCTTTTTGAGAAAACTGGTGTATGATAAATACGTGACCGGAAAATTTCCGGTACAAAATAATATACATAGGGAGGATATACCACTATGAAGAAAAAGTTAGTCAGTGCACTGGTATGTGCAGCAATGGTAGCAACGATGGCAGTCGGGTGCGGCGGCGGTGGAGACACTCAGGCAGATGCACCGGCAGCAGATGCAGGGACGGAAACGCCGGCAGATGATGCGGCGGCGCCGGAAGAAGATGCAACAGGCGATGAAGCAGCAGCACCGGCAGCAGGCGGAGATGTGATTACCATCGGCTTTGCACAGGTTGGACATGAGTCTGACTGGCGTACGGCTTCCACCAAATCCTGTCAGGACGTATTTTCCGCAGAGAACGGATATGACCTGCAGTTTGTAGACTGTGACAATGACTCCGCAGTACAGCTTGAGGCAGTTCGCGGATTTATCGAGCAGGATGTGGACTATATCATCATTGACCCGATTGTTTCCACCGGATGGGACACCGTTCTGACCGAGTGTGAGGATGCAGGAATTCCGGTAATCGTCATCGACCGTACGATTGATGACTCTGACAAATATGTATCATGGGTAGGTTCCAACTTCAAGACTGAGGGTCTTGCAGCAGGCGAGTGGCTGAAAGCTTATGCTGCGGCAAAAGGCATCTCTGAGCTGAATGTTCTCGTAATTGAAGGTTCTACCGGTGCTTCCGCAACCATCGGACGTACAGAGGGATTCAAGGAGATCGCTGACAGAGAAGGATGGACAATCCTTGATTCTCAGAGCGGTGACTTCACGCAGGACGGAGGAGCAGAGGTTATGGAGTCCTACTGCAAATCCTATGAGGGCCAGTTCAATGTAGTGATCTGCCAGAACGATAACGAAGCATTCGGCGCTATGGATGCAATGACTGCAGCAGGCGTTTCCTACGGCGTAGACGGCGATGTGATCCTGGTATCCTTTGATGCCTGCACCGCTGGCCTTGAGTTTGTAAAATCCGGCGACATCAACGCTGACTTCGAGTGCAATCCGCTGGCGGCTCCGTTCGTAGAAGAGGTTATCAAGACTCTTGCATCCGGCGGAACACCTGAGAAGGAAGTATACATGGCTGAGCACTGGTTTGTGAACGAGGATATCCTTTCCAGTATTGAAGTGAATGGAGAGACTCAGGAGCTGACCGTTGTTACAGATGATATTATTGCCGCTCAGTACTAATTGATCTTGTACCGGCGGGCCCATACCGCAGGTAGAAAATAAATTAGCAACTATTGTTGGGGAGGCTCATATGCATATGGGTCTCCCCCTTTTAACGGAAAGGATGGAAATATGGACAATAATGTAGTATTGACCATGCGCGGCATATCGATGACTTTCCCGGGAGTTAAGGCTCTTGACAATGTGGATTTCACTTTGAGAAAGGGTGAGATTCATGCACTGATGGGGGAGAATGGTGCGGGGAAATCGACACTGATCAAGTGTCTGACCGGTATCAATGCGTTTGAGGCCGGCGAGATTCATGTGGAGGGCATTAACGGCCCGGTTGTAAATCATTCAACACTGGATGCACAGAAAAAAGGAATTTCCACTGTGTATCAGGAAGTAAATCTCTGTCCGAATCTGAGCGTGGCTGAGAATCTGTTCATCGGCCGCGAACCAAAGACGAGACTGGGAACAATTGACTGGAAGACAATGGTGAAAAAGTCGGAAGCGATCATAGCGGATCTGGAGATGAATATTGATGTCACTCAGAATCTGGAAGAGTATTCTCTGGCGCTGCAGCAGATGATCGCAATCGCCCGTGCGGTGGATATGGAGTGTAAGGTTCTGATTCTGGATGAGCCGACCTCTTCCCTTGATGATAATGAAGTAGAGAAGCTGTTCAGACTGATGAACCAGCTGAAGGATAAGGGCGTGGGAATTGTCTTTGTCACCCATTTCCTGGAGCAGGTTTATGCGGTCTGCGACCGGATTACGGTTCTTCGTAACGGCCAGCTGGTAGGAGAATATCCGATTGCGGAACTCCCGCGGGTAAAGCTGGTGGCAGCCATGATGGGTAAGGATTTCGACGATCTGGCATCCATCAAATCTGACGAATCTCCGGTGTTCACAGACGAAGATATCCTGATTGATGCAAAAGGTTTAAGCCATAAAGGGACGATCAGACCTTTTGACCTGCAGATCCATAAGGGTGAAGTTGTGGGCCTGACAGGACTTCTTGGCTCGGGCCGAAGCGAACTGGCCCGCGTGATCTACGGTGCGGATAAGAATCAGACCGGTACACTGAAGGTAAACGGAAAAGAAGTGAAGATCAACGCGCCGATTGACGCCATGAATCTTGGAATGGGACTTCTTCCCGATGACCGGAAAGCGGAGGGGATTATTGGAGATTTGTCTGTCCGTGAAAATATTATCCTGGCGCTGCAGGCAAAGCGCGGCATGTTCCGTCTTCTTTCCATGAAAGAGCAGACAGAGCTTGCGGATAAATACATAGAGATGCTTCAGATCAAGACGGCAAGCCGCGAGACGCTGATCAAACAGTTGTCCGGCGGAAACCAGCAGAAAGTGATCCTTGGACGCTGGCTTGCGACGGATCCGGATTTCCTGATTCTGGATGAGCCTACCAGAGGGATTGATATCGGCACAAAAACGGAGATCCAGAAGCTGGTGCTGAAGCTGGCAAAAGAAGGAAAGAGTATTATCTTTATTTCATCTGAAATTGAAGAGATGCTCCGTACATGTACGAAGATGGCGGTTCTGCGCGATGGTGTGAAGGTGGGAGAGATTACGGAAAGCCTGACCCAGGAAAGCGTTATGAAAGCAATTGCAGGAGGTGGCGCTGATGAATAAGATGAAAAAAATCACAGGAATGCCGTTATTCCTTCCGATATTCTGTATGGTCCTGGTCATGGCAGTCAATATTCTGTATGATGCTGCCTCCGGCAATTTTGCATTTAACTTTTTTACCATATCCATCAGGAACGGGGTGCTCTACGGCCGTCTGATTGATATTCTGAACCGGGGCAGCGAGATTGCAATTCTGGCGATCGGTATGACGCTGGTGGTATCGGCGTCGGCAGGTACAGATATTTCCGTAGGATCCGTTATGTCACTGGCAGCCTCTTTCTGCTGTATGTTACTGGCAGGGTATGGAGTGTCCTCTGCTAACGATCTGGCAGTTCCGCTGTTCGTGGGTGTGCTGGGCGGCATTCTCATGGGATGTCTGTGCGGTGCGTTCAATGGATTCCTGGTGGCGTACCTGAACGTGCAGCCCATGGTTGCAACATTGATTCTGTTCTCGGCGGCACGCGCCATCGGACTTCTGCTCTGCAACAACCTGATCGTGTATGTGCGTAACGATTCCTTCAAATTTTTTGGAGGATTTGCCGGATTTATTCCGACTCCCATCGTGATTGCAGCAGTCTGCGTGGTGATTATGATGGTGCTTCTGAAGAAAACGGCACTCGGCCTGTATATCCAGAGTGTGGGAATCAATAAAAGGGCTTCCCGCATCGCCGGTCTGAATTCTGAAAAGATCATCTTTGTCTGTTATGTGGTATGCGGTCTGGCTGCAGGAATTGCGGGAATCGTCGGCGCCTCCAGAATCAGTTCTGCAGATTCCAACAATATTGGTCTGAATTATGAGCTGGATGCTATTCTGGCAGTTGCTCTCGGCGGAAACAGCCTGGGCGGCGGAAAGTTCAATCTGGCAGGCTCTATTATCGGCGCTTATACCATTCAGGCAATTACGACAACCTTGTACGCTTTGGGCGTATCTTCCGATGTGGCTCCTGTGTATAAGGCGATCATTGTCATTATTATCGTTACGATTCAGGCACCGCCGTTTAAGGCATATATGAAGCGGATGTCTGCAAAGAGGGCACTGGCAAAAGGAGGTGCTGCAGCATGAAAAACAAGAAGATAAACAGCAACACACTGCTGCTTTATATAACGATCGGCCTGTTTATTGTAATGTATGCAGTGGGATGTGTGATTTACGCGTCGAAGGGATTTACACATCTGCAGACTTTTTTGAACATTCTGATCAATAATGCGGGACTGCTCTGCATTGCCTGCGGCATGACCTGTGTCATGCTGACCGGAGGTATCGATATCTCGGTCGGTTCTCTGGTGGCGATGGACTGTATGCTTCTGGCTGTGGGAATGGAACAGTGGGGAATGAACGCTGTCCTTCTGTGTGTGCTTGTACTGGTTATAGGTATTGTATTTGGACTGGTGCAGGGTTTCTGTGTAGGATATCTGGAGATACAGCCTTTTATCGTGACCATGGCGGGAATGTTTTTCGCACGCGGCATGACGGCGGTGATCTGTACGGATCAGGTGTCCATCAGCCAGAATGAATTTTTCAAAATGCTGGCAAATATCAAGATCCAGGTTCCTTTTGGTGCATACACCAATAACAAGGGCGTACTGCAGATTCCGTTTGTGCGTCTGCCGGTTATCATTGCTCTGATCGTGTTGATTGCAGTATTTCTGATGCTTCGTTATACCAAATTCGGACGCAGTCTGTATGCAGTAGGCGGAAACGAGCAGTCCGCAACCATGATGGGTCTGAATGTGAAGATGACGAAGCTGAAAGCTTATGTGCTTTCTTCTTTCCTCTGCTCTGTGGGCGGTATCTGCTTCTGTCTAAATACCATGTCCGGAAGCGTGCGTCAGGCGCTGGGGCTGGAGATGGATGCCATTGCGTCTGCTGTAATCGGAGGGACCCTTCTGACGGGAGGCGTAGGGAATGTGATCGGTTCCTTCTTCGGCGTGCTGATCAACGGTACGATTTCCACGCTGGTAAAGACCAACGGAAAGCTGCTGAGTTCCTGGTCCAGTATTGCAGTTGCAGCGCTTCTGTGCTTCTTCATCGTACTGCAGAGTGTATTTGCCAAGGTTAAGGCGGCAAAGAAATAAAATATAAACCATAGAAACAGATATTTAAGGAACCCCGGCCTTGTGCCGGGGCTCTTTTCGTTTAAACAGGAGGCATTCAAAATGCCGGAAACTTTGAATCTGAATTTCCCACATGGGGCAGTGTATGGTTTACAGTTGCATTTATGCTCAAAAGGGGCGATTGTATTTTAAAATACCATTGCCCCTCTAAGCACCATTAAAAATATATTTCTTTGGTTTTCAATGCCCTTAGATTATGGCTCGATGTTTTTATTAAACTGGAAATACGTTACTGCAAAATACAAGACATATATCCCAAGAAAACTAACGAATGAAATACCAAAATATAATATCCATTCTGTGTGGATTCCTGTGTATATCACAAATTGCCGTCCTACATACAAGATAAATACCGCACTGATAATAACCGAAAGGATAACCGGGCATAAGTAGTATAAAAACAGTTGTTTTGCCACTACGTTTCTGATTTTTTTCTTTCCCATTCCCAGTTTATTTAAAATCTGATAGCGGAATTTGTATTTATTGGAATCGCTTAACTGCTGGACGGAAAGGACAGTAAACGCTACGCATAAAAATACAAGTCCTATATAAAACAGCGGAAATGACAGGGTACTCATTAAAAACTTTAGTTCCAGGACTTCCCGGCTCTTAACCTGTATTGTGGCGGGCATTAAAAAAAGTTCTTCACTTCCGATTTTTATATAATCAGCCAATTCATCATACCCTCTTATTTTTCCGGCTGATTCATACAGACTTTCTGATAAATTTTCCGGCACATTTCCGCTTGCCATAACTGCCATAAGTGAAAAATATTTTTTCATTCCTGCAAGTTTTTTATCCGGCACAACCAGTAAAAAATCCGTTCCATTATGCCCGTTCTGTGCAAAACCCTCAGTCTGAAATCCTGCAAAATCCAGCCCTATATGTAAACTGTTCTGGGGCTTTTCGCTCCTGTCTTTAATCTCTTGATATACACGGTTCGGCATATGGATTAAATATTGGTTATCCTGCAAGGCAACTGGTGTTAGCCCAAGCATTTTCCGTAAACTGTTATAATCGGTGATTCCCATATATACATCATAATCGTAATAAGCAGCAGCTTTTCTTCCCTCTGCCATAGCCGGATCGCTGTCCTTATCGGAAAATAACCTTAAATTCTGATACAGATAATCAACCATTTCACTTGTTCCGTTTTGATAGACACAATATTTCAGTGTCGCCCGTGGAACGGTATGTTCATTGATCAGTGTTTCCTCTTTGGCAAAATCATTTTCTGTGTTGTCACTGATTAAAATAATATCAAAGGGATATTCCACATCTAATTGCCTGTTTTGATAATCACTTAGCATAAATGCAAGTGAACTTCCTGTTAAAGCAAACATAAATAACAGGCTTAGTGTTCCCAATACAAAACACGTATTCCGCATTTTAGAGGAAAACTGGCGCATTAAAAACAAACAGTCCTTTTTATAAATCAAGCCCCCTTTGCCTTTTATATATTTCATCAGAAATGCCGAAAGCCCTAAATAGAAAAAGTAAAATGTAAAAGCAAGCCCAATCATTTCAAATACTGCCGCCCACTTTGTTATCCTGCCGGTAAAAATGAGAAAATACAAAAACAATACATTTCCTATGGAAAGATAGAATAACCATTTCCATATAGCGTTTCTTTTCTCGTTTACTGTTTCATTCTGCCTGTCCATGTTAAGTAGACTTATGATTTCCATATTGGAGAATTTCTTCTTATTCCGAAAAAGGGCAATCATAAAACACGCCCCATACAGGATAATTGTCAATAAGATGCTTCCTGCTGATATTTCTATATTTACCCTGTAATTTTTCCCGATACTTTTATAAAAAACATAAAATAATATCTGCTGTAACCCGCTCCCCAAAAGCAATCCGGCAAAAAGAGCGGATATTCCAAGATAGAAATTTTCTTTCATGTAAAGGGCTGCAATCTGCTTTTTCTTCATTCCCGATAATAAGTAAATCGCAAATTCCCGGCTTCTTTTCTCTAAAATGAAACGTGTCATGTAGTTTATCAGCCATGCAGCAATCATAAGGATTGCCACTGTGGAAACTGCCATAAATGTAACCAACATGGTTCCTGCCGTAGAAAGCGCCCCATTGTTTCCAAAATGAATCATTTCGGAAATATCCTTTGAAAACAGCAAAGAATGAAAGGAAAAAGTGAGAGCTGTTATCATACACAAGGTTAGAAAGTAATTCAGATAATCTTTCCATAGCCTGCGGGCATTTCGTAATGCAAGTTTATTCAGCATAAATATCATCACCCCCGATTTTGGACTGCATATCAAGAATACGGTTTAAATACTCTTTTTTACCCATATTTCCCCGCTCCAATTCAGAGCATATCTTCCCGTCATTTAAAAACAAAATCTTTTCACAATAACAGGCTGAAAACACATCATGCGTTACCATTAAAATCGTTGCGCCTGATTCTCTGTTCATAATCTGTAAAGTATGAAGAAGCATAGCAGACGAGTTTGAATCCAGTGCCCCCGTTGGTTCATCAGCAAGAATCAGTTTGGGATTATTGACAAGTGCCCTCGCACAAGCCGCCCGCTGTTTTTGTCCGCCGGACACTTCATACGGGAATTTGCTTAAAATGTCGCAGATATGTAAAGTTTCTGACAGACTCTTTACTCTGCTTTCGATTTCTTCTTTCTTCCTGCCGCAAAGAGCCATAGGGAGCATGATATTTTCTTCAATACTCAATGTATCCAGCAGGTTATAATCCTGAAAGACAAATCCAAGGTTTTCCTGCCGGAAATCTGATAATTCCTCCTCGGTCATTTGGGAAATATCAACCATGTCATAAAGAACCTGCCCGCCGGACATTCTGTCTATGGCAGACAAAATATTTAATATGGTCGTTTTTCCCGAACCGGAAGCACCCATGATTCCAATAAAAGCCCCCTGATCTACATAGAAACTTACATTGTCAACAGCGGTAACTTTTATATTTCCCGTGCCATAATTCTTTACAAGGTTTTTCACCTCGATAAAATGGTTTCTCGCCATAATCTCCCACCATTCCTTTCTTCTGCCTGAATATTGGATTCTCTTAATTTTCATCTGTAAAATCAATCAGATGTTTTTTCGTGCTGATTTCGGAGCAGTATGGAATAAGACCAGTAAATTCCTGTACAGAAAAATGTAATAAAGCTGCCAATACCGCTTAAAATCATGGAAAAAGTAATACAAAACAGAAGCTCCATATACTTCATGCTCTCAAATACAGTAAGCACCAGGCCGCTGCCGACGGCTGCAAACAGCAAAAGACCAAGCGCAATACCTCCAACCAGCATTTTCTTCATTTTAAGAAATTCTTCCTGTATTTCCTTTCGCACTTCCTTGGCAAATACAAGTTCCTTTTTCCGAAGAACCCGATAAGGATTTTGCTTCAACGCAATGTAGATCACAACAGCAAGTAACAGCATGATAGATATGGTTGTAAGTATTGGCGCAACGCTGGAAGCAAAAAAGTAATGTTCCGTAGAAGTATAGGATACGGAATTACAGCCCAGCGCAATTCCGCACGCCGTAGCCAACAGCAAAAATTTTCTTTTGTAATAGAACAGGAAGCCATTTGCTGTTTCTCTGCTTACATAAAACTCTTTTGTTTCTTCCTGTAATTTTTTTTCATTATCTGAACCAATCGCTCTGTCATCAAGCAACAGGTCATCTAATGTCACCTGAAATATTTTGCTGATGAAGATGATCTTTTCTGTTTCGGGATAACCATTGCTATTTTCCCATTTGCTTACTGCCTGCCTGCTTGTGTTTAATTTTTCTGCCAGTGCTTCCTGTGAAAGTCCTTGTGACTTTCGTAACTTATACAGCTTTTCTCCGAATGTCATAATTTTTCCTCCTTGTTCTCCCCCATAGTAGCATAATGGCCGGGAATGTCTATCATTTGGCTCTGACAATTCCGCAACTTTAAGTTGCTATTGGTTACTTTCTCCCATAAGCGGCAACAGAAGTTCCACTGACAGCGACCGCTGCTTCGGGCAGGAGATTGCTTCTGAAAGAGAAAAAATAAACTATGATTTTGCTGAATTCTGTGGTATAGTGATAACAGTAAGAGCTTTGTCCCTGAAACGGGGACGAAGCTTTTTGAAAATAAAGTGCAACGCCGCTGCCGGGGAGGCGGATTATGAAAAAAAAGATAAAATGTGTTATACGGTTTCTGATATCGGCTTTTATATTGGGAGGATGTACAGGAAAGCAGAATGTGCAGGAGTCTTCTCAATTGTATGATGAGACGGTAAGGGGAGATGGATACATTGTAGTGGGATTTTCTCAGGTGGGTTCTGAGTCGGACTGGCGTATTGGAAATACAGAATCCTTCCGCAGTATATTTACAGAAGAAAACGGCTATTACCTGCTGTTTGAGGACGGTCAGCAGAAACAGGAAAACCAGCTGAAATCCATCCGGAATTTTATTCTTCAGGAGGTGGATTATATTATCCTGGATCCGATCGTGGAGACCGGCTGGGATGCCGTGCTGCAGGAGGCGAAGGACGCCGGGATCCCTGTGATCCTGGCTGACCGTTCGGTGAAGGTGGAGGATGAAGATCTGTATACCTGCTGGGTGGGCAGCAATTTTCATGAAGAAGGACGCAGAGCCGGAGAATGGCTTCTGGATTATCTGGAAGAACAGGGACGGTCAGAGGAAACGATCAATATCGTGACTCTTCAGGGAACGATTGATTCTTCTGCGCAGATCGGCCGGACGGAAGGCTTTAAAAGCATACTGGATACGCAGGCGAACTGGAATATGATGGAGTATCAGTCTGCTGATTTTACACAGGCAAAAGGGAAAGAGGTCATGTCGTATTTCCTGGAAAAATATGACGATATCGACGTACTGGTAAGTGAAAACGACAATATGACATTCGGCGCTGTGGAGGCGATCCGGGAGGCGGGGAGAACCTGCGGTCCGGACGGAGAGATTATTATTCTGTCTTTTGACAGCGTCCGCGCAGCCATGGAGGCAATGCTGCAAGGAGAGATCCATGTGGATTTTGAATGCAATCCGATTCTCGGGCCAAAAGTGGAAGAGATTATCCGGAGGCTTGAAAAAGGGGAGGCGGTAGAGAAAATACAGTATGTAGAAGAGCAGTACTTTGATACCTCCATGGATCTGGAGAAGATCATGGAGACCAGAACCTACTGAAGAAAGCAAAGGGCCGCGTTCCTGCTGCAGGATTCTGTTCTGCTGCAGGTTCCTGGTCCTTTTTTGTCGATAAAATGAGCCGCCCGGTCTACGGGTTTCGTCAAAAATGGGACAGGTTCTGTGTTACCATGAAGCAAAAACAGAAGGCTGGTGGGAAGATGGAACTGATCGAAGGGAGAGATACGAAAGAAAACTGGAAGCTTCCAAAAAATGTACGTCAGATGGGTGAGCCTGGATCCGGAACGAAGATCCTGATCGAGGATTATGTATATACATATCTGCAGCAGATGGCACAGAACAACCTGACCTGTATCAAGACGGCTGTGCTGGCGGGGCGGACAGAGAAAGATTCCGCAGTCTATATTGAAGGAGCCATAGAGATCGATATGGGCCAGGAAGTGAAGGAGTGGTTTTCCCATGAACACTGGCGCGACATCTTTCAGGATATCCGGAGCTGGTTTGAGGGTCTGGAAGTGGTGGGATGGTATATGGCGAATCCTGGCTTCCCGCCGGTACTTTCAGAAGATTTGAAAAATCTGCATATGCGCAATTTTTCCGGAAATACCCATGTGTTTTTCCAGACGGATGTGCTGGATCATGAAGAAGTATTTTATATGCGGGGGGAGAAAGGACTGGCTCCCGTCTGCGGATATTATATCTATTATGAGAAAAACGGCCGGATGCAGGAGTATATGAGCCACAGAAAAGGCGGGATCGGGATTGAACCGGAAGGGGTGATGAAGGATCGTGCAGCCGCCCGCTTCCGGAATGTCATGCAGGAAAAGAAGGAACAGAGCGCGCAGAAGAAAATGCTTGCATTTCTGTATACATCCTGTATGTTTCTGGTTCTGGTGATCCTGGTCATCGGGGTGACGCTGGTCAATAATTATGACCGCATGGCCAGTATGGAGAATGCGATTCATCAGATATCGGAAAATCTGGAAACCGGAACGGAATCCATGGAAGAAGCGATGGAGGAAGAAAACAGACAGGCACAGACGGAACTGGCGGAGGCGGCGTCCTCGCAGGAAGGAGCTCCGGCGGATAACGGGGCCGAAGAGGCAGGCAGCGATCCGCCGGAAGAAGAGCCTTCGGAACCTGTGGAGGAAGAGACGCAGCAGCCGGAGGAAGGAGCCGCGCCAGCAGACGAGGCAGATGCAGAATCTTCTCAGGAAAGCGATGCAGAGACCGCAGACGGGGCTTCAGAGCCGGAATCCGGGGAAGAGGTACAGGAGGTTCTGTCTCAGGCTGTAAAGGAGCCGGACCGCTACGAGGTGAAGGTCGGGGATACGCTCCTTAGTATCTGCCGCGCCAGATACGGGACGGATGATATGCTGGACCGGATCTGCGAAGTCAATGAACTGGAGGACGGCAATGTGATCTATGTGGGAGAAATTATTTTACTTCCATGATGGAAGGTGTTATACTACAGAAGATTAAACGTTTTCGGAACCTGAAATGGATAAAAAGAATGAACACAATAGAAGTATTAAAAAAGGGTGAGAGTACAGACGCCGATATGAAGGAATTTGAACGGAACCTGTTCAGACACCGTGTGAAAAATGCCTGCCTTGGAGCAGGGCTTCTGGCTGCAGTGATGCTCTGTTTTGCTGCGCTGTGGATTGCAGTCCAGAACCAGTCCTTCGATACCTTTGAGGTTGTGAGAAGCTTTGACCGTACAGATACCATGACGACGCAGTATGCTGAATTCAAAAATTATGTTCTGAAATACAGCAGGGATGGCATCTCGTGTGTGGATTCCAGTAACCGTGCTCTGTGGAGCCAGACCTATAATATGCAGAATCCGATCCTCCATGTCTGTCGGAACAGTGCCGCAGTGGCGGAGGAAAGCGGGACAGAGGCGATGATATTTGACGAGACCGGCATTCAGGGAACAATACAGACCAGACTGCCGATCCGCCAGATTGCAGTGTCCTCGCAGGGAGTACTGGCTGTGCTCCTGGAAGACGGGAATGCCATGCGCGTGAATCTGTATGACAAGGCAGGAACGGAGCTGGTAAGCTCCAAGTTTGAACTTCAGGATGTGGGATATCCGGTCCGGATCTCCCTGAGTTCGGATGCAACGAAGCTGGCAGTCAGTTTCCTTCAGGTTCAGGACGGAGGGATTAGCAGCTGCCTGGCTTTTTATAATTTTACAACGGTAGGAGAGAGCAAGGAAGATCATCTGGTGTCCTCAAAGATCGTCAGCGGCATCGTCATGCCGGAGATTGCCTATATGGACAGTACCCATTGTTTTGCGCTGGGGGGCGGTCAGCTGCTTCTGTATGAAGGAAGCCAGATTCCCGACTTGAAAGCGGAGGTGGTTCTGGAAAAGGAAGTCTTGAGTGTCTTCCATTCAGAAAAGTATATTGGACTGGTTCTGGAGGGCGAGGAAGAGGACTATGTGCTGCAGGTGTATGATCTGCAGGGGCATGTGCAGTTCGAGAGAGAGTTCAGTCTGGATTATCAGACGCTGAAGTTTTCAGGAAACTACATTCTCATTTATAATGAGTCAGAATGTATCATGATGACCGACAACGGAAAGATCTACTATTCCGGAACCTTTGATGAACCGGTGGTGAACCTGTATACCCTGTCAGGGAAGAGGCGTTACATCGTCATGCATACGGCAAGAACAGATCAGATCAGACTGAAATAGTCCGGATCGGGGACTTTAACGGGAGGATACAGATGGGAACGTGGAATCTGGCAGATATTTTGGGTGTGATATTTCTCGGTTACGGGATTCTGGATGGATTCCGGAAAGGAATTGTGAAAAAGGGAATTGCTCTGGCGGCTTCGGCAGGAACGCTTCTGGCAGTCTATGTGGCATCTCCGTATGTGGCGGAATTTATAGCCGGAATCCTCCCGGGGGCTCTGTCTCTGGAACAGATTACGGGAACGGACAGCGAGATCTACCAGATCCTGGTTCTGAGCGGTTTTGGAGAACTGGCAGAAAGCTATGTATATGCATTCGTGTCAAGAACTCTGGCGGTGGCTGTGACTTTTCTGGTGGTCCGGATTCTTCTGGCAACTTTAAGCATGTCGCTGAATATACTGGTAAAGGTACCGGGACTCAGCCTTCTGAACCGCCTGCTGGGTGCTGCTCTGGGGCTTGTGCAGCAGCTTCTGCTCCTGTGGCTGTTCTTCCTTGTGGTGTCCGTCTTTGCCCATACAGAATGGGGAAGGACGTTTGCTCTGGCCATTCAGAAGAGCGTGTGGATCGGATACCTGTATGAACAGAATCTGCTGATGCTGCTGGGAATCCTGCTGCTTCCGGGCATATAAAAGGCGGAGCAAAAAACTGTAAAAAATATGAAAAAAGTACTTGACATCAGAAAAACTCTGTAGTAGAATAACCATTGTTCTGAAGCGGAACAGATGCGGACGACGGCAAACAACCCGAAAGGGTTTTCACATATATGCGGGTGTAGTTCAATGGTAGAACACCAGCCTTCCAAGCTGGATACGTGGGTTCGATTCCCATCACCCGCTTCACCCGAAAGGGTTTTACATATATGCACGAGTGGCTCAGTGGTGGAGTATCGCCTTGCCAAGGCGAGGGTCGCGGGTTCGAATCCCGTCTCGTGCTCTCTCAAAAGCAGCGGAAATGCCTGATTTTACAGGTATTTCCGTTTTTTAGTGCCTGCAAACCGCAAGACCGTATAGAATGCTCCTGTTCCTGACCTGGATGTTTTTTACTATATGGCCAAAATCTTTGTAGAAAAGTAATGGAGTATTTCGCCGCCGGGGTCTTTGGCTTTTGTCTGGAATCGTTGTTGCAATACCTCCGAAATATGATAAAATAGGAGTATTCATCTGCGGATGCTTACTGCGTGTCAGGCATCCGGACCGTTGGGAACGGTAATGAAATGTGCAGAAGAGGTGTTCCATGAAGATCCTGCTGACAGCAATCAACGCAAAATATATCCATTCCAATCTCGCCGTATACAGCCTGAAGGCGGCGGCAGGCGTCTTTGGGGAACAGGTGGAGATCGGAGAATATACAATCAACCAGAAGACGGAACAGATCCTGAAGGATATCTACAGAAGGCAGCCGGATGTAGTTGCTTTTTCCTGCTATATCTGGAACCGGCGGATGGTGGAGGAACTGATCCGGGAGCTGCCCAAGGTGCTGCCCGGCGTGCGCCTGTGGGCCGGCGGTCCGGAGGTGACCTACGATGCCCGGGCGTTTCTGGAGGAATGTCCCAAAGCCGCAGGAGTTATGCGGGGAGAAGGGGAAGAAACCTTTTGTCGGCTGGCGGCATATTATATAGAAGGAGAGTGCCTGCTTTCCGGGATCCGGGGTCTGACTTACCGGGGAGAAGACGGACGGATACATGAAACAGAGGAGAGAGAGCCTGCGGATATGGACCGGCTTCCCTTTGCCTGTGAAAATCCGGAGAGATTTACGAACCGGATCGTATATTATGAGTCCAGCAGAGGATGCCCTTTTCGATGCAGCTACTGTCTCTCCTCGGTGGAACGGCAGGTTCGTTTCCGAAGCATGGAGCTGGTGGAAAAAGAACTCCTGTTCTTTTTGAAGGCGCAGGTCCCGCAGGTAAAATTCGTAGACAGGACCTTCAATCTGGACCCTGGGCGGACTGCAAGGCTGTGGCAGTGGCTTCTGGAGCATGACAACGGGATTACGAATTTTCATTTTGAGATTGGGGCGGATCTGCTCACGGAAGAAGAACTGGCGATCATGAGCCGTATGCGTCCGGGTCTGATTCAGCTGGAGATTGGAGTCCAGTCCACCAATGGGGATACGATCCGCGGGATTGACCGTACGATGGATCTGGAGCGGCTGAAGGCGGCAGTGCGGAGGATCAAAGGTTTCCATAATATCCATCAGCACCTGGATCTGATCGCCGGACTTCCCTTCGAGGATCTGAAAAGCTTCCGCCGTTCCTTTGATGAGGTATATGAGCTGGAGCCGGAGCAGCTGCAGCTTGGATTTTTAAAAGTGCTGAAGGGCTCGAAGATGTATGAGCGGGCGTCTGATTACGGGATTCTCTGCTGCGACGGGCCGCCCTATGAGGTTCTGTCTACCCGCTGGCTGTCCTATGGGGACGTTCTTCTGCTGAAGGGCGTGGAGGAGATGGTGGAGATCTATTATAACAGCCATCAGTTCGGCCGGACGCTGAAAGAGCTGCTGAAAAGGTATGAATCTCCATTTGACCTGTTTCATGAACTTGCGGTATATTATGAGGACAGGGGATATGATCAGATCAGCCATTCCCGTATGGCGCGGTATGAGATTCTGCGGGAATGGCTGAAGCAGAAAGGCTGGATGCGTCCAGTCTATGACCAGTGCATGGTCTATGACCTGTATGCCAGGGAGAATCTGAAGAGCCGCCCGTCTTTTGCGGCGGACCTGAATCCTTACCGGGAGAAACTGAAAGAATATGAAAAACATTATGGAAAACGGGTTCACGTCGAAATATTTTTATGTGAAGAAGGGCCGCGTTATGTGCTGTTCGACTACGAGAGACGGGATCCGCTTACAAAGGAAGCGCATGTGGAGGTGTTGCATTGACCAAAAGAACAAAAGAGATTCTGGAACTTCTGGACCGGCGATACGGCACGGAATACGTCTGTTATCTGAACTATGAGACGCCGTGGCAGCTTTTGATTGCCACCATGCTGAGCGCCCAGTGCACCGATGCCAGAGTGAACACCGTGACAAAGACACTGTTTCAGAAATACGATACTCTGGAAAAATTCGCCTCTGCAAAGCTCCAGGAACTGGAGCAGGATATCAAATCCACCGGGTTCTATCATAATAAGGCGAAAAACATCATTGCCTGCACCGGAAGGCTGGTGGAAGTCTACGGCGGGGAAGTGCCGAAGGATCTGGAGGCTCTGACCTCTCTGGCCGGCGTGGGCCGCAAGACGGCAAATGTGATCCGCGGGAATATTTTCCATGAACCGAGCGTGGTGGTGGATACCCATGTGAAACGGATTTCCAGAAAGCTGGGTCTTACGAAGGAAGAGGATCCGGTAAAGATTGAATATGATCTGATGAAAAAGCTTCCGAAGGATCACTGGATCCTCTGGAACATCCATATTATCACGTTTGGAAGGACGATCTGCACGGCGAGAAGCCCGAAGTGTCAGGAATGCTTCCTGACCAGATACTGCAAAGGATATAAAAAAGATGGTAAATGAATATGTGGCGGTGGATGTGGAGACGACGGGCCTGAATCCGCAAAGGGACAGGCTGCTGGAGATCGGGGCGATCCGGGTATGCGAAGGAGAGCCGGCAGAGACGCTCAGCGTTCTGATCAATACCGGCATACCGGTGCCCGCAAGGATCCAGGAGCTGACAGGCATCACGGATGAGATGCAGAAGACCGGAAAAAAGGCGGGAGAAGCGATCCGGGAATTTCTGGAATTCAGAGGCGCGCTTCCGGTGGTCGGCCACAATGTAAGTTTTGATTTTGGATTTTTAAAACAGGCGGCGGTGGATGCAGGCGGTTCCTTTGAGGCAGAAGCGATGGATACCCTGAAGATTGCCCGGAGGGTACTGCCCGGACTTCCCTCAAAGACGCTTGGCGCCATGTGCGCCTGCTATGGGATCAATCCGGGAAATGCGCACCGGGCCCTGGATGACGCCCGTTCCGCCCATGAGCTTCTGAAGAAGATGTGGGGAGAATTCGGCCGGGCGGATCCGGAGGCATTTGCACTCCAGACGCTTTTCTATACGGCAAAAAAACAGAGTCCCATTACAAAATCGCAAAAAGGATACTTGAATGATCTGATGAAATATCATAAAATAGAGATGAATATCCGAATGGAAGATCTGACAAAAAGTGAAGCTTCCCGTATGATCGATCATATTATCCTGCAGTATGGGAAGATTCTGCGATAGAAAGGACAGGATCAGGATGAATTTTTACAATGATAAAACAAGAAGAAAGATAGCGGCGGCGATCGTTGTGATACTGGTGATTGCCATGGTGCTGCCGCTTCTGGTATATGCCCTGTAATCAGGAGGAGGAGAAGGATTAAGATGAAAAAGTGTGTGAAGAGGCTGTGTATCGGGGTCTGCCTGTTTCTGTTTTGTATGGGAATGACCGTTTCTGCAGAAGAGGCAACGATTCTGAAGGGCGTGAAGATTGACGGTGTGGACGTCTCCGGGATGACCCGGGCGGAAGCGGTCAAGGCGCTTGAAGCTCATGAAAAGCAGGTGGGTGAACAGAAAATCTCCCTGAAGATCGGCGATGAGACCGTGGAAGCGGAGCTTTCCGCTCTCGGTATCTCCTGCGGCGATACGGAGGCGGTGAATGAGGCGCTGGGAATCGGAAGGACCGGCAATATCGTTAAACGTTATAAAGACCAGAAGGATCTGCAGCACAGCGGAAAGGAATTTGCTCTTAGCTGGGAAGCGAATGAAAGGCTTGTAAAGTCTTTTGTGGAGGAAAACTGCACGCAGTTTGACCGGGAGGCGGAAAATGCGTCTCTGAGCCGTACAAACGGAGAATTTCAGTTTGTGGCAGGAAAGCAGGGACTTGTGCTGGATGTGGACGGTTCTGCGGAGGCGATCCTGGATTATCTTGCCGGCGGCTGGACGCCGGACGCTGCAAACTGCGTGGTGGAACTTAAGACAAAGATCACGGAACCGGAAGGAAGCGCAGAAGAGCTGGCAAATGTGAAAGACCTTCTGGGAAGCTTTACGACCAGTTTTTCAACGTCCAGCGCCAAGCGGTGCATGAACCTCAACAGCGGCGCGGAGCATATCAATGGAACCGTACTGTATCCGGGAGAAGGCTTCTCCACGTATGAGGCGGTGGCGCCGTTTACAGAGGAGAACGGTTATGCCATGGCAGGTTCGTATCTGAACGGCGAGGTGGTCGACAGTATGGGCGGAGGAATCTGTCAGGTATCCACGACCCTGTACAATGCAGTGCTCCGGGCGGAGCTGGAGGTAACGGAGCGTTCTCCCCATTCCATGACGGTTCATTACGTGGAATTATCGGAAGATGCGGCGATCGCGGGAACCTATAAGGATTTTAAATTTGTGAACTCTTCGTCCTATCCGGTCTACATAGAAGGATATACGACGGCGGATAAGAAGATCACCTTTAACATATATGGAAAAGAGACCAGAGACAGCAACCGGACCATTTCCTTTGAGAGCGTGAAGGTCAGCAACGTGGGAGGCGGCACGGTGCTGACAGAAAACGGCGGTCTGCCCCTTGGCTATAAATCTGCGTCCAAAGGAATGCAGGGATATGTGGCGGAGCTTTACAAAGTCGTAAAGGTAAACGGGGTCGAGACGGAGCGCATTAAGATCAATAAGAGTACCTATAAAGGAAGCAACCGGGTGGTTACTTATGGTACGGCAGGAGATCCGGTACTGGCTGAGAACTTAAGGGCAGCGATCGCACTTCAGGATGAAGCACTGGCAGATGCAAACATTGCGGGCGTCGTTCCCGCAGCGCCGGAAGCTGCGCCCGAAGCGGCTCCGGCGCAATAGAGAAGGAGAGCATATGGAGATAGGGAAGGTTCCTGAAAGCGTACTGAAACGGGCCATATTCAGGCAGATTCGTACAAAACGCAGAGAAGTTCTGGTGGGGGCCTCTGTGGGAGAGGACTGCGCGGCGGTGCAGCTTGCGCCCGATGAAGTATTTGTGCTTTCGACGGATCCCATCACAGGGGCGACAAAGGATACCGGGAGGCTGGCAGTCCAGATCACGGCCAATGATCTGGCAAGCGCCGGGGCGGAACCGGTCGGAATCCTCCTGACGGTCCTTCTTCCGCCTTCTGCGGATGAAGCTCTGATCCGGCAGCTCATGCAGGAGGTGGAGAGCGCCTGCGAAGAACTTCATATTCAGGCCATGGGCGGCCATACGGAGATTACGGCAGCGGTGAATCAGCCGCTGCTTTCTGTCACAGGTGTCGGAAAGGTAAAAAAAGGCTGTCTTGTGACGACAGGAGGCGCCAGACCGGGCGATGCCGTGGTAGTGTCCAAATGGATCGGCATAGAAGGGACGTCGATCATTGCAAAGGAAAAGGAAGAAGAACTGCGGAAGCGTTTTCCGGTTTCTCTGATCGAAGAGGCAAAGGGATTTGACCGGTATCTTTCGGTGGTGCCGGAAGCTGCAGCGGCTGTAAGGTCCGGGGTCAGCGCCATGCATGACGTGACAGAAGGCGGCATCTACGGCGCGCTGTGGGAGCTGGCGGAGGCATCCGGCGTGGGACTTGAGATTGATCTGAAAGCCATACCGGTTCGTCAGGAAACGGTGGAGATCTGTGAATATTACCGGCTGAACCCGTATCAGCTCATATCCAGCGGATGTATGCTGATGACTTCCGCAGACGGATACCGGCTTGTTCAGGAACTGAAAAAAGCAGGGATACCTGCTGCGATGATCGGCCGCTGCGTGGAAGGAAAAGCGAAAAAGATTATAAACGGTGAAGATGAAGCATATCTGGAACGCCCAAAGACCGACGAGCTGTATAAAATTTATGAATAGCAAAAGCGGCTGTCTTGGACAGGCGTCCGGGCCGGAGAGCGGATGAGCGGCGAAAAAAAGAAGAGGGGAGGGCGGGATATGGCGTTGAATGTGGTGCTGTATGAGCCGGAGATACCGGCCAATACGGGAAATATCGGCAGAACCTGCGTGGCGACCGGAACCAGGCTGCACCTGATTGAGCCTCTGGGCTTCCGGCTTGGAGAGAAGGAACTTAAAAGAGCCGGTATGGATTACTGGAAGGATCTGGATGTATCCGTATATGTGGATTATGAAGAGTTCCTTTGGAAGAATCCGAAGGCCAGGATCTATATGGCAACGACAAAGGCGCCAAATGTATATACAGATGTCCGGTTTGAGCCGGACTGTTATCTCATGTTTGGGAAGGAGAGCGCAGGGATACCGGAGGAGATCCTGCGGGAGCATCAGGAGGATGCCATACGCATTCCGATGAATCCCATGATCCGTTCCCTGAATCTTTCCAACTCGGTTGCAGTTGTGCTGTATGAAGCGCTGCGGCAGCAGAATTTTGCCCATATGCAGCTGACCGGGAAACTGACCAGATATGAGTGGAACTGATGCGGTGAGGAGGAAGGCGGTTATGAAAGGTTATATACATAAATGGATGGTTCGGTTCCTGTGCCTTACGCTTGCTTTGGGCATGGCGGTTTCTTCTTATACGGTTTATGCAGTGAGCAGAGAGACGCAAAGCGAGATTGACCGGCTGAAAGAGGAGAAAAGCAAGGCGGAGGCTGAGAAAAAGGCGGCGGAACGGGAAAAGGGAAGCATAAGCAGTCAGAAATCTGCCATGGAAAGCTATCTGAAGGAGCTGGAAAAGCAGGCAGGGAGTCTGAGCGAGCAGATCCGTGTGTTGGAAAAAGAGATTGCCGAAAAGGAAGCGGCAGTCCAGATCAAGGAAGAAGAGGTACAGGCTGCAGAAGAGGTTGTGAGCAGGCAGTATGAGGATATGAAGAAACGGATTCAGTATATGTACGAGAATGGACAGGGAAATGTGCTGAATTATATGGCGTCGGCTCTGACCGGGGATCTGGCAGATGCACTGAACCAGGCAGAATACGCCATCACGATCAACCGATATGACCGGGAGATGCTTGCGGACTATAAAGAAGCAAAGGCGGATCTGGAACAGCAGAAAGAAGAGCTTCTGGGAGAGCAGGAAGCGCTGGCGCTTATGAAAGAGGAGACAGAGAAGAAGAAGCAGCAGGTGGCGAGCCAGCAGAATGCGGCCGGATCAAAGATCAGCCAGTTTGACGAGCTTCTGGATCAGGTGTCCGGAGAGGTCAGCAGCATGGAGGAACTGATCGCGGAAAAGACAAAGATCCTCAATCAGTTGATTAAGAAAGCGGAAGAAGAAGAGCGTCAGGCGCGTATTGCGGCTGCCCAGCAGGCGGCTGCATCCATGGGCGGCGGTTCCATCACGGCCGGAGACTCCCAGATCTCTCACCATGCAGTAGGACTGAGTGATTATGAACTGATGCTTCTGGCGACGATGATCTACTGCGAAGCGGGGAATCAGGGCTGGGAAGGACAGACGGCCGTCGGCTATGTGATTATGAACCGTGTGAGGAGTTCCCTGTACCCCAATTCTCTGGAGGCGGTGCTTCGGCAGTCGAAACAGTTTGAGCCTGCGGGTTCCGGCCGTTTTGATCTGGTGCTGAAAGCAGAACAGGATCCGGATATTCCAAATATCGTGACGGAATCCTGCTGGAATGCGGCAAAGGCCGTCATAAACGGAACGAGCAATGTGGGTGATTCCCTGTTTTTCCGTACCTGGGCGCCGGTACCGTCGCTGATTGAGAATCTGAAAAGCGGAGGAGTGCCTTACTGGATTATTAAAGATCATATCTTCTATTATTACTGGACAAGCTATACCACTGGACAGAAGCCGTCTCAAAAGCCGGAGGAAGAAGAGCCGGATGACGAGGAGCCGGATGATGCGGAAGAACCGGAGGATGACGGGGAGCCGGATGATACAGAAGAACCGGAGGATCAGGAACCGGATGACGGGGAGGATACGCGCGGACCGGATAGTCCGGATGACGAGGAAGAGCCGGATATCTCAGAAAGCCCTGCATCACCGGATGATTCAGATGCTCCTGATGGCGGGGACTCTTCGGAAGAAGCGGGCGCAGACGAAGGGATGAGAGAATAAAGGTATTAAGCACAGAAAAAGGGCAAAAGGGACTGACGCATGAGGATGCGGCAGTCCCTTTTTGTCTTCGGATTTTTATTCTGTGATGGTATAAAGCGCGACTTCGTCAATCTCACGGTTGGTCGCCACGATGACGTCTTTGCCTTCTTTATTTACAAAGTGCAGTGCATTGGCACAGCCGGTATCCTGGTCGATGTATTCTGTCCGGTAGGTTCCTGCCTCTTCGTCCCATGTGATGGCGATGGTGTCTTTTGTGCCTTTTCTCCAGCCTACGATCCAGGTGGGTTTTCCAAGCATCTCGCATGTCCAGGTGGCATGGATCATCCCGGTCTCGGATTCCGGGCGGCTGTATTTCCACTGAGGCACATAGTTGCCGTGGGCATCCAGATGATAAATTGTCAGCGAGGAGCCGTGGAAGGGGCTGATGCAGCCAAGCTCCGGTTTGCCGTCTCCGTCAAAGTCCATCAGAATGGAATCGCTGGAGGGGACGCTGCTGATCTGCGTAATTTCCCAGTCCGCCCCCGGGACTGCAGGCGGGTCGAACAGGAAGGTGCCTTCCTCGCATCCGATCAGCGCGGCGTCATGGCCGCCGTGCCGAGTGAGGGAACAGCCGTGATTTTTCAGCATGCCGCCCTTGATCAGCGTCAGCTTTAAGGGATGCTCGTCGCTGAAGGAAGACAGGTCAAAAGGCAGCTCGGCGCCGAAGCATGCGCCCTTAAAACGCCAGTCTTCCCTGTACTCATGGCCGGTCTTCAGGCAGCATACGATCAGATAGCTGCGCCCTGCGCGGTTCAGGATGCCGAATCGGTGAACAAAGGGGACGCGGCAGAGGGTACGGATCTCCCAGTTTCCCTTTTCCTTTGGTGTTGCGATTACGATTTTCGCCTCTGCGGAATCGTTGGGCGAATAAAACCGGTGTGTGGCAAGGAACTGGCCGTTCGTGCCGGGAACCTGTGCCATGGTCATGACTCCGCCGGGCTCGGTCCAGACAGTATCCAGCTGTGTGCCGTCCTCGGAAAAAAGGTAACAGGGATCCTGCTTTTCGGCAGCGACAAGAAAGCAGTGTTCCCCCTGATACGTAAGTTCGGCTATGGAATAGCATTTGTTTAAATTGGAAATGATCTTTTTTTCAACTTTCATGATGAAACCTCCTGGTGGTATCGGTGTTGTCTGTCCAGTATATTGCTCATGCTTCTGCATGCGAAACGGATATCGTCTTTCCAGTTTTCGTTCCCGACATCCCACATTTCTGTAACGTAGCGCCGGATGCCAAGCTCCCATGCCTTGGCAATAATAGAGTCAAAATCCACATGGCCGGTCAGAAATGGGATTTCCCGGAATTTTCCGGGAACGGTCTCCTTCAGATGGAGTGCGAAGATGTGGTCGCGTCCGGTCTCCAGATCGTCCAGCACACTGGTGTGATAGGCGACAGCGGCATTGGTCAGGTTGCCGGAATCAGGATATACGCCAAGATAGGGATTGTCAATAAGGTTCACATATTTCATGGCCTTCTCTGTGGTGTTCATAAATTCTGTTTCCATCGTCTCAAATCCCAGGACGATCCCTCCGGCAGCCGCCATCATGGTTGCTTTTTTCAGATTTTCGCAGAAGAGACGCTCGCTGTCGGCGGTTCCCTTCTCATAATAGACATCATAGCCGGCGAGCTGGATGATCCGGATACCCAGGTCGTCCGCCAGCAGGATGGCTTTTTCCATGATGTCCATACCGCGGCGGCGAACTTCCGGATCTGAGGCGCCGAAAGGGTATTTGCGGTGTCCGGACAGACACATGCTGCGGATGGGAACTCTGGTATCCTTCATGGCCTTTACAAGCTCCAGACGTTCCTCTGTAGTCCATTCCAGGCGGGCAAGCTTCTCGTCGGTCTCATCAATGCTGATCTCGACAAAATCATAGCCGCATTCTCTGGCGCATGTGAGTTTTTCTTTCCAGCTCATGTTTTTTGGCATGGCTTTTTCATATAAGCCGATTGCGTATGCTTTCATTTTCCAACCTTCCTTTCTTTTATCAGTATGTCCCGAATCGTGTCCTTGCAGTATGCGGATCCTTTCTGTAATTTTTGCTGTTCTTTCTTGTGATGGAAATGAACATAAAAACAAACAAAAAGACAAATACAAAGCGGATCGAAATAAACGTGAAACAGAACATATAAGATTTATGTATGTGATTATAATTGGTATAAAGTGGATTTTCAAGAGCAAAATAAACAATTATATGGTAATTTATAAACTTTGTGAAAAACGTAAAAATATAAATTCGTCATTTTGCATATAAAAATGAACATAAAATAAAAAAACAGAAAAAGAAACGGTGAGAAACTTGAAAAAACATTGAAAATAAAACATTTTATAAAAAAATAAAAACTGGTAAAAATAGACAAAAACAAATGTAATAAAGGATAAAGGAGGAAAAACGATCATAAAAACAAACAAATACACTATTGCATTTTGAGAGTATTTACGTTATATTCAGGACAGAATAAAGAAACAAGAAATGCAAAAGGAGGAGCAATAACATGAGTAAGGTTTCTGAAATGACCCGCGAAAGCTGGATCATGAGCACATTTCCTGAATGGGGCACCTGGCTGGTGGAGGACATTGAAAACGAGGTGGTTGAACCGGGCAATGTGGCCATGTGGTGGCTGGGATGCACCGGCATATGGTTCAAGACTCCGGGAGGGGCCAATATTACCATCGACCTGTGGTGCGGCAACGGAAAGCGTACTCACGGCGACGGCAGGATGAAGCCGGGACATCAAATGGCGAATATGTGCGGCGGCCGTGCCATGCAGCCCAACCTGCGCAATGTTCCGTTTGTGATCGATCCCTTCGCATTTAAGCGGGTCGATGCGGTGCTGGCAACTCATTATCACCAGGATCACATGTCCGCAGAGTGGGCGGCTCACGTGCTTCAGAGCAATATGACCACGACGGATGAGAACGGGAAGGAGATTCCGGTGCCGTTCATCGGGCCGAAGAAATCGGTAGAGACCTGGGTGAAATGGGGGGTGCCAAAGGACCGCTGCATGACGGTGAAGCCCGGCGATACGATCAGGATCAAGGATATTGAGATCGTATGTCTGGACAGCTTTGACCGGACCTGCATCGTGACCACTGACAAGACCGGACCGGACCGGGAGGAACTGACCGGTGTATGCCCGACGGATATGGATGAGAAGGCAGTCAACTATCTGGTGAAGACGCCGGGCGGAAACATTTACCATTCGGGTGACTCCCATTTCTCGATCTATTTTGCAAAACACGGCAAGGATCACGACATCGATGTGGCATTTGGTTCCTTTGGGGAGAATCCCATCGGCATGCAGGATAAGATGACTTCCATAGATGTACTGCGTATGGCGGAGAACCTGCAGTGCAAGGTGGTTGTTCCCATTCACTGGGATGTATGGACCAACTTCCAGGCAGACTGTGAGGAGATCAAACTTCTGTATGATTTCAAGAAGGACCGCAACGAATACAGGTTCCATCCGTTCTTCTGGCAGGTGGGCGGCAAATATGTGTATCCGCAGGATAAGGATAAAATCTATTATCATCACCGCAGAGGCTTTGAAGACTGCTTTGAGCATCCGCAGAATATCCCGTACCGGTCCTGCCTGTAAGAAAGAAAGGGGGAGAACTTATGTCTACTGTATTACAGACGATTGTGGAAAAGAAGCATTATCGTTTTATCGACGGTGAAGGCGTCACCTGGCAGGAAGCCATTCGGCTGAGCGCAGAACCGCTGGTGGCGGACGGCAGCGTAGATGCCGATTACTATAAACAGATCGTGGCATGTGTGGAGAAATACGGACCTTATGTGGTGTTTGAACACCATGTTGCCATGCCTCATACCCAGGAAAATGCCACCGGAGCCCATAAGACCGGCATCGGCTTCATGGTATGTGAGAAGATGATCGATTTCGGAGAGGATGAAGACGGAGAGAAAAAAGAAGCCAATCTCTTTTTTACACTTTCGTCCACCAATCCGGACGAGCATATGAGCAATATTCAGCAGCTTTCAGAGATTTTTATGAATGACGCACTGCTGGACGCACTGGCGGCAGCCAGGACACCCGAAGACATTCTGGAAGCAGAGAAGAAATATCCTTGCGAAGATGAATTTTAAGAAACCATGGTATACATTCGGCAGTTGTAAAAATGCCGGAGAAGTATGATAAACGGCACAGGGAACGGAAATTCCGGGGGCGAAAGCCGGCGCCGTTTATGGCTGAAAAAGGAGAAAAAATATGGTAGTATTCGATATATTAAATGCAGTCTGGACCTTCTTTGCGACCTATGTCCTGCAAAAGGCGCCCTATATGGTTGGTTTCCTGACGCTGCTGGGTTACTGCCTGATGGGGAAGAAATGGTATGATACGCTGGCTGGAACGCTGAAGGCGATCATTGGTATGCTGATCCTGAACGCGGGTTCCTCTGGACTGACGACGACGTTCCGTCCGATTCTGGCAGGACTGAAGGACCGTTTTAATCTGACAGCGTGCGTGATTGACCCGTATTACGGACAGAACGCAGTGACCGCAGGTGTGGAAGAGGTTTTTGGAAAAGGCTTTTCTCAGGCTATGACGCTTCTTCTGATCGCATTCATCGTAAATATCCTGCTGGTGCGTTTTAACAAACTGACCAAATGCCGGGCCCTGTTTACCACAGGTCATGTACAGGTGCAGCAGGCAGCCACTGCTTACTGGCTGATCATGTTTGCACTGCCTGGCCTTCTGTCCAACAATGTGGCGCTGATGATCGTTATGGCCGTGATTCTGGGCGCTTACTGGGCGGTAGGAGCCAACCTGACCATCAAGCCCATGCAGGAACTGAGCGAGGGTGCAGGCTTTGCCATTGCCCACCAGCAGATGTTCGGCATCCGCCTTTCCTATTTCCTGTCCGACAAGCTGTTTGGAGACAGGGGCGGAAAACGGAAAGTGAAGAAAGTCGGTGAGATGGAGATGCCGGGATTTTTCTCAATCTTCAATGAGAACATGGTATGTACCGCTATCCTGATGACTGTGTTCTTCGGAGTTATTATGGCGATTATCGGAAAACCGTTTTTCGTGGAGAGCGGAGCAACCACAGAGGCAGAGAATTTTGCATACTTCTGTTTTCATACATCCCTGAACTTCGCTGTTTATCTGGCGATCCTGCAGCTTGGCGTCCGTACCTTTGTGACCGAATTGACCGCTTCCTTCCAGGGGATCGCGGACAAACTGCTTCCGGCATCCATCCCGGGCGTCGACTGTGCAGTCTGTTTTGGTTTCGGGGATTCCAATGCAGTGACCTTCGGTTTTCTGGCGGGTCTTGTGGGACAGATTATTGCGATCCTTGTGCTGATTGTGATCGGTTCTCCGACCATTATCATCTGCGGTTTCGTTCCGGTGTTCTTTGACAACGCAACCATGGGTCTGGTAGCCAACGAAAAAGGCGGCCTGAAGGCGTGCCTGATCATTCCGTTCATCGCAGGCCTTGTGCAGGTGTTCGGCGCAGCCTTCATCGCAGGATGGGTAGGGCTGGCAGAATACGGCGGATATCTCGGCATGTTCGACTGGGATACGGTATGGCCGATCTTTACGGTGCTGATGCATTATGCAGGATATATCGGAGTTGCCGCTGTGGTGGTTGTGCTGCTGGCAATCCCGCAGATCGAATACCGGATGGATCCGGAAGGCTACTTCCTGATCACGGAGGATTATGAGGCCTATGTGGAGCATAAGGCAAAAAGAGCGGCGGCAAATGAATAAAATATATTTATCATAAAGGAGATATCATTATGGCAAAACTTGACGGCAAGAAACTTCTGGCATGCTGCGCAAACGGCGCAGGTTCCTCTCTGATGATGGAGAACGCAATCAAAAAAGTAATGACAATATACGGAATCAAACCGGCGGAACTGCGGCACTGTCCTGTGTCCGAAGGAAAGACGGCGGCGCGCAGTTATGATGTGGTCTTCTGTGCGCGCACTTTTGTAAAGACCTTTGACGGAGTGGAGAAGAGCGGCACGGTTCTGATTCCTCTGAAAAATGTAATGTCTGCGCAGGAAATTGAAGCGGCGCTGAAGGATGCAGGACTTCTGGACTAAATACAGAGGGCTGCTGTGAAAGGGATCTCTGCCTGTGTGCCGGGCACACAGGCAGGATTCTGTTTTGCAGCGGCCCTGTACAATATCACCGGCGCCCGGTCTGTTGTGGTTGACGTGAAAAGGAGTTTGGGATAATATGATAAAAGCAGTGATCTTTGATGTAGACAATACGCTGTACAGTTATACAAAAGCGCATAAAGCCGCATTTGATGCGCTGGCAGCATATGCAGACAGGGAGCTTGGTATGTCCCGCCCTCTGTTTGAGGAACTGCATCAGAGGACAGAACATGAACTGAGAACATACATGGGAGAGGTGGCTGCCCTGCATAACCGCTGTATCCGTTACCAGATCATGCTGGAAAATCAGGGTCTGCCTCTGTACCCGCATGTGTTGAATATGAACGGCATTTACTGGGATGCGTTGCTGGCGGCGGCGGTTCCGTCTGCGGGCGTAACGGATGCCATAAGGATTCTGAAGGAGAAAGGGATCCGGATCGGAATCGGGACGGATATGACTGCGCGTATCCAGTTTAAAAAGCTGGAGGTGCTTGGGCTGCTTCTGTATGTGGATTTCCTGGTATCCAGTGAGGAGGCAGGGGCAGAGAAACCGGAAGCCTCCTTCTTCGCGCGCTGTGTGGAGAAATCCGGCTGCCGCGCAGAGGAATGCCTTTTTGTGGGCGACAGCATGAGAAAGGATGTTCAGGGAGCCATGGATGCGGGGCTACAGGCGGCATGGTACCGGCCGGATAAGCCTGAGAATCAGACGCATGTGCTGCAGATCATGGATATGCTGCAGCTGCCGGAGGTGCTGTCGGCTCTGTAGCTGCCGGAATATGTTAAAGGAGCAGTGTGTAATATGAAAAACAACCGAAAAGCTGTGGAAGAGCGCCATCTGAAGATCCTGAATATGATCCGTGAGCGCGGTGAGGTAAAGGTGGAGGAACTGGCGAAGGCTTTTCAGATCTCGCCTATGACGGTCAGGAGAGACATGCAGTATCTGGAGGAAGAAAAGCTGATCTCAAGGATCCATGGAGGGGCAGTCTCTCTGGAAAAAGCCAATATGCTGCTTTCGCAGGATGAGAAGATTGCCATATGCAGGGAACGGATATCGGAATATGCCGCACGTTTTATTGATGACGGCGACACACTGTTTATTAACGGGAGCCGGACGGCGCTCAATATGCTGAAATACGCAGGAGATAAAAAGGTGCTTGTATACACCAATAACTGCTGGGGGATTGGGGAAAAATATCCGGACGAGGTGACGATCCGCTTCACCGGCGGAGAAGTACGCAGCAACGTGATGGTCGGAGAGTATGTGATGAGAAATCTGCTGTCCATGACTGCAGATAAGACATTTCTGGGATGTGCAGCCGTCTATGACGACGGAGAATTTCGATACGATATTCCGACAGAGATCGGGATCAATGAAGCCATGATCTCCCGGACGACGAAAGCGCTGTATGTACTGGCGGATCATACGAAGATCCGAAGACGGGAAGAACAGGGAAATATCTATGGGAGCTGTGCTTATGAACAGCCCTGCACTTTGATTACCGATGACCACGCCAGTCCGGCGGTTGTTGAGCAGCTTCGCAGATACGGGATCCACGTGATCCTGGTTCCGACGAAGTAGATTTTTGAAAGGAAAAGGAATATGACAGAATTGTCACAGCTTTTTCTGTATCTTCCGGGGATGATCATTTTTCTGGTTGGCTCCGGACAGGTGAGAAACTGGTTTTTGGCCCGCAGAGCAGATGCCTGTGTTACGGCCGGTGTGATCAGCTGCAAGCATGTGGTAAAAAAAGACAAAAAAGACAGAGAAATCTATAATTATTATGATGTGACGGTAGAATACCGGAATCCGAAGACCGGGCACAAGGAGCGTCTGGCGGTCAAATCGCCCACGGAATATGTGACGGCGCAGCAGGTCCGGATGTACTGGAACAGAGGCGGGGGAAAACCGGTTCTGGCTGAATACAGGGAAGAGTTTCTGTTTCATCCCTGGGTGACCATGATCGGCGGTGCGCTTCTGATCCTTCTTGCTCTGGAGCAGAACCGGGGACGCGAGGTGCAGGCCATGGTCTGTCTGTCGCTCATTCTGATCGGTGCAGGCCTGAATCTGACGATTGCTTATGCCTGCCTGAAAAAACGCAGGCTTCAGCCGCTGGAGGCTGAGATCATGGCTCTCTATACGCGCCAGATCTCCAGGGAGACGAAGATTCTGAAAGGGGCAAAGTATACGTATTATCCGGTTGTACGTTATGAGCTGAACGGTCAGGAGAATTTCCGCCGGTGCAATATGAACTCCAGCGGAAAGCATACGTTTCGGCCAGGCGAGTTTTTGACTCTGTACTACGATCCGGAATCCGGAGATGTGCTGGAAAAACATGCAAGGGCAGGAGCGGCGGCGGTCGGACTCCTTCTGGTGCTGACGGGTCTGCTCTCAGGAGCAAGCATTCTGTCAGTGGTCCTGTAACTGTGCATAGTGCAATAAAAAAGATTGGAAAATAAGAAAAAAATAGACGAAAATTATAAAAAATAAAAAAATCTGAAAAACTATTTACAAATAGAAAAAAATATCGTATAATGTCTAAGTTCGCAGTTGTGAATGAGATAAAAAGACATATCGATGCGTGGCTCAGCTTGGTAGAGCGCTGCGTTCGGGACGCAGAGGTCGCAGGTTCAAATCCTGTCGCATCGATTCCTTGGCAGGGGCGCCGGAAAGCTTGATTTTAAAGGCTTTCCGGTTCTTTTTTGCCAAAATCCATATGGATAAAAATGACCTGAAAATTATCCGCTCTACAAAATGCTCTACAAAATTTCGGTATGGAAGAGTTCCGCTGCTTTGGAGGACATCAAATTCATGTCTTCCGCTACAACATTCAGGTTCTGTCTGTCATAGTGAGCATAGATGTTCATGGTAGTTTGAACATCCGAATGTCCAAGCCAATACTGAAGCTGTTTAACACTCCACCCGCGATTGATTGCCATAGATGCACAGGAATGGCGGAGTTTATGTAAAGAGATTTCCGGGCGCCCATATTTTCCCATGGCTTTTGTAAACTGCTTGGACAGCAGATCGGGATCATAACAGCTTCCATCTTCTCTGGTAAAGATGTAATCTCCGAAATTTTTGTAAGTGTTTCCAAAAAAAGCCCGGTATTTCTCCTGTTCATTCTTTACCTGTAACAGGCATTTACAGGCATTGTCAAAGAGTGGAAGACATCTACGGCTGCTTCGGGTTTTTGTTGACAGCTTTTCGATGACAGATTTTACTTTGACCACCGTGTTTTCGATGGATATGGTTTTCTTCTGGAAATCTACGGCTGACCATTTTAATCCCAGAAGTTCAGAACGCCGGATTCCAAGATATGCGCCAAAGAATGCGATTGGGAGCAGCCGGGGATACTCCTTCGAGAGGAATTTCAGTAATGAAGTAACCTCGGTCTCTGTAAGGAACAGTTCTTCTTCGGCAAAGTCACAGTTTTTCTTTCCTTTTACTGCTACTGGAGTTACGGGATTTTGACTTATCAGACCATCTATCATAGCCTGATTAAAAACAGCGACCAAAATACTGCGTCTGCTGCGTACTGTCCGTATGGAGAGAGGACCTTTTTCCCCGGTTTTCTGGCTGGTCTTTCCGAATTCCAGTTCATATTGAAAATATTGGCTGATTATCCGGGGAGATACTTCGTTGACTTTTAGTTTTTTTGACTCGAAGTATTCTTTAATGTGAAGGACCCGGTAGGTGTAACCTTCATAGGTACTTGCTTCCAGTTCCTTCTTTTTGCCGGACAACCACAGGTCCATATAATCAGTGAACAGAATATCTCGATCAATAGCAAAATTAATGTCTTCTGCCTTGTATTCCAGATGAGAATACTGCTGAAGAACTTCAGGGAGCATTGCTTTTGCCTGTTTTTTGTTCCCTTTGACTGGAAGTCCGGTTGGAAGCCATTTTTGCTTCCATTTCTGCGAACGTACATCCTTGTAACTGAGACGAATGTACAGATAGGGGATTCCGGATTTCATTTTCTTTTCTACTATAGTGCCTGTCATAATATTTCTCCTTTCCTGTTTAAAGACGACAGGCGTGGTATAATGAAGTCATAGATACATTATACCACATCTGAAGTCTGGTGACTACCTGTGTTCCAGCAGGAACTGGATGATGTCAGCTTTGCGGATAAAGTAGTTTCCTCCGATTTTCCTGCAGGGCAGTGTACCGTTCTTGATGAGCTGATAGCTCTTGGTCCGTCCAATTTGCAGCATTTCCTGCAACTGTCTTGGACGGACAACATCTGGATAGTTGTCAAACATTAATCTCACCTCCTGTCTTATTTTTGTTGTATAATTCTTCACCGATTCGCATTAGATCATCCAGGTGAATATGGTAATAGCGTTTCTCATGGCATCCGATTTTGATGGCATATTTTCCTTCTCTGTCTTTTTGAATCAAAGAATATTCTGCCAATTGTTTGCTGATGGAATGCTTTGTTGCATTGGGATATTCATCCTGAACAAATTTGAGCATCTGCTCTCCGCGCATACAGAGAATGTGGTGCTCATTATCATAAAAGAAACCAATAGGATATTCTTCATACTCCTCGGCTTGACCACTGTTCAGACGTTTTTCGAGTTTGAAAAAATCGTCTTCGCTTTCGGGAAGATCGCTCATATCTTCGAAGAACAATGCGCGATAGAGTGCGATGATATATTTTGTGCTGTCAAAGTTGTTTTCTGTATTCATGATCTCGTGAATTTGGTCGGAACAAACGGTGTGTATACTTTGATGAAGAGTATCTGACCATTGCCTTAAATATTTTTCTGGGAGCATCGCTTCCTCTTTGAGATACCATTCCAGAATATGAGCTACTGCGTAAAGTGACCGTAAGTTGGCGTTGATGCGGTAGGCAGAATTGGAATAATAAATACTGATATCATTTTGAAAATCATCAAAATCTGTGTTCAGTCGATTAAGAACTTTTTCCAGATGTTGTGAGACGAATTTTGTGAAATGGTAAGCAAAGGTTTCCATAACGTGTTGCTTTTTTTCCTGATTCTGACACTCCCGTAATTCTTCCGAGGATACTTCTTCCATGGGAAGTTCCAGAATGCGATTTCTGGTTGAAATATTTTTCAACCGATATTCTGCGGTGATAATGGTGGAATTACGAAAGGCTATTTCGTGTGTATTTCTTCCCTGCCGTAAAATAAGTTTTCCAGAATCGACAATGGACTGGCAGTGATTGGATATTATTTCTTCATTCCGGCTCATGATTGACTTTCGATCACTTTTGTTCAGATCATCAATAATCACAGGAATATCTTTGTGATTGCTTGCGAAATCTCGTATAGCTGCTGGTGTAGATGCAAGTGTTACCATATTTATATTAGGGCCATGTACAGCTGTTAATAATGAAGAAAGGGAAGTCTTAAATGTGCTGGACTCTCCATATAGATAAATAACTAATGGAGAAAATCCAACCTGATTCAATAAGTCACCCAACAGACCAAATACAGTTCCTAATAATAAAATAGAAGGAACATGTTCGGATAACTGGATGAATTTCCAAAGATAGATGGCATTTGTATACGCATCATCAGAAGAAATATTGACAATTGGAGAGCGATGTGTTATGTATACAGAAGTTGTGCATGTTCCACAAACAGTATTTCCGAGAAGATAAAAGCATTCGTTTTTGATTTTATTCCAGCCATTGAAAGCGCAGTACCAATCCTGGAATTCAATCTTGAGAATCTGTTGACGGATAAAATCAGTTATAACTTTTTTCCTACCTTTGATAACAGCACAAGTTGGATAAAATGTTTGCTTTTCAAAAGATTTATCTGAAACCTGTACGGTCTCTGTTTGTTCTGGTCCAAAATGGAAATCGATAGTGTAAGACTTGGTTGAATCGTTACCGCAATGTAAATTCATTGCAGAACGGAGCTTCGGAATAAAATTTGTTATGGGTTTATCTCCGTTCATAATGCAGAAATGGGTGTCGTCAAGGCTGTAGTCGCTTCCCAGCAGTGATGAAAGTAATTTCTCCATATGATTTCCTCCTTTTTATACGGGCATATTACAATATGTTCTTTTGCGAATTATAGCATATAAAGGGATGTATACCAAAGAATCACGAGAGTCCAAAAAGGTGGAAAAACATTTAAAATACAAGGTTTTTATAGAATTTAGGGAGGGATGATGAATGAAAAAAAATATAGATTACGAATTGGTGCGTGAGGAATTTGAATATTGTTGTCTGAAAATTCTGGAAGAGACTATTGATGAATTTGAGCAGAAAGCCTTTCAGATTCCGATAGAGACATTCGTACATAATAGGGAGTTTACTACTAAGCCAGTAGAGCCAGCTCAAAAAAGACTGGATAGGGATTGCCGGTTTATGACGACAGAACTCTCAAAACCGGGTTATGGAGAGTTAATAGAGCAAGATGGAGTGGCAGGCAGATTGGCATGGTGGGTCTGGGAAAAAAGAGAAAACCTGGAAATTTTTCGGTTCAAAGAAAATGAGACAAGACGTAAATACTTTATAGAGCTGGTTATAATGATTTATGAAAGAGGACGTAATCGATATTTAGACGATCAGGAAAAAAGAACTTATGAAGAAGCATTAAATATTTTGTGGAATTATTTTAATGATATTATAGTTGAAGTTAGAGAATTAACGAAGGAGGAAGAGTATGCTTTAAAGAATCATTTTTTGGTGATGGATTGTATTGATTTTATAAATTATAATGAAATGAATCTTAATGATTATAGAATAATTGGCGACTCGTGTACTGTTGTTACAGAGTGGGCTTTGCAGAAATGTTTCGAGATATACTGTCAAAATAAAAAAAGTATTCCACAACTTTTGGAAGAGTTTATCGTAGCAGAAGAGATTGGCAGCTGTGATATTGATATCAATAATGAATACCGTAGATTTGGAAAATACTGTAAAAAATATCTTGAAAATTTTTATAAATATGGAAGAGAAAGTTTGTATGTACAAATTCCATATACAAAGATAAAGGTTATAAAATTATTGTATTTGGCCTCGTTAAATAATAAGATGTTGAATAATAGTCCACTTGGACTAAAGAGAAAAATATTTGCAAAAGAATTTATTAAAGAAATATTCGGCATGGAAGATGAGACTGAAAAATATATTGAACAGGTACGTATTCTTTTAGCTTTATCCGGCTATTTTAAAATTGAAGCTAAGTTATTAAAAAAAGCTGATTATAAAATGATTGATTCCATAGTTGATTATTTGGATTTTCCAATAAAAATAGATGGCAAAGATGTGGCGGCCAGCAATGAAATTGTTGATAACTGGATATACATACGTTGCGTTGCAGATCGTTTGGTGTGGGTGTCAGGAGGAAAAGCGTTATCAAAATCAAGAAAAGAAAAAATGTTAGGATATGTAAAAAAACTGGATGAAATAGATGTGTTTCATATTAAGCTCCAATATTTTCAAACCGCAGAAAAATTTGTCTCATCATTAACAGAAGATTCATGGCTGCGTCAGCAGGTAAATGTTCTTAAGGCATGTAGTCTCACGACATTGTTAAAATTCAAAGAAAAATGTGAGATAATTAGTAAAGATACGAAGGAGAATAAAGATGATATCATTTTAAAAACAGTGAACTACGATTTTAAAAGTGCAAGAATTTATAAAAAAGATTATCATACTC
>VSND01000027.1 GCA_009774145.1 Lachnospiraceae bacterium | reverse complement strand
CAATACGATCTCACCGAATCTGATCTCCATGATCCCGTACATCGTGACGATCCTGGCGCTGGTGCTGTTCGTGGGAAGAGCCCATACACCGGCCGCCAACGGCAAGATCTTTGTAAAATCCAGGTAATACCTTTTGCCCTTGTAAAATGGTATCCTGACAGAAGGAGTGCAGAGCCATGAAAATGTTAATGGAAGATATAAAGAAGCAGCAGTTTAAAAATATATACCTTCTGATGGGAGAAGAAACCTATCTTCGCAATCAGTACCGAAAACGGCTGCGGGAAGCGCTTCTGGATCCTGAGGATACCATGAATGCGGCATCTTTTGAGGGAAAGGGCATCAATCCGAAGGAGATCATTGATCTGGCAGAGACCATGCCTTTTTTTGCAGAACGCAGGGTGATCGAGATTCGGGACAGCGGGTTTGCCAAAAATGCATGTCCGGAGCTGGCAGATTACATTCCGGATATTCCGGAAAGTACCTGCCTGATCCTGACCGAATCGGAGGTAGACAGGCGGGGAAGGGTGTATAAGGCTGTTAAGAAATCCGGCAGAGTGGTAGAATTCAAACGTCAGGATGAACGCACGCTGGCACGCTGGGTACTTGGCACTTTGAAAAAGGAAGGAAAAAGCATCACGGAAGAAACCATGCATGTATTTCTGGGGCGCACCGGTGCAGATATGGAAAATATTGACCGGGAACTGGAAAAACTTTTGTGCTATACGATCGGCAAAGACCTCATAACGACGGAAGATGTGGAGGCGGTCTGCACAGAACAGACAGAAAACCGCATCTTTGATATGATACAGGCGATCACGGAACAGGATCAGAGACGGGCGCTGGATCTGTATGCCGATCTTCTTTCCATGAAGGAGCCGCCAATGCGGATCCTGTATCTGATTACCCGGCAGTTTCATCAGCTCCTGCAGTTAAAGGAGCTGTCCCGGGAGGGGATGGAACGGGGGGAGATGGCGAAAGCGGCAGGTGTTCCGCCCTTTGCCATGGGAAAATATATGGCACAGTGCAGAAAATTTACGTCCGCACAGCTTCGCAGGGCAGTTGAAGAATGCGTGGATACGGAAGAAAGAGTCAAGACCGGCCAGATGGCGGATCAGCTCAGTGTGGAGATGCTGATTGTGAAATACAGTGCCAGGGGATAACGGCAAAGCGTCCCGGACAGCAGGAACTCTTATGCAATGCGCTCCTGCAGACGGCAAATCTGACGGATGACATAGAAAACCGGCTGGAATGACGGAACCAGCCGGTTTTCGTGTACATGTATGATGATTTAAGCCATGGCGTTTACAGCCTTCTGTAAACGGGAAATCTTTCTGGAAGTTGTGTTCTTGTGATACACACCCTTGGAAGTCGCTTTGTCCATTGTGGAAATCGCATCTCTCAAAGCAGCCTTTGCAGCTTCCTGATCCTTGGAATCGATGGCTGTATATACTTTCTTGACCATGGTCTTTACTTCTGATTTAATTGCCCTGTTTCTTGCAGTTCTGGTCTGGGTAACCAGGATTCTTTTCTTAGCAGATTTAATATTAGCCAATTCGTGCACCTCCGGTTTATTCTCTGTGATTCAATTTCATGATATTTTCTTATGACGTGCTTCATGTAAGCGAGACACGGTATAGCTTTGCATGGAAACACACGAATATATTTTAGACGAAAGGAGAGCCGGTGTCAATACATAATTTTACATTTCACCGGAAATATTATATGCAAATATGCAATACTGAGGAGTGTAGAGAAATGGAACGGATGAGGGTACGGACAGACCTGGCGCTGGAGGCGCGGGAAAGTTTTGAGGGCAGTGAAGAGGAAGTACACGGGGTGATCGTGGAAGAGGATTATGATGAGCATAAGGATATCCGGCTGACAAGAGTACAGATCGTGTCAGAACGGGGAGCAAGGGAGATGGGGAAACCCATGGGAAATTATCTGACGCTGGAAGCGCCGGGAATGGCATCTCCGGATGAAGATTACCATCGGGAGATATCGGAGACGCTTGCCTGTTATCTGAAGGAGCTGATGGGAGAAGAAAAAGAACGTTCCATCCTGGTTGCCGGTCTTGGAAACCGGGATGTGACACCGGATGCTCTGGGACCCAAAACGGTATCAAATCTTCTGATTACCAGACATCTGATCAAAGAATATGGAAAAGAGGTCATGGGTACGGAAAACTGCTGCCAGATCAGCGGGATTGTCCCTGGAGTCATGGCGCAGACCGGAATGGAGACATCAGAGATCATACGGGGGATCGTGGAGCAGACCAGGCCGGATCTTCTGATCGTCATTGATGCACTGGCAGCGCGAAGCACAAAGAGGCTGAGCCGTACCATTCAGCTCACGGATACGGGGATCCAGCCGGGATCGGGCGTGGGAAACCACAGGAACTGCCTGACGGAGGAGAGCCTTGGAATTCCGGTCATTGCCATCGGGGTGCCGACGGTGGTGGAGGCGGCGTCCATTATCTATGATGCGCAGGGGAACTGTGAGCAGATGCCGCCTCATCTGAACGGAATGTTTGTGACGCCTAAAAATATAGATGAGACGATCAAACAGCTGAGTTTCACTTTGTCAGAAGCGCTGAACATGGCGTTTCAGATTTCGAAGGAGGCATAGGGCGGGTGCTTTTCCCATATATATAATAAATGGGTGAGGATTCGTATGGAACGATTATCAAGGCTTTGGAACTGGATGCTGTGGATGCTTTTTTTCATAGTGGGGTTTTATATTGTTTTTGCAGGAGGACGGAGGTTCTGGTCCGGGGATTTTCAGGCTTTTATCCGGGAAGGTAAGACATCTGTGCAGCGTGTGTGCCAGAGGGAATTTGCACGCTGCCTGTTTCCCGGGCTTTTTCTGGAATATGCAGAGGATGAGGAGATCGGTTCTCCCTCCGACTGGTACATAAAGCGCGTCATGGAGATGCACCCTCTTTACCGCCTGCAGTATGGAGCGAAGCAGGCAGGCGGGATGGAAAATGCGTCCACGTATGAGATACTGGTAACCGGCGGCGTTCATGATGAAAATGAGCTGGATGAAAACGGTGACGAATACGACATGGAGACGCTTGCGCAGGCGGAAAACGAGAAAGCGCTGGAAAAAAAGACAGAGGAAGAGCAGGAACAAAGCAGAGAGGAAGAACCGACGGAGGAGGAAGCAGAAGAAGCGCCCGTTACTGTGGCGGCGGGAACGATCTATAACATGGAAGAACTTTCGGACTTTGAATTTCTGTTTGAGAATTTTTATACGATGGATAAAACCACAACGATCTCACCGGAGGAGCTGAATGCGGAGACATTGCTGGCAAAAGACATGCGCATCGACAAAAGCGTGGAGGGGCCGCAGATTCTGATCTACCATACACACTCGCAGGAAGGATTCGTAGATTCTGTGCCGGGAGACAATTCCACAACCATCGTAGGAGTAGGAGAGTATCTGGCACAGCTTCTTCGGGAAAAGGGATACGATGTGATGCATGTGACCAGTGTCTATGATCTGGTGGATGGGAAACTGGATCGAAATGAAGCATACAGTAAGGCACAGGCGGAGATCAGCGCGATTCTGGAAGAACATCCCGGCATCCAGTCCGTGATCGACCTGCATCGGGACGGAGTGGCAGAGGGCACCCGGCTGGTTACGGAGATCGACGGGAAGACCATGGCAAGATTCATGTTCTTTAACGGCCTGAGCCGGACAAAGAAAAACGGACCGATTGAATATCTGTATAATCCTTACATACAGGATAATCTGGCGCTGACTCTGCAGCTGAAGCTGATCAGTGAACAGTATTATCCGGGCCTGGCGAGAAATATCTATCTGAGGAGTCTGCGGTACAATCTTCATCTGTCAGACAAGGCTCTTTTAATAGAAGCAGGAGCACAGACCAACACCCTTCAGGAAATGCTGAATACGATGGAACCTCTCTCAGACATACTTGATAAGGTATTTGATCCATGATATATTATAAACAGTGAGCAGAGAAAAGGCAGATGGTTGCCGGCTGCATTTCAGTAAACAGATGGAGGACATAAGATGGCGTTGGTGGATCAGAGTAAAATCCGCAATTTTTGTATAGTAGCACATATCGATCACGGAAAGTCGACGCTGGCGGACCGGATCATCGAGAAGACCGGCCTTTTGACCAGCAGGGAGATGCAGTCTCAGGTGCTGGACAATATGGAGCTGGAACGGGAGCGGGGAATCACGATCAAGGCGCAGACCGTCCGGACGGTATACAGAGCGCAGGACGGGGAGGAGTATATCTTCAACCTGATCGATACGCCGGGACATGTGGACTTTAATTATGAGGTGTCCCGAAGTCTGGCGGCATGCGACGGAGCGATTCTGGTAGTGGATGCAGCCCAGGGGATCGAGGCGCAGACGCTGGCGAATGTGTATCTGGCTCTGGATCACAACCTGGATGTGATGCCGGTGATCAACAAGATCGATCTTCCGAGTGCGGAGCCGCAGAGGGTGATCGACGAGATCGAGGATGTGATCGGGATCGAGGCGCAGGACGCGCCGCTGATCTCTGCGAAGACCGGGCAGAATGTGGATGAGGTGCTGGAGCAGATCGTCAGGCGGATACCGGCTCCGGAAGGGAGTCCCCAGGCGCCGCTTCAGGCACTCATTTTCGATTCCGTGTATGATCCTTATAAAGGAGTTATCATTTTCTGCCGGATCAAGGAGGGAACCGTTCGGAAAGGAACGCCGATCCGGATGATGGCTACCGGGGCAGAGGCCGATGCGGTCGAGGTCGGATATTTTGGAGCGGGCCAGTTCATTCCCTGTGAAGAACTGAGCGCCGGAATGGTCGGATATATTACCGGCAGTATTAAAAATGTAAAGGATACCCGGGTGGGCGACACCGTGACCGACCGTTCCAGACCCTGTGAAAATCCTCTGCCGGGATATAAGAAGGTGCAGTCCATGGTATACTGCGGCCTGTATCCGGCAGACGGAGCAAAATATCCGGATCTTCGGGACGCTCTGGAGAAGCTTCAGCTTAACGATGCGGCGCTTCAGTTTGAACCGGAAACCTCGATCGCGCTGGGATTTGGATTCCGGTGCGGTTTTCTGGGACTGCTGCATCTGGAGATCATTCAGGAGCGTCTGGAACGGGAGTACAATCTGGATCTGGTAACGACGGCGCCGGGAGTCATATACCGGGTGCATAAATCCAATGGGGAGATGATCGAACTGACGAATCCTTCCAATCTGCCGGATCCTTCCGAGATCGAATACATGGAAGAGCCGATGGTCCGTGCAGAGATCATGGTGACGACCGAATTCATCGGTTCCATTATGGAGCTGTGTCAGGAACGGCGGGGGGTCTATCTTGGGATGGAATACATGGAGGAGACCCGTGCGCTTTTAAAATACGAGCTTCCGCTTAACGAGATCATCTATGATTTTTTCGATGCGCTGAAATCCCGTTCCAGAGGATACGCTTCCTTTGACTATGATTTTAAGGGCTATGTACAGTCGGAGCTGGTGAAGCTGGACATCCTGATCAACCGGGAAGAGGTGGATGCACTGTCCTTTATCGTGCATGGAGCTTCTGCCTATGACCGGGGCAGGAAGATGTGCGAGAAGTTGAAGGACGAGATCCCGCGGCATCTCTTTGAGATCCCCATTCAGGCTGCCGTGGGAGGCAAGATCATCGCCCGGGAGACGGTAAAGGCCATGCGCAAGGATGTGCTGGCGAAGTGCTACGGCGGCGACATTACCCGTAAGAGAAAGCTTCTGGAGAAGCAGAAGGAAGGGAAGAAGCGGATGCGCCAGATCGGCAGTGTGGAGATTCCGCAGAAAGCGTTTATGAGTGTGCTGAAGCTGGATGATAAAAAATAAGGGAACCAAAAAGGAAGCAGGAAAAAAGCCGCTGGAACTCTATATCCATATCCCGTTCTGCATCCGGAAATGTGCATACTGTGATTTTCTGTCGGCTCCTGCTGCGCCGGAAGTGCAGGAAGCCTATGTGGGACAGCTTCTTCAGGAGATCGCGGCATCGAAGAAGCTGCCGGAAGATTATGAAGCAGTCACCGTATTCTTCGGAGGCGGGACGCCTGGCATTCTGAAAGGAGAGCTGCTCTGCAGTATTCTCAGGGCGCTCCGAGACCGGTTTTCTGTTCGGGAGGATGCGGAGATCACAGTGGAAGCGAATCCGGGAACTGTGAACCGGGACAAGCTTGTGCAGTACCGGGAAGCGGGGGTAAACCGGATCAGTCTCGGCCTTCAGTCGGCAGACAATCAGGAACTGAAGCTTCTGGGAAGGATTCACACCTGGGAGCAGTTTCTGGAAAGTTTTCAGCTGGCACGGGAAACAGGATTTCGGAATATCAATGTTGACCTGATGTCTGCACTGCCCGGACAGACGACAGAAAGCGTACACCGGACGCTGGAACGGGTGCTGGCGCTCTCCCCGGAGCATATATCGGCATACAGCCTGATTCTGGAGGAGGGGACGCCGTTCCATAAACGTTATGAAGGGCATCCGGAGCTTCTGCCGTCGGAGGAGGAAGAGCGGCAGATGTATTATGATACGAGAGACCGGTTGTGCGCCTGCGGATATGAGCACTACGAGATCTCCAACTTTGCGAAGCCGGGATACGCATGCAGGCATAATCTGGGATATTGGGAACGGACAGACTATAAAGGCTTTGGGCTGGGCGCCGCTTCGCTTCTGAAAAATGTCCGGCATACAAATCAGACGGATCTGACCGAATATCTGAAGGGAAATTTTGCAGGAACAGAGGATCCCCTCACGGAACAGGCAGTGAGAGAAGAATATTTTTTTCTCGGGCTTCGGAAAATGGAAGGAGTGGAACCGGGCAGGTATCGGGAACACTATGAGGAACGGATTCAAAGGCTGCAGGCACAGCAGCTTCTGGAAGAAAAGGACGGCAGGATCCGCCTGACGGAACGGGGAACTGATGTGAGTAATTATGTGATGGCACAGTTTCTGGATTAGACGAGGGATCGGCCGCGGAGGAGATAAAAATGCAGGAAGAATTACAGTTTCTGAGGGAACAGGGTGTGGATCATGCCCTGATCGGTAAGGTGGAAGAATTTCGCCGGGTGCATCCGGTGAGGGAAGGGGTGCGGGACCGGGTGGTACAGCCGTCCATTCCCTTTTATGGAAAAGAAATTCTGGAGATGGCGGTGGCTGCCCTTCTGGAAGGCTCCAATCTTCTGCTCAGCGGAGCGAAGGCGACCGGGAAGAATATTCTGGCGGAAAATCTGGCATGGATTTTTCAACGTCCGGTCTACAACATCTCTTTTAATGTCAATACGGACAGCAGCTCTCTGATCGGGACAGATACCTTCCGGGACAATGAAGTGCAGCTTCGCAAAGGCAGTGTCTACCGCTGCGCAGAAGAGGGAGGATTCGGTATTCTTGATGAGATCAATATGGCAAAAAATGATGCGGCTTCTGTGCTTCATGCAACCCTGGATCACAGAAGAATCATTGATGTGCCGGGATATGAGAAGATCGATCTGCATCCGGCGGCCCGTTTTATCGGTACAATGAACTACGGCTATGCGGGAACCAGGGAGCTGAATGAAGCGCTGGTTTCCCGTTTTCTGGTCATTGACATGCCGATGCTTTCGGAAGAAACGCTTTGCAGGATTCTCCGGCATGACTATCCGGATATCCGGGAGGAAGCTCTGCAGGCATTCTCCGGGCTGTTTCTGGACCTTCAGACCAAGGCGCAGAACAGTGAGATCTCGACAAAAGCCATGGATCTTCGCGGGCTTCTGGCGGCGCTGGGGGCTGTAAAGATCGGGCTTCGCCCCTGGCAGGCGGTGCAGATGGGGATTACCAACAAGGCGTTTGACATTTTTGAACGGGAGATCGTATCGGATCTGGCCATGACCAGGATCCCGGAGGAATGGACGAAAGAGCAGGTGTTTTGATGCAGGGGCCGTCGGAAGGATATACTGCGGAAGAATATCAGTATGAGATCGAGAATCGCATGAGAAATCTTCTGTGGGCGGTAAGCGGAGATTATGAGCTGGATGTGGAGCTGGATGTCCGTTCTTTTCAGCGTTCAAAATATATCTCGCTCTATGACGCAGTGAAGCAGGGAGCCTTTGCCCGTTTCTTCTCCAGAGATGAGCTGGGGATGTATCTGGTGAAGAAGCTGTATCTGGGAGCGGAGGAGTCTTCCCTTGCCAGTCTGGCACAGATGTGCGTGGACCAGGCAGTCGTGGAGCGGGTGATCAGCGAGCGGAAGGGAGTGGCTTCCCTGCGCAGGAGAGCTTTTGAGGATATTCTGGAACGGGATTTTCCTGCGCTGTCAAAGCCGGGCAATCGGACCGGCAGGCTGAAGATCGCCATGCTGCAGGAAGGAATTGACGGGACTTATACAGCGGAAAAGCGGATCCGGGAACAGGCGGAAGAGCTTTTCTCTGTTCGCCATGCAGAACAGACCATGGATGTGATCCAAAAGATCGATGCTTTTTATAACCGGCTGGCAGACCCGGATTTTGAGGCCCTCCATGGAGGGCTGGAACAGGTGCTTGCGGTTTCTGCTGAAGACCTGAAGCAGTTTGACTGGCAGGATTTTCTGGATGAAACGGCAGCGGAATCTGCGCTGGAGGAGATGATGCGTCAGGCGGACAGCAGCCTTCTGCCGGAGGATGAGAGCGGGCGAAAGGCCCGTGCCGGAAGGATTCTGGTCACAGAGGAAGCAGCCCAAAAGATGCATTCTTATATCGAACTGCATTTTGGAACCTCTTATATGGATGAACTGGAGCAGAAAAGGCTGAACCGGCGGCTCTGCCGGGGCGTCCACGCAGACTGTAAGCTGTATTTTACGGATGGAATTATCCATAATTATGTCAGGGAAAATAATACGTATGTGATGGCAAAGCGCACCTGGGAGATGAACCAGCGGTTTTACCGGCAGAATCAGCGGGTGGCGCGCCAGAATATCCGGGAGCTGGGGGATATCCTGAAGCGTTCTTTGCAGGCAAGGAAAGAAGAAGACCGGTATCTGGCTTCCTGCGGTACGATCCTTCCGGCCAGACTCTGGAAGGTGGGAAGATCAGAGGATGCCAGGCTTTTCGTTAAGGAAATCCGTCAGAATAACGGAGATTTTGCAGTGGATGTGCTGATGGATGCCAGCGGTTCCCAGAGGAGCCGGCAGCATCTGGTAGCACTGCAGGGATATATCCTGTCTGCTGCACTTTCCGCGGCAGGAATTCCTCACCGGGTACTTGGTTTCTGTACTTTCTGGGATCATACGGTATTGCGGAGATTTCGGGAGTATGATGAGGGACGGGAAGCGGACTGGAGGCTGATGGAATTCACGTCTTCGTCCAATAACCGGGACGGGCTGGCGCTTCGTGCGTCAGCAGACGGGCTTTTTGACCGGCCGGAGGAAAACAAGGTTCTGATTGTGCTGAGCGACGGCCGGCCCAATGATCTGGTGGTGAACCGGCCCCATGTACGCAATCCATGCGTCTATACCGGAGAGTATGCGGTGAAGGATACGGCAGCAGAGGTTCGAAGGCTCAGAAGCCAGGGGATTGCCGTGCTTGGCGTATTTGCAGGAGAAGAACCGGATCTTCAGGCAGAGCGCAGAATCTTCGGAAAAGATTTTGCCTATATCCGGGATATATCCTCTTTTGCCCATGTGGTGGGCAGATATCTGAAAAAACAGGTGGATGAGCAGTGAATCTGTACCGTTGGAATAAAAAGGAGAGCAAGATGAAAGAATATGAAGTAGTGCATGAGATATTTAATGAATGTGCCAATAATCAGATGCGTGATGTGTTTTTTGACGAAGTGATGCTTGAGGACCCGGAAGCATATATCAGGGGAAAGCATAAGGATCATGACCTGAAGCTGGAGCGCGAGGAGCTGGCAGACGGAACGATTCTCTATCATGTGAATGCCTCAGGGATTCTGCAGCGCTACACCTTCACGGAAATCTGACTGCGTCTGCGTAGAACAATGCCCGGAGGATTTCAAAACGCAGATGTAAAATTCTGACAGGAGGAAGTTTATGGCAAAGGTAGCAGTAAGCGAAGGGATGATCCGGTACAGAAAATTTCTGACCGTCTGCGAACTCCCGGTCGCCGATCTGGTATGGGCATATCTGCAGCAGGAGGATGTATCTGCGAAAATGTGCTGCGGCAGCTTCAATGCAGAGATCGGGAGGGTGATTGTACTGGAACGGAATGGAAAAAAAGAAGTCTTCCAGTTTGAAAGCATGCAGGAGGCGAGGGAACTGCTGGCAAAGATTCAGGAAGCTGCTCCTGATCTGCCGGTTGGATATACCGAGGAAAACCGGAAACGGTTTGAATAAACAATATGGAGGTAAAAATATGTTTGAAACACTGAGAAAGAGGGCGAGAAAGACGTATCTGTGGCGGGCGGGCCTGTCACTGGTGGGACTGATCATCATCCTCGTGGCAACAAATGGGGCGATTTTCCAGCTGGCTGCCGGTATGGGCGGCATGGATATCACGGCCAGTCCGGAGACGTATGAAGGCAGGGCGGTGATACTGGATGCAGAGTTCTTCGTAACCGATTATGTGGAACATACAACGACAACGGTTCGGGATTCCGGCAGCCGTTCTACCTCTACGGACGGCAACAGCTATATCGCATTCCAGTCTGTCCAGAACGATGGAGAGGAATATTCCACCTGGTATTTCTACAGTCTCTACATGAAAAACAGCAAGACGGACATGCTCTATGAAAAGATCAATGAGACATGGGAATACTTGAATGACGAGTCCGGAGCGACCGCGCCGCCGGCTCCGATCAAAGTGATGGGCACGTGGAGCCGGATGGAGCCTGCGATGGAGCGTTATTATACGGAGACCATGAATGAGCTCGGGATCGAGGAGGGCGATTATGACAGGATCTATCTCTATACGCTGGATACAGGGAAGCTTGGAAGAGTCAATCCGTATCTGTTCTGGGCATTGATGGCGGGCTGCGTTCTGCTGATCGGCTGGTTTGCGGCAAGCGTGATTGGATGTTTCCGGAAGACCTATGAGAAAGAGATCCACAAATACCTGCAGAAACATACAGCTTATTCGATCGGGGAGATCGAAGGAGACTTTACGACGGCGCATCCCATCGGAAAGGATGTATGGGTCGGCAAAAAATGGACGGTCTATATGAGCGGAGCGTCGGCAAAGATCGTGCAGAATCATGATCTGGTATGGGGATACTATTTCAGGCGGACCGGAAAGAATTCGGTCAGCCAGATGCAGCTCTATACGTCCGAAAAGAAATCCATTTACATAAATCTGTCTGAGGGACTGACCCGGGAAGCGCTCCAGTATTATGGAGAAGAACAGCCGCAGATGATCATCGGATACGATGCAGAACTGGAACGGATGTATCAGAAAAATTTCCCGGCATTTCTGGAGCTGAAATATAATCCGGCCATGAAAGAAGCGCCGGACGGGACGTTTTTGAAAATCTAGGAAAACAGGTGTATATTCTCCAGCAGCCCTGACGGTTCAGGACTGCTGCAGAATCGAGACGATCAGTTCCAGAAGTGCGGATATATCCAGCGGTTTTGCCATATGTGCATTCATGCCGCTTTCCATGGATTTTCTCTGGTCTTCATCAAAGGCATTGGCGGATAATGCGATGACCGGGATGTGCGCCCGCGTGGGATCAGGGAGACTTCGGATTGCGCGGGTGGCGGCATGGCCGTCCATGACCGGCATCTGAATGTCCATCAGAATCAGCGCGTAGGTATCCGAAGGTGCATGGGCGACCTTGTCCACTGCTTCCTGCCCGTTCTGTGCGGTGTCCACAGAGAGTCCGATCTCCTGGAGCAGTTCTGTCTCGATCTCCAGATTCAGTTCATTGTCATCAACCAGCAGAATCTGTTTCTGATTTAAAAGTTTTTTTACGATATCCTGCGCCTCTTCATAAGGAATCTGCTGTTCCTGACAGATACGAAGACGCAGGGTAACGGTAAATTCGCTGCCCAGTCCGGGGGAACTTTTCACATCGATCCGGCCGGACATCATTTCGATAAGATTTTTGGCAAGCGTCAGCCCAAGACCTGTTCCGAAGACGCCGCAGAAGGTCGTATTTGCGACGCGTTCAAACGGTTGGAAGATATTCTCTATGTATTTTTCCTCAATTCCGATTCCGTCATCCTTAACAGAAAAGCGGTAGAGGGCATATTCTGTGGCGGCTTCTTTCTCCTCTGAAACGGTCAGAAGGACATGGCCCTTCTTTTCTGTATATTTTACCGCATTGCCGCACAGATAGATCAGGATCTGCAGGAGCTTTCCGCTGTCGCAGCAGACAGAATCGTGAGTAAGTGCGGAGAGGTCGACAGAAAAGGAAATCTCTTTGCTTTTTGCCCGCGGCAGGATATTTTTCTTCAGTTCTTCCACGATTGTATGGATCTGATATTCCGCTTCCATGACTTCCACGGTTCCGGATTCCAGACGGGAAAGCTCCAGTATGTGATTGACCAGCCGAAGCAGATGCTCGCTGGAAGTGTCGATCTTATCCAGCGCATCCAGAATTCTGCCGGGCTCCTGGATGTGATTCCGGGCGAGCGCCGTATAGCCGGTGATGGCATTCAATGGGGTGCGCATATCATGGGACATGTTGGAGAGAAAGGTACTTTTGGTGATATTGGCCAGGCGCGCCTGGTTCCAGGCATCCTCAAATATCTTCTTCTGTTCCATCTCATATCGGATTTCGTCATCTATGCGTCTGGCCCCAAGGACGATCCGGGAGATGCGGCTTCCGTTTCCTGCATCGGCGATGCGCAGCTGGAGGTACTGGATTTCATGATCTGCGACGGTCCGGTAATTGATATAAAATGTCTGGCTGCCGGACAGTTTCTGCCGGATATATTCCGGAGCAGTGGACTGCGTCACCAGATCCTGATCTTCTCTGTGGACCCAGGAGGTTATATATGAGGAGAAAAAACGGTGGTATTCGGAGGTCTGATATATTTTTTGAAACATATGTTCGGTGCGGCTGCTCAGACGATAAGGAAGGATCCTGTCTGCATCCAGATCGGCGTAGAGTATGGATTCATAATCAATGCTGAGTCCTTCGATGACCTCCAGGCGCTGCGTATGTTCTGCTGCCTGGCGTTCTCTTTTCTCTGTGGCATCCCCGATGAACACATAAAAGATGTCACCGGCAGATTCACTGCGGATGAAATGTCCATAATCTTCGATCCATCGGATCTGTCCCCCCTTCTGTATGATCCGGTATTCCACATAATCCAGATCATGGCGGCTTTCTGCAATCTGGCTCCAGATGCTTTTTTCGACTTCTTCCAGGTCGTCCGGATGTACGACTCCATGAAAAGAGTTGCCGGTAAGACTGCGGAATTCATCTATGGTATCACAGTTGAAGATCCGGAGCATGGCTTTGTTTGCATAGATGATTTGCTCGTTTTCATCTGCATGATAGATAAAGAATCCTCCCGGCATCTGATCCATAAAATTTTTTATGGCAAGTCCGGTCTGCAGGGAAGACAGAACAGGATTCCTGCTTTCAGAAGCATTCAGTGCAGATAACAGGGATTCTATAATATCATGTTCTATGTTTATCTGATTGGTCAATGGCTTCTTCCTCCCGGTTTGCGCTGGCTGTTTTTTTAATCATAACATTTTATGAAGGATTTGTCATTGATTTTTCACTTTTCCAGTCGGTGTTTTTGGCTTAAATGGGGGAAAAATATGACTGTGGATGCGGTTCACAGCCTGTGTAACACGCTGGGCGCCCTGCTGCCGGTTTTTGTCAGCCTGGGCGATAAACAGAAAGGAGAAGATCATGAGATTGAGAACGAAAGAATACAAAGGAATCATGCAGAAAAAAGCCTGACAGCAGATCAGATATGCAGAAGTACCGGCCTGTCAGAGTTTTCCCTTAACTGGATTCTGGACAACGGCGGCTTTACCAGTGGCGGCACGCTGAAAGCTCTGGCGATTGCGGCGGACGTGGCTCTGAAAGGGATTGTCAGGCCGGACCCGTCCGATAATGTGGAAAAATGGAATTGAATTTGTTCAGGGCGCAAGGACAGCAACGGCGCAGTTTTCTCAGGGCCGGTTTAAAACCCGTATTCGGAAACTGGCGGAAATGTATGCGGAAGAATGCGAGATATTGGCGGAGAATAAGGACGGGACGCTGCTGGCTCATATCCCGGTTAAATGGGTGAAGATTTCACCTCCTGCCGCAAGGTCAGAGCTTCAGCGGGAGCTGTCACGGGAACGGATGCTTGCATTTCACAGAAAACATACCAGCGCAGGGCGTGAAACGGTCTGATTTCGGCTTTTAAGGGTTCAAAAGGTAAAAGTTATAGGGTATGGGGATAAAACGGGAAACTGGGCTTTAAAACATATCAGGAAATGGGATGGAAGAATTGGACATGATGTGATAGACTGTCAACAGGGAAAACCAGAGAGCCGGGCGGCTTACCCTCCGTAACTGTAAATTCGGAGGGGCTTCCTCTCCAGACCTCACCGGGAAGGAGGGAATGCCAATGACGATTACATATTCTGACTTGGTTCAGACTGGAATTTTCATTGTTGCCCTTGTTGGTCTTTGTTACACGATCTCCAGGGGACGAAAATAGCCGCCATTACTGCCAATAATGACGGCTGTTACCATGTGTAACTTGCTTTGATTTTTGGGGTAAGCCGTGCGTCTCTGGCTTTCCTTTTCTCAATCTTACCATATCCCACGGCAGGACGCAAGGGCGAACTGCTGTTCATTCCCAGAAACTTACAACCAAATAAGGCAGATCGGCAGCAGTCCAGGCATGAAAATCCATCTGCCCATGATCCAGATTATGATAGGGACCGCCTGCAGAGTGGGTGAAATCTGTGGGCTGACATGGGCGGATGTGGATATGAAAGGCAGAACCATCAGCATTACACACCAGATGAACTATGACCGGATCAATGGCCGGATGAAATATTTTGTCAGCACTCCAAAGACAGAAAGCGGAGTCCGTAAGATTCCCATGACAGATCAGGTATACCGGGCATTTGTGGAGCAGAAAAAGCTTAATATGATGCTGGGGCGGTGTGGTGATTATGAGCTGGACGGATACCGGAATTTTATTTTCCTGAACAGCAACCAGAGACCCTATAATTATAAATCATTCAATTACATTCTGTATGGGATCGTCAGGAAGTACAACCGGGAAGAGCAGGAGAGGGCGAAAAAAGAGAAACGGGAGCCGGTCCTGCTGCCGGTGATCTCCAATCATATCCTGCGGCATACCGGATGTACCCGCATGGCGGAAGCCGGCATAGATGTAAAAGCATTACAGACGATCATGGGGCATTCTGATCCGGCCGTCACGATGAAAGTATATAATCATGTGGATCAGGAGCGGTTAAAGAAAGAGATCAGAAAGATGGAAAATGTGATATAAGAATTTTCAGGGGCATCTGTTGGCGGGCAGGTGCTCCTTTCTTCTGGAAATGCCGATGAATTGTCGTAAAAGTGTCGTAAATTCCAAAAAAGAAAGGCTCCCGCATCTGCGGAAACCCTGAAACTTCGAGGGAGTGGGGAACCTTTTACAGTTCCCCAAGTGTTATGAATGAAATACGGATATGTCTTCCTTACAGTTAATATACTATCAGGGAAATGTGTCCAAATTATGTCACTCTTCTAAAAGAATTCTAAAAAGGATAAATAAAACCGGAAAAAAGAAGAAAGAAATCACGGGTCTGATGCGGGCGGCGATTTCCTGTGAAACAGTCATATCATACAGGAGAACCGTCATAAAGTATAAGAAAGAACAGCCCTGGTTTTCACTGATGCCCGGCATTGGTGACACGGCGGAATAATTGGTCAGGTGGCAGGAATTTCATATGCTGAGGTGGAAAAAACAACTGTGTTTTTTGGGGATGACGGCAGTTTTGCTCTGTGGAATGATCTTGTATGGAAGAAGGCAGAAGGCAGAGACAGATGCAGAAACAAATACTGTGATGTCGAAGGAGTCGGAGAGGGAAACGGAACCAGAAGGGGAAAAGGAGCAGGAGACAGAAGAGCAGGAAGCAAAAAAGATTGCGCTGACCTTTGATGACGGACCTCATCCGGTCTATACGGAACAGATGCTGGAGGTTCTGGAAGAAGCTCAGGTTCCTGCAACTTTTTTTATTCTCGGGCAGAATATCGAAGGGCATGAGGAGCTGGTGAAAGAGATTGCGGAGAAGGGACATCTGATCGGAAATCACACGTTCCATCATGTGCAGATCACGGGCCTTCCGGCTGAGCAGGCATATGAAGAAATAGAGGAAACGAGCCAGCTGATTGAAGAACTCACAGGCAAAAGCACGGAATATGTGCGTCCGCCCTTTGGAACGTGGAATGAGGGACTGGAATCCAATCTGGATCTGATACCGGTTATGTGGACCATAGATACCCTGGACTGGACCACGCAGAATGTGGATTCGATCGTGAACCATGTAGTGAAAAATGCCGGAGAAAATGATATCATACTAATGCATGACAGCTATAAGAGTACGGTTCAGGCCACCGAAAGGATCATCCGGCTTCTGAAAGCGGATGGATTTGAGTTTGTGACGGTGGATGAGGTGCTGTTTGATTAAATGGCTTTTCAGGAGGACTACATGGCAAGATCAGGGATGCAAAAGATGAAAATTTTGCTTGTATGAAAGAATGACTGGAAAAAACAGATGAGAACCATCCGGTTACTGTTTCTGAACTGGTTTTCATGCTGGAAAGAAACGGGATTGCCGCTGAAAGAAAAAGCGTGTATCATGATATTGCAGTACAGTGTGCACGGTTTATTACAAGAAAAATTTCAATAAATAATTGATAAAGCTGCTTGCGAAATCCAATTAAATATGTAATGATAAATAAGAATGCGAAGTTACGATGTTGTAGTGGGCATTTGATACTCGCCCGGTCGGTTTGCGATTTGCGGTTTGAGAGTAGTATTTGAGAGTAGTGTAATTTCGTATGGTAGTGAAATGATAATAAAAAGGGTGTAAGAGATGATTTTGTGGTGGTTACCATGATCAGAGAATCAGGAAACTGATTTTCCTGATCATCATTTGTTTTTGATTTGCTGATACAGGAGTAAGGGGAAGACTATGGATTTATTTGACTATATGAGAACAAATACCATGAAATCCGAGGCGCCTCTGGCTTCCCGGATGCGTCCGGCGAGGCTGGAGGAGGTCGTAGGACAGCAGCATATTCTGGGAAAGGACCGGCTGCTCTATCGGGCGATCCGGGCAGACAAGCTTGGATCGGTCATCTTTTACGGGCCGCCGGGGACCGGCAAGACGACGATTGCGAAAGTAATTGCCAATACGACCAGCGCGGAATTTACCCAGATCAATGCGACCGTGGCGGGTAAAAAAGATATGGAAGAGGTGGTCCGGCAGGCAAAGGACAGTCTGGGAATGTATGGGAAACGGACCATTCTGTTCGTGGATGAGATTCACCGGTTTAACAAGGGGCAGCAGGATTACCTTCTGCCCTATGTGGAGGACGGGACGCTGATTCTGATCGGGGCGACGACGGAGAATCCGTATTTTGAAGTCAACGGAGCGCTTTTGTCCCGCTCCATTATCTTTGAACTGAAGATGCTGGAAAAGGAGGATATAAAAAAACTCCTCCTTCGTGCTCTGACGGATGAGGAGAGGGGCATGGGGGCTTATGATGCAGTCATGGATGAGGACGCACTGGAGTTTCTGGCCGATATCGCGGGCGGAGATGCAAGGAATGCGCTGAATGCACTGGAACTGGGCGTCCTGACTACAGAACGTGCAGAAGACGGTAAGATCCATATTACGCTGGAGACGGCATCGGAATGCATCCAGAAAAAAACCGTGCGCTACGACAGGGGCGGAGATAATCATTATGATACGATCTCCGCATTTATCAAGAGCATGAGAGGGTCGGATCCGGATGCGGCAGTATTCTATCTGGCCAAAATGCTGTATGCAGGGGAGGATATCAAATTCATTGCCAGACGGATCATGATCTGCGCTTCTGAGGATGTGGGAAATGCGGATCCGCAGGCGCTTCCGGTAGCAGTGGCAGCCGCGCAGGCAGTGGAACGGATCGGGATGCCGGAAGCGCAGATCATTCTGGCACACGCGGTTTCCTATGTGGCCTGCGCGCCTAAGAGCAATGCGGCCAGCAGCGCTGTCTTTGCGGCTATGGACGCAGTGAAAAGCATTACGACAACGGTACCGGTCCACCTGCAGGACAGGCATTATAAAGGCGCGGAAAAACTGGGACATGGAGCCGGTTACCTCTATGCCCATGATTTTCCGGAGCATTATGTAAAGCAGCAGTATCTGCCGGATGAGATTCAGGGAAGGACCTTTTATCATCCGACAGATATTGGATATGAGCAGGCGATCGCCGAGCGGCTGAACCGGCTTCGGAACCGGTAGTCTCATATGGCTATACCGTTACGATCCAGGTGTTGTATCCCAGACGTTTCAGCTCCTGTTCCAGTTCGATTGCATTCTGCATATTGTGGAAGGCGCCGACCTGTACACGGTAGAGCGGGCGGCTGCCTGTGCTCTGCGGCATTTCCGGTTCCGTCCGGAAGGAGGACCAGGGAGCGGAGGGGCCGGGCTCTGTCCGGTATGCGGGCATCGGCGGAACCGGCTGTGCGGAAGCATAGGTCCGGATCTGGCTGTGGTCGGCGGACTCTGTGTTCAGAGTATCCATGATGCCGTCTGCGATTGCCTGGGCGATCTCATCAAAACGGGAGTCAAAGAGCCGGTTGTCTCCCTGGCTGTCGATAAAGCCGGCTTCCACTAACAGGGCCGGCATTTTTGTGCGTCTTAAAACTGCCAGGTCCGGACGGACATCCACATTGATATTTCTAAATCCCAGTCCTTCCAGATTCTGGTTGATATTTTCGGCCATGGGTACTTTGATACCGGACCGGTCATAGATCAGGGTCTGTACGCCGTTATACTGTTCCGGATAAGTGCCCATGTTCCGGTGGATGGAGACAAAGAGGTCTGCATCGGCGTCATTTGCAAAGGCTGCTTTCTGCTGGACAGACTGACTGATGTCTCCGGTTCTTGTATAGACCACATCGTATCCGTTTCTTGTAAGGATTGCGCCTACCGCATTGGCCAGACGCAGGGTGTCATCGCTTTCCCTTCGGCCGTTGAAGACAGCGCCGGGGTCGGTCAGACCGTTGTGCCCGGCATCAATTACGATTCTGTTTACCATGAGGTTTCCTGAAAGCTTTTTATAACAGTATATGTGTGAAACCGGTGTCTGTGACAGGACAGACGGGAAAGGACTGGATTTTTTCAGCCGGATGGGGTATGATGTAGGAGATTTACAGAAGGAGCAGACATTTCACCGGACCAGAAAAAAGACAGTTCGTGAAGAAGACAGGAGGCGGCAGCATGGATGAACAGAGCAGATTCCGTACGGCTCTGGCGGCACTGAGTGCATGCGCGGAGAACCGGGACCGGAAACTGAAGAAAGAAGAGGTACAGGAATTTTTTCAGGATATGGATTTTGATGAGGAGCAGTATGGGCTGGTCTATGCTTATCTTGCGTCCAGAAGAATCCAGGTGGAAGGAGTGGAACTGCCGGCTGTTTCGCCAAAGGAGCAGCCTTATACAGAGGAAGAAAAAGCATTTCTGGAGCAGTATCGGAAAGATATGCGGCTTTTGAGAAAGCAGCCGGAAGATCTGCTTGCGTCGCTGGCTGCCGGAGCATCCGATGGTGACGAACAGGCAAAAAAGCTTCTGACAGAGCACTGTATGGACCGGGTGCTCCCCATGGCCGAAGAATATGCCCATCGGGGCCTTCTGCTTCCGGATCTGGTGCAGGAAGGCAGTCTGGGACTGCTCATCGGTGTGGACACGCTGGGGCTTAAAGAGGAGGAGCAGTCATGGGAAGCTTATCTGGAGCATGAGATTCGCCGGGCGATCCGCACCGCTCTGGATGAACAGGCAGGCTCTGACAGTACCGGCGAGCAGATTACGGAGAAATTAAACCGTCTGGCAGATTCGATCACGGAGCTGACGGAAGATATGGGCAGGCAGATTACGCCGGAAGAACTGTCGATGTATCTGGATATGCCGCTAGAAGAAATCGAAGGCCTGCTTCGGGTTGCCGGAGAAAATATTGAAATGGCAGATGAAAAACAGACGGATTCCTGAGAGACAGGCGCATAGGCTGCAGCGCCTCCTGTTTGTATTTTTGTAACCGGCAGACCGTGTGCAGCCCGACAGATATGGAGAAATACGGGAGAACAGACGGTCTGCCGGTTACGTTTATTCAGAAAACAGATGCGGTTCAGTCCGGAACGACGATCCTGCCTGCCGCGGCGCATACCGCCGCAGTGGCGGGAGAAGCCAGGAAGATCTCCACCTTCGAGGTTCCCATACGTCCGAGAAAGTTTCGGTTGTTGGTGGCAACGACCCGTTCTCCGTCGGAGAGAATGCCGCCGGTTCTGCCGCAGCAGAGTCCGCATCCGGGATGGGTGATGATGGCGCCGGCTTCTGCCAGAGCTGCCAGCGTCCCGTCGGAAAGCGCCTGACTGTAGATCTTCCGGCTGGCAGGCGTGACGATCAGCTTCACAAAGGGAGCGACTTTTTTTCCTTTCAGGATGGAAGCGGCTTTCTGCAGATCTTCCAGACGTCCGTTTGTGCAGGAGCCGATGAAGACCTGATCGATGGCGGTTCCTTCATATTCGCTGACCGGGCGGATATTGTCCACCTGGGACGGACATGCAAGAACCGGAACCAGTTCTTTCGCCTGGTAGCGGATGGTCCGAATACAGGAAGCATCGGCGTCTCCGGTCAGTGACCGTTCTTTTTCCGTCAGCTCGATCCGGCAGTATTCGGCAGTCTTCTCGTCCGGCGTGAACAGGGCGCATTTTGCTCCTGCTTCGATGGCCATATTTGCCATGGTCATCCGGCTGGCGACGCTCATGCGTTCTACCGTATCTCCGCAGAATTCCAGCGCCTGATAGGTGGCTCCGTCTGCGCGCAGATCGCCGATCAGGCGCAGGATCACGTCCTTGGAGGTCACATTGGAGGGGAGTTCGCCCTCGATGACGACTCGAATGGTTTCCGGTACTTTGATCCACATGGTTCCGGTGCCCAGGATACTTGCCATCTCCGTGTATCCGATCCCGGAGGAAAATGCGCCCACGCATCCGTAGGTGGTCGTATGGCTGTCTGTTCCAAAGACAACGTCTCCCGGTTTTACATAGAGCGCTTCTGTCATGAGCTGATGGCAGATGCCGTCGCTTCTGTGGATGTTCTTCATGCCGTATTTTTCCACAAATTCATTGCCGATTCGAAAATGTCTCGTGTCATCCACCTGACTTGCCGGCACCAGATGGTCGTAGATCAACACCACCTTGTCCGGATCCCAGAGTCTGGTAAATCCCATCTCTTCAAATTTTTCCGCCACAAAGGGGATAAAGATATCATGGATCATGACCCGGTCCACATGGACCGTGACGATATCGCCCGGCTTTACCTCATGTCCCACATTGCGGCTTATGATCTTTTCGATGATTGTCTGTCCCATAGTTTTATCCCTCCAGTCCGTTCAGGCGGCGCATGGCCTTTACCAGTCCGCCGGCATCGATGATATCCACCAAGTTCCGGGGAAGCGATGCGATGGCGTAATCGTTTCCGTTATGCGTGATCTTTTCGTTTACCCGGATTTCAATGGAATCTCCTTCGGATACCGCGTCCCGAAGATCCGCATTCTCGATCAGCAGCAGGCCGTTGTTGATGGCGTTCCGAAAGAAGATGCGTGCAAAGGATTTTGCGACGACGCATTTGACGCCCAGCGCCTTGATAATCTCCGGCGCCTGTTCTCTGGAGGAACCGCAGCCGAAATTTTTGCCCGCCACGATGAGATCGCCGGGCCGGATCTGCGCCGCCAGTTCCGGGCGGAGAGGAGAGAAGGCATAAGGAGCCATATCCTGTACGGTCTTTAAGGCAAGGTATTCGGTGGGGATGATGATATCCGTGTCAATATCATCTCCGAGGGTCCATACCCTGCCGGTAAATGTTTCATTCATATGATACCTGCTTTCTTTTTCGTATTCCGTCTGCAATATAATACTGCGGCATTATACCATATCCGCTGTGGCGATCTCGCCTTTGACGGCGGAAGCCGTCACGGTCGCCGCGCTTGCCAGATAGACAAAGGAATCCCTGTGCCCTGCGCGGCCCTTGAAATTCCTGGTTCCGGTACTGATCAGGGTCTCGCCTTCTCCGATGACTCCCTGGCAGCTTCCCCAGCAGACGCTGCAGTTGGGATTCATGACGATGGCACCGGCTTCCATGAAGATCTGAAGGAGCCCTTCCTTCAGCGCCTGGCAGTAAACAGCCTGGCTTGCCGGTACCACAAGGAAACGGACCAGAGGATGGACCTTTTTTTCTTTGATGATTGCGGCGCCCACCCGCAGGTCTTCGATCCGTCCGTTGTTGCAGGAGCCAAGAAATGCCTCGTCGATGCGGATGCCGGCTGCTTCTTCTGCCGGGCATACATGGTCTACAAAATGAGGTTTTGCCACGATGGGCGTTACGGTGGACAGATCGATGTCGTAAGATGCGGCAAAGACAGCGTCCGCATCGCTTGTAAAGCATGCCTTCGGTTCCCTGCCATGCGCATGCAGATAGTCCATCGCGATCTCATCCACCTCCATAAGGGCGGTCTTGGCGCCTGCTTCCACGCAGAGGTTGCAGACGGAGATCCGGTCGCTCATGTTCAGCGTTTTTAAGCCTTCTCCTGTGAATTCCATGGCTTTGTAGTTGGCGCCGTTGGCTCCGATCTTTCCAATGATGGTCAGGATCAGGTCGCGGGCATAGACGCCTTCCGGGAGCCTGCCGGTCAGGTGGAAGCGCAGCGTTTCCGGCACCAGTACCCAGGATTTGCCGGTGACCATGGCATAGAGATAGTCGGTACAGCCCACGCCCGTTCCAAAGGCGCCCAGCGCGCCGTAGGCGCACGTATGACTGTCTGCACCGAAGATCAGCTCTCCGGGACGCACATGGTTCTCCATCATGATCTGATGGCAGACACCCTGACCTTCATAGAAGGTGATTCCGTGTTCCTTTGCGAAATCCCGCATCTTCTTCTGGGAGGCAGCCGTCCTGGGGCTGTCTGCGGGGACGTTGTGGTCCACGACCCAGACAAGCTTATTCACATCTGCCATGCGGGGATGCTTCAGCTGGTTGTTGTACATGTCAATGGTCAGGTGGGTGGTGCCGTCATTGCTTAAGAGCTGGTCCACCTCCACCGTATGGATTTCTCCTGCCTTCACCGTGTCCACGCCGGCGGCGCGGGCGATGATCTTTTCTGCGATTGTCATTCCCATATCAAATCTCCTCCCTTATGAAAGTTCCGCATCCGGACAGATGCTGTTCAGCGATGCGATCAGTCCGCCCTGGTCCAGAATCTCCTGCATGTAGGGCGGAAGCTTGGTGCAGACGTATTCCTGCCCGCCGGTTTGTACGATGCCGTCGGTGAGAGAAAGCTCCATCTCATCGCCGCTGGAAATGTGGTCATGGAGGTCCTTGCAGACGATGACCGGGAGGCCGATATTGATGGCGTTGCGGTAGAAGATCCGGGCAAAGGATCCGGCGATGACTGCCTTGACCCCAAGAGCTTTTAAGACGGCGGGCGCCTGTTCTCTGGAAGAACCGCAGCCGAAATTCTCGGCGGCAACGACAAAGTCTCCGGGCTTTACTCTGGATGCAAAATCAGGATCGAGTGATTCGAAGGCATGTGCCTTCATCTCGTCAATGGTTGGAAAGAGCAGATACTGGGATGCGATGATCTGGTCCGTATCCACATCGTTATGGAATTTGAATATGTGTCCCATCTGACAGGGTCCTCCTTATATGAAAATATGAATCGACCGGGGCTTTTCCCGTTCGCTGCACGGGCGCATGCCGCAGGGCAGCGAACGGTCCTGTGCGCGGCTGTGCAGTAAAAAACGGGAGCTGCAGTATATGACAGCTCCCGTGAGATATCTGTTTTGAAGATAAAGAGCAGGTCAGCTTTCCTCTGGGGTCTCCTCCTGTTCCGGCTCCGGCAGGATAATATGGACTTCGTTGATGCGGTTTTTTTCCACGGAGTCTGCAATCAGCCGGATCCCGTTTTCCGTAACCGCCTCTTCGCCCACTTCCGGAAGATGATCCAGAAGTCCGATGATGATTCCGCCGATGGAGTTGTAATCCTCGGATTCCAGACGGAGTCCTTTTTCATCCAGTTCCAGATAGTCGTTCAGATCGTCCAGGCTCATGGCTCCTGCAACGACGAATTCCCGTTCGTTGATCTGCGTGACCAGCGTCTCTTCGTCCTCATCGTATTCATCCCGGATATCGCCGATGATCTCCTCCAGAAGGTCCTCCATGGTGACCATCCCGGAAGTGACTCCGTATTCATCCAGCACGATGGCAAGATTGGTGGAGCTCTGCTTCATTTCCAGCATGATGTCGGAAGTCTTCTTGTGCTCATGGGTATAAAGGACTTCTCTCATGATGTTCCGGGAATCAAAATGTTCCTTGTCCTCATAGATCAGCAGATCCTTGACGTTGATCATTCCGATGACATTGTCCGTGCTTTCCTCATATACCGGATACCGGGTGTATTTGTTTTCCTTATACAGCTCCAGCATCTCATGATAGCTGGCAGTGACATTCAGAAAACTCATATCCACTTTGGGAACCATGACATCTTTGGCAGTAGCATCGCCGAAATCAAATACATTGTTGATCATCTTGCGTTCTTCCGGTTCGATGACACCGTCTTCGTGGCTGACCTCCACGATGGTCCGGATCTCTTCTTCTGTATAGGCATCTGACCGGTCTTCCGGGTTCACCCGCATGAGGAACAGTATTCCCATGGACAGATGGTTCATGATGTAGATCAAAGGGGTTGCCGCGATCATCCAGCCATAGATAACGGGCGCATAGGCAAGCGCGATCTTCTCCGAATGGATGGTGGCGCATGTCTTTGGCGTGATCTCTCCAAAGACCAGTACGGTCAGGGTCAGGACTCCGGTGGAGATACCGGCTGCAAAAGCAGCAAGTCCTGTGCCTGCCAGCCATCTTGTGACCATAAGGGTCGAGAGGGAGGAGGCGGAGATGTTGACAATGTTGTTGCCGATCAGGATGGCGCTTAACATCTTCCCCTGATCTTCGATCAGTTTTGAGAGCGTGATCGCGCGCCGGTCGCCTTCATCGATCAGATTTCTGATCCGTATTTTGTTAACAGTTACCAGTGCGGTCTCCGCAGAAGAAAAGAACGCGGAGAGACCAACCAGGGCCAGAAGTACCAGCACCTGTATGGCGTCACTCGGATCCAAAGTAGTTCACTCCTTTTGAAGTTCTGCAGCTGCCCTTTATGGATCGCCGGGCGGCGGCTGATGTTAATGATGTGCGAATCCCGCAGGTGCGTCGTCGTCTGCGGACATCCTGCACTGCCGGATAGTTATTAAGTATACGGTATTTTGGAAGAAAATGCAATACCCAGACATAAATGAAAGCCGGCCGAATACAATAAAAACAGGAACAAAGAAGGGAGTCTCATTATGAAACAGCCAAATCTAAATGCTTACACAGGTTCCATGGTGCGGATCATGAAAGCGCTGCTGGTATCCTATCTGGTGACGGGCCTGCTGCTCTTTCTGATTGCCGGACTTTTGTACCGTTTTCAGCTGGACGAAGGAAAGGTGCAGATCGGAATCATAGTTACCTATATATTATCCTGTTTTACCGGGGGATTTCTGGCGGGAAAGATGATGAAGAGCAGACAGTTTCTGTGGGGCGTGCTTCTGGGACTTCTGTATTTTCTGATCATGATGCTGGTGTCCCTGGCAGTGAACCGGGAGCTGCAGAGCAGCACGGCAGGATTTGTCACGGCATTTCTGCTCTGTATGGGAGGCGGAATGCTGGGCGGGATGCTGTCGTAAGAAGGCCGCTCCTGTTTTCGGAATCCGTTAAAACGAAAAAGAACTGCTGCAAAATACACATCTGCCTGTTTCATCCGGAACAGACAGGCGTGCATCGGCGGCAGTCTCTGAACGTCTACATATTTTTTACAAAACAGTCAATGTGGTAGATGGCGGCTCCTACGGCGGAGGCTTCTGTCCGGTAGTGGCAGACACGGATAAAATCACCGTTCTGTTCAAACGGATTCAGCGCAAGGGCTTTTTGCCGGATCCGGTCAATGTAGTCAGACATATAGGAGCCTACATTTCCCCCAAGGACGATATCACAGTCGTAGCACATGCGCAGATTGTTGACTGCGACGGCCAGATGATCCAGATATTCTTCAAATATATTCCAGTATCCTTGATTGTCATTTTCTTTTAATTTCTCAAAAAACTGTTTCAAATCCCCGTTGGTAAAATCAGACAGTACCTTTTCAGAGCAGTAGGCGTCCAGGCATCCGTACTGTCCGCAGTAACACCTTTTTCCGTGGGGGACAACACACATATGCCCGAACTCGGAGGAACGGTTGTTGCTTCCCCTGGATACGTTCATGCCGTCCATGGTGGCGCCGCCCACACTGCTGCACAGGGAGAGGTAGACCATGGTCTTCCCGGAACCGGAAAACCAGCTTTCTGCCAGTCCGGCGGAGTTGGCATCGTTGAACAGAAAGAACGGACAGGAAAGGTGCCTGCCGATCCGTTCATAGATTCCATGAGATACCCGGATGACGGTTGCATAGGAAACGGTTTTCTGGTCCGCATTGATGATGACAGGCATGGAAATGCCGGCTCCCAGCAGTTTTTCACGGGGAATCTGATGGTCGTCCAGGAGCTTTTCGATCTCGCGGCACATGAACTGATAGTATTCGTCCGTATCACAAAACGGACGGCGCATCCGTTTGCCGGCGATGATGTTGATATCCAGATCAACGACGACAATGGATAGATGGTTTCTTGTAATATTGATCCCCAGAGAATAACGGACATGGGGGACGCACTGAAACAGATGCGCCTTTCTTCCGCCGGTGGATTCAAAAGAACCTGCATTGTAGATCAGGCCGTCCGCCTTGAGCTGGTTCAGGTTGTTCGTGACGGTTGGAAGACTCAGGCCCAGCTTTTCGGAAATGATCTGGCGGGAGCTCTGCCGGTCATAATAAATCAGGCGGTAAATATCGCCTGCATTTCTTGATTTTGTGCTGTCTTCGGACAAGGTGATCGCCTCCTCAACTGCTGCAGTCGCATGCATTCGTCTTTCATTATAACAGAATCCAGGGAAAGGTCAAAAAAAAGTAAAATAAAATATTTTACTAAATGAAACACGTAAAATCGTGAAAAAAATCACAATTTATCGGATTTATCTGGTTATAGTTCACAAAAATAAAGGTGCATAATTGTATAAATGTACAGAACTTATATAAAAATATTGACAAAAGTAAAAAGGGAGATTACACTGTGATTAACAGGACAAGTAATACAGCAACTTTCTGGAAAGGAAAAAGCAATATGGATGATATCAAGATGCGGGTATCCGGAGTTGAAAAATCTTTCCCCGGAGTGAAGGCGCTCAGCAACATTGAATTTTCCGTGCGCAGAGGGACTGTCCATGCGCTCTGCGGTGAGAACGGTGCCGGGAAATCAACGTTGATGAAAATTATCATGGGTCTGTATAAAGCGGACAGGGGGCAGATCTATATTGATGGGGCGCCGGTTGAGATTAAAAACCCCATTCAGGCGCGTGAGTATGGAATCTCCATGATCGCCCAGGAACTGAATTATGTGCCGGAACTGTCGATTGAAGAAAATCTGTTCATGGGGCGTCTGCCGGTGACGCGGTATGGTAAGGTTGACTGGAAAAGGGTGCGCCGGGAAGCGGAGGCGTTTTTGAGAGAAGAAGGGCTTCCCTACCAGCCTTCGCAGAAATTAAAGACGCTTACGGTTTCTGATATCCAGATGCTGGAGATCATCAAGGCAATCACGAACAATGCACAGATCGTGATCATGGACGAGCCGACCTCGTCGATTACGGAGAGGGAAGTAAATCTGCTGTTCGGAAAGATAGAGGAGTTGAAGAAGAAAGGCGTCTCCATTATCTACATATCTCACAAAATGGATGAAGTATTTCAGATCGCAGATGATATCACCGTTCTCAGAGACGGCACCGTGGTATCCACAGACCGGGCAGAGGATCTGGATCTGGACACGGTGATCGCCAGGATGGTAGGGAGGAAGCTGTCCAATGTATATCCAAAGGAAGAGATCGCCATAGGAGACCGGGCACTTGAGGTAGAACATTTCTGCCAGGACGGAATGTTTGACGACATTAATTTTTACGTGAGAAAAGGAGAGATCGTGGGATTTGCCGGGCTGGTCGGCGCAGGAAGAACAGAGACCATGCGTGCCGTGTTCGGGCTGGATCCCCATGGCTCCGGTACGGTACGGATCGACGGGCAGGAAGTGCAGATAAGGAGTCCTCAGGACAGCATCCGGCGCAAACTGATCATGCTGTCGGAGAGCAGGCGCGATGACGGCATCATACCGGTGAGAAGCGTACAGGAGAATGCGTCTCTGGCCAATCTCGGGCGGTATATCTATGGAGGCTATGCGCACAGAGGAAAAGAGCGTCAGGAAGTCAGAGAAATGTTTGGAAAGATGAATGTGAAGACGCCTTCCATGGATACAGAGATATCCAAGCTTTCCGGCGGAAATCAGCAGAAGGTGCTTCTGACCAGATGGATGCTCTGCGATCCGGAGATTATGATCCTGGATGAACCGACCAGAGGGATTGACGTGGGAGCAAAGTTCGAGATCTACAAGCTGATCACGGAGATCGTGAAAGAAGAGAAAGCGGTCATTATGATCTCATCCGAACTGCCGGAACTGATCGGCATGTGTGACCGGATCTATGTGATGTGTCAGGGGAAGATCACCGGATGCATGGAAAAAGAAGAATTTTCACAGGAAACAATCATGCGGTATGCAACCGGCTTGATGGATTAGGGGGGAATCTTATGATGAAAGAAAAAATGTCGCATTATCTGCAGAAATTCAGCATTTATATTGTGTTGATCGTGTTGTTTGTCGTATGCAGCCTGATCAGTCCGTACTTTTTGAAAACGAGCAATCTGGTCAACGTCAGCCGTCAGCTCTGTGTCGGTATCCTGATTGCATTCGGGGAAATGCTTCTGATCATCAGCGGCTTTCTGGATCTGTCCGTGGGTTCGGTGCTGGCGCTGGCAGGCGTACTGTCTGTTTCGGCTTATAAAAGCACGCAGTCCATGCTGATCGCTCTGGTGGTGGCATTATCGGTAGCAGTCGTCTGTAATCTGGTGAATGCACTGTTTGTTGCCAATTTCAATGTACCGGCTTTTATCGCCACGCTGGGCATGCAGCAGGCGGCAAGGGGACTGGCTCTTTACTATACGGGCGGACAGAATATTCTGCAGCTTGGCAAATATGTGAATATCGGACAGGGCATGGTTGGTCCGGTTCCGATTCCGGTGATCATCGTCGTTCTGATCTCCATTGTCATCTGGTATATCGTAAGTAATACCAGATACGGGCGCGGCATCTACGCCATAGGAGGGAGCAGAAGCGCGGCGGAGGCAAGCGGTATCAATGCGAAGCGCAGCATCTATACTTCCTATATCATCAACGGCCTTCTGGTCGGCATTGCAGGCATGATCTTTATGGCGAGAAACAATTCCGGACTGCCCAATGGAGCAGTGGGTTATGAGATGACCGGCCTTACGGCGGCGATCGTGGGCGGAACCTCTTTTACCGGCGGGATCGGAACGGTCAGCGGAACAATCGCCGGAGCATTTATCATCGGATTTCTGGAAAATGTCATGAACCTTCTGGGTGTGGATCCGTATATTCAGCAGGTGATCGAAGGCGCGATCATTGTACTTGCAGTGGCATTTGACGTGGTCAGCAAATCAAAGAAATCACAGAAAGTCATTCTTGTAAAAGAGACGGATAAGGCGGAAAAGAAATAAAAAACAGCGGAATTTCTGCTGGATTTTATAAAACGGCGTGATCATCACGTACAAAAAGAAAAGGAGAGGAACATTATGAAACTCAGAAAAATCAGTGCAGTATTATTAAGTATGGCTATGGCAGTGTCTATGGCGGGCTGCTCTTCAGGGGGCGGCGGCAATGCGGCAGACACAGGAGCTGCGGCAGAGAGCACAGAAGGTGCGGAGAGTACAGACGGAGCAGAAGAGGAAGGCGCTTCCGCGGCATCCAAAGATACCTATCGTGTCTGCTTTGTGGCACGTGCCAGCGCGGATACCTTTGCCGCATGGCTGACTTCGGAGATGAAGGCTGCGGCAGCAGGTTATGACAACATCGAACTGACCTGCGTCAGCGGAGAAGCAGATGACAATACAGAGAACGGACTTCTGGAGGACTGTATCACAAAAGAGTACGACCTGGTCATCGTGCAGTCTAACAATAATGCGGCACAGGCGCCCTATGTACAGCAGCTGACAGACGCAGGAATCCCTGTAATCACGACGAATCCGACGACTCATCAGGATGATCTGGACGGCAGCGGCGACAATTCCGTGCTGGCAGGTACCGGTACCGTAGATGCGGACCCGATTGCACAGGCACAGGTAGGAGCAGAACGTGCAGTGGAGGAAGTGCCGGAGAATGCCAATGTAGTCGTTCTTCGCGGACCGTCCGGCAACTTCCATGCAGAAAAGAGAAGGGAAGCATGGGATACTTACTTTTTCTCTCAGAGAGAGGACGTAAATATCCTCTATGAAGATTATGCGAACTGGAACAGTGATGAGGCGCTGACTTTAATGGAAGCATGGATCCAGTCCGGAACTCATGTGGATGCGATCATCTCCATGAATGACAATATGGCTGCAGGCGCTATTGAGGCAATCCGTCAGAATCCGGATTATGTAAATGCAGACGGAACCACAAACTTCCTTGCCTATGGTGTGGACGGCACCGCACAGGGATGCCTGCTGATCAAAGAAGGCATGCTGACCTGTACCGCGCTTCAGTCTGCATCGGATCTTGCAAAGAAAAATATGGAATATGCATCAAAGGTACTGAATGGAGAGATGGCGATCACAGATGTGAACGATTATGTGGATGCGCCGGAGATCAATGCGGAGAATGTTGATGAGTATATCCAGATCTATGTGGACAATGGAGAGATATCAGCTGACCAGTTGGGTGAATAAAGACAGAAAGTAACTGATGGCGGGGCTGTTGCAGAATACAGCCCCATTTATTTGTAAAAGGAGCAGACGGAAATATGAAGATGCAAAAAGGCGCTTTTATGCGCGGGATCGACAATATGGTGATCAGGGAGATCCCGGTGCCGGAGCCAGGAAGAGGACAGGTGCTTGTAAAACTGGAATATGTAGGGATCTGCGGTTCGGATGTCCATTATTTTCACACAGGAGCATGCGGTGCCTATAAGGTGGATCTGTCAGAAGATTTTATGCTTGGTCATGAATGTGCCGGAACCATAGTAGAAGTTGGAGAAGGTGTAAAGAGTCTGAAAGCAGGGGATCGTGTGGCGCTGGAACCGGGAATTACGTGCGGGACCTGTGAGGCATGCAAAAGCGGACATTACAATCTGTGTCCGGATGTGGTATTTCTGGCAACTCCTCCGGTACAGGGCTGCAACGAAGAATATATTGCCTTTCCGGAAAACATGTGCTTTAAGCTTCCGGACAATGTATCCACGTTGGAAGGTTGTCTGATCGAGCCGCTTTCCGTCGGCTTCCATGCGGCAAACCAGGGCGGAGTGGAGGTCGGCGATACGGTGGTCATTCTGGGTTCCGGATGCATCGGACTGGTGACGCTGCTATCCTGTAAAGCCCATGGGGCAGGCAAAGTGATTGTGGCGGATCTGGTGGATGCAAGGCTTGAGAAGGCAAAAGAGCTGGGTGCGGACCATGTGATCAACAGTAAGAAGCAGGATATTTTTGAAGAGATAAAGAAGCTGCTGGGGGAAAGAGGCGCAGATAAGGTGTTTGAAACCGCAGGTTCTCCGGTCACGATTGCACAGACTCCGTTTCTGGTACGCCGGGGAGGCACGGTCGTACTGGTCGGACTTTCCGCCCAGGAGGAGATTAACTATAACTTTGCGCAGATCATGGATAAGGAAGCGACGATCAAATCCGTATTTCGTTACAGGAATATCTATGCAAAAGCAATTGCAGCCGTAGCCGGCGGAGCAATTAACGTAAAAGGTATCGTGACGCATCAGTTTGATCTGGAGCATGCGCAGGAAGCATATGAGGAAGCCGTCAACAATAAGACAGACCTTGTGAAGGCAGTTCTTAAAATCTGAAACCGGGCCCGCCGTTGGGTACAGTCGCCGGGGGGCTGGGCTGGTTTGTGCTGGGAGGGGAAGGGGGGAGGATGGGGTTGATGCGCCTGTGCCGCTGCGGTCTGCGCTCGTATGGAGTGTATCGGACGCCAAAGCCCGTTCACCCGCATCAGCCGGACAAAAGAACCGTATTTTTACAGGCTGCTGTTCAAACACCTGCCAGCACTCAGCCGGCAAATCATATTTCCGGGCTGCAAGTTGGATATTGACGGCAGGCATGTCCTTCCAGTATAATTATTCCATAAGACATAAAAGAATACCACGAAAGAAAGGAGTGGCGCAGTGAGGCAGTTTTTTGGCACCAGCCGTCATGGAAACCTGAAAGAGGCTGTGCAGGGTCTTGGCCATCCCCAGTTCATCATGCTTTTTTCCAATGATGGACAGTTTGACACACATGTAAAAGAGCTGGAGGCTCTCTATCCCGGTGTACCCAGCATAGGATGCATCGGCATGAGTTATGATATCAGGGTTGTGGAGCGCGGCGTCAGTGTAATTGCATTTCTGGACGGCGTCCATGCGGTGGCGAATGTCCTGGAACAGGTGTCCGTGATGCCGGTAAGATACATCAGGCGTATGGAAGAAGATATGAAGAAAGTGGACGCTTCTCAGCGGGACACGGTATGCATTGATCTGTGTTCCGGTAATGACGCCTGTGTACTGACAACAATCCATACGGCGCTGAAGCACAGAAATATTTCCCTGGTGGGAGGTACCGGAGACGGGGGCAAAGTTTCCGCCAACGGAAGGGTCTATGAAGATGCCGTGGCTTACGGACTGGTGAAAAACCTGGGCGGAAAGGTGAAGACCTACAAGGAAAATATTTATCATCAGATGGGGAACCATCGTTTTATCGCTTCCGGCACGGATAAGGCAAAATACATACTGGGGTCTCTGAACGGACAGCCTGCGAAGCAGGTGTATCAGAGCATTCTTCATATCGATGAACAGCAGATCTCTACACAGACTTTTAAAAATCCTTTTGGAAAACTGAATGGTGATGATGTCTGTATCATCTCGATCAAAGAGGTGAACGGGAATGCGTTGGCCTGTTTCCGTCAGGTCAATGATTCCGATGTACTGGTTCTTCTGGAACTTGGAGATTACAGGGCGATCGTAAAGGAAACCATCGGCTCCATAAAGAAGGATTTTCCGAAGCTGTCAGCTGTATTTTCGGTAAACTGCCTGTTCCGGTACAAGCTGTTCAGCGATCAGCATTATATGGAAGAGTATCTGAATGATATGAGATCGCTTGGCAGTCATGCCGGTTTTGTGGGATATGGAGAACATTATAACAACCGGTTCGTGAATCAGTCCATGACCTGTGTCGTATTTGAGTAAAGGGGGAGTTAGGAAAGTGCTGTTTCAGAAAAAGAACCGGAGCAAAACAGACGGAGCGCCGCAGGCAGAAAAAGGCCTGTACCCGGTGCTGTATGTGATCAATGTGCTGAAGGATTACCAGAAAGACATGGTCCGCAAGGAAGTGGAGTCCCTGCAGGAGCTGGGAATGGTGGGAAGCGCTTTTAACGGCGTGCTTGGAGAAACGGAGAATTTTCAGCAGAAGCTGGAGGATTTTGAGACTGTTTTTTCCAGTATCAATGAGGTATCCGGTCAGTTTGAAAATGTGAAAAAAGGAATTACAGAGTCTGTCCTTCAGGCAAAGAAAGAAGTGGAGTGGCTGAAGATTAACTCCCAGCAGGTGGAAGACTGCTTTGGGCAGATGGAGAGTACGTTTGATGAACTGAAGACTTCTGTGGAGAAGATCAAGCAGTGCATGAACAGCATTGTCTCCATTGCGGATCAGACAAATATTCTTGCCATCAATGCATCCATCGAGGCGGCGCGTGCCGGAGAGAAGGGAAAAGGCTTTGCCGTGGTGGCGGCGGAAGTGAAAAAGCTGGCGGAAGAGATCAAGTTTCTGGCAAAGGATGTGGATTCGGGCGTTCATGCGGTGGAGCGCGGTACCGAGGAGCTGAATACCAGCATCCATACTTCCAGGCAGGAGCTGGGACACAATATGGAGATGGTGGAGGAGACCAGCGCCATGTTTAACTGTATTACCGAGGCGGCGGACGGAGCGACGGCAGTCCAGACGGAGATCTCCGGAGTGATTGATGATTCCAGAAGATCCCTTCAGTCTCTGCGCGGTTTCTTCGACCAGATCCGGGCGCAGTATCAGGAAGTGGTAAAACATATCCGGAAGGCGAGCCATCTGGGGACTACCAAGGGCGCCATGTTTGAGGATGTGGACAATCTGCTGTCGCAGATTCCGCCGGTGGTCAGAGAAGAAGAACGTTGAAAAAAGTCTTTTCATTTTCCGGCGTATATGCTATACTGGGAGAAATTCGTGTGAAATAACTGAGAGATCAAGGAGGAAACGTGATGAAACACATTAAGACTTTAAATACGCAGACCCTGCAGCAGACCATGAAGAAAGGCGGATGCGGCGAGTGCCAGACATCCTGCCAGTCCGCATGCAAGACTTCCTGCACGGTAGGAAATCAGAGCTGCGAGAACAGCAGATAGGAAATCTGTCTGCAGGAACATAAGGTGAATAAATGAGCAGCGGCAGCGTCGCTGCTTATTTTCATGAAGACTGAGAATAGAGTGCTTTTCACACCTGTGCCGGCATCCGGATGGCGTGAGGGTGAAAAGCGGCAGAAAGGGGAACGTATGGTTCACCAGTATAAGAATAATGGTTATAACATCGTCCTGGATGTAAACAGCGGTTCGGTTCATGTGGTGGACGATATGGTCTATGATATGATCCCTTATTATAAAGAAAAGGGACCGGAAGAGACCATACGGCTTTTGTCCGGCCGGTATCCGGAAGCGGAATTAAGAGAAGGAGCGGCAGATCTGGAAGAACTGACTGCTGCAGGAAAGCTTTATAGCGAGGATATCTATGAGGACTACATTCAGGAGATTGTGGATGCGAAAAAACCGGTGGTAAAGGCGCTCTGCCTGCATATCGCCCACGACTGTAATCTGGCTTGCCGCTACTGTTTTGCAGAAGAGGGAGAATACCACGGACGCCGGGCGCTGATGAGTTATGAGGTGGGAAAGAAGGCGCTGGATTTTCTGATCGAACATTCCGGCAGCCGAAGGAATCTGGAAGTGGATTTCTTCGGCGGAGAACCGCTTCTGAACTGGCAGGTGGTAAAGGATCTGGTTGCTTATGGACGCAGGCAGGAGAAGATCCATAACAAAAATTTTCGTTTTACCCTGACGACCAACGGCGTTTTGCTGAATGACGAAGTGCAGGAGTTTGTGAACCGGGAGATGGCCAATGTGGTGCTCAGTATCGACGGCCGTAAGGAGGTTCATGACCATATGCGTCCGTTTCGGAACGGGAAAGGCAGCTATGACCTGGTGCTTCCCAGGTTCCGGAAGCTGGCAGACAGCCGGAATCAGGAAAAATATTACGTCAGAGGAACTTTTACAAGGTACAACAGGGATTTTTCCAGAGATGTCCTGCATCTGGCAGATCTGGGATTTCGGCAGATCTCCGTGGAGCCGGTGGTGGGCACGGAGGAAGAGGAGTATGCGCTGCGTCCGGAGGATCTGCCGGAGATCTTTGCGGAATACGACCGGCTGGCGGCGGAGATGGTGCGTCGGTATGGGACGGATGAGGATTTTACGTTCTTTCATTTTATGCTGGATCTGACCGGCGGTCCCTGCGTGGCAAAGCGCCTGTCCGGATGCGGTTCGGGAACGGAATATCTGGCAGTTACGCCCTGGGGAGACCTGTATCCGTGCCATCAGTTCGTCGGAGAAGAGAAGTACCGGATGGGAAATGTGGATGAGGGAATCATAAGAACGGATCTTCGGGAGGAATTCAGGAACTGCAATGTCTATTCCAAAGAAAAGTGCAGGAACTGTTTTGCGAGATTCTACTGCAGTGGCGGCTGCGCGGCAAACGCGTACAAATTCCACGGCTCGATCAACGAAGCATATGAGATCAGCTGCGAACTGGAGAGAAAACGCGTGGAGTGCGCCATTATGATACAGGCGGCAAGGGCCGGGAAAGACGAGGAGTGAAAACATGAAGAAAAACAAAGCAGTCATCACACTGCTTCTGACGGTTGTCCTGACAGGGCTTCTGCTGTTCACTGCAGCAGTGGGCTGGGGAGAAGGCAGCACGGGAGCGGCCAGGAACATTAAGCTGGGGCTGGATCTGGCCGGCGGTGTGAGTATTACGTATGAGGCCGTGGGAGAGGGAACGCCTTCTGCGGAGGACATGTCCGATACGATCTATAAACTGCAGAAGCGCGTGGAAACCTACAGCACGGAAGCAGAGGTGTATCAGGAGGGCTCGGACCGGATCAACATCGAGATCCCGGGTGTGACCGATGCCAACAGCATTCTGGCGGAACTTGGCAAACCGGGTTCTCTTCAGTTCCAGACCATGGACGGCGCAATTGTACTGGAAGGTGCAGATGTGGCGGATGCGCAGGCGGGTTCTCGAACCGACGAGATTACGGGAAACAGGGAATATGTGGTATCGCTGACCCTGACAGATGAAGGCGCAACAAAATTCGGCGTGGCCACGGCGGCTAATATCGGAAGCCAGATCGCGATTATATACGACGGAGAGGTGATCAGCGCGCCGATGGTCAATGAAGCCATCGGAAGCGGACAGGCGCAGATCAGCGGAAGCTTCACGTATGAAGAGGCGGATCAGCTGGCGTCTACGATTCGGATCGGTACGCTGTCGCTGGAACTGCAGGAACTGCGTTCCAACGTGGTGGGAGCAAAGCTTGGAGAGGAGGCGATTGCAACAAGCCTTCGGGCAGGAGCCATCGGATTTCTTCTCGTGCTACTCTTTATGATCGCGGCATACCGGATCATGGGACTGGCAGCAGGCATTGCGCTGACTTCTTATGTGGGGCTGGTGCTGGGACTTCTGAACGGTTTTGACATGACGCTTACCCTTCCGGGTATCGCAGGTATCATCCTCTCCATCGGTATGGCGGTGGATGCGAACGTCATTATTTTTGCGCGTATCCGGGAGGAGCTGGCAACAGGCAAGACTGTGCGCTCTTCCATGAAGATCGGATTTCAGAAGGCGCTGTCTGCGATCGTCGACGGCAATATCACCACGCTGATTGCGGCGCTGGTGCTGGCGCTTAAAGGCTCCGGAAGTGTAAAAGGATTTGCGCAGACACTGGCGCTTGGTATCGTGGTATCCATGTTTACGGCGCTGGTGGTGACCAGACTGGTGCTGAACGCACTCTATGCGCTGGGGCTGCAGGACGTGAAGTTCTACGGTATGGCGAAGGAGCAGAAAAAGGTGGATTTCCTTGGAAAGAAAAAGATCTGCTTCCTGGCTTCCCTGGTTGTGATTGCAGGCGGCCTGATCCTTATGGGAGTCAATGCAGGTTCCGGCAGAGGCGCGCTGGAATACAGTCTGGAATTTCAGGGCGGTACGTCCACAACGGTGGAATTCAACGAAGATATGAGCATTGAAGAGATTGATGCACAGGTGATTCCGGCGGTGTCCGAAGTGACCGGTGACAATGATATCCAGACCCAGAAGGTGGCAGGCACGAATCAGGTGATCATCAAGACAAAGGAACTGGATCTGACCGGACGCGAGGCGCTGAATGAAAAACTGGCAGAGCGCTTCGGTGTGGACAAGGCGACGATCACGGCGGAAAATATCAGTGGCGCCATCAGTAAGGAAGTGAAAAACGACGCCATTGTGGCGGTTGTGATTGCAACGGTCTGCATGCTGATCTATATCTGGATCCGGTTTAAGGATGTGCGTTTTGCCACCAGTGCGGTGGCGGCGCTGGTGCACGACGTACTGGTTGTGCTGGCGTTCTATGCGGCGGCGCGGGTATCCGTGGGCAATACCTTTATTGCGTGCATGCTGACGATTGTGGGATATTCCATCAATGCGACCATCGTCATCTTTGACCGTATCCGGGAAAATATGGCGGAAAGGAAGAAAAAGGATACGCTGGAAGACGTGGTCAATGCAAGCATTACCCAGACGCTGACGAGAAGTATCTATACGTCGCTGACTACGTTCGTGATGGTGGCGGTGCTGTATGTGCTGGGCGTGGCTTCCATCAAGGAGTTTGCACTTCCGCTGATGGTGGGCATCGTGTGCGGAGCCTATTCTTCTGTGTGCATCACAGGAGCGCTGTGGTATATCATGAAGACAAAGAGTGTGAAAAAAGATGCATAAGTGACGGGACGGGCGCCATGCGGCAGGGCTTCCTGGAATATAAAACTTTGTATGGCGTTGTTTCTATTCCGGGAAGCCGGGCTTTGCGGCGCCCGTCTTTGGATAATGGTAAAATGAATATGGGCGATACCTGAACAAGCAGGAAACATGATGACAGGAGGCGGATAAAATGGCGTTATTGCATGTGGACTTTTTCTCAGATGTACTGGGAATGGGGATGAATATGGATGTGATCCTTCCGCAGAAGACGAGTAAACAGATCGGAATGGAGGGGATGGCAAAGGACGGTTCTTATAAGACGGTCTACCTGCTGCACGGGATGAGCGACGACCATACGGTCTGGCAGAGAAGGACTTCCATCGAGCGGTATATGAGCAGACTGGGAATTGCGGTGGTGATGCCTTCCACGCATCTTGGCTTTTATACGGATACGACTTACGGGATGCGGTACTGGACCTTTGTCTCGGAAGAACTGCCCCGGATCTGCAGAGAATTCTTTCCGCGCATGTCGGATAAAAGAGAGGATACGCTGGCGGCCGGACTGTCCATGGGAGGTTATGGAGCGTGGAAGCTGGGACTCGGCGCTTCCGATACCTTTGGAGCGGCGGCGTCTCTGTCAGGCGCTCTGGATATGGCCAGCGACTGTCACAGGCAGATGCTCGAAGAGAAGAGAGCGTATTTTGAGGGGATTTTCGGCAGTGAGGAGCAGCTGAAAGGATCGGACAATGATCTCTTTGCTCTGGCGGAAAAGCTGGCGGCAGAAGGAAAGACGAGTCCCCGCCTGTACGCCTGGTGCGGAACAGAGGATTTTCTCTACCAGGATAATCTGCATGCATGGGAGCATGTGAAGAAACTGGGGTATGATCTGACCTGTGAAGAATCGGCAGGAGATCATCAGTGGAAATACTGGGATGCGAAGATTCAGGATGTGCTGCGCTGGTGGCTGGGTATCGATATGGATCTGAAGTAAGGCCGAAGGGGTGATTCAAAGACCGCTGACAGCCTGCAAAGAGAGGCGGAAGAAGAAAGGAGTGCAGACAGTGTTCAGGAAAGCCACAGCAGAGGATGTAGAACAGATCTCGGAGATCTATGAAGCGATCCATACAGAAAATGAAGCGGGCAGGATGACCACCGGCTGGATCCGGGGCGTCTATCCTTCCAGAAAGACAGCAGAGGATTCGGTCCGGTGCAATGATATGTATGTGGAAGAGGAAGACGGACGGATCGTTGCCGCTGCCCGGATCAATCAGGAACAGGTGGCAGAATATGCGGATGCAGACTGGAAGTATGAGGCGCCGGAATCGGAGGTGATGGTGCTGCATACGCTGGTGGTCTCGCCGAAGGAGCGGGGAAAGGGATACGGAACCCGATTTGTGGCATATTATGAGAATTATGCGCGGGAGCATGGATGCTCTTATCTGCGTATGGATACCAATGAGCGCAACTGCAGCGCCAGAGCGCTCTATAAAAAACTCGGATACCGGGAAGCGTCTGTGGTTCCATGCGAGTTCAACGGCATTCCGGACGTGCAGCTGGTCTGTCTGGAGAAAAAACTGTAAGCATGCGTTTCATATTTGGGATGGGAGAGGACAAATTATGGCAAAATGGATGGAGATCCGGAAAGGAGCCGATTTTCAGGCAATCAGCGAACGGTTTCAGATTACGCCGTTTACGGCCCGGCTGATCCGCAATAAGGATCTCACAGGAGAACAGGAAATCAGGGAATATCTGCATGGAGGCCTGAAGGATCTGCATCCGGCTTCTCTCATGAAGGGGATTCCGGAGGCGGCGGATCTGCTGCTTCAGAAGATCCGGCAGAAGGCGTTGATCCGGGTCATCGGCGACTATGACATCGACGGAGTCTGTGCCACCTATATCCTTCTGAAGGGACTGGAGAAGGCCGGAGCCAGAGTGGATACGGATATCCCGGACCGGAAGAAGGACGGCTACGGACTGAATCTGGACCTGATCCGCAGGGCCAGGGAAGCGGACGTGGATACGATTGTCACCTGCGACAACGGCATCGCGGCGCCGACGGAGATCGCCGCTGCAAAAGAGATGGGCATGACGGTCATTGTGACGGACCATCACGAGCTTCAGGACGTGGTGCCGCAGGCGGACGTCATCGTCAATCCCAGACAGCCGGACTGTCCGTATCCGTACAAAAAGCTGTGCGGGGCAGCCGTGGCGTGGAAGCTGGTACAGGAGCTGTGGAGCCGCCTGTCCTGTCCGGAGGATCTGATCTGCAAGGACCTTCTGATGTTTGCCGCATTTGCCACGGTGGGGGACGTGATGGATCTGACCGGGGAGAACCGGATTCTGGTGAAAGAGGGGCTGAAGCTTCTGCAGCGCACCGCCCATCCGGGCATGTCCGCTCTGATCGAAGCCAATGAGCTTTCCAGAGACCGGCTGAGTGCATATCACATCGGCTTTGTTCTGGGGCCCTGCATCAATGCCAGCGGGAGGCTGGATACGGCGAAACGGGCGCTGGAGCTTCTGAACACGGAAGATCCTTTGCTGGCGCTTGAACGGGCCGGGGAGCTGAAGGAGCTGAACGATGAACGGAAGGCCCTGACAGAAAAGGGCGTGGAGATGGCAGTGGAGCAGATTGAAGGAAGCGCCCGGAAGGAAGACCGGGTACTGGTGGTCTATCTGCCGGACTGTCATGAGAGTCTGGCGGGGATTATCGCAGGCCGGATCCGGGAACGTTATTACCGGCCGGTCTTTGTCCTTACAAAAGGCGAAGAGGCGGTAAAAGGCTCCGGCCGCTCCATCGAGGCGTATTCCATGTTTGAAGAGATGAGCCGGTGCAGGGAACTGTTCCTGAAATACGGCGGACACCCCATGGCCGCCGGGCTGTCCATATCGGAAGAGCTGGTGGAGACCTTCCGGGAGCGGCTCAATGAGAACTGTACGCTGACAGCAGCGGATCTGACCGAGGTGATCCATATCGATATGGTGCTGCCCTTTTCCCATGTGTCGGAGAAGCTGACGGAGGAGCTTTTGCTTCTGGAGCCCTTCGGAAAAGGCAATACAAAGCCGGTCTTTGCCGCAAGAAACGTGACTGTTTTAGAATCCCGTGTATTGGGGAAGAATCAGAATGTACTCCGTATGAAACTCATGGATGAGAGCAAAACGGTGCGGGAAGGTATTTTTTTCAGCAGCTGTATGCAGGAAGTGCTGGAAGATTTGCAGAAAAAACCGGTGATGCATATCCTGTATTATCCGGAGATGAACGAATTCCGCGGGCAGAGGCGGCTGCAGCTTCGGATACTGAATTACTGCTGACTGATTGCGAAGTATGCAGTTTTGTGTTATAGTTAGCCTTGTGAGGCTGTCGAACGTGCGGGGCGCAGGCTTTCCGCATGGAAATACATATATAGAACAAAAGGAGTGAATACGGATGAAGAAAGTAGAAGATTATGTAGTGAGCATTCCGGATTTTCCGGAGCCGGGGATCATTTTCCGGGACGTGACTTCGGTTCTGCAGGATGCAGAAGGACTGAAGCTTGCCATTGACGGGATCCAGGAGAAGCTGGCAGGGATTGAGTTCGACGTGATCGCCGGAACGGAGTCCAGAGGATTTATCTTCGGCATGCCGGTGGCGTACAATCTTGGAAAGCCCTTTGTGCTGGTGCGCAAGAAGGGAAAGCTTCCGCGGGAGACCGTATCCATGGAGTATGAGCTGGAATATGGAAGCGCAGAGATCGAGATGCACAGAGATTCCATCAGGCCGGGGCAGAAGGTGGTGCTGATCGACGATCTGATCGCCACAGGCGGGACCATCGAGGCGGCGGCGAAACTGGTGGAACTTCTGGGCGGTGAAGTGGTGAAGATGGTATTTCTGATGGAGCTTGCAGGTCTGAAGGGCAGAGACAGGCTGAAAAAATATGACGTGGACAGCGTCATTTGTTACAAAGGAAAGTAGAGTTCCGGAACCAGATCCGGAAAAACAGAAACCTGATGGAAACGGTGATGAACATGACAGCAGCGAAAGAGATCCGCAAGGATGAGAGAAATATCAAAGTAATGGAAGATTTTACCAGTCCTGAACATCTGTATCAGGAACTGATCGTAAGCGTGGCAAGATATCATCCGTCTGCAGACATTTCCATGATCGAAAAAGCATTTCAGATTGCCATGGATGCTCATAAGGACCAGGTCCGCAAATCCGGCGAACCTTATATCATTCATCCGATCTGCGTGGCGATCATACTTGCGGACCTGGAGCTGGATAAGGAGAGCATCGTTGCCGGTCTTCTGCATGATGTGGTGGAGGATACCCCCATGACCACCGAAGATGTGACAAAGCTGTTCGGGGAAGAGGTGGCGCTTCTGGTGGACGGCGTCACCAAGCTGGGACAGCTGAGTTATTCGGCGGACAAGGTGGATGAGCAGGCGGAGAATTTAAGAAAGATGTTTCTTGCCATGGCAAAGGACATCCGTGTGATCCTGATCAAACTGGCGGACCGGCTGCACAATATGAGGACGCTGAAATACATGCGTCCGGAGAAGCAGCGGGAGAAAGCAAGGGAGACCATGGACATCTATGCGCCCATTGCTCAGCGGCTGGGGATTGCCAAGGTGAAGATCGAACTGGACGACCTGGCGCTGAAGTATCTGGAGCCGGAAGTATACTATGACCTGGTGGCACAGATCTCCGACAAGAAAAGCGTCCGTGAAAAGTATGTGCAGAACATCGTGGCGGAAGTCCGCCAGCACATGGAGAACGCCAGCATCGAGGCGGATGTAAAGGGGCGGGTCAAGCATTTCTTCAGCATTTATAAAAAGATGGTGAATCAGGACAAGACGCTGGATCAGATCTATGATCTGTTTGCCGTGCGGATCCTGGTGGAGTCCGTGAAGGACTGTTATGCGGCGCTGGGCGTCATTCACGAGATGTATAAGCCCATACCGGGCCGTTTTAAAGATTATATTGCCATGCCGAAGCCCAACATGTACCAGTCTCTTCATACGACGCTGATCGGTCCGAAGGGAACGCCTTTTGAGATCCAGATCCGGACCTGGGAGATGCATCGGACGGCGGAGTACGGCATTGCCGCTCACTGGAAATACAAGGAGAGCGGAGGCAGCATCCAGCAGAATATGGAGGGAAAGGACAGCGCAGAAGCAAAGCTGACCTGGCTTCGGCAGATCCTGGAGTGGCAGCAGGATGAATCCGACAACCGGGAATTCATGAATCTGCTGAAGAGCGACCTGGATCTGTTCTCAGATACGGTGTACTGTTTTACGCCGGGCGGCGATGTGAAGACGCTGCGCAGAGGTTCCAATCCCATTGACTTTGCATACAGCATCCACAGCGCGGTGGGCAACAAGATGATCGGAGCCAGAGTGAACGGGAAGCTGGTTCCCATCGACTATATGATCCACAACGGCGACCGGATCGAGATCATCACCTCTCAGAATTCCAAGGGTCCCAGCCGGGACTGGCTGAACGTGGTGAAGACCACGCAGGCAAAAAACAAGATCAACCAGTGGTTTAAGACGGAGTTTAAAGAGAGCAATATCATCAAGGGAAAGGATCTGGTTGCCCAGTACTGCAAGATGAAGGGCATCCAGATGCAGCAGATCGTGAAACCGGAATATCAGGAGAGCGTTCTGCGCAAATACGGGTTCCGGGACTGGGATTCGGTCATGGCCGCCGTAGGTCACGGCGGTCTGAAGGAAGGCCAGGTTGTCAACCGGCTGGTGGAAGAATATGAGAAGGAAAAGAAGAAGGCGGTTACGGATGCGAAGATCATAGAAAATGCCGGCGACAGCCGGGAGAAAAAAATTCGGATCGCCAAATCCGGAAGCGGGATCATCGTCAAGGGAATCGACGACGTGGCGGTCCGTTTTTCCAGATGCTGCAATCCGGTGCCGGGCGATGAGATCGTCGGGTTTGTGACCAGAGGCCGGGGCGTGACGATCCACCGGACCGACTGCGTCAATATGCTGCATCTGGCCGAATCCGAGCGGGAGCGGCTGATCGACGCGGAGTGGCAGGGAGGAGCCCAGACGCACACCGGTGAGAAATATACGACCGAGATCAAGATCTACGGCAACAACCGGGTCGGGCTGCTGGTCGACATCTCCAAAGTGCTGAGCGAGCGAAACATTGACGTGATCTCCATGAATGTGCGGACCAGCAGGCAGGGGACTGCTACGGTTATCGTAAGTTTTGATATTGCAGGCGTGGAAGAACTTGGCAGGATCGTGGATAAAATCCGTCAGGTGGAGAGCGTTCTGGATGTGGAGCGTTCCACCAGCTGACCGGTGTGTATGGCGGCAGAAGCTGCCGGCACAAAAAGAGAACAGGAAGGAGCGGGCACTATGGCACGTCTGAGCACAGCCTCTTTGACGGTGGGGGATCTGGCAGTGAACTGCTGGTTTCTGGCCAATGAGGATATGAAAGAAGCGCTGGTATTTGATCCGGGAGACGAGGCGGAGCAGATTCTGGCATATGCAGATCAGAAGGGATGGAAGATCACCTTCATCCTGCTGACCCATGGTCATGCGGATCATATGGGCGGGGCAGAGGAGCTGAAGCGCCTGACAAAAGCGCCGGTCTATGCACTGGAAGAGGAAGCGCCCATGCTGAAGAACGGCAAGACGAATCTGTCGGTCTTTATTCAGCGCCGGACTATTACAATGGAGGCGGACGAATATGTAAAAGACGGGCAGGAACTTACCCTGTCGGGAATTCGGCTGAAGGTACTTCACACGCCGGGGCACACGCCCGGAGGCTGCTGTTATTATTGTGAAGAAGCAGGATGTGTATTTGCCGGGGATACGCTGTTTCAGGGTTCTGTGGGGCGCAGTGATTTTCCGGGCGGCAGCATGTCGCAGCTGATACGGTCAGTAAAGGAAAAGCTGTTCCTGCTGCCGGATACTGCGAAAGTGTATCCGGGGCACGGGGAAGAGACGTCGATTGCTTATGAGAAAAAGTATAATCCGTTTGTGGGGTGACCGAACTTCCTGATCTTATGAGAAAATACGGCAAAACAGAGAAAAACCGGAAATCTGAAGGCATCAGTTTTCCGGTTTTTAAACGGTTGCAGGTGCAATCAGGGTGTAAAAAAGACCATAATGATAACTGACTGTGCAGGGAATTGGGAGAAGACGGATATTTTTATCAATATTTAAGACTGATTATCTGTGTATACGACAAGCGGCGGAAGATACAGGATGTGGGGAATTTTATAAAAGCATTAGAACGGACAGGAGAAACGGCAGGGAAAGCTATAAAAGTATATGTGGGCCAGTCCCCAAGTCCGGTCTGATATTCCTTTTTATTTTCCAGAAACAGTGTTAAAATACATGATGAGCGATGATGGGATACCAATATGGAAGGAAAGATATACAGCAATGATAGAAGTAATTGTAAACAGGCCGGGTTTTGAATATGATATTCACTCGCTGGTAAAGGCATTTTTTCCGCGGGAGGATGTGTCGGTCCGGATGCAGGAGGAGTTTAGAGAAGACACCAGACTCTGTATGGCGGTGGAATTCACGGACAGCCTGGTACAGGCAGAATTTTTTGAAGAAAAGGAATCAAAAGGAAAAAGGACCCATGAGATTGACTATGCGGATCGGAAGGAGACAAAGAATCACCTGAAACGGCTGATTTACGGAATCCTTTCCGGCTATACGGGACAGAACCTGCCCTGGGGAAGCCTGACAGGGATCCGTCCGGTGAAGATTGTCATGCAGCTTCTGGAGGAAGGAAAGACCAATGCAGAGGCGGCGGCCTTCATGCGGGACATGTATATGGCCAGCAGAGAGAAGGCGGCTTTAAGTGTCATGATCGCCAATCGGGAGCGGTATGTGCTGAGAAATATAGACTATGAGGACGGGTACAGCCTGTATATCGGGATTCCCTTCTGTCCCAGCACCTGCCTGTACTGTTCTTTTACGTCTTATCCTCTGTCTTTGTGGGAGAAGCGGATGGATGAGTATCTGGAAGCGCTTTTTCAGGAACTTGACGAGGCGGCGGACATGTTTCGGCAGAAAAAGCTGAACACCGTCTACATCGGCGGAGGGACTCCCACAACACTGAATCCTGAGCGGATGAACCGGTTGCTCTGCAAGATACAGACGCTTTTTGATACGGAACATCTGCAGGAATACACGGTGGAGGCAGGCCGTCCGGACAGCATTACAGAAGAAAAGCTTCAGGTACTTCTGGACCATGGGATTGACCGGATCTCCATTAACCCGCAGACCATGAAAGACGAGACGCTGCGGATCATCGGCAGGCATCATACGGTGGCTCAGACCAGGGAAGCCTTTGCACTGGCAAAGAGGATGGGATTTTCTCATATCAATATGGACCTTATCATCGGGCTGCCGGGGGAGGGATATGAGGATGTGGAACATACCATGCAGGAGATCAGGGCGCTGGCTCCGGACAGCGTGACCATTCATTCGCTGGCGATCAAACGGGCGGCGAGACTGAACCTCTTGAAAGAGGCGTATGAGGAGATGGGTCTGGAAAACAACACGCAGATCATGGATATGACTGCGCGGTACTGTGCCGAAATGGGACTGTCCCCTTATTATCTGTACCGCCAGAAAAATATGGCGGGAAATTTTGAAAATGTCGGGTATGCGAAGGAGGGCAAAGCCGGGATTTATAATATTCTTATGATGGAGGAGAAACAGACCATAGTCGCCTGCGGTGCGGGGAGCGTATCAAAACGGGTGTACTCGGACGGGCGCATTGAGCGGAGTGAGAACGTCAAGGATGTTTCCCAATATATCGAGAGAATCGGGGAAATGATAGAAAGAAAACGTGTGTTATTAGAAGATTAACAATTCAAAATTCGGACAAAAATTGTTGAGTAGGATGCGGATTTCAGGTACAACAAAGACACCGGAAGTCCAACAAATGTCCAACAAAATTTTTTGCGTTGGTACATCATAATACGCAATAATGCAATTTTCATCTCGAAGTCCAACAAAATCAGTGTAAATCCACAGATTCCTAAGGAGCGTTTCGGAAATAATCGAAACGCTCTTTTTTACGCCTTTCAAACAGGATTTCAGCCTTTTAGAAAAAATTGTAATGTCAGGCTAAGTGCGTGGGTATGGAACGCTTATGCGAGGGAACAACTATGCAGATACCTTTCAACGCTGATGAAATCAATTTAATCTATCAGTTTGGGGAGCGGAGCAAAGCGGAAACGTGCGCCAGTCTGTCCGCTATTCTTCCGCAGATAAAAGACAGCGACACAAAGCAGATAGTAAGCGACACCTTAAAGAAATTAAATACTCTGTCAGAAAAAACGTGTGCGGAACTGACCGCTACCACCAAAAGACGGAAACTGACCGAGCGTGACCATTCCATAAAGACAAGGTTAGCCAAAGCAAGGGAACAGGCAAAACAGCCGACAGTTGCCGAAGGAAAACAGCACAAAACCCACAGCAAAGGAAAGGGGGATATGGAACTATGAAACTTTCCCGATACGAGCAGGAAACGGTTGTCAATTACAATGCAGGAGAACAGACCGCCACCCTCTACACAAGGGATAAGGCGGTTATGCGGAAACTTGACACGCTGGTTGCCGACTTTCCCGACACATACAAGCTGACAGGGCAGGACGAGGTATCTAAGACCTATTCCTTTCCAAAGTCACACGTCAGTTACCGCAAGCCGAGGGCAGTCAGCACCGAACAGAGGGAACAGGCAAGGCAGATGATGATTGAGAGAAATAAAGGAAAAAATATTAAGGATTTTTTTATAGAAATATAAGTGGGTATATGATAATATGAAAAAGTTACATAGCAGTTGGACATATAAGAGGAGGTAACATGAAAAAAGCCAAAGGTATAGTGATAGTGCTATTATCTGTTATGCTTGCAGGTTGTTCAAAGATGAATAGTGAACAGCAACAGGATAATGCTATTACGGCAGAACAGCAAACAGAAGAAAACCAAAGTATACAGAGTACGGAAACCGTTAAAGAAAATGAAACACCTATTGTGACAGATAATATTGTTGATTATTCTGATTACTTTCAAGGAATTAGCGGTTGTGCTGTAATGTATGATGAATCATCAGACACATATTTTCTTTACGGCAAAGAGAAATGTGAAAAGCAAGTTTCGCCGTTGTCAACATTCAAGATTATATCTGCATTGGCAGGTTTGGAAAATAATGTGCTTGAAAACCAAACTTCCACAATGGAATATAGTGGTGTAAAATACCCCATTGACACATGGAATTCAAATTTAACCTTAAAAGAAGCATTTGAAACTTCGTGTGTATGGTATTTTCGGCAAGTTGTAGATATGGTTGGTCAAGAAAATATTCATGCTATGCTGAAAGAAATACAGTATGGAAATTGTGATATATCCGAATGGAACGGAAGTGAAACTAATTCATTGCCAGAGCTTAATGGATTTTGGTTAGAATCATCGTTAGAAATTTCTCCAAAACAACAAGTAGTTATGCTGAACTATATTTTTGGCAGTAAGAATAATTTTAGTACTGAAAATTTGGAAGAATTAAAAAATATTATGTATATAGCAGAACTTGATAATGGTTCTTTATATGGAAAAACAGGTTCGGGAACTGACGGTAAAGCATGGTTTGTTGGCTTTATTGAAAAAAGTGATAATAAAATTTACTTTGCAATTTATCTTGATGATATGCAAAATAGAGAAGTAGTATCAGGAAATAAGGCAAAGGAAATAGCAATCAGTATTTTAAGTAATGAGGTATAGAAAATAATAAATTTGAAACGAAATGTAATATTGTTTACCTTTAGGTAGCGATTATCTTAACAGACAATC
>VSND01000026.1 GCA_009774145.1 Lachnospiraceae bacterium | reverse complement strand
GTATTAAAAGATATTAAGGGATTTGATATTAATGAAGCAGTTATTTCAATAAATACAGGAAATTTTAAAAACGAAATTATGATAAAAGGAATAGATGCTGTCAATTATTTTACAAAAATGTGTACGTATGAGTAAGAAATCATTAGAACAACAGGTACGACTGGCATTCGATTTGAGAAATCAGTATGGAACGCAATCCAGAGAGTTTATGGCGGACCGACAGCCTGCGGAGTCATTGTATAAGACAGCTCCTGATCTTATATGGGAGCAAATAATTCAAAAGCAAATCAGCAAAGGGTTATCAGGAGATGATATTTATAAAGCTATAATAGAAAGTTCCAGATGTTCTAGGGCGAGTGTAAATCTGTCATCAGGTTTAGAATAGGAGATGGAGATGAACATACAGGCAGCAAAGCACATTAATGTAGATGAGAACAATAGAATCGAGTATTTATTTGTTAATTTTGATTATTTTGATGGAAATGATCTTATTGCAAAATTTTTTGAGAAAGAATATCAGATGATTTCAGATGAAAAGGTTGATGGTATGTTTTACAGTATTATAAAATTACATAAAAATCTTGACGAGTATGATTTGATCTGGCATGAAGATGTTGGAAATTATATATTTAGCGTGAGGCAAGATAAAGATACCATATTAGTATTAGAACAGAGACTTAAAGTTATAGTTGATAAATTGAATGAAATGGTAGTGGTATAGTGATCTGTCTATAATGGTATAGTATAGTCGAGAACACGTGTATTCTACGGAAGAAGGAGAAGATATGCTCCAGAACCGGGGAGAGAAGGTTACAGACTGTCTGGCATGGGAGCGTGCGGCTCTGAGCCATCTTTCAAACCGTTACCGGGAAGAGTCGGAACAGAAAAATCAGGGGACAGACAGTAATTTGCATTCAGTGATGTGTCTGAAAGTTTTGAAAGTACATGCCTGTGTGCAAAACGTACAGAACAGGAGAACCCATCGGTGCCTTTTGCAGAAAGGCGGTTTATAATAATGAAATTGGATGAACTGGAAAAATTGAAAACACATGATAAAGATATTATGGAAACATTGGAAGAAATTGGTGACAAAATATTATTTAGAGGTTACAATCAGGAACAAATTTTATGTCTCTTAAATGAATTGGTTAAAATCGACTTGCTTTCCGTAGATTATGGAACAAGAGAACAGGTATTACATGTACTATGTGATGCTGTATCATACTATGATATACACAGAAAGATCAACTGGAGCAACATATTGAGCATAAAAAACAGATTGGAAGATGATCTGAAAGAGTACGTAGAAGAATTCATTGAAAGTGATAGAACTTTTGAAGATGATCACTGGCAGGCAAAATAATTATATGAGGAAAGCAAAATGAATATAAACGAAAAATTTTATGATGGATTTGAAGGTGAACCAAAAATAACTTTTTGTTTAATGAAAAATAATATTATTGTTGAAAAAATCGGTATATGGGATGGATACTTTAATGAAATAATAAAGTTAATTCGGCCCGAAAAAGAGGGGTGGACAGGCCTTGCATATTATTATCATCTATATACTGGATGGTATGAAGAAGATAACTGGTTAATTCCAGATATCATAGAGGCCTATAAACAATTGGTAAATATTGATATTGATAAATTAGAGAACAGAGAGGAAAAAGAAATACTGATTTTGGTAGTCAATTTGTTAAGACGTGCTGTAGATAATAATGATAAAGTATATATGATTTATGATTAGTCCTTTTGGCAATACAGTTTGGAAAAGGGCTAAATGATGGTAAAATTTCTAATGAAGTATATAACGATGGGCAGCAGAAAAAGAATTTACAGATCACCAGGATGCTTCTGTGAAGCAGGGGCTGAAAATGTATTGTCCACGTTGCGGAGGTAAATTAACGTATATATTGGAAAGGATATATCCTGTTGTATAATGTATGAAGATGATAATAACAGGGCTGTTAATATAGCCTGGAAAAAATTTGAGGAGATACATCCAGGTGAAATACGACCAGGATGGTTAGAGAAATACATAATCATTAGTGGAAATAAAGATAAGGAAAATTATTGGATAATTAAAATAACATTGCTGCCAAAAACGCGGTTAGAGTCTAACCAACATTGGGAGTGGGTAAATGATTGTCCTCGATTAATCGAAGTTGATGAGATAACAGGTGAAAGAGTTGTGGTTATTTGCGGTGGACCAGCAGTAGCGGCAGAAGTTATATTTTCAGCAAAAATTAATTTGGAAAATGATACTGCAACAGTAATTGAAGATACGGATCTTGATAGATTGAGGGAAAGTAAATATCAGGTGAACAGGCGATAGTTTTTATCTGCATATGGGAGTACCGGATGGAGTAAAGATATGTTCAACAAACAATATTATGAAGGATATGAGGGAGAGGGGGAAATAAGAATATGGTATGATGAAAAACAAGATGAAAATGGGATGGTTATTTGGATTGGATTTTGGGAAACGATTTTGGAAGGATGTTATACCCCGGATTATCAGAAAAATGGAATTGTTGAGTGCTATTTTAACCATGATGGATTTTATGATGATAAATGGGAGATGAAATTTTTGGATGTTGTTTTAGAAGAATTAAACATATTTAATGAAAAGGGATTAGATACTGTAGATAAAAAAATAATAGATGAGTCTAAGGAAATCATTAAAAAATTACGTTGTTTTATTAATATGGCGAAAAAAAATAAAAGGACAGTATATATCGAATATAATTAGTGCCATATGGCATAGAATGAGGTTAAAAGTGTTTTTCGATGAATTGAAAACAATCATAGAAGATAATAATTATATTGAAAAGAGTAAAATACTTTTTTGGGAAGCCATGAAAAACTATCAGAAAGAAGAAAACGAGGAATTTAATAAAAAATTTAAAGAGTATGATGAAAAAGAAGTGGCAATCGATATAAATGATGTTTCATTTTTGGCGCATAATTGGCCGGAAGGAGATAGTTGCTGTGTAGTAATAAACATTAATATATCATATCAGAAAAAGTTGGTTGGATATTATGATGTGCATTATAATATAAATGGTGAGGTTGAGGATGATTATTTTGTAATTTATTAGTTTTGTAATTCGATTTTTCACCAGTATAATTGGGGCAAATACATGAACTTACTGGCAAAACAGTATATATATGATGAAAATTAAGATGGCGCCTGCAACAGAGGGAAGTGAAAGAAATGGATAAGAATAAGATGGGGCAAAGGAGATTGCAAAGAATTTATAAAAGCAAAAGGAATTGCGGTAAAATGGGAGGGGTTCACCGGAGTGACTGGTGGACTCTTCTTTTGGGTTTTTGAATGAACTTGACTATGGGCACAGAAAAGTCATATTTGCGTGATAGAATGCAGACATGGAAAGAGGTGGGAAATATGAAAAAACAGCTTCTGATCGTGGAGGATGACCCGCTGATGGCAGAGGCGGCAGCAGACTATTTCAAAGGGAAAGGATGGGAGGCGGAGACAGCCGGGAACGGCCCGGAGGCGCTGGAACGGTTCGGGCAGAGACAGTTCCATCTGATCCTGCTGGATGTGATGATGCCGGGGATGAACGGTTTTACAGTATGCCGTAAAATTCGGGAAGAAAGCGACATTCCTGTCATTTTTATAACCGCGCGGGTCATGGAGGAAGATCAGCTGAACGGCTATTCCATGGGAGCGGACGACTATGTGGCGAAGCCCTTTTCCCTTCCGGTGCTGTATGCAAAGGCCGAGGCTCTGATCGCACGGTCATGGAAAGGCGGCTTAAGCAGACGAAAAGCGGGAGAGCTGGAAATCGATGTCCGAAGCCATGAGGTCTGGAAGTCCGGAAAGCCGGTACCGCTGCCTCCGAAGGAATACGAGATTTTTCTGTTTCTTCTGGAAAATCCAGGTCGGGTCTACAGCCGGGAACAGCTGCTGATCCGGTTCTGGGGATATGATTTTGAAGGAAATGAGCGGGTCGTGGACAGCCATATCAAAAAGCTTCGGAAAGCGCTGGGAGACTGCGGCTGTGTGATCCGGACCGTACATAAGCTGGGATATCGGATGGAGGTACAGGATGAGAAAGAATAGAAGATGGAAGATACCGGTGGTGACCGGATTTCTGGCTGTTTATATAACAGCGATGGGACTTTCTGCCTGGCTGGCAGCAGACCGGTACCGGGAAGAATTTCAGACGGCATACTGGAGCAGGGAGACGCAGGCCCGTGAGATGCTTCAGATGCTGGAAGCGGCTGTGGGGGAAGAGTCAGGGACCGATGATGCGTTCAGAGAACGGTTTGCGCGGTATCTGCTGGGGACGCTGTGTGCGCATGGAAGCCGGTACCAGCAGTTTTCCGGCGCAGTCTATGATGGGGATGGAAAGAAAATCGCGGAAGCAGGGAACAGCGTCAGCATTGCGTATGGCTATCCGTATGGAAGTTCCCACAGTCAGCCGGCATCCTGGCCGGTTGAGGATTATCTGACAGAGGAAGAAACGGAAGAACTGGCGGAATATGTGGCTCTCTTTTTTCAGAAAACCGAAGAAAGTATGAAAAAGATGAATACGGAAGAGGCTGCTGGAGCGCCGGATTCGTTTGAGGAATATGATTTTACCATATATATTGCGTCCGAAAGCAGAGAACCTTATGGATTGTTTGTGCAGAAGAAGCGCTGGGAGAGAGAAGGTGAGCCTGTGAAGGATCCGCTGACTGGAGAAACATGCAGTGTTTATCCGGATATGGCTTATCCGGATGCGCTGTATTATCTGACCGATGGGGAAATTGTGTGGCAGTGGGGAGAGACAGTGCCGCCGAAAGGAAGCGGTTTTATACGAAACAGCCTGTATATGGGAAATCTGTTTCCTTATATGAGCAACGGATACGATGCATGGAAGTGCTGGGATGAGAATGAATATCTGCATGATTTTCCGGATGATTTTCCGGAATTGTCCGGGGAAAATGCAGAAGACTACAATAGTTCAGATACCAGAGACCGATGGAAAAAAGTCGTCATACCGCTGGCAGCAGGATCTGGTTCCGGTTATTCCATGATTCTTGCATATGACAGCCATCCGTGGCTTGCGGCGATGGATAATATGAAATATGTCTGTTTAAGTTGCGGTATCCTGATGTTCGCCTGCATCTGGAAAGTTCTTCATGTGATCGGCCGGACTTACAAAAAGCAGGCGGCGCTGGAGGAAAACCGACGGGATTTTACCAATGCCATGGCGCATGAACTGAAGACGCCTCTGGGAATCATCCGGGGATTTGCCGAGAATCTGCAGGAGCAGATCAATGAAGAGAAACGGGAGTACTATCTGCAGCAGATCATCGGGCAGACGGCGAAGATGGATGAACTGGCGGCAGAGATGATCACCATATCCAGAATGGATTCCGGGAAGCCTGTGTTAAAGAGAGACAGGCTCTCTCTGGCAGATGTGCTCCAGAAAGAACTGGAAGAACTTCAGGTGATGGCTGCTGAAAAACAGATCGAAATCCGGTGCGATATAAAAGAGGACCTGATTCTGGAAGGCGACCGGGCTTATCTGGCCAGGGCGCTTGGTAATCTGCTTAATAATGCGGTCATGTATAACCGGCAGGACGGGAAAATCCGGATCGCGGTCAACGCACAGTCCTGTACCATTGAGAACACCGGAACACTGCTTTCCAAAGAACAGCTGGAGCATGCCTTTGAGATGTTCTATCGGGGAGATGAAAGCCGCAGCGGGAGGCATACAGGACTGGGACTGTATCTGGCAAAACGGATCCTGACCCTTCAGGGACTTTCTCTGGAAATCGGGAATACGAAGGACGGCGTTATGGCGGTGGTCCGAAAGGAGAAGCAGAGGCGTGGCAGCAGATTATACAGAAGATAAGAGTTTTCCGTTATAAAGAGAGAGCTGACACGAAATCCAGCCGCCGGGCGGATCTGTTTCACAGGATACGGACAGAGCAGTTTCTGAAAAATCATTCACGATAACGCCGTCAACAGCAATTTCTTCGGATTTCCAGACCAGTTCGCAGTCTGAGTCGAAACAGAACAGCCGGGAACTGGATGCAATATACAACCGGTCTTTGTGAATATGGAAAGAACCAAAATACATGTCGCACGAAACGGTTTTGATCTTCCCGGTCTGCAGATGGATGAAATATACTTCGTTCCCGCTGCCAATACAAAAACACTGCTGAAAAAACCACGCTGCATTAAAAGGATTCCAGGAGTTGGGATTAGTCTCAATTTCCAGAAAGGGAATTCCGTCCGAAGCGATATCATAGACTTTTCCAAAGCCTCCTGCGGTCAGCCGCCGGGTGCTCTGTTTATGGAAGTCTGGATGGAATGAAAATGTAAACATAAAGATACCTCACATAAAATCAGCAGCACACAGCACAGGTCATCTGTTGTGAACAGATGACCTGCCTGTGTAATTTATTATATCATGTCCAGCAGCAGAATGATTGTTAATTTTTTGACAGAATTCAGGATCAGCAGTTTTCTGCAATATCATAGATCAGGCGTTCTGTTTTCTCCCAGCCCAGACACGGGTCGGTGATGGATTTGCCGTAGATCTTGTCATGGATGCCCTGGCAGCCGTCTTCAATGTAGCTTTCGATCATCAGTCCCTTGACCAGTTTATGGATATCGTCGCTGTAACGGCGGCTGTTCAGGATTTCTTTGGAGATCCGGATCTGCTCCAGATACTGCTTGTTGGAGTTGGAATGATTCACATCCACGATACAGGCCGGGTTCTGGAGGGCAGTCTGGGCATAGAGTTCACTGAGAAGACGAAGGTCCTCATAATGATAATTGGGAAGTACAGCGCCGCGTTTATTGACCGCTCCTCTGAGAATCGTATGTGCCAGCGGATTGCCGGTGGTGTCCACGTCCCAGCCGCGGTAGATGAAGGAGTGGGCATGCTGTGCGGCGACGACAGAATTCAGCATGACGCTCATATGTCCGCTGGTGGGATTCTTCATGCCTGCAGGAACATCGAAGCCGCTGACCGTCATACGGTGGTGCTGGTCTTCCACGGAACGGGCGCCGACTGCCACGTAGGAGAGCAGGTCGGTCAGATACCACCAGTTTTCCGGATAGAGCATCTCGTCCGCCGCGGTCAGGCCGGTCTCTTCGATGTTTCGGATATGCAGTTTCCGAATGGCGATCAGGCCTTCCAGCAGATCCGGCGCGGTCTCCGGATTGGGCTGATGCACCATGCCTTTATAGCCCTCTCCGGTCGTACGCGGCTTGTTGGTATAGATTCTGGGGATGATGATACATTTGTCCCTGATCTTCTCCTGAAGAGGAACCAGACGGTGCAGATAATCCATGACGGCCGTTTCGTTGTCCGCAGAACAGGGGCCGACAATGATCAGAAAACGGTCATCCGCCCCCGTGATCACGTCTCTGATCTCCCTGTCTCTTTGTTCTTTCTGAAGCCTGCCGTTGGCAGAAAGCGGATAATCCGCCTTGATCTCTTTTGGAATCGGTAATTTTCTATTGAATGTGAATCCCATGATGTTCTCCTTTGTTTTTGTTTTTTAAAACCAGTATTAAGTATAGTATAAGTTTTGGGGATTGTAAATGAAAAATCCAAAGCGTGATACTGAGCCGGAGGTAAACATCGGAAGTTTTGCAGAAGACGGTGATACAAGGGGACTTTCACCCAAAAGATGAAAGTCCCAGAAAACGGACAGTGATTAAGAACCGCACTATCTTGAATAGTCTGCCCCCAACGGAGGCAATACCTTCGGATTCAACAGCACCCAGGCAACCGCGTAAGCGCACAACTGCATACTTAAAGTTCCATCATCCCGGCTGTCTTTCAAAAGATGGGCGATCCGTTCCGCCTGGGCAATATCCTCATCTCTGAGCGGATTCCCCAAACGCAGGTATTGGGGAAATACCCGCAGCATTTTTCTGTAATCGCTGTCCCAGTTCATGCCGCCGTTGGAAGTAATTTCGTGGTCAACACGCCCTGCAATACGGATAGCCTCGCCCTGGGCGGTCTGCGCCTTTCCGCTGGGCGGGACGAGGTAGTTCCAAAGCCATCGAAATGCCTCAGTTTTGCTTTCTTCCGGCACAAGGATCGGAGAGACCCCATCATGAAAAGCGATCTCTCCAGCCGGTTCCACATCAAAGATCTGGCAGAGGCGTTCCAGTCCTTCTATTTGACCATGCAGAAACTCCGGATCAGTAATTCCGCGCCTGACCCGCTGAAACCGTTCCGCAGACTTACCCAGAAACTCCCGACATCGCTCTGTAATCTCTGCCCCATGATCCAGTAGAAGCTGGCAGATCTCCAACAGCAGCGGATAGGGCAGACGGTCTTGCAGGAGTGTTTCTTCCAGCGGGGTAAGAAATCCCGGCCAGGCCATGGGGCCTGATTTGACATTCACGTCCACACCGGCTTTCAACAGGGCTTTTACTGCGTTTGCACGGCCACACAATGCGGCCAAATGGAGGGGTGTCGTACCGTCGTCCTGAGCCACATTGACTTCCGCGCCCAGATCAATGAGAAGCTGAACATCACCGTTCCAGAATGAAGCATGATTAAAAACAGGCGTTTTCCCGTAGTGATCCTTGAAATTCACATCCGCGCCCTGCTCTTTTGCCCAAAAAGCAAATTCACGGGGCAGGGGCGTCAAGGAGAAAATATTAGAGCCGTATTTTCCGGTAACAGCATTGGGATCACACCGTAAAAACTGGTCCTTTAATGCCGCAATATCGCCATTTTCTAAAAGTTCCTTCATCTCTTTCGGAAGTGTTTTTCGTTTTTTCACAATATCTTCCCCTCTCTCCATATCTCATTTTTTTCAAATTGATTTTACTCAAGTATAGCATAATGCCAACCGGCGTTCAATCCTCACTGCAGGACTTTCACCTGACTGGCAGGCAGTGTCTTTGTTCCCGCAAAGACTCGAAACGGCGGAAACCGCCGTTTCTGCCTGTTGGGGCAGCACCCCAAACCCAGGGTTTTGATATGCTTGAAAAAAAGCGGCTTCTTTAGTATAATGAAATTGTAGCAGAGGTGAGAATTTCACGGAATGCCTGCCATACATTTTATGCAGAAAGGCGGTGGATGCCGTTGAAAGCAGATACAATCACAAAAGACTATCTATCAGATGCAGCCGTGTTTGCGGATGTGTTCAATTATTATATCCACGATGGGGAACAGGTGATTTGTCCGGAGCAGCTGGAAGAACGCGATCCAACAGAGATTGCCCTCCCTTATGGGGCAGATGGGGCGGCAGTGCCTGTGCAGAAGTTCCGTGACGCACAGAAACTGTTTACAGCCATGACAGATGGGAATTTGGAATACGTTCTTTATGGGATAGAGGCTCAGGCTGAGATACATTATGCGGCTGCGGTAAAAAACAACCTGTACGATGCAATCGAATATGCTGGACAGGTGGAAGAGGCTGCAAGGTCGCACCGCAGGGCGATGAAGCAGGCAAAGGAACAGAAAGGGGACGCTTCGGCAGCAGGGCTGGGAAAGCCAAATTCCGGAGAATTTTTAAGCGGATTCTGGAAGAGTGACAAACTGGTTCCTTCTGTAACGGTCATGCTTTATTTTTCTCCGGATGCATGGGATGGTCCGTTAAGCCTCTTTGACATGATGGATGTGAAAGACCCGAAGATATTTTCCTTCCTGGACAATTATCATGTTCGGCTGATTGCCCCGGCGCAGATGGCAGATGAGGAGATTATGAAATTCCAGTCCAGCCTGCGGGAGGTCATGCTCTTCATCAAGTATTCAAAAGACAGGGATAACTTGAGCAGGATACTGGAGACCAACGAAAAGCGGTTCCGGGAAGTGGAGCGCCGGGCGGCAGATGTGATTGAGACAATCACACATACTGGTTTGAAATATGATGAAAGTGAGGAGGTGGTTGATGTGTGCCAGGCAATTCAGGAAATGAGGAAAGAATCAGAACGGGACGGTGAGTTGAAAAAAGCTAAGGAAGCTGCTGGAAACTTTTATAATCTTGGAGTGGATGTTGAAAAGATTGCTCAGGGAGTAGGATATGCTGTAGAAACAGTAAAAGAATGGCTTGGGCTTGAATGACAGAAAAATGCAATCGACAATTATGATGATAACTGATTCTGGTTTGCGGAGCAGTTAATGGGAACACTTTTTCGAAAAGAGATATTTTTATAAAACGGGTTTGCGAAACAGAATAACAGCCGTTCATAACAGGCGGCGCACCAGAACAGGAAAACAGGAAGCGGCTTCCTGTTTTCCTGTTCTGGTGCGCCTATTTTGGCGTTTGTGGAAAATATCTGTATGAACATTCAATCACCCATTTCGGAAAGACTGCCCGCCCTGCAAAGGGCGGAATGAAATCATTTACTCCCTTTTTTCAGGGACAGTCTCAGGAACTTCCAGGCTCCGAACAGGATCAGGATGATAAAATACGCGGCAGCCACCATGCAGATGCTGACGATCAGGTCCAGAACTTCCAGTCCGAACCGGAGAGCAGGAAACAGGCGTTTGAACAAGTCGATTCCTCCTATGGACAGAAAGAGCGCGGCGAGGGGTTTCAGGATCAGGATATCCAGTCCCATGGTAGGATTTACACAGGGAGCGACTGCCCGGATACCAAGAAGGCATAAAAGGAGCTGGCTGGCAAGGAGGCCCCAGAGTACACCCTGAATGCCATAAGGCGGGACAAACCATACAATGAACAGAATCCGGACCAGAATGGAGGCAAGCTGGTTGAAAAAAGTGACCGAGGTCTTGCCCAGCCCATGGAGGATGCTGTTTAGATTTCCTGTCAGGTACAGGACCGGACAGATCCAGGACAGAGTAACCAGAAATTCACCGGCCAGTTTTTCGTGGAACAGGATGGTTCCCAGACTGCCGCCAAAATGCAGAAAGATGCCCATGCAGAGGATACCGATGGTCAGACCGAACTGGATCGTATATTCAATGGCTGCAGAAATGCCGCGGGTATTTCCTTTTGCCTGTTCCTCCGAAATGACCGGAAGCAGCATGGCTGAGATCGAAGCGGTGACGGCGTTGGGAAACATCAAAAAGGAAAGCGCCATACCGGTCAGGATTCCGTACATGCTGAGGGCTTCTGCGGTGGTCAGTCCGGATTTTTGAAGGCTTAACGGGATCAGGACGGCTTCGGCGCTCTGCAGGATGGTAAGACTCAACCGGTTTCCCGTCAGAGGCAGGGCCATTCGGAGCAGGGAACGGCATTTGTCCAGATATTTTGCCGGATGTATAAGAACTGTACGGTTTCCACCTGTAAGTGTCAGCATGAAAAGCGCGCTTCCGGCTTCTCCTGCCAGAAGCCCGAAGACGGCCAGAGCGGGAGTGATGGGTCTTCCCTGCTGTATATGGATGCTGCACAGCAGCCAGACGGTTCCGATGCGCAGGATCTGCTCCAGAAGCTGTGCGGCCGCCGGGATGCCGGTCTGTTTTCTGCCAATCCATGCCCCGGCAAAGCAGGAATGGATGGCAGACAGAGGAACGGCTGCTGCCAGAATCCTGAGAAGCGGCTCGCAGCGGACTTCATGGAGCAGTTTTTCTGCGATAAATGCGGACTGGCTCCACAGAATCAGTCCGGCAGCCGTGGAAGCCAGAAGTGACATAAAAAGCCCGGCATAGAGCCAGGAATCTTTCTCTTCCCTGCGGGCAAATGCGGTAAAACGGGAAATGGCGGTCTCCATACCGGAAGTGGTCAGTGCATGACATACAGAAAAGACGGGAAAAATCAACTGATAGATCCCCATTCCTTCCGCACCCAGAGCCTGTGCAAGGAATATCTTATAGAAGAATCCAAGAAAGCGGCTCAGAAGTCCGGCGATGGTCAGGATCAGCGTCCCTTTTAAGAATATGGAAAACTGTTTCATAAAAAACTCTTTTTCTTGCAATATATTCATGGGGAATGCTTGACAGAACTTCTCCGTGGTGGTATCATCAAAAATGAAATCCGAGTAAAACAGTCGGAATTAAACTCTGACGGAGGGCAAGATGAAGCTGTCAACGAAGGGAAGGTATGGTTTGCGGGCTATGGTGGACCTGGTGGTGCACAGTGAGGAAGGGCCGGTGCCGGTCTCCGGCATTGCGGCGAGGCAGCGCATATCAGAGAGTTATCTGGAGCAGCTGCTGGCAAAACTGAAAAAAGCCGGTCTTGTGAGCAGTGTGCGCGGAGCCGGAGGGGGATACATTCCGGACAGGGAACCAAAGGAGATATCGGTAGGCGATGTGCTCCGGGCTCTGGAAGGGAGTCTGGATCCGGTAGACTGTCCGGGGCTGGCAGAAGAGAACCGATGCGGCGGTGCGGATGTCTGTGTGACCAAGTATGTATGGAAGCGGATCAATGACAGCATCAACCGGACCGTAGATGAGATAAAGATCAGCGATCTGGTAAAGGAGAGCAGGGAAGTGGCGCAGAAGAACCGGACACCGGGATCGTGTTGTGAGAAAAAGGAGTGATTGGATATGGGTGAAGAAAAGAGATTGATTTATCTGGATAATGCGGCGACCACAAGGACGGCGCCGGAAGTAGTGGAAGCCATGCTGCCGTATTTTTCCGAGCTGTATGGGAATCCTTCCAGTGTATACGAGTTTTCGCAGAAGAGTAAAGAAGCGATCACAGGGGCAAGGGAGACGATTGCAAAGTGTCTGGGAGCGAAGACCGGGGAGATTTATTTTACTGCCGGCGGAAGCGAGTCGGACAACTGGGCAATGAAGGCAGCAGCAGAAGCATACCGCGGGAAGGGGAATCATATCATTACCTCGAAGATCGAGCACCATGCCGTGCTGCATACAGGAGCCTGGCTGGAAAAGCAGGGATTTGAAGTGACTTATCTGGACGTGGATGAGAACGGAACGGTGAAGCTGGAAGAACTGAAAAAGGCGATTCGTCCGACAACGATCCTGATCAGCATCATGTTTGCCAACAATGAGATCGGGACCATTCAGCCCGTCAAAGAGATCGGAGCCATTGCAAAGGAGCATGGAATTGTGTTTCATACGGATGCCGTGCAGGCATTTGGACAGCTCCCCATCCATGTGGATGAACTGAACATCGACATGCTCAGTTCCAGCGCCCATAAGCTGAATGGTCCAAAGGGTATCGGATTCCTTTATATCCGCAAAGGCGTGAAGATCAGAAGCTTTATCCACGGCGGAGCACAGGAGCGGAAGCGCCGGGCCGGTACGGAGAATGTGCCGGGGATCGTGGGATACGGGGCGGCGGTAGAACGTGCCATGAAGACAATGGAAGAGAGGACTGCCAGAGAAAGAGAACTCCGGGATTATCTGATCGACCGGGTACTCAGGGAGATACCATATACCAGACTGAACGGACACCGGACGAACCGCCTTCCGAATAATGCCAATTTCAGTTTTCAGTTTATTGAAGGAGAATCGCTTCTGATCATGCTGGATATGGAAGGGATCTGCGGTTCCAGCGGTTCCGCCTGCACATCCGGCTCTCTGGATCCGTCCCATGTGCTTCTTGCCATTGGACTGCCTCATGAGATCGCTCATGGTTCCCTGCGGCTGACGTTAAGCGAAGAAACCACCAGAGAAGAGCTGGATTATGTAGTAGAATCCATCAGGAAGATTGTGGAAAAGCTTCGTAATATGTCTCCGCTTTATGAGGATTTTATGCGCAGGCGGTAGACAGTCGCAGCATGTCCAGAACGGCGCTGCCTCTGCAGGGCTTTAACGATAACATGAAAAAGAAAAGAGGAAAACGCAATGTATAGTGATAAAGTAATGGACCATTTCCAAAACCCGAGAAATGTAGGGGAGATTGAAGACGCCAGCGGTGTGGGGACCGTAGGCAATGCCAAATGCGGTGATATCATGCGGATCTATCTGGATATCGATGACAGTCAGGTGATCCGTGACGTGAAGTTCAAGACTTTTGGATGCGGCGCTGCGGTTGCCACCAGCAGCATGGCGACGGAACTTGTGAAGGGAAAGACCATCTACGAAGCACTTCAGGTGACCAATAAAGCGGTGATGGAAGCTCTGGACGGGCTTCCTCCTGTGAAAGTACACTGCTCCCTTCTGGCAGAGGAAGCGATTCATGCAGCGCTCTGGGATTATGCCGAAAAGCATGGAATCAAAATGGAAGGTCTGGAAAAACCAAAGTCCGATATCCATGAGGGAGAAGAAGAGGAAGGCGAAGAGTACTAGGCATGGAGAAGAAAAAAGTTGTCATCGGCATGTCCGGCGGAGTGGATTCTTCTGTGGCGGCATGGCTCTTAAAAGAGCAGGGATATGACGTGATCGGCGTCACCATGCAGATCTGGCAGGACGAGGATCCCCTGCAGGTGGAAGAAAACGGCGGGTGCTGCGGTCTGAGCGCAGTGGAAGATGCCAGACGGGTGGCAGCGCAGCTTCAGATTCCATACTATGTGATGAATTTTAAGAAAGATTTTAAGGAAAAAGTCATTGACTATTTTATGGATGAGTATCTGCACGGGCGGACGCCCAATCCCTGCATCGCCTGTAACCGGTATGTGAAATGGGAATCGCTTCTGCAGCGGAGCATGGAGATCGGCGCGGACTTTATTGCCACCGGACACTATGCCCGGGTGGAACGGCTTCCCAATGGCCGCTGTGCGGTCAGACAGTCCGTCACAGCCACAAAGGATCAGACCTATGCACTGTACCGTCTGACCCAGGAGCAGCTTTCCCGTACGCTGATGCCGGTGGGCGCCTATACAAAGGAGCAGATCCGCGCATTTGCCGAAGAACTGGGACTTCCAGTGGCACACAAGCCGGACAGCCAGGAGATCTGCTTTGTACCGGACAAAGACTATGCCCGGTTTATTGAAGAACATGCCCATGTAAAAATTCCGGAGGGAAACTTCGTATGGACGGATGGGACGGTCATCGGAAAACATAAGGGAATTACCCATTATACGGTAGGACAGCGGAAACGGCTGGGACTTTCCATGGGAAGGCCTGTGGTGGTGCTTGCGATCCGTCCGGATACCGGCGAGGTGGTCATCGGAGAGACAGACGACGTGTTCTGCCGGACACTGCGTGCTGACCATCTGAACTGGATGGCGGTGGAGCAGCCGGTCGGTGAGAGGCGTTTTCTGGCAAAGATCCGGTATGCGCATGAAGGATCCATGTGTACGGTACGTATGACCGGTCCGGATGAAGCAGAATGCGTCTTTGACGAACCGGTCCGCGCCGTGACTCCGGGACAGGCAGTGGTCTTTTACGACGGAGATTATGTGGCAGGCGGCGGGACGATCAAGAAGGGCCTGTTATGAGAAAAGGGATATTTAAGAAAAAGATTATTCTGCTGACATAGAAGAGATCGAGTGTCACAACTCGATCTCTTCCGGTTTTCTGTTATGAAAAATATAATAAGAGCGGAATCCGCAGGCTTTCAGCAGTTCTGCTATCCGGTCGAATTCAGAAGCAAGGCAGCCGGGCTCGTGGGCATCGGAACCGAGAGTTATGAGTTTTCCGCCCAGCTCGCGGTAGCGGATGATAATCTCTGTACAGGGGTTTGGAACCTCAAGTCCGTATCGGTAGCCGCCGGTATTGATTTCCAGACCGATATCCCGTCTGATCAGTGAGCGCAGGATCTCATCCAGAATCTCACGGTATTTTTCATAAGAATAATACCGGTTTTTATTCGGGCCATAGCGTACGACATAATCCAGATGTCCGAAGGTGTCAAAATTGGAATAGGCTTTCAGATTTTGCAGGATACATTGAAAATATTCCAGATAAGCCGCCTGCTCGTCCCTCTCTTCAAAAAAAGACGGAAAATAGGGATCGTGTCCATGGACCAGATGAATGGAGCCGATCACAAAGTCAAAAGGATGGGAAAATACCAGATTGTGGTGTCTTTTGCTCAGATAAGGCTGGAGTCCCAGTTCAATTCCAATGGCAAGATCAATCTGGCCGGTATACGTTTCTTTCAGCAGGAGCAGACGGTGAAAATATTCTTCCGGGTCAAATTCAAAGAGAATGCCGCCGTCTGTGTAGTCGTAATCCATATGATCTGTCAGGCACAGATGCCGGATGCCGCGTTCGATGGCGTTCTGTATCATAAGCTCCGGCGATACGCTGCAGTCCCCGGAAAAAGACGTATGTACATGATAGTCAGATAAGATCTTCAACTTCATTTCCTCCTGTGTAAGGTAGAGTGTCACTGTCTAATATCATAAAAGATATCCTGCGAAATGTAAAGAATATCAGAGAAGAATGTTGGAAAATGAATTTTGAAAAAAGGGTATTGACATTTTCGGTAAACTGGCATACAATACAGTACAGAAATAAGAGAAACCGATGAGGAAGAGGAGTAGGCCTTCTTATAAAATCACAGAGAGCTGCAGGCGGTGGGATTGCAGTATGGAGTGGATGGCTGAATGGACTTTCGAGGGCAGCCCCGAAATGAAAAGAGTAGGAACTGCCGGGAACCAAACCCGTTATCAATGAGGAATGTATGTTAGTACATTGAAAGTGGACGATATGTCAATTTGAGTGGTACCGCGATTATAACTGGATTATAACCGTCTCAGGCGAAAACCTGGGGCGGTTTTCTTGTTTTGCAGAGACGGGATGCCCTGCAAAACGCCGGTATTTGCGCAGAACATTCAAAAAAGGGTTTCTTCATTTCTAAAAAATATTTTAAGATTTTGGAGGAAAAGAAGGATGAAAAAAAGAGCAGTAAGTGTATTATTGGCAGCAGCAGTAACCATGGCAGCAGTGACCGGATGCGGCGGAACCGGTGAGGGAGGCGCAACTCCGGCGGAAAATACGGAAACAGACAATGCGGAAACAGCAGGAGAAGGCAGTACAGATGGCAGTTCTTATAAGATTGCTGTTGTAAAGCAGATGGATCATGCGTCTCTGGATGAGATCGCCAGTGCCGTCTGTGAGGAGCTGGATACGATTGCGGCAGAGAATGGGATCCGGATTGAATATGAAGTATATTCCGGACAGGGCGACCAGTCTGTGCTGACTCAGATCGGTACGCAGGTGATTTCCGAGAAGGTAAATGCAGTCATTCCGATCGCAACTCTGGCTGCGCAGGTCATGGCAACCTGTGCAGAGGAGACAAAGACGCCGGTGATATATGCAGCGATCTCTGATCCGGAAGGTGCGCAGATGACGGGAATTGATTATGTGACCGGAACCTCTGACGCGCTGAATACCGGATTTATTCTGGATATGATGCTGGCGCAGAACCCGGATGTGCAGAAAGTCGGACTTCTGTATTCTCTGTCCGAAGATAATTCCACCACTCCGATTGCGGAGGCGAAGGAATATCTGGACGGAAAAGGAATCGCTTATGTGGAGAAAACGGCAAATACAAACGATGAAGTGATTACAGCAGCCAGTTCTCTGATCGCAGAGGGAGTGGATGCGGTCTTTACTCCTACGGATAATGTGATCATGTCGGCAGAACTGGCAATCTATGAAAGCCTTGCAGATGCGAAGATTCCGCACTATACAGGAGCAGATTCCTTTGTCCGCAACGGTGCATTTACGACCTGCGGCGTGAACTATACAGAGCTTGGGCATGAGACTGCCGACCTGGCATACGAGGCGCTGACGGCCGGAATGGACGGACTGAATGATTATTATCGGATGGACGGCGGAATTATTACGGTCAATACGGAGACCGCAGAAGCGCTGGGCATCGATTATTCTGTGTTTTCTGAAATGGGCGAGGTCACGGAGGTTGTGACGACGGAGGAATGATCCGGATGAAAACAGGCTGCCGCAACAACGGCAGCCCATCATGAAAGGAATTGACAGGTTATGCTTTACGTGATTCAGACAGCGCTGGAACTGGGGTTTATGTATGCACTGGTGGCAATGGCGCTTTTTTTGAGCTATCGGGTCCTGGACATCGCGGACCTGACGACGGACAGCGGTTTTGTGCTGGGAGCGGCGGTATCTGTGACCATCGCGGCAGCAGGGCACCCGTTTCTGGCTGTTCTGGCGGCGATCCTGGCAGGGGCATGCGCCGGCTTTGTGACGGCCTTTCTTCAGACACGGCTGGGCGTTCCTTCGATTCTGGCGGGAATCGTGACAAATACAGGGCTTTATACGGTGAATCTGATGGTCATGGGCTGGAGTTCCAATGTCAGCCTTTTAAAGCAGGAGACGCTTTTTACCATGTTCCGGGACACAGGGATCGGCGGAAGCTGGTATAAGCTGATCCTGGTGGCAGGGATCACCATTCTGGCTGCAGTCATGCTCGTCTGGTTTCTGGGAACCAGGCTGGGGCTCAGCATCCGTGCTACGGGAGACAACAAAGACATGGTAAGAGCCTCTTCCATCAATCCGATATTTACCATCTCTGTAGGACTCTGTGTATCCAATGCTCTGACCGCTCTGTCCGGCGCAGTGGTGGGACAATATCAGAAGTCGGCGGACATCAACAGCGGCACCGGAATCGTGGTCATCGGGCTTGCCTGTCTGATTATCGGCGAGACGGTACTTGGCAGACGTTCGGTGGGACGGAATGTGGTGGCGGCTGTGGCAGGCAGTATTGCATACCGGTTTTTATATGCGGTCATTTTGAAGACTTCGATTGTGCCCATTGAGTGTCTGAAGCTTGTGACTGCAATCGTAGTGGCGCTTGCGATTGCCTCCCCGACCCTGAAGGACTGGGCCGATTTTCAGAAACGGAAGATCAGCGCCGCACAGAAAGGAGGGCGTAAGGATGCTGAGGCTTGAGAATATCAGAAAGACCTTCCATCCCGGTACGGCCAGTGAAAAACGCGCAGTACAGGGGATAAATCTGCATCTGAAGCCGGGAGATTTCGCTTCCATCATCGGTTCCAACGGCGCGGGAAAATCCACCCTGTTCAATGCGATTGCAGGCAGTTTTTATGTGGATGAGGGCACCATCTTTTTAAACGGGAAAAATATTACGTTCACTCCGGAGTACAGAAGAAGCCGGGTGGTGGGACGCCTTTTTCAGGATCCGTTAAAGGGGACGGCTCCTCATATGACCATTGAGGAGAATCTGGCGCTGGCATTTTTACGTGCCTCGGAAGGGAGCATTCCCTTCAGCCGGATTTCAAAAAAGGATAAGGATTTTTTCAGAGAGCAGCTGTCTCTTCTGGAGATGGGTCTGGAAGACCGGATGAAGCAGCCGGTGGGGCTTTTGTCCGGGGGACAGAGACAGGCGCTGACGCTTTTAATGGCGACAATGGTGCCGCCGCAGCTTCTGCTTCTGGATGAACATACGGCAGCGCTGGATCCGGGAACGGCAGATAAAGTGCTTAAGCTGACACAGAAGATCATCCGGCGAAACCACACGACCTGCCTGATGGTGACCCATAATATGCATCAGGCGCTGGAGCTTGGAAACCGCACGCTCATGATGGATGACGGAAAGATTGTACTGGATGTGCAGGGAGAAGAACGGGAACATATGACGGTCTCGGATCTTCTGGAAAAGTTCCGGACGGGAGCTGGGAAAGAACTGGACAATGACCGGGTGCTTCTTTCCATGGAGTCATAACAGGTATATAAAATGAGAGACCAGTATCTGGTCTCCTGTTTTATTTCTGCCGTCAAATCATTTTCCCATCCAGAAAGTCTTTCATCCAGTCCGGAAAATCCAGACGGTTGCTTCAGACAGATTATTTTGCTGTTGCAATTTGCAGAAGCATGTAGTATAATGAAATCACACATAAGAAAATCCTGGGCATTCGCCTGATAATTCCAAAATCATACAGAAAGTAATGGTATAAACAGAATGGACTTTTGCGGGACAGACGGTCTGTCGGTTCATGATATCTGGGAGGCAGGGCGCAGCCTGTTCCTGCTGGGAACACTGTTTTATATGTCATGGACGGATGTCAGAAACAGAAAGATATCCAACCGGCTGCTGCTGCTTCTGCTGTGCGCAGGCGGCGCATCTTTGGTACTGGAAAGCTGCATTGACAGGGAGTGGATCAGAGTACAGGAAGCGGCTGCGGGTATGATACTCGGCGGAGGCCTCTGCTTTTTCTGCTATCTGCTGTCGAGAGGGGGAATCGGAGCGGGAGACGTGAAGCTTTTTGCAGTGACCGGTTTTTATATGGGGAGGACAGATGTGCTGTGGATGGCATGGGTGTCTGTTCTGCTGGCGGCAGGCAGCTGTATCCTGCTGCTGTTTCTGAAAAAAGCAGACCGTCATATGCGGCTTCCGTATGCGCCCTTTGTATTTCTGGCAGTAATCGCGGTGTTTATCAGAAGAACTGGAACAGGATTTTAGGGTTCTGGAAATGGAGGATGAGATGAAATATGTTTTTGCCTGCTGTACCGACAGGGGAACAGGGAGAAAAAACAATCAGGATTCGCTGCTGATCAAACAGGCAGTGTACGGAAAAGAACAGATTCTTCTGGCGATGGTATGCGACGGTATGGGCGGGCTGAAAAGAGGGGAGGTGGCAAGCGCGGCTCTTGTCCGGTCGTTTTCAGAATGGTTTGAACAGAAGCTTCCGCCGCTTCTTCATACTTCTCTGACAGAAGCGAAGCTTTTCCGCTCCTGGGGCATGCTCCTTCAGACGATGGACAGGAGGATCGAAGCCTATGGGCAGAGACATGATGTTGCGCTGGGGACAACCGTGACGGCCATGCTGTTTGCCCGAAAAGCATATTATATCATGCATGTGGGTGACAGCCGCGTCTATGAGGTCCGAAGAGGGATCCGGCAGCTCACCAGAGACCAGACGCTGGTTCAGCAGGAGGTGGAATGCGGGCTTCTGACACGGGATGAGGCGGAAAGGGATGCCAGAAGGAATGTGCTGCTGCAGTGCGTGGGGGCATCCGGGGAGGTCAGCCCGATGTGCAGGAAAGGAACGATTCGCAAAGATACGGTCTACATGCTGTGCTGTGACGGCTTTCGGCATATGGTCAGTGAGAAAGAGATGCGGAAAGGGCTGCGGCCCTCCAGGATGAAAGAGGAAAGAATGATGGAGAGACAGCTGGCCGGTCTGGTCCGGATGAACCAGGACCGGGGAGAACAGGATGATATCTCCGTAATTGCGGTAAGAACCTATAAGGAGCGGAAAGGATGCTGGAAACAGGGTCAGTAATCGACGGAAAATATAAAATATTGAATGTGATCGGAAGAGGCGGGATGAGTACTGTATATCTGGCCATGAATGAACGTGTCAACAGGCAGTGGGCAGTCAAGGAGATATTGAAAAATGATGTGCATCATCTGCATGCGAACAAAAGGGAGATAGAGATGATGAAAAAGCTGAAGCATCCGCATCTGCCGGGAATCGTAGACGTGATTGAAAATCAGGATTCGCTGCTGATCGTCATGGACTATATCGAAGGGCGTTCGCTTCAGGATATTCTGAGCGAGTATGGAGCGCAGACACAGAAGGATGTTCTGAAATGGGCAAAGCAGCTGTGCGATGTACTGTCTTACCTGCATACGAGAAAGCCGGCGGTCATATACCGGGACATGAAACCGGCCAATGTAATGCTGAAGCCGGATGGGAATATCATGCTGATCGATTTCGGCGCGGCAAGAGAATATAAGTATCAAAACAGCAAGGATACGATTTCACTGGGAACCAGAGGGTATGCGGCGCCGGAACAGTATGAGAGAAAAGGGCAGAGTGATGCAAGGACCGATATCTACTGTCTGGGCGTTATGCTGTTCCAGCTTCTCACAGGAGAGAGTCCCCATGTGCTCTGTCCGATCTGTCAGATCAATCCTTCCCTTTCTTCCGGTCTGGAAGCAGTTCTTGTCAAATGTACCCAGGTAAAAAAAGAAAACCGTTATCAGTCCTGTCAGGAACTGATGTACGCACTGGAGCATTATTTTGAGTGGGACGCAGAGTATCAGAAGCAGCAGCGAAAAAAGCTGGTTCCTTTTATGGCGTCACTGATGCTGACGGCGGCACTGGAAGCCGGCGCGGTCTTTTTTGCATGGAAAAGAATGGAGGCCAGAAATCATAATTATGAGGCATATCTTCTGGCGGCGCGAAATGCAGTATCCGCAGAGGATGCGGTAAGGAATTACAGGAATGCTGCAGCTTTGGATCCTGCAAGAAAGGAGGCGTATCTGGAGCTTTTGGAGGAGGTGTTTCTGGATGACGATGTATTGACCGCTGAAGAAAGTGAAGTGCTTCGCTCGGTTCTGATTGCCTATGGGGACGGGAAGCAGACAAATGAGCAGGCATTTCAAAGGAATCAGAGCGGGTATGAAGAATTCGCCTATGCTGCAGGAATCGCCTATTACTACAAATATGAAGAGAAAAGCAATAAGAAAAATGCAAAAATCTATCTGGGAATTGCTGCGGCTTCGGAAAGGCTGGATGAGAAAAAAACAGAACGTTCCAGACGGCTTGCCGTTATTGCAGACTATTATTCCCGTGTGGGAATGATAGACGAAGCAGGCGACATGTCCATTACCTATCGGGATTACTGGGAGGATCTGACGGCCCTTTCAGCGGGTAATCTGGTGGAAATGGATAATGAGCGCACGGCGCTTGTCATGTATGAAGAACTTGTAAGCCAGATCTGTACCAGAACCGCGGAATTCAGGGACAGCGGTGTAGAGAAAGAAGAGATGCAGCAGCAGCTTTCGAATATAAGAGAGCATTTGCAGACAGACTTTACAGCGCCCAAAGATCACAGAAGGAGTCTGATCGAAGATGAGATCCATGCGCTTTTAAAGCAGGTGGAAAGTGCGGAAAGGATGCTCTGGTCTGTCTGCATGCAGGAAGAGGAGGAGTGAGTATGGATCTGTTTACATATCTGTATCTGGCCTGCCTGTCCGGAACGATGGTGTCCGGCACGGTTACGGTATTTCTTTTTCTGAGGCTGGATATCCGGACGGCATTGAGAGTGCTGGGGAAAAGAGGAAAGCCGAAAAAGGCGGCGACCATAAAACGGAGTCCAAAGGAGGCGTTTGCAGGAACGTGGGGTGTGAAGGAAGAACAGAAGACCGTACTGCTGCATGATAAACAGAATCATTTTCATGTGGTAAGAGAAATTCTGCTGGTTCATACCGATGAGACTGTATAAACGACAGATGGACGGAAGCAGTGGGTGTTCAGAAGTGCGTGGGGTGTTTGTTACAGGAAGGAGAAGATCATATGGCAGGAAAACGTATACTGGTTGGGATGCTGGCATTTTTGTTATTTCTGGAAGAAGCAGCAGAGAAGATATCTGTATATGCGATGGAGAATTTTTACCAGGAAACCGGCAATGAGGCAGAAATGGGTGAAGACGGCGAAGAAGCGGCGGATGGGGCGGTGAATGCAGACAGAGAGAACAAAATCGAAACCGGGGATGGCGAAACAGACAGGGAGGAAACGGAAGGAAAAGCAAAAGAAACAGAAGACAGAGAAACAGGGAAGGAGGAAGCAGAAGAAACAGAAGACAGAGAAGCAGAGAAGGAGGAAGCAAAAGAAACAGAAAACAGAGAAACAGAGAAGGAGGAAGCGGAAGGAACGGAAGACAGAGAAACAGAGAAGGAGGAAGCGGAAGAAACAGGCGAAACAGAAGCGGAGAGCAAAATGGAAGAAAAGAAGGAAGAAGAAAGTGAGGGAGACAGCATAGGCAAAGAGGAAGAAAAAGAAGAGCCGGAGATCCTGTTTCCGGAATTCCGGCTGAAGTCCGCAGTAAATGATGCGGGAAATACTGTGACGGATCAGGAGGGTACCTGTTATTTTCGGAAATCCATGAGCGTCACGTTTCAGACGGAGGAGGAGATGGACAGCGAAGAAGATTCGGTCAGGAAGTTTGTGATACAGAGGGATGGTACGGATCTTACATGTGAGGACGGGTGCTTTACGGATGAGATTTATGAGGATGGGGAGTATGTATATACGATTGTATATAAAATCGAGGATGCAGAGGAAGTGACCGGAGAGAATTCATGGACCATCCGGGGAAAAAAGACAGCAGAGGAACCGTCTGTTTCTGTGATCTGTGATTCTGCTTCCACAGAGTACAATGGAAAAAGATATTTTACAGAAGATCCGGACATCAGAATCTGTGCGGATTCTGACGTTGGAATCGCAGCGGTAGAATACAGAGAGGGAAGCAAAGCGTATGGGATATGGAAGGATTTTCGAGAGGAAGATGCATGCTATGTATATGGAGCACAGACGGAACTGGAAGAGGAACTGAAGGATTCTGAAGAATTTGCAGAGCTGCTGACGGATATGGAGGACGGCAGCTGCAGTTATACTTTTCGGGTAACGGATGTACTTGGGGGAACTGCAGAGGCAGAGATGGAATTCGTTGTGGACAAGACGGCCCCGGATGCCCGGATATTTGCAGCTTACGCATCGGACGGGACGAATCCGTCGTCCGTTTCCGGTACAGGTATTATGGATTTTCTGCATTCCATTACGGACAGGCTGTTTGGGAAAGAAGAGGTATGGTTTGATCTGTATGTGACAGATGGAAAGGGCGGTGAACAGAAACAGCATGCAGTATCCGGAATTGATACAGAGGATCTGTGCCGTCAGATTTTTACGGCAGACGGACAGGCAGAGATTCGGAAACTTCAGGTATCTGATGAAGACGGCGTCTCTTTCTGGTATGACGGGAAGCAGTATGAGGGTTATACACAGGTCAGAGGATGCATGGTGATCCCTTCCGGTCATGGACGAAATGCAGCGGACCGCCTGTGCATAAAAAGGCTGAAGGACCATGCGGGAAATGTGACATATGGAATCGAAAGCGAGAATCTGACCGGGGGCACCGTGGTCTATATGGATCAGGAAAATCCGGTTCTTATGGTGGATTATGGAGACGGGCTCCTGGACGAAGAGCGGAACATGGTTTTTTATACAGAAGAAACGACACTGGAACCTGTGCTGACAGAAGAAAATTATCGGAATCATGTGCGGGAAGACAAAAGTCCGGTGTCTCCCGATGTTGAACTTACCGATGACGGCGGCTATGGAGCATCTGCAGGGGAATGGAGAATGGAAGGGCCAAAAGGGAACCGGTTCTCTGCACAGCTTCTGTTTCCGGCAGTTCCCGGCACAGGAGAAGCGGTATATGATTTTACAGTGGAATATCAGGATGGGGCGGGAAATCTTCTGAAGACAGACGGGGTGATTCCGGGAAATATAAAAAATGGTGTATACACGGGCTGTACCGTTGTGATCGACGACAGGCCGCCGGAGCTTACCTCATTTTCCATTGAAGGCGAACTGGCCGGACCGTGCGGCGGCATGGATGTATACCGCAGTATAGAAGGAGAGGACGTCAGAATATCTTTTGGGATTGACGATCATGCAGAATACTGGAATCCGGAAGCAGTAAAGCTGACCATATGGAGTCTGGATACCGATGAAGCGGCGGCCGTCATATCCGGCAGCAGCCTGCAGTGGAAGGAAGACGGGCGCAGTCATCTGGCAGAATATACATTTGACGGGGAGGAAGAGAAGGTATCCGGCTACAGAGTGTTCGTTTCTTATGCAGACCGTGCGGGAAACCGGATGGTTGGCAGGGGAGGATTAAGCGACCGGACAGAAGCAGGCGTCTATACAAGTCCGGAATTTTTACTGGATCATGAAGCTCCCGTTTTTGGCATCACCTTTAACGATGCAGTGCGTCTGGTCAGAGACAATCATACGGACCCTTCTCAGGATCTCAGGAACACAGAGCCTCAGACCGGATATACCGCATACTATGACCACACGATAGAAGTATCTTTTTCCATCCGGGAGCAGTGTGCGTGTCCGGTTTATAAAGGGAAAGAACTTGCAGGACTTCAGGATTTTCAACTGACTGTGACAGGAAAGGATGGAAAGGTCCACACGCCGGCCGTCCGCTGGAACAGGACAGAAGACTGTTATGAGGGCAGGTTTTCTCTGACAGAGGAAGACCGGTATACCGTTTTTGCAGAATACAGAGATATGGCAGGAAATGTGATGGTATTGGAGTCTGCACATGGAAGCAGACGGGAGCCGGAAAGTCCGGGGGATGGAAGCTATGAAAGTGTTTCGCTGGTGCTGGACAGAACGGCGCCGGTACTTCGGTTCTCTTATGTGGGTACGTCGAAAAATGAAAAAACAGAAGAGGCGGTCCATGAGGAGGACAGCTGCAGGTTTTTTTCGGAACCGGTATATCTGAAGCTGGAGGTGACAGATGAGAATCTTCGCTTTTACGAAGTGCTTCAGAGTCTTCGGAAGATCCGTGCAGCAGATTGTGAAGGAAATAACATACAGGACAGCAGCGCCGGAGCGTTTCTGGAGAAACTGGACGAAGCCAGGATTACGGAAGAAGGGGTAATCTGGTATCTTCCGCTTCTGACGGAGGCGGTCTATGAACTTCCTCTTGGCTGTGCAGACCTTTCTGGAAACAGTACAGAACTGCCTGTGGAACGGGTGTGTGTGGATCGGACAGAACCGGAGATGGAACTTTCGTATTCGGTGGAAGCGTCCGGATTTCTGGATGTGCTGCGTTATGGAGATCTTCGCTGGCTGTTTGCAGATAAGCGTCTGACCATAAAGGCGTCAGCCAGAGATCAGGTGTCGGGAATCCGTTCCATTCATTTTACGGCAGAGGAAGAGAATGGAAAAATGACTGAGAAGTCGATGGATTTTCATCCGGCAGCCGGCGGAGAATTTGAGATGATGCTTCCGTCTGCTTCTGCGGATTTTAAAGGGACAGTCACTGCAGAGATCCGGGACTGGTCCGGAAACATCATCGCGCAGACATGCAGGCCGGTGGTGGAAAGCGATGAACGCCACCTGCAGGAAGAAAATACGATGATCATTACGGATACCAGTCCTTCAAGAAGCGTTGGAGGCGTGGATTATTATAATACGGATATCCGGTTCCGGCTGGCAGTCAGAGATACATATTCCGGGGTAAAGAGCATAACCTGTAAAGGCGGAAATACGCTGGATTACCATAGAGAATACGGCACAGGAGAGGCTTTTGCTTCCGGAGATGCCGGCATCGTATATGAGTGTCAGGAGGAGTTTGTACTGGATGCAGCTTCCAACAATGAAAATGAAGTGCCGGTACGGGCGGAGTATCAGGATCATGCAGGACATGCCGGTATGGCAGAACAGCTTTACAATATTGATGTGACTGTACCTGTGATTGAGGTGGAGTATGACAATCACGACCGGTCGGACTATGGCCTGTATCATGAGGGCCGTACCGCGACTGTGACGATCCGGGAACGGAATTTTGATCCGGCAGATGTGGAATTTCTGATCACCAGTACGGACGGGACCATGCCTGCCATAGGAGACTGGCAGGAATCCGGTACCGGAGATGATATGCTTCATGTATGTCATGTGGAGTTTTTTGCAGACGGAGATTATACCTTTACACTGAGCTTTACAGATCTGGCCGGAAACCGGGCAGAGTATGAAAAAGTGGATGAATTTACCATTGACCGGACAGCGCCGGTGGTAACGGTAAGCTTTGATCCGGACAGCAGCCGGGCTCCTGTATATTTTGCACAGGGGAGAACGGCTGTGATCGATGTTCTGGAACATAATTTTGATGCATCTCTGGTCCGGGTCATGACAGCAGAGCAAAATGGACTTCCGGTTCCGGAACTGTCCGGGTGGCGAAGAGACGGGGATCATCATGTGGCAACGATCCGTTTTGATGCAGACGGGGATTACACCTTTGGCATTACAGGAATGGATCAGGCAGGAAACCGGATGAATGAATATGGCACAGAACATTTTATGATCGATCAGACGGCGCCTGTTCTGGAGATTTCCGGACTGGAGGACAGGTCTGCAAATAAAGGGGCAGTGGCCCCGGTCATCCGCTGCACAGACGCGAATTACCTGAATGGAAGCATGCAGATTGAGTTAAGAGGCTGTCAGGGCGGATGGACAGAGTGGAAAGGAAGGAGGATACAGCATGCAGACGGCGAGTCGTTTCTGGCAGAGGATCTTGCATACCTGCCGGAAATGGATGACCTGTACTCGCTTCTGGTATCGGTCAGCGACCTGGCCGGGAATGTAAGCCGCCAGGAGATCTGCTTTTCGGTCAACCGTTTTGGCTCTGTCTACACACTGGATGATAAAACGGAACTGCTGGCAGGCAGCAGAGGTATGTATTATACCAATACAGAGCAGGATATCATTGTGACAGAAACCAATGTGGATACGCTGGAATTTCTCGAAATCAGCTGTAAACGGAACGGGAAGCTTTTAACCTTGCAGCAGGGTGTGGATTATGATGTGCATGTAAGCGGGACGGAGGAAAGCTGGAAACAGTATGTCTATACCATTCCCGGCCGTAACTTTACAGAAGAGGGAACCTATATTCTGACCATTTATTCAGAAGACCGAGCAGAGAATGTGTCGGATAATCAGACAAAAGGGAAGAAGATTGAATTTGTGATGGACAGGACGGCGCCAAGTATCCTGCTCTCCGGACTGGAGGACGGCGGCCAGTACAGGGAAAACAGTAGAAAGATCACACTGGATATACAGGATAATGTACAGATGTCGGAGGTAAAAGTAAGGATCAATGGAGTGGTATCCACCTATTCTGCATCAGAAGTTCTGAAACAGAATGGAAGAATGACCTTGACGGCAGAAAGTGCAAACCACTGGCAGACCATGAGTGTGACTGCCTTTGACGCGGCGGGAAACCAGAGAGAACTGAAGGAACTGAGATTTCTGCTTACACCGGATTTGATGGTGCAGTTTTTGGTGGATCGGCATCTGCTTTTTCGTCCGGTGAGCGGGTGCATACTGGTATGGGCAGGCATATGGTGTCTGTTTTTATGGCGGAAACGGTTCAGAAAGTGCAAAGAGCGGGTGTAATAGTCATTGCTTTTGCTTCTTTTCAGTATTATAATATCTTTAAGCGCATGATTTTGTGCCGGAAAATACCACGGGATATGTGGTAAAAAGGAGATTAAATCATCTATGATGAAGATACTGTTTATATCCCTTGGCTGTGACAAGAATCTGGTGGATTCAGAGGTGATGCTCGGCCTGCTCGCAGAAAAAGGATATGGATTTACGGATGATGAGACGCAGGCGGATATCATTGTTGTAAATACCTGCTGTTTTATCGGAGATGCCAAGGAAGAGAGCGTGAATACGATTCTTGAAATGGCAGAATGGAAAAACAAGGGAAAGCTGAAAGGGCTGATCGTGACCGGATGTCTGGCGGAGAGATACCGGGAGGAGATCCTGAAAGAGATTCCGGAAGTGGATGCAGTTGTGGGAACGGCTTCCTACGACAGGATTGCGGAGGTGATTGAGCAGGCGGCTGCCGGAGAACAGAAGCTTTTGTACGGAAATACAGACCGTCTGGTTATGACGGAAACCGGCAGAATCCTGACCACAGGAGGACACTATGCACATCTGAAGATTGCGGAAGGGTGTGACAAGCACTGTACCTACTGTATTATTCCGAAGCTTCGGGGGCGTTACAGGAGCTTTCCGATGGAGAAGCTTGTAAAGGAAGCGCAGGAACTGGCGGATCAGGGAGTCAAAGAGCTGATCCTGGTGGCGCAGGAGACGACCATGTATGGGACGGATCTCTATGGAGAAAAGAAGCTTCATGAACTTTTAAAGGAGCTCTGCAGGATCAGGGGAATCCGGTGGATCCGGATACAGTACTGCTATCCGGAGGAAATCTATGAGGAGCTGATCCGGACAATCCGGGACGAACCGAAGATTTGCCATTATCTGGATCTGCCCATACAGCATGCTTCTGACCGGATTTTAAAACGGATGGGAAGGAGGACAACCAGGCAGGATCTGCAAAAGATGATCGGAAGGCTTCGGGAAGAGATACCGGATATCTGCCTTCGGACCACCCTGATCACAGGATTTCCGCAGGAGACAGAAGAAGAGCATGAAGAACTGCTGGACTTTGTAGATGAGATGGAATTTGACAGGCTTGGCGTATTTCCCTATTCGCCGGAGGAGGATACGCCTGCAGCCTGCATGGAAGGTCAGATACCGGAGGAGATAAAAGAAGCGCGGCGGGATGAACTGATGGAGCTTCAGCAGGATATTTCTTTTGAAAAGGCAGAAGCTATGATCGGAAAGGAACTCTGGTGTATGGTGGAAGGAAAGGTTGCAGAGGAATATGCATATGTGGCCCGGACTTATAAAGATGCTCCGGGGGTGGACGGCTATATCTTTATTCAGACCATGGCGGAGTTGATGTCCGGGGATTTTGTCAAAGTACATGTGACCGGAGCGGATGAATATGACTTGATAGGAGAGATTGCGGATGAATTTACCGAATAAACTGACCGTGCTGCGGGTGCTTCTGATTCCTTTTTTTGTACTCTTTACTCTGGTGGATCTGGTTCCGGGATACAGTAAATATATTGCGGTTCTGATCTTCATCGCGGCGAGCCTGACGGATCTTCTGGACGGGAAAATCGCAAGGAAATACAATCTGGTGACGAATTTTGGAAAATTCATGGATCCCCTTGCAGACAAGCTTCTGGTCTGTGCGGCACTGATCTGTCTGGTGTCGGAAGAGCTGCTGCCTGCCTGGATGGTTATTATAATTATCAGCAGGGAATTTATTATCAGCGGTTTTCGGCTGGTGGCGTCGGACAATGGCCTGGTGATTGCAGCCAGTTACTGGGGCAAATTCAAGACCACCTTTCAGATGCTGATGATCATTGTCCTGCTTTTGGATTTTGGAGGGATTTTTGATCTGATCGGGCAGATCCTGATCTGGGCGGCCCTGATTCTGACCGTGGTGTCACTGGCTGATTATCTCATAAAAAATAAACATGTGATTCTGGAGGGAAGTATTTAGTCATGGAAAATGAAGTGCAGAGCTATTCTTATTCAAAGACGGTGAAACTATGCGGGATGGAAGAGACAGAAGTGCGGGCGAAGCTCCATGATCTTCTGACTGCGGACGAGAGACTGCTTTTTACGTTTCAGTCGCTTCCGGGGGAAGTGGATATTTGTATTCAGGCCCGCTCAGAACAGGAGGAAGAGGCCAGAAGTCTGGTAAAGGGCATGGTACGGGAACTGAAGATCCGTCTGGGAAGCTTTATTTTTACCACCAGTGCAAAGGTAACCCTGGCAGAGACGATTGTCGAGCTTCTGAAAGAACAGAAGATGACGATCACGACCGTGGAGTCCTGCACGGGCGGGATGGTGAGTGCAAGGCTTACGGATGTGGCGGGTGTATCAGAGATATTCAAACAGGGATTTGTCACCTATTCCAATAAGGCAAAACGAAAGATTCTGGGTGTAAAGAAGATGACCCTGAAAAAATATTCTGCGGTCAGTGAACAGACGGCCTGGGAGATGGCGCGGGGCGGAGCAAAGCTGACGGAGGCGGATGTGTGTATCAGTGTGACCGGTTATGCCGGACCGGAGACCGGTGAAAACGGAGAGCCGGTGGGGCTGGTCTACATCGGATGCAACGTAAAAGGAAAGATTGAGGTGGAAGAGTTCCATTTCAGCGGGGACAGAAAGAGGATCCGGGAACTGGCAACCGTTCATGCGCTGACATTTTTACGCAGATGTATTCTGGAAAATTATCAGCTCTGAAGAAACAGCTGGAGGCATATCGTATGAGATATCATAATATTACCAAGGAAGACATGCTGAATGGAGACGGGCTTCGGGTGGTGCTCTGGTTTGCCGGCTGTTCCCATCACTGCAAAAACTGTCAGAATCCGATTACCTGGGATCCTGAGGGCGGTCTGCCCTTTGATGAAGCTGCCAGACAGGAGATCTTCGACGAGCTTGCGAAAGACTATATCAGCGGGGTCACTTTCAGCGGCGGGGATCCGCTCTATATGGATACAAGGGAAGAGCTTCTGGAGTTGATCAAAGAGATAAAGGAACGCTGTCCGGATAAAACGATCTGGCTGTATACCGGATATCTTTGGGAGGATATCTGCCATCTGGAGCTGATTCCGTATGTGGATATTGTAGTGGACGGAAGATTTGTGGAGGAGCTGAAAGATAATAATCTGCCGTGGAAGGGAAGTTCCAATCAGAGAGTGATCGATGTACAGACAACCCTGACACTTGGAAAGACTGTTTTATATGCATGAAGACACAGAAACGGAAGGATTCTGGCCGAAAGGCTGAAAAGTGACATAAAATGAAGACGATCAAGATAAAATATTTCTCAGAGGAGATCGAAAGGCTCGCATATATTGCGGGAAAGTCTGACTGGATCGATCTGAGGGCAGCAAAAGAGACCGTATTAAAGAAAGGGGAATTCGCGCTGATTCCGCTGGGAGTTGCCATGGAACTTCCAAAGGGGTATGAGGCCCATGTGATCCCAAGAAGCAGCACTTATAAAAATTATGGAATCATTCAGGCGAACAGCTGCGGCCTGATCGATGAAACCTACTGCGGAGATAACGATCAGTGGTTTTTTCCGGCGATTGCCATGCAGGATACCGTGATTCATGTCAATGACCGTATCTGTCAGTTCCGGATCATGGAACATCAGCCGGAGCTTTTATTTGAGGAGACAGAAGTCTTGACAGCAGAAGACCGGGGAGGCTTTGGAAGCACCGGAAGACAGTAATATTTGGAGGGAAGCGCCATGGCGTGTACAATGTTTGCGGCAATTGATGTCGGAAGCTACGAAGTGAATCTGAAAATATACGAACTTTCCACAAGAAAGGGAATCCGCGTGGTGAATCATGTCAGACACCGGATGGAACTTGGAAAGGATACTTATGCGACCGGCAGGATCGGAACAGAGCTGGTCGATGAGCTGTGCGGAGTCTTTCTGGACTTTCAGCGGGTCATGAAAGAATTTGGTGTGGAAGCTTACCGGGCCTGTGCGACCAGCGCAGTCCGGGAGTCAAAAAATAATCTGGTGCTTCTGGACCGTATCCATCTGAAAACAGGGATTCGGCTGGAGGTGCTGAGCAATTCGGAACAGAGATTTCTGGGCTACAAGTCGATCGCATTTAACTCGGACCGGTTTCAGGAGATTATCGAGAAAGGGACTGCCATCGTGGATGTGGGCGGCGGAAGCATTCAGCTGTCGCTGTACGATAAGGATAATCTGGTAACGACACAGAATATCCGTCTGGGGACGCTGCGTCTGCGGGAACGGCTGGCGGATGTGGCAGAGCGGACGGTCCGGTATGCGGGGGTGATTGAAGAACTTCTGAACAACGAGATGCGAACTTATCGGAAGCTGTATCTGAAGGACCGGAATATCCGCTACATGCTTCTGGTCGGAAGTTATATTCAGTACATCAATAAATACATTCACAAGGATAAAGAAGTGTATCAGATTACAAAGGAAGAATTTATCACGTTCTATGATGAATTCATTCAGAAGGGACAGCTGTCCATGGCTTCCGAGCTTGGAATTTCTACGGAAAACAGCACGCTTCTTCTGCCCACGTTGGTGATATATAAACGTCTTCTGGAAGAGACAGGAGCGGAAAATGTGGTCATTCTCGGCATGGATCTGGGAGACGGCCTTGCTTTTGACTATGCGGAACAGAAAAAGATACTGAAGCCAAAGCACAATTTTGAAAACGACATTATCGAGGCGGCAAGAAATATTGCCAAGCGTTACCATACGAACCGGAATCATACACAGGTCATGGAGAAGCTGGCGCTTGTCATTTTTGACAAGATGAAATCGGTTCACGGACTTGGAAAGAGGGAACGGCTGCTTCTTCAGATATCCGTACTGCTTCATGACTGCGGAAAGTATATCAATATGTCCCGGTCTGCGGAGTGCTCTTACAATATTATCATGGCTACAGAAGTGATCGGACTGTCCCATATGGAGCGGGAGATTGTGGCAAATATTGTGAGGTTCAACAGCGGATACGTCATGCCTTTTGAAGAGCTTGCCATCAGCTCCCTTCTGGAACGTGCCGAATATATGACGATCATCAAGCTGACCGCGATCCTCCGTATGGCAAACGCGCTGGACCGCAGTCACAAACAGAAGCTTCGGGAGATTAAAGTAAATATAAAGGATAATCATACCATACAGATCGTGGCAGACACATCAGAGGACCTGACACTGGAACAGGCGATGTTTAAGGAGAAGACAGAGCTCTTCGAAGAAGTATACAGTTTAAAGCCCATACTGAAGGCAAAGAAACTTGGTTAGGAGTGAGCATTTTGAAGAAGGAATATATGAAATCAGAATATTATGAGAACCGGGAATTAAGCTGGATCGGGTTTAACGAAAGGATTCTTGGAGAAGCGAGGGATAAGGGGAATCCTCTGTTCGAGCGTCTGAAATTTTTAAGTATTACCGCATCCAATTTGGATGAATTCTTCATGGTGCGGGTTGCTTTCCTGAAAGATATGGTCAATGCGGAATATTCCAAAAAGGATTTTTCAGGTATGACGCCGGAGCAGCAGCTGAATGCAATCCATGACCGGGTGCATTCATTTGTCAGCACCCAGTATTCTACCTGGCAGCGTTCACTTCTGCCGGGGTTACGGCAGAGCGGACTGCAGGTGATTGAGGACCATGAGGAGCTGAATCCGGAACAGGCCAGATATGTGGATCAGTATTTTGTGGAAAATATCTATCCGGTGCTGACTCCCATGGCGGTGGATTCGTCGAGACCGTTTCCGCTGATCGTAAACAAAACGCTGAATCTGGGCGCGCTGCTGAAGAAGAAAAACGAAGAAGACGCAGAACCGGAATTTGCAACGGTGCAGGTTCCGGCCGTACTTCCCAGGATCCTGGAAATTCCTTCCGTGGAAAAGGGCGTAAAGTCCGTGATTCTTCTGGAGGAAATGATTGCAAGGAACATGTCCCAGCTCTTTCTCAGCTATGATGTACTCTGTGTACATCCATACCGGATCATGCGGAATGCGGATCTGACGATTGACGAAGATGAGGCTTCGGACCTGCTCAAAGAGATTCAGAAACAGCTGAAGAAGCGGCAGTGGGGAGAAGTGATCCGGCTGGAAGTGGATGAAAAGATGGATAAGCGTCTTTTGAAGATCCTGAAGCGGGAATTTGAGATCAGAGAAGCTGCCATTTACCGTACTTCAGGCCCTCTGGATCTGACATTCCTGATGAAAATGTATGGACTGGAAGGCTTTGACGAATACAGGGAGCCCCGGCATAAGCCGCAGCCGGTTCCGGAGCTGACCGGAAAAGAGAATATTTTTGAAGAGATTCGGAACAGGGACATTCTGCTGCATCATCCGTATCAGACCTTTGACCCGGTGGTGGATTTTGTGAAAAAGGCAGCCAGGGATCCGCAGGTGCTTGCAATTAAGCAGACGCTGTACCGGGTCAGCGGAAATTCACCGATCATTGCAGCTCTGGCGCAGGCGGCAGAGAATGGCAAACAGGTGTCGGTGCTGGTGGAATTGAAGGCGCGGTTTGATGAGGAACATAATATCGCGTGGGCCAAGATGCTGGAGCGTGCGGGCTGTCATGTGATCTATGGACTGGTAGGATTAAAGACGCACAGCAAGATCACCCTTGTGGTACGCCGGGAGGAAGACGGGATCCGCAGATATGTGCATCTGGGAACGGGAAATTATAACGATTCTACTGCGAAGCTTTATACGGATATGGGGCTTTTGACCTGTTCAGAGCCGGTGGGACAGGATGCGACGGCAGTCTTTAACATGCTGTCCGGCTATTCAGAACCGGCCAGCTGGAACAAGCTGTGTCTGGCTCCGCTGTGGCTTCGGGACCGTTTTCTGACCATGATCCAGAGAGAGGCCGCCTATGCACGAAACGGCGAGCCGGCGCACATAGTGGCGAAAATGAATTCTCTGTGTGATCCGGGGCTGATCGCGGCGCTTTATGAGGCAAGCGCGGCAGGCGTGAAGATTGAGCTGATTGTGCGCGGAATCTGCTCATTAAAGGTGGGAATTCCGGGCGTCAGTGAAAATATCAGCGTCCGGTCCATCGTTGGCAGTTTTCTGGAACACAGCCGGATCTATTATTTCCTGAACGGCGGACAGGAGGAAGTCTATCTTGCCAGCGCGGACTGGATGCCGAGAAATCTGGACCGACGGGTGGAAATACTGTTCCCTGTGGAAAATGAGCATCTGAAGAAGGAAGTCATGCATGTGCTGAAGATTCAGCTTCAGGATACCATGAAGGCTCAGATCAAGCAGCCGGACGGCACTTATGAAAAGGTGGACCGAAGAGGAAAGCCCGCGCTTTGTGCACAGGAATATTTTGTGGAATATGCGGCAAATCTGAACAAGTCGCAGGAGGATATGATTCATGACCGGGTATTTATCCCGGCAGAACCTGCAGAGGAACCGGAACATGAAGAGTAACAGCAGAAAAGACAAAAAGATCCTGTTTCTGGATATGGATGGGACAACGCTGGACGATAAGAAACGGATCTCAAAAGAGAATCTGGAGGCGCTGAGAAGGGTAACAGAAGCCGGCCATGAAGTGGTGATTACGACAGGCAGGACCGATTCCAGTGCAGGGTATCTTCGAAAATCCTACGGACTGGATCAGATCGGCTGCCGTTATATGATCGTATATAATGGAGCTGCCATTCTGGACTGTGAGACAGGAGAACTTCTGTATTCCCTAAAACTTCCCATGGAATATGTGAAGGATCTGATTGATGCAGCCAGAAAGGAGGAGCTCTACCTCCATACCTATGCAGGAGACAAAGTCCTTACGGAACGCAGGGATGAAAATCTTTCCGTATATCTGAAGCGGACCAGCATGGAAGCGCAGGTGGTGCCGGATCTGAAGCAGGCGCTGAAGGAGCAGCCCTACAAGCTGCTGGCAGTTGACGTGCACAATCCGGACAGGCTCCATGCCTTTCTGAAAAATCAGTCAGCCTGGGCAAAAGGAAAGGTAGATATGTACTTCAGCTGCAGAGAATATCTGGAGATGGTAGCAGAGGGAGTCAACAAGGGGTCGGCGCTTCTGAGATTTTGCGGGCTGATGGATATTCCTGTCCGGAATACGATTGCGGCAGGAGACGAATGCAACGATCTGTCCATGATTCAGGCAGCCGGCACAGGCTGCGCGGTTGCCAATGCCCAGGAAGAAGTCAAGGCTGCGGCGGACTGTGTGACACGGAATGACAATAATCATTCGGCGGTTGCAGAGATCGTGGAGAAGTTCATATTCCCTTCATAAACAGGAAGGATTTGAAATGCCCATCCGGCCGGCGCAGGCAGGATGGACATTTTTCCGTATTTATATGATTCCCTCGAAAATATCTCCAAGCTCCATCTTAATATGGGGAAAGGTTTTCAGCCGTATCTCTGTTTTTGCATTATAATGTTCCTCTTCCGGGTCGTCCTGCAGGAAATAACTATGGGCCAGAGTGTAGGTTCCGTTCTCCAGATAATAGATGTCAAGCTCTCCGTTCGGAGAGACGATCCAGTATTCCTCTACCCCGGCTTTTTCGTAAATCTCTTTTTTTTCAGTCTTGTCCCTTAATGCGGTTGAGGGACTTAAGGTTTCGGCTGTGAATTTGGGAACTCCGCTGTAGCTTCCGCCTTTCAGATGCTTCCGGTCACAGATGACCATAACATCAGGAATTACATAATCGTCGTTGACTTCCGGGTGGTATTTAAAATCCAGATTTTCCATAAATACAAGGCACAGACTGTCTTTTAATCCGTTTTTTATGATCGTATTGATGTTGTTGTTCACAATTCCATGTGTGTAATCCGGTGATGGAGACATGTCATAAACAACGCCGTTTATTTTTTCCTGCTTTTGCCTGTTTTCTTTTAATAATGCCATAGATTCACGCCCTTTCTTTTTTGTAATAACGAAGCCCACGCAGGTCATCAGCTTCCCCTTCGCTCCAGCTGGTGACATTATATCACAAAACGGGCGGTTCTGGAAGAACTGACATAATCTGCTATATTTTTACCCGGAACAGCTGACGCTTCAGCGTCTTCCAGCGGAAGGGGATCAGCGGATACAGATAGCCCCGTCCGGAGAAGGTTCTGCAGCTTAAAAGGCTGATAAAAGTAATGAGTATGCCGGCGATAAAACCGGTCAGTCCAAACCAGCAGGTCAGAAGCAGAAGCAGGATGCGCATGAATTTGACCGCATAGTTCAGTTCCATATTGGACTGAGAATAGTTTGCAATGGTAACAAATGCCATATAGAGCATGACCTCTGCGTTGAACCAGCCGGAGTTGACAGCGAATTCGCCGATCACCAGGCCGGCAATGACCGAGAGCGGCGTGCTCAGCATATCCGGAGTGTGGATGGCGGCAAGCCGCAGCCCGTCAATGGCAAGTTCCAGTAACAGGAACTGCCAGATCAGAGGGATGTTGACCGTATCCTGTACCTGAATGAACCGGAAACTTTCGGGAATCCACTGAGGATGCTGCATCAGGAGAAGGAACAGCGGAGTCAGTATCAGTGAGATCAACATGATCAGCGCACGGGATAATCGTAGATAGGTTCCGGTGATGGGCGGAAAATAATAATCGTTTGCTTCTTCCATGATGGCAAACAGAGTGGTTGGCAGAATCAGGGCAGAGGGGGAATTATCCACCAGCAGTATGATATTGCCTTCCAGTATGGAAGCAGAAGCAGTATCCGGACGTTCCGTTATATGGTATTTGGGAAAAGGGTTGAACCAGTGGCCGGGCAGAAGAAGTTCTGCCAGACTTTCCTGATTCATGGTAAGAGAATCTATAAGAATGGATGATATCCGTTCTTTCAGCCGTTCCAGACATTGCCGGTCTACGCGGTCTTCCATATAGCACAAAACAATATCTGTGCGCGTGCTTTTGCCGACGGTCTGCATTTCCATACAGAGCTTCGGAGAGCGGATCCGGCGCCGGATCAGGGCAGTGTTGAAGACAACGGTTTCCACGAAGCCGTCGCGGGAACCCCGAAGCGTCCGGTCTTTCATCGGTTCTTCCACGCTGCGGGCCGGATAGGTTCTGCAGTCGATGGCAAGACAATCCGGCATTCCGTTTATAAACAGGCAGGGAACTCCTGAGAGCAGGTTTTTCAGTACATCGTCCATCTCCGTCAGAATCTCCGTCTCAATATAGGGAAGATTCTGCATCTGAAACTGGTCGGGCGAATCCGGCAGATCCTCAGGTTTCAGGCTGTAAAAATATTCAATCAGCTTTTCCAGGATATCATCTTTTACCAGTCCGTCAATAAAAAACAGGCTGGCGGCGTGATCCGCGATCAGCAGATGTTTCTCCAGTATGTCAAAATTCCGGTCAGCGTCCAGAATCCGGCGCAGGGCGGAGACATTTTCTTCATAATGTTCAGTCAGTTTGTTCATAAGCATCACCTCATGGACAGTATGCCCGAATGAGGCGCAGGGAATGTATGATGGAACAAAAGATACCTGTCAAAATCGCCTGATATATAAAAAGATCTCTGTCTCATTTTGGATATGGAGATCTTTTTTTGTCGAGCTTTTTTATTTTTAAGGTTGCTTCCAGGTATTCAATCACAATAGGGATATCTTCTGTAGAGAGGGAAGAAAGAAATTCAGACAGGGTATATTCAGATGGGGAAGGACCCTGTCTTCCGAAAAGGAGATAGTCTGCTGACAGATTGTACTGTTGACATAATCGATATAAGGTATCCTGTGAGATTCCTTTTTTTCCTGTTTCTATTTCAGATATAAAATTGGTTGATACATCCAGGCTTTCTGCCAGCTGAGCCTGTGTGAGGTGATTCTGGCTGCGGAAGTCGCGGATGCGCCTGCCGGTTTCAAATCTGTCATTTGTCAATCTAAACCCCTCCATGATAGTTGTTTCTATTATTCTATTTTATGAATTCCAGAAGAATCGCATCATCCTCTGGCTGCCGCGGTTCCAGCTGGACATCGTAGCGTCCAAACCCGCTTTCGCGGTTGGAGGTAATGACATATCGTTCCTTCAGATCCATCATGAGACCCAGTACAAGACCGTGATAAAACCGTTCAGGTTCTGTACGATCAGAACTTTTTCTGACGGTGTCAAAGGAACGGAAGATCGTTTCGGAAATCCGATTCATATAAGCATTCATTTCCTCCGGGCCACCCTGAAGAAGCGCTTGCACAAAATCGTTGTAATCTGTCTGTGAAGCGTGAAACCAGCTTTGGATGATCGTTCGGAACATGACCTTTACTTCAAAATTGGTAAGCTCCAGTTCATAGTCCTGCTTCCAGTCTCCAAAGGTTCCCTGAATCTGCCGGTATTTTTCCTATTTCCAGATGGAAAGAGATGCGAACAGATCCGCTCTGTCCGCATATTTAACAGAAAAAAAATATTCTGCCATGCTCATGTTCAGAGTTTTCCGAAACGCCGGGGACGGTTGATCCGTGTGACGATATCTCCGTTTTCCCACCATTCTTTGAGAAAATCCGTTTTATCGATATAGAAATACTGGTTTTCAATAATTGCTCCAAAATCCTGATTTCCGATACTGACGGTTCTTGCCATATGCCCCTCCTGTTATTCCGGCAGTCCTTTCCGAAGACGTTATGAATTTATTCCGACAGCACCTGCTTCCACAGATTATTGTATTTTTCTTCGGCTTCTTCCCCCAGATAATGGAAGGTCTCACAGCGCGACAGCACATCATTTCCCGGGAATAACGCTTCATTATTCAGAATGTCTTCATCCTCGATCATCTCGATGGCAGCAGAGTTCGGGATGGAATAATAGATGTATTCAAAATTTTTCAGCGCAATGTCCGGACGGCACAGAAAATCAATCCATTTTTCCGCATTTTCCTTGTTCTTGCAGGTGGTCGGGATGACCCAGCAGTCCAGCCATACGTTGGAACCTTCTTCAGGAACCACATACTGCAGGTTTTCATTTTCATCCTTGCAGATGGTTGCTTCTCCGGAGTAGATGACGCCGATGGCGGCCTTTTCTCCGATCATCATGTCGCGGACTTCGTCCGTGGTGTATTTCAGCACCAGCGGCTTTTGCCTTGTCAGAAGCTCGGCGGCTTCCTGAAGCTCTGCATCATCTGTGGAGTTGAGGGAATATCCGCAGGAGATGAGTGCCGGAGCGAAGACGTCGCGGGGATTGTTCATCATGACGATATTGTCTGCGTATTTTTCATCCCACAGGCAGTCCCAGCTGGTGATCGGTTCGTCGACCATGGTATCGTTGTAAAGGATGCCGACGGTTCCCCACAGATAGGGGACTGCATGAGACGCATCCGGATCAAATTCCTTTACGGTATCCAGATAAACCGGATCAATGTTGGAAATATTGGGGATATTATTATAGTCAATTTCCAGAAGCAGGCCATTGTCCAGCATTTTCTGGATCATATATTCCGAAGGACAGACCACATCCCAGTCTGCCGCGCCGTTGGCGATGATGGGATACATGTCTTCGTTGGTGTCAAAAGTCTTGTAATTGACCTTGATACCGGTCTCTTCTTCAAACATGTCAATGACGTCTTCATCAATGTATTCACCCCAGTTATAGACATTTACTTCTCCGTTTTCACCGGCGGAGGAGCCGCCGCATCCGGTAAACATGGTTGCTGCCAGCAGGCAGCCGCATACAAGCAGAATTCTTTTTTTCATAATCATACCTCTTATTATAGTTTCGCTTCTGTACAGAAGCTGTTTTGTCAGGTTCCGCCTCCGTACGAAGAATGCCCGGCATCTGGAAGAATTTCCGCCCTGAAAAGCGGTCGGAAATCCTTCCGGGCCTTCTTCGTACAGAAGCTGTTTTTCAGCGTCTCTGGTTTGACGCAGGCAGCTGCCGCTGCTTCAGATTCACGCATACCAGAACCAGGAAGACGGCAAGGAACATGATCGTGGACAGCGCATACATCTCCGGTTTGATTCCTTTGCGAAGCTCCGAATAGATCAGTGTGGAAAGGGTATCTGCACCAAGTCCCTTTACAAAGTGCGTAATGACAAAATCGTCCAGAGACATGGTGAAGGACAGAAGAAATCCGGACAGTACGCCGGGCATGATGTCCGGCAGTACGATACGGAAGAACGCCTGCCGTTCTCCTGCGCCCAGATCCAGAGCGGCCTCATACATGGACAGGTTCAGCTGCTTCAGCTTCGGCATGACGCTTAAGACCACATAGGGCAGATTGAAGGTAATGTGCCCGATCAGGACCGTTCCAAATCCCATCTCAAAATGGATGCCGACGACGGAGAGCAGATTTCCCACGGTAATAAACAGGAGCATAAATGCAATGCCTGTGACGATCTCTGCATTCAGCATGGGGATATTTACCACGCTCATGCAAAGGCTTTGGCGCCGTTTCTTCATATGATGGATGGCAATCGCGGCAGAAGTGCCGAGCAGTGTTGCTATGGCGGCAGACAGTACTGCGATCAGCAGCGTATTGCAAAGTGCAGCCAGAATCGTGTCATTTTCAAAAAGCCGCCGGTACCATTTCAGAGAGAAGCCGCCCCATTTGACAGAGGTTCTGGAATTATTAAAGGATAATACCATCAGGGTCCCGATCGGTGCATAGAGGAAAAGCACGATCAGAAACAGATAAAAACGCTGACCCCATTTTTTCATCATAATACATTTCCCTCCCCGTTGTCGTATTTGGAGGACAGAATCATACTGATAATAATGAAAAGCATCAATACAAGAGAGAGTCCGCTTCCCACATGCCAGCTGGTGCCTTTCATGAATTCCTGTTCAATGACGTTTCCGATCAGCAGGATTTTGCCCCCGCCAAGGAGGGTGGAGATCACAAAGGTCGTCAGAGACGGCACAAATACCATGGTAATCCCGCTGACCACTCCCGGAATGCTCAAAGGAAAGATGACCTTGTAGAGCGTCTGAAAGCTGTTGGCGCCCAGATCTCTTGCGGCATTGACCACATTGACATCAATCCGGGAGACGACATTATAAATCGGCAGGATCATAAACGGCAGGAAATCATAGACCATGCCGAATACAATGGCAGCGGGGGTATTGATGATCTTAATTCCGTGCAGGCCGAAAAATTTCAGTATCGTATCCAGAACGCCGTTTGTGTCCAGCAGTACAACCCATGCGAGAGTACGGAGCAGAAAATTCATCCACATGGGAAGTATAAACAGGAAGATAACAAAACCGGATCTTCCAAGTCTGCTCCCTGACAGGATCAGGGCCAGCGGATAGGCCAGCAGCAGACAGATGGCAGTGCTCAGAAGCGACAGTCCAAGAGACAGGAAAAGCGCCTTGGAGTGTTCGGCAGTGGCGATTGCCATCAGGTTTTCCAGAGTAAAAGCCCCGCTTTTGTCTGTCAGGCCGTAATATACGATGAACAACAGCGGGATAATGATAAATGCGGCTGCCCATAGAAAGAAAGGGCAGGACAGAGATTTCTTATACATCCAGTACCACTGCCTCCTCGTCTTCTGATTCCGGTTTATTCATGATCTGAATATTGAACGGGTCTACCGAGATGCTGACCGGTTCGCCGACCGGATGCATCTTCGTGCTCTGGACCAGCCATTCCCGGCCGCAGGCAGTGACCTCCATCTCATAGTGAACGCCTTTAAAGATCAGATGGGATACAACGCCGTCCACGGTTCCGGTACCGGGAGTGCCGAGTTCCACATCCTCCGGGCGGATGACCACGTCCACCGGGCAGTTGCGCCCAAAACCGGTATCCACACAGGGAAATACGATGCCGAAGAGCTCCACGACCTTATCCTCCAGCATGATGCCCGGGAAAATATTGCTGTCACCGATAAAATCCGCCACAAAAGCGTTCGTCGGTTCATTATAGATATCTTCCGGAGTGCCGATCTGCTGGATATAACCCTGGTTCATGACCACGATCGTATCCGACATGGTGAGCGCCTCCTCCTGATCGTGCGTGACATAGATAAAGGTGATGCCCAGTTCGTTTTTCATACGGATCAGTTCATACTGCATCTCCTGCCGGAGTTTCAGATCCAGCGCACCGAGCGGTTCGTCCAGCAGAAGGACTTTCGGTTCATTGACAATGGCGCGGGCAATGGCGATTCGCTGCTGCTGCCCGCCGCTTAAGGAATTCGGCATGCGCTTTTCATATCCGTCCAGATTGACCAGCTTCAGTGCATATTTGATCTTGTCGTCAATATATGCCCTGCTTTTGCCGCTGATCTTCAGTCCGAATGCAATGTTTTCGGCAATATTCATATGAGTGAACAGCGCATATTTCTGAAATACCGTGTTCAGCTGCCGTTTGTTGGGAGGGAGTGAAGTAATATCCCTTCCGTCGAAGATCACATGTCCTTCATCCGGAGTCTCAAAGCCGCCCAGAATCCGCAGCGTAGTGGTTTTTCCGCAGCCGCTGGGGCCTAAAAGCGTCAGAAACTTATTTTCGTTAAAATACAGGTCCAGGTCATCCAGAACCTTATGTCCGTCATAGATTTTGGTGATATGTTGCAGTTCGATCAGTCTGTGTCCCATGATCCGGCCTCCTGTTGTAGTTTTTCACATCTGTCCTTTGGTTAATCCTGGGGCTAAAACGGCAGGAGCGTTTTGCACCTGGACGTCAATCCGGACAGACTTTGCTTTTTATCGTGTTAAAAGTTGGGCGGAGTGCTGATCCACAAAAATACAGCGCCGCTCTTTTCGCCGGCAGAAATGTAATGGCTGGCAGAGGGAGTGAAATAAAAAGATTCGCCCTTTTTTGCCTTGATCAGCTTGCTGCCAAGGTGGATCGTGATGGTGCCCTGAAGCACATAGCCGAATTCCTCGCCTTCGTGGGGAGTATCCGGATAAGTGGAACCGCCCGGTTCCAGTGTGACGCGGATCGGTTCCATGGCGTTTTTCTGTGCGTTGGGAATGATCCACTCGATCCTGTTCTTCAGTTCCGCATCGTATTTTTCGCAGTAATCCGCATCATGAAAGACGATCTGTTCATCGTTGTCGTCACTGAAGAAATCCTTCAGATTCGTACCCAGGCTGTTGAGAATATCCACCAGCGTGGCAATGGACGGGGAAGTCAGATCCCGCTCCAGCTGGGAGATAAATCCTTTGGACAGTTCACTGCGGTCTGCCAGCTCCTCCTGAGTCAGCCCTTTCATGACACGGAGTTCTTTGATCTTCGGTCCGATATTCATGGTATGTCATCCCTCCGTTTTCATAGATCCCTGTATCGGTCCATGCATATTCCGCATATGTTCATGCAAACTTAAAGTTTAATGACAGTAAACAAAATGCCCGTAAACCACTTAACAAAAAGTTTAATAACAGTAAACGAAATAACTATATACAGAAATCGGCGTTCTGTCAATTGTTTTTTGAAAGAATTTTTATTCGGTTCCTGCGTATATTTTTGTGCGTCCTGACGGATCGGACAGGAATACCTGTTTCTTTCCTTTACATATCAAAGACACGGTGATAAAATGAACATGTATTTGGAACATTTATCCGTTTTGGGAGGCAAAGAGAATGCAGCGGTATTTTAATACAGAGGGACGATGCAGACCGGATATGCATTATATGGTAAGAATCGATGAGAGACTGAAACGGATTCGACAGCGATTTGTGGATCAGGGAAAATATTTTGTAATCAACAGGGGAAGGCAATATGGCAAGACAACTACGCTGATGGCGCTGGCAGAGGCTCTGAAAGAGGATTATGAGGTTTTCTTCATGGATTTTCAGATGATGAGTTCTGCCAATTTTGAAAATGAGTCTGCTTTTGTCAAAGCGTTTATTGAATACATGGAAGATCTGCTGTCCGGAAAGAGAAGAGCAGGAGACAGAATCAGCGAGGGGGCTTTTTGCAGCCTGCTTTTACTGAAAGAACAGGAAACCGTTTCCATGGATAAACTGTTCAGAGGACTCAGCAGGATCTGTGAAACATCAGAAAAGCCGGTTGTGCTGATGATTGATGAAGTAGACAGTGCGTCAAATCATCAGGTGTTTCTTGATTTTCTGGCGCTGCTTCGCCGGTATTATCTGGACCGGGAGAACAGTCCGGCTTTTTATTCTGTTATTCTGGCAGGAGTCTATGATATTAAAAATCTCAGGCTGAAAATACGGTCGGAGAAGGAACACAGATATAACAGTCCCTGGAATATTGCTGCCAGATTTGAACTGGATATGAAATTTTCGGTAAAAGAGATTGCTTTCATGCTGGAGGAGTACGAAGCAGAACATCATACGGGCATGGATATGGAAACGGTTTCCTCCTGTATCTACGAATATACGTCGGGATATCCGTATCTGGTGTCCGCAGTCTGTAAGATTCTGGATGAAGAACTGCCGGAAAGTGATAAATTCAGAGAGAGCAGTGACATATGGACGAGAGAGGGGATTTCTGAAGCTGTCAGCATGCTTCTGGACGAAAACATCCCACTTTTTGACAGTATGATAAAGCAGATTTATGAATATCCGGAAATGAAGACCATGCTGCATGCGATTTTGTTTCAGGGAAAACGTCTGACCTACAATCCGGACAATCCAGCCATTAATCTGGCGTTTATGTTCGGCTATATTGTCAACAAAGAGAAGATGGTGCAGGTTGCAAACCGCATCTTTGAGATGCGGCTGTATAATGCCTTTCTGTCTGAAGAGGAGTTGACCGCAGCGATTTACCATGCGGCACAGGAAAACCGGAATCAGTTTTTGGATGGAGTTCAGCTCAATATGGAGCAGATACTGAAAAAATTTGTAGAATATTTTACAGATATCTATGGAGAAAACGACGAAAGATTTGTTGAAAGTCAGGGGCGAAAACTGTTTTTGCTGTACCTGAAGCCGATCATAAACGCTACAGGGAATTATTATATTGAAGCACAGACCAGAGACTCCAGACGGACGGATGTAATCATAGACTATCACGGAGAACAGTTTATTGTTGAATTAAAAATATGGCGCGGCAACGAGTATAACGAAAGGGGTGAACAGCAGCTTTCAGAGTATCTGGATTATTACCATCAGAACAAGGGGTATCTGCTCAGTTTTAATTTTAATCAGAAGAAAAAGCCAGGGATGAAAGAGATCCGGATTGGTGATAAAGTGATCGTGGAAGCGGTGGTCTGAAATGAAGGAGATGATGAATGGAAAAAGAGTAAGAAAGTTTCCGGTATTTCTGGATATCGCAGAGAAAGAGATTCATGTTTACGGAGCCGGAAGGATCGCAGGCCGGAGAGTGGAGATGCTGCTTTTATTTGCTCCCTGTCTGACGGTCCATGCACCGGAGGTCTCCGTACCGCTTCAGAAAGCGGCTTCGGAAGGAAAGCTTCGGATACAAAGAGAAGTCTATCAGCCGGGAAGTATTCCTGCAGATGCATTTATGGTGCTTGCAGCGACGGATGATTCCGCTGTGAATAACGGTATATATGAAGAATGTCAGGAGAAAGGAATCCTGGTCAATGTGTGCAGCGACCGGACCCGATGTGATTTTCATTTTCCGGGGATTGCGGTAAAAGAGGATCTGGTGATCGGGATCAATGCCGGCGGAAAAGACCACAGTCTGGCAAAAAAGTGGACAGACAGAATAAGGAAAGAGGTAGAAGAAGATGGATATGATAATCAGGCCGAGAAGGCTTCGGACAACGGCAACCTTAAGGAAGATGGTGCGGGAGACACGGATGGATAAGAGCTCTCTTGTATATCCGATGTTTGTCAAAGAGGGAGAAAATATCAGAGAGGAGATTCCGACCATGCCGGGACAGTTCCGGTACAGCGTGGACCGGATGCCGGAGATTCTGACAGAGATGGCGGATGCCGGAGTGAAAAATATCATGCTGTTCGGAATTCCGGAGCATAAGGATGAAGCGGGAAGCGGAGCGTATGCCTGTGACGGTATTATTCAAAAGGCTCTGGAAAAGGCGAAAAAGGAGGTTCCGGATCTGTTTTATATCGGGGATGTCTGCATGTGTGAGTATACAAGCCATGGACACTGCGGCATTCTGAAGGGAGAATACGTGGACAATGATCTGACGCTGGAGAAGCTTTCGCAGATCGCAGTATCCCAGGTGCAGGCCGGAGCGGATATGGTGGCTCCGTCCGATATGATGGACGGGCATATCCGCGCGATCCGCGAAGGACTTGACCGGAACGGGTTTGTGACCACGCCGGTCATGTCCTATGCGGTCAAATATGCTTCTGCATTCTACGGACCGTTCCGGGATGCGGCGGGCAGCGCACCGGCCTTTGGGGACCGCAGGAGCTATCAGATGGATTATCATAACCGGCGGGAGGGGATGAAGGAAGCGCTTCTGGATATTGAAGAAGGTGCGGATATCATCATGGTCAAGCCGGCCATGTCCTATCTGGATATGGTACGTGAAATCAAGGACGCGACGGATGTACCGATGGCGGCATACAGCGTCAGCGGAGAGTATGCCATGGTGAAGGCGGCAGCCAGGCTGGGTTATGTGGATGAAGCTTCGATCCTCTGTGAGATGGCAGCATGTGCCTATCGTGCAGGCGTCGACATCTATATGACCTATTTTGCAAAAGAACTGGCTGAATTTATGGAGGAAGGGAGAATCGGATGATGACAAGATCAGAAGAGCTGTTCCGGGAGGCTGAAAAGCTGATTCCGGGAGGAGTGAATTCCCCGGTCCGTGCGTTCAGGTCTGTGGGCATGACGCCGCGGTTCATCGCGTCGGCAGAGGGAGCGTATCTGACGGATGCGGACGGAAACCGTTATCTTGATTATATCGGTTCCTGGGGGCCGATGATTCTGGGACATGCGAACCCGCTGGTCCTTGAAAAAGTAGAAGAAGCCTGCAGGAAAGGTCTGAGCTTCGGAGCAGCAACGGAAGCAGAGGTGGATATGGCCCGGCTGATCTGCAGCATGGTGCCGTCCATCGAAATGGTGCGTATGGTGAATTCCGGTACGGAAGCGGTGATGAGCGCCATTCGTGCGGCAAGGGGCTATACAGGAAGAGATAAAATCGTCAAATTTGAGGGATGCTATCATGGGCACAGTGATTCCATGCTGGTAAAAGCCGGTTCCGGCGTTATGACTGCCGGGGTGCCGGACAGCTCCGGAGTGCCGGCAGGATGCACGCAGGATACCCTTTCTGCGGTATATAATGATATTTCCAGTGTGGAAAAACTGTTCGATGCCTGCGGCAGTGAGATTGCAGCAGTCATTGTCGAGCCGGTGGGCGCCAATATGGGAGTCGTGCTTCCGGAAAAAGGGTTTTTGGAGAGGCTGCGCAGTCTCTGTACGGAAAACGGGACCGTGCTGATCTTTGACGAGGTGATCACCGGATTTCGCCTGGCACGGGCAGGAGCACAGGAATACTTCGGGATTCAGGCCGACCTGACCACTTACGGCAAGATTATCGGGGGCGGCATGCCGGTGGGCGCCTATGGAGGAAAGCGTGAGATCATGGAAGTGGTCGCTCCGGTGGGCAGCGTCTACCAGGCCGGCACTTTAAGCGGCAACCCGGTGGCCATGGCAGCCGGGCTTGCACAGCTTACGTATCTGAACGGGCACCCGGAGGTCTATGATCAGCTTGAGAAAATGGGGGAACGGCTCTATGGGGGCATGGAATCCATGTGCAGAGAACTTGCGCTTTCCTGTCAGGTGAATTACGCAGGATCCCTTGGCTGTATGTTCTTTACCCGGGAGAGCGTAACGGATTACAGAAGCGCGAAAAGTTCCGATACAGAGGCGTTCTGCGGTTATTTCCGCCATATGCTGGAAAACGGCATCTATACCGCGCCGTCCCAGTTTGAAGCGATGTTTCTCTGTACCGCTCATACAGAAGAAGACATTCGTTTCACGTTGGACACTATGCACAAATATTTTGAAAAACACGGCTGAACCCTATTAACAAACGACAGAAAATGTGGTAAAATTACCATAGCTGTGAGTAGAGTGCAGATTTCGAAGAGACTTCATGAGAGGAGCATCTGTAGTATGGACCAGAAAAAATATGTGGCCTATGTGGGGACGTATACCCACGGCAGCAGCAAAGGCATTCATATCTATGATCTGGATGTGGAGAATGGAAGGGCTGCGGAACGTAAAGTCGTTCCGATCAACAATCCTTCCTATATTAAGAAATCACATAATGGAAAATATTTGTATTCGATCTCGGATGAAGGCGTCCAGGCGTTCCGAATCCTTCCGGACGGAGATCTGGAACCGATGAACGGTGCATCGATCCATGGCATGAGAGGGTGCTATCTGTCTACGGACCGGGAGGATCGTTTCCTGTTTGTGGGCGGCTGGCATGACGGCAAAGTGACGGTTATGCGTCTGAATGAGGACGGCACGGTCGGCGGGATGGCCGACGACATTTTTCATAAAGGGCTGGGAAGTGTGGCAGAGCGGAATTTCCGCCCCCATGTGAACTGTGTGAACATTACGCCGGATCAGAAATATCTGTGTGCAGTGGATCTGGGCGTGGATCAGGTAAAGATTTACAGGTTTAACCATGAGACCGGGAAGATCAAGCTGATTGACATCCTCCGCTGCGAGCAGGAGAGTGCGCCGCGCATTATCAAATTCAGTCCGGACGGCAGATTTGCCTATCTGATCTGTGAACTGAAGAATTATATCAGTGTCTATTCCTACCGCGATACATCAAGAGGGCCGGTGTTTGAACTGATCCAGACCGTACACACCAGAAGCAAATATCATTCGCAGGTAAGCGCCGCATGTGTACTCCGGTTTTCCAAAGACTGGAAGTATGTGCTCTGTTCCAATGCGGGCGACAACACCATGGGGATCCTGAAGGTGGACGAAGAGACCGGAAAGCTGGAGATGATCTGTATCCTGCCTGTGAGCGGAGATTATCCGAAGGCGGGAGATTTTTTCCCGGACAACCGTCATTTTATGTCGCTGAATCATGAGACAAACAGTATTACAATCTTCCGGATCAACTACGAGGAAAAGTATTTCAGTATGTGGGGCAAACCGATCAAAGTGGAGACGCCCAACTGCATTCTGGTGTCCGAAGCCGGGCAGCAGCCATGATTGAGAAAGTAAAGCTGTCTGTACAGCGTTACAACTATATACAATATCTTTAAGAAAAGGAGAATGATAATATGAATTTTATCGTTGAGACATCAGCCCGTCACGTACATGTTTCCCAGGAGGATCTGGAGACTTTATTCGGCAAAGGCTATGAGCTGACAAAGAAGAAAGACCTTTCCCAGCCGGGACAGTATGCATGTAATGAGAAGGTGACGATCGTAGGCAGCAAGAAAGAGATGGCTGCTTCCATCCTCGGACCGGTCCGTCCGGCAAGCCAGGTGGAGATCTCCCTGACGGACGCACGTTCCATCGGCGTGGACGCTCCGATTCGCGAGTCCGGCGACGTGGCAGGCAGCGGCGCATGCAAGCTGGTCGGTCCCTGCGGCGAAGTGGAACTGAAGGAAGGCGTGATTGCAGCAAAGCGTCACATCCATGCAACTCCGGAGGATGCAGAGAAGCTTGGCGTAAAGGATAAGGATGTGGTGTCTGTAAAGATCGATACCGACGGCAGAAGCCTGGTATTCGGTGAGGTAGTCGTACGCGTAAGTCCGAAATTCGCTCTGGCCATGCACATTGATACCGATGAGTCCAATGCGGCAGGATGCGGAAGAGAAGTGTACGGCGAGATCGTTAAATAATTTCAGAATGTTATAACAGTATCCTTTCGGAACTCTTTGGGTATCGGAAGAGAAGCTGGAAAATTTTAAACAGGAGAATACATAATCATGAAAGTTTTAGTTATCAACTGCGGAAGCTCTTCTCTGAAATATCAGCTGATCGATATGACGGACGAGAGTGTAGTAGCAAAGGGTCTGTGTGAGAGAATCGGTATTGAAGGTTCGGTATTGACTCACCAGCCGACTGGCAAGGACAAATATGTGACCGAGCAGCCTATGCCGGATCACAAGGTTGCGATCGGACTGGTTCTGGATGCGCTTCAGGATCCGGTGCATGGCGTGGTGAAGAGCACGGACGAGATCTCGGCAGTCGGTCATCGTGTGCTTCATGCGGGTACCAAATACTGTGAGTCTATTGTTGTGAATGAAGATGTAAAACGGGTTATCAAAGAGTGTTTCGACCTTGGACCTCTGCACAATCCGGCTAATCTTATGGGTATCGAGGCCTGCGAGGCGGTTATGCCCGGCAAGCAGAATGTGGCCGTTTGGGATACCGGTTTTGGCATGTCCATGCCGGAGAAAGCATATCTCTATGCAATACCTTATGAGTACTATGAGAAATATGAAATCCGCAGATATGGCTTCCACGGAACCAGTCACATGTTTGTATCCGGCGAGGCGATCAAATTCGGCAATCTTGATCCGGAGAAAGCAAAAGTGATCGTATGCCATCTGGGCAACGGAGCTTCCATCTCTGCTTCCGTCGGCGGAAAATGTGTGGATACCAGCATGGGTCTTACTCCTCTGGAAGGCCTGATCATGGGAACCAGAAGCGGTGACGTTGATCCGGCAGTCTGCCAGTTTATCTGCAATAAAGAGGGCATCGATATCAACGAGATGCTGAACATTCTGAACAAGAAGTCCGGCGTGCTCGGTATCAGCGGGGTGTCCAGCGATTTCCGTGATATTGAAGCGGCCAGAGCAGCAGGCAATGAGAGGGCGGCAGCGGCGCTTGAAGCATTCATCTATCGTGTAGTGAAATATATTGGCGCTTATGCGGCAGCCATGAACGGTGTAGATGCCATTGCCTTTACTGCTGGCGTCGGCGAGAATGATATGAAGACAAGGAAGGCAATCTGCGAGTATCTTGGATATCTCGGCGTTGAGATCGATGACGAGGCGAACAATGTCCGTGGCGAGAGAAGAGTGATCTCTTCTGCAGATTCCAAAGTAAAGGTCATGCTGATCCCGACCAACGAAGAGCTGGCGATTGCAAGAGAGACTCTGAGACTGGCAAAATAAAAAGTGTGAATTACAGGCTGCAACAAAAACGGGCAGGAAGTCAATAATTTCCTGCCCGTTTTTCTATGGATTTAAAGCTGTTTTTTATTGAAAAGTCTGATGGCAGTCAGTAAACCAAAAACAGAGATCATGACGGAAATCAAAGCTGGTATTATAAAGTCCGCAGGAACTGTTGTGCCGGAAATCAAATCCACATTTTTGGATGTCAGGATAAATGGATGGAATCTGGCGATCGGTTCAGCCATACCAGCCAGCGACAGAAGGGCAGCCATACCGCCTGTAAAGAGGATGCTTGTGAACGTCTGCCGGAACATGACGCAACCAGTCATCAGAATGCTTAAATAAAGGAATCCTGAGAGCCAGAGTGCAGACGCAGCCAAAGCAACATGGGAAAGAGTTCTGTCGTTCCATAAAAGAGCGGTGCAACCGTAAGTCGCGGCGTAACTGGTCCAGTAGCTGACAGTCATAAGAACAGCTGCTACCGTATATTTTGCAAGAATGACAGCTTTGCGGGACAGCCCTTTTGTCACCATCAAAACCAGGGTGCCTTTGGAATATTCATTTGACAGACTGTTGCCGTACAAAATGATAAATGCACTGAAGCCAACGCCGGACATGTTTTTATAAAATTGTTTCCATGCGTCCAGTGCGGCCGGTTCGGAGCTCATTTCCATATCTTTGGTTAAAGCCGATAAAATTTCCGGCGTATATTTTGCAAGGAATGCACTGGTAATGCCGAAAATCAGAAAGACTGCAAACAAAATAAGAAATCGATAATTTTTCATGTTTTCTGTAAATTCTTTTTTCACAAAAGCAATATATCCACTCATTTCACTACCTCCAAAAACAGACTTTCAAGGGACGGTTCCATAAGTTCTATCTTCACTGGACGGATACCTGTTGCTGCAAGAACGCCGAACAGAGATTGCTGTACGGTTTCCATGCTGCGGCTGTGCAGTATGATTTTCCTGTTATTTTCCTCCGAATCAGGCAATAATGGCTCTATGAACTTCTGCTTCTTGAAAAGTTGTAAATCTCTATCCGTGGAAAATTCCAAGAGCAGGCGGTCATGTCCATGCAAAGCCTTCATTTCTGCAAGTGTTCCGCTGACAGCGATGTTTCCCCCGTGCAAAAAGGCGGCATGGTCGCAAATACGTTCTACATCCGAGAGAATATGAGTGGAAAACAAAACGGTTGTCGTTCTGCTGATTTTATGGAGAATATCTAAAATTTCTTTTCTTCCTGTGGGATCCAGCGCACTCGTCGGTTCGTCACAGATCAGAAGCGACGGATGCGTAAGCAGTGCCTGTGCAATTCCCAGTCGCTGCTTCATGCCGCGTGAAAATCCTCCGATCGGTTTCGTCACACCGTTTAATCCTGCAAGTGAAAGAAGTTCCTGTCCGCGTTGTGATGTTTCGGATTTGGATAAACCAATTATATCTCCGCAAAGCTTCAAATACTGTGCCGGCGTCATATAGTTATAGAATTCCGGAACGTCCGGCAAATATCCGATATATTGATTTGTTTTCGTCTGCCCGAAACGGACAGGCTCATGACAAACATGAATTTCTCCATTGTCTGGCTGCAACAGTCCAAGTACCATTTTCATAGTCGTTGTTTTCCCCGCTCCATTTTTTCCGATAAAGCCGAAAATACTTCCCTTTGGCACGGACAGATTGAGATGGTCGATGATTTTCTGTTTCCCAAAACTTTTAGACAGGTTTTGTATTGTGAGGACGTTCATTCGCGCTCCCCCTTTCTAAAGGTAAAATAAACAATCTGGCTTCCATGATTTTCCTCCTGTATTCTTATTAGTATTATATCAATAATATTATCATAATGAGAATATAAAGTCAACAAAAAACCGTCCAATAACAGGAACGGTTCATCTGGCTGTCTTTTTTTCTTCCGGAGAGATGATTATACCAATCGTCCGTAATTTACGGTCCGGCTTTGGTTCGTTATTTTTTACCGCATTGATGATCTGTGAAATATCTGTCACCAGGGCAGTTAATTCTTCATCAGAAAGGTAAAGAGGGGAAAGGGAAAAACCTGTCATATCTTTTTGGATATTGATATCCGGAGACTGGCAATATTGTTGAAACTGCCTTGCAAAACCAATGATATACTGCATGAAATACTGCATATAAAGTTCGCCGGAATTTTCTTCCATCATTTTTTCCATATTGCTGTTGATATCAGATGCAAGCGCATAGGTCTTTTCTACGGTGCCGCGCACCTGTGTTTCTTCTATCACCTGCAGGATGCCGTCGCTCAGCATTTTTTTGAGATGTCTGTATAGAGTAGCCTGTGGAATATCGTTATAGATATCAGACAGGTGCCTGGCAGTTGCTTTCCCTCGCGAATGTATTTCAAGCAGCAATTTACATTTTACCGGATTTGTAATGCAATCCATAAGTTTATCGGTCATCTTTCATCCCCCTGCTTTGATATATGAAAATATTATCATTTTAATATTAAAAAGTCAATCGATACCAAATTTCCTCCTGCTCGACGGATACAAAGTCGTTTAAACCTGTATCTTTGCAGGAAAGCGCTTCCTGCAGGACCTGGGAAAAATCCGTGTAGCCGGTGCGCGGACAGATTATATGACAGGGAATTGATTGTGTCTGAAGTGAAAGAAGAAAATGAGCTTTTCGAAGATGATACTGAAGACTGTTTTTACGAATGGTCAAGTGAGGATGGAGAATATGGTATATGTCCGTGGTGTGGCAAGAAAATAGAATACAATGAAGAAAATAATTTGTAGATAAAATTCGCATTTCATTCTGGAAATTTTTCTGTTTGTTCT
>VSND01000025.1 GCA_009774145.1 Lachnospiraceae bacterium | reverse complement strand
CAATACCGTTTTTAATGGAGTATAACAGAAATATCTACAAATGAAAACTATTATTTCTAAACGGATACAGTACTAGACCGTTTTAGAAAAAACAGCGTCATAAAAACAGTCACGATCGACCGTTTATGCAAAATCCTGGATTGTAACGTGGAAGATATTTGCCAATATGTAAAAGATGAACCCAAAGAGTAAAGGTATATTTTAAATTTAAAATTATATACCTTTATTTTTTTGCGCAAACATTGTTCGTACACGTACAATGTTATATTTCTGAATCTCATGGAATAATAGTTATATACTTTCCAGAAAGGAACGACTATGATTGTATATGACCGTTTGTGGGAAACCATGAAGAAAAAGGGGATTTCACAATATTCACTTATTAAAGATTACCATGTAAACGAAGCACAGCTTCACCGCCTGAGAAAAAATAAGGTGATAAAGACGATTACCCTTGACCGCCTTTGTGAAATACTGGATTGTGAAGTTGAGGATATTTGCCAGCACATCAAAGGCAATCCTGATGAAGCATAGGGGCACTTTTTTTAAATGCCCCTTCTTGCACCATCCGAAAACAATATGTCAGGAAAATCAAGTATTCCCCAAAACAAACTTTTCTAATTCTTATACATACACCAACTCTTTCAGCACAATTTCCTCTGCTGCGTTCCTCACATTATTCACAAGCCCAATCCACTGCATAAAATCCGTTGATTTCAATCCTTCTGTAATTCCTGCACTGGCTTTCATCTGCCCCACCAATGATTCTATCCTCTCGTGGCATTCCTCGTCAACCTCATGCAAATGCCTATGGAGTTCTCCTGCCAGCAGCATCCTAATATATTCCCATCTGCGGCAGGTTTTCAGATATTCCCACCGCATCAGACCGTATTTGCCGATATTATATTGCCCCTCCTCTGGCAGCTTTAAATCAGGGTAATACAGACCATCTTCCCCAAGGGTATATCCTATGCCATTTTCCCCAGTAATATATTTTTCCAATCCTTTTACCTTTTCCATCTTCCAATTATCTCCTTATCTGTGATGTCTGTTGTCATAGCTTCTCTGTATGCGTTTCTGCTCGCTGTCCAGCCTTTCAATCGTCTTTATGGCTTCAACCATCTCCTGCACCTTGTCCGCCCCGGCATACAGCTTCACACGTTCCAAGTCGGCTGCTTGTTCCTGGAATTTCTCTGCAATGTTCGCCTGCTCCAGCAGCTTCCCTTTGTACCAGTCAATATCCAGTGCCTGTTGCCTTACTTTATCCGTCAAACTCCTAACCTGTTCCGCAAGGCTGGCGCAACTGGTTATCAGGCTTTTGACAAGTTCTTTTAATTTGATAACCAAAGGCTTTACTGTATTTTCACAGTAGGATTTTGCACTGGTGAACGCTCCTGGCTCTGGAAGCTGCCATTGCTTCTCCCTTTCAAACGACTGAACCTCTAATTCCATTCTGGCTTGAACACCTGCTATCAAACATAGTTCCTCCTGAAGCTGTTCCCTCCGCTTCTCCAAATCGCTGTTGCCAGACTGCAATTTTGCATTTTTATCCCGCAGGTTTTCATTTTCTGCTTGTAAGAGCCTGTTTTTCTCGGACAGGGATGAATGGCGCTGCTCCGCTTCTGTATAGGCATTTTCCAGCTTAGAATTGTCCGTGTGCAGCCTGTCATTGGATTTTCTTAGATTTTCGTTGATTTGCGCCAGGTTTTCCGCGCGTTCCAGTCGGTTGTCCACCAGTTTTTTTACGCTATGGAGCGCAGTTTCAGACTTTTCTATTTGCTTATCCAGTTCCACCACTTCCTTTGCCCTTTCCTGTTTTTCATAGTCCAACACGGACAAATGTTTCCTGTGCGTCCCCAGTTTCTTCCACCGTATGCCATACTTTTCCATGACTTTTGAAAGTTCCTGTTTCTCTGCTTCTATCCATTGGTTCCATTCCGTAGCCCCTCTTGTGCCTCCTTGGAATCCCTGTTTTGCTAATGCGCCTTTTAACGATACCCTTGTGTCCAGCCCCCGCTTGCTGTTACGGATAAAAGGGACAAAGTCTATATGCAGGTGCGGCGTTTCCTCGTCCATGTGCAGATGCGCCGAAAATACATGCAGGTTTGGGTTCCTTCCCTGGAAATCCGCCATAAACTCCACCAAGATATCCTTTGCAACAAAAACCTTTCTGCCCTACGGACGGTAGACGGTTTATGTCGCCATGTTACCGCCACGCTTCCAATTCAAGGCGGCAAGATTACCCTGTCTTTAGAAAAGGTAATCTTGCTATCTTCCCTTACTACAAAGTCCAGTACCATTGATTTCCTACTTTCACACTATCAATATTCATCTCCTTTTTGGCGTTCCAAAGCGTTTTCTTTCGGATGCCCCTGTCCTTTGCAGCTTTCATGATTTCATTGCAGGATAGCTGCCCATCCGCCAGCATTTCCGAAAGGAACGACTTTGCATCCTTTGTTTTCTGCCCCCTGGCATCCCCAGACAATAATTCTTCCACGGAAATTTCATATTCCCCCTGCCATGTGAATCCATTGTCTTTATCCATGCAAAACGCTATCGACTGCCCCTCTGGGGCAAGGCTGCTCTTATCGTGGGCTATGACACGCAAAGACGCATTGCCCTTTATCCTGCCGACTACAAGAACGCTCCTTGCAGTCGCCTGGAAATCTATGGAGCCTAACCCACGGTAGGTTGACTTGCTTCCGCTTGCCTTGTTCATATGACCGATAAGGATAATGGCGCAGCCATATTCTTCGGCAATGTTCCCAAGCTGCTTTAACACAGGTCTGATTTCATTCGCTCGATGCATGTCCACACCTGCGCCCAGATAGGCTTGTATCGGGTCTAAAATCACCATCTTTGCCCCAGTTTCCTTTATCGCACGGACAAGCCTTACATCCGTCATACACAGGCTGTCAATGCTTTCATCAATTACTAATACTTTGCTGCAGTCTGCCCCTGCATGGACTAGCCGTGGTTTTATGGTGTCCTCCAGGCTGTCCTCTGCATTCTGGTAAATCACATTGACCGGCTCTCTATGCCTTAAATCTTCCTCACATGGCAGAGCTTCCCCTTTTGTCAACAATGCTGCAAGATGCAGGATAAAGGTTGTCTTGCCCTCTCCTGGGTCGCCCTGCACTATGGTTATCTTTCCATACGGGATATATGGATACCAGAGCCAGCTTACCTCCCTTGCTTCCACATCCTCCATATTTATCAAACGGTAGTTCTTTTCTCTCTTTTCTTCCATCCCTATCCTCCACTGAATCATTTTGTTGAATTTCAGCAGAGCCTTTGTTATAGTGTAATTGCGGGTTACATAAACAATCGGCTCTGCCTTTTGTTATGTCGGGACGCCCCTGTCAGTCGGCAGGGGCGTTCCCATTTTCCTGCTGGTTTTCCCAGAGGTATTTTGCGCCGTCCAGCATCCAGAGGATTGCTTTGAGCATATCCAAGAAATCATGCTTCATATCCTCTAGCCCCTTCGCTGAAATATCTGTCTTTCCCTGTTCTAATTGTCCTGCAACTTCTTTGATGGTTGTCTGCATTGTTTCTAATTCCTGCACCAGCTTATATATCACTTCCTTCTTCCCAACCACGCAGACACGGTTATAAATGCAGGAACGGATAAAATAATCTTTTTTGTGCGGTTGCTCTTTTTCGTCTTAGGACTTACTTTCTGCGAAAGTAACGCAAAAGCACTTTCGACAGGCTACGCTCTATCAAAAGTGCCTTTGCGCCCTGCCGGGGGCTTTCCGTCCTGCGGACGGTGGGCGGCTTTTCGCCGCCTTGATACCGCCGCTTTCCGGCTCTCTCCCAACAGCGCAACATTGCAATGTCTATAATTTTTGCAACCTTGCAATCTTCAAGAACGCAATTCCAAGACTGCAAAATTCTAATACCCTGCATTGTTGCGCTGTTGCCTTGCTTGCCCGTCCGTCACTGTCTGATTTTATCCAGTTCCCAGTACCATGTATTATTTATCCGCTTTGCCCGGACGCCTAACTCTTTCTTCGCATTTTCCAGTGTCCGCTTCGATATGCCCTGTTCATCCGCAAGACTGAAAATCTCATTGCTCTGCATGGCGTTGTTTGTTTCTGCCAGTTCCCGGAGTAACCGCTTCGCCTGTTCCATCTTATTTGCTTTCGGGGCAATGCCGCCTAACACTTCATCAGCGGTAATCTCATAATCCCCTAGCCACTGAAAACCGTCCTCCGACAATGCAAACGCTTTCGGGTGTCCGAACACCGCAAGGTTATTTTTAATCTGCACTACAGCCCTTGTATTTTCTTCCCCCTCTACTCTGCCGACCAACAAAACACTTCTAGCAACTGCAAAGAAATCAATCGAACCCATGCCTCTATATGCCGCTTTATTTCCTGCCGCTTTGTTCATATGCCCGACAAGGACAATCGCACACTGATATTTCTCTGCCAGTGCCGCTAATTTCTTCGTCATATCCCTTGCTTCGTTTGCCCTGTTCATATCCATACCGCCGCCTAAATAGGCTTGTATCGGGTCTAAAATCAACAGCTTTGCTCCTGTCTTTATAACAGCCTGCTCCAACCGTTCATCTATCATGGAAAGTGATTTTATCTTTTCATCAATGATAGAGATTTTCTCACAGTCTGCCCCCGCCTGTTCCAATCGGGGCTTGACTGTATCGGCAAGACCGTCCTCTGCACTCTGATAGATGACATTCAAAGGCTCTGTAAAATCCATTCCACTGTCTAAACTTTCTCCCTTAGACAACTTCGCCGCTATATTCAGTATAAATGTTGTCTTTCCATCGCCCGGATCTCCTTGAATGATTGTCAGCTTGCCATAGGGTATAAATGGAAACCACAACCAAGAAACTTCCTGCGACTGTATCTCCGACAATTTAATCAACTGTAATTCTATTTTTGTTTCTTCCATAAGCCCTCCATTTCTGCAAAATCGTTGTCACTGGAAGAAACCTCTGCTATACTTATATTGTGGTTATTGATAACAGAGGTTTTCCAGTTATCACAGCCCTAACAGTTGCCGCTGTTGGGGCTTCTTTCTTCTCCGTTGGCATTGCCTTGCCACAGATATTTTGCTCCGTCCAACATCCAAAGGATTGATTTCAACATATCCTCATAAGACGTCTGTAACTCTCTGATTTCTTCGGTAGTGGCCTCCGGCTTTTTGCCTTTTATCTGCTCTGCCAGTTCTTCCATGCGGCTCTGCATTTCCTGTAATTTTTCCACAATCTGATATACCGTTTCTTTCTTCCCTACCACGCATACACGATTGTAAATACAGGAACGGACAAAATAATCTTTCTTTTTCATGCCGCTTACAAAAATCTTTGCTTCGATTTCTTCCCTTTCTCTGGGAGAAATGCGAAAACTGATTGTTGGATATTTATGTGTGCCGCTCATTCTTCTGTACCCTCCTTAAATTCTGCGTTCAACAACTCTGCCATTTGTATCTGTTCTGTTGGAAACATATGGGCGTATCGAAACGTAATATCTACGCTTTCATGACCTACCCTGTTCCCGATTGATACTGCTGAAAATCCCATGCTGATTAACAACGAAACATGAGAATGCCCATACAGTATAATAAAGACAAATCGGAGAACCCCTGTAAAATCAAGGGATTCCGCGATTTGTCTTTATTCTTTTTCCGCTTATTTTTCATAAAAATCAGGCTCTGTAAAGTGGGCCGGAAAGGACAATGTTACATTAACGACAAAATTACGGCAACAGGAAATGGAGGTATGAATGGAAAGCAGAAACTTGACTGTTTACAGCGGAACCACCGCTGCTTATAACGTGATACCAAAGATCATACTGCAAGGGAACTGGCTGGGAGAACTGGGATTTTCCATAGGAGACAAGGTGACAGTATCCTGCCAGCCGGACAGACTTATCATCGAGCGGATTGCAGGGGAACAGGAACAGCAGACACAGGAAACGAAACCGGCAGATAGCAGACGCCGGGGAAAGGCGGGTAAAAATGGCAGATATTAACAAAGTCTTCGCGGAAGCGCAGAAACTGAACTGGAATATTGAGAGCCTTTTAAGGTTATCATCTTTTGAAACATATGGGGATCTGAGCGGCCTCCATATTGATTATGAGGACGGCGAGCAGCTTTTCCTCATTGAAGAACTCCGGGAAATCATGGAAAAACTTTCTACCGTAAATCATAGGCTGAAATACCTCTCCCGCCCTGTTAAGGAGACAAGCCGCTTACATAAGAACAGCAGCGGCAGATACGAAACCTCCCACGGGCACTACTACACAAGCGGATCGGGGATCGAAGCTCTGGTGCCGGAAGGATGGCCGGAAGTGATGTGCTGGGTTTGGACACGGGTGGAGCATGACGGGACGGACTATTATCTGGTAGGCCATAACGATGTGTGTATGGATGGACTTACCGTCCGTGTAAGAGAGGGGGTGTAACCATGGGAGCTACAATCTACTGCCTGTGTAATCAGAAAGGCGGATGCTCGAAGACCATGAGTTCCGTAAGTCTTGGCGTCGGACTGGCCCGTGAGGGAAAAAAAGTCCTTCTGGTAGACGTGGATGCACAGGGTTCCATGACGGCAAGCCTTGGCTATCAGCATCCTGACCAGATGGAGGTCACTCTGGCTACAGTGCTGGGCGCGGTTATCACGGATTCTCCCCTGCCGGAAGGCGGGGGAATCCTCCACCATGAGGAAGGTGTTGACCTTCTCCCCGCAAACATTGAGCTTTCGGGGCTTGAAGTTACGCTGGTGAACACCATGAGCCGGGAGACGATCCTGCGCCAGTACCTTCAGACAGTCCGTGGCGCATACGATGTGATTATCCTGGACTGCACCCCGTCGCTCGGTATGCTGACGATCAATGCACTTGCGGCGGCAGACGAAATAATCATACCGGTGCAGGCCCAATTCCTCTCGATTAAAGGACTTGAACAGCTGATCCGGACAATATCGAAAGTAAAGCGGCAGATCAATCCGGGGCTGTCCATCGCCGGGATACTGGTCACAATGGCAGATATGAGGACGAATTACGCAAGGGACATCGTGGAGATCCTGCACAAAACTTATGACGGGAAACTGCGGATATTCGAGAGCATTATCCCCCTGTCCGTCCGGGCGGCAGAGACCAGCGCGGAGGGAAAGAGCATCTACCTCCATGACCCGTCCGGCAAGGTTGCGGCGGCCTATGAGGCATTGACAAGGGAGCTGGTGGGCGTATGAAAAACAGTGCGAAAAACATCGAAATGACTTCTTTTGACGACCTGTTCGGTGCGCCGCCACCGGCAGGAAGCGGGAATATACAGGAAATTGCGCTGGGCGACCTGTTCCCCTTCAAAAACCACCCGTTCAAGGTACTGGACGATCAGACCATGGAGGATATGGTGGAAAGCGTCCGGGAGCATGGCGTCCTTGTTCCGGGGATCGCCCGCCCCCGCACGGAGGGCGGCTATGAACTGATAGCCGGGCACAGGCGCAGACACGCCTCCGAACTGGCAGGAAAGACTGCCATGCCGGTGATTATCCGGGAACTGGACGATGACGAAGCCATCCTTTTCATGGTGGACAGCAACATCCAGCGGGAGAACCTGCTTCCCAGTGAAAAGGCGTGGGCCTATAAAATGAAGCTGGACGCGATCCGGCGCAGAGCCGGAAGACCCGGAAAAGGAAATTCTGGACAAGTTGGCCAGAATTTAAAAGGGAAGGCATCGGTGGAGATCGTGGCGGAAAACGCGGGAGAAAGCTACAAGCAGGTGCAGCGGTTTATCCGCCTGACGGAACTCTACCCCAGGCTCCTCCAAATGGTGGACGATAAGAAAGTGCCGTTTAATCCCGCCGTGGAGCTGTCCTACCTTACGCTGGCGGAACAGGAAACGCTTCTCGGAGTAATGGAGGAACTGTCCGCTGTCCCTTCGCTGGAACAGGCAAAACGCCTGAAAAAGTACAGCCAGGAGGGGAAGCTGGGCGTGGACGTGATGGACGCGATACTGACAGAAGAACGTCCGGTTCCCGTCCAGGTGACACTGAAAAATGACAGGTTAAAGAAGTATTTCCCAAAAAACTACACCCCGAAACAGATGGAAGACGTGATCTTCTCCCTTCTGGAAACGTGGAAAACAGAACATGAGTAAGGCCGCATAAGCCGCCCGGTGACTGATTTTTGTTACCGGGCGGCTTTTTTGCGTTCACGATATATCAGCCCCGGCAGACGTTTTACATCTGCCGGGGCTTTTTTGTCTGAAAAACTGGAAAAGGAGGCGGACAGATATGCCGTTACAACTGGATTATTACTATGGCAACGAGGCGGAACAATACAGTTTCTACCGTATCCCCAAAGTGCTGTTCACGGACAGCCGATTTAAGGGGCTGTCTGTGGAAGCAAAAGTGCTTTACGGGCTGCTGCTCGACCGCATGGCTCTTTCTGTCAGGAACAACTGGCTGGATCAGGACGGGCGTGTCTATATCATTTACACCATCGCCGATGTGATGGAAACCCTTGGCTGTGCGGAACAGAAAGCGAATAAGCTCCTGAACGAACTGGACGCGGCAAAAGGCGTCGGACTGGTGGAGCGTGTCCGGCGCGGGCTGGGGAAGCCCAACGTGATCTACGTTAAAAACTTTATCAGCGGGGGAAAACCAGACACCCGGCAGGAATCACAAATCAAGAATTGTGAAAATCACAAATCAGGAAATGTGAAAACCACAAGTCAGGAATTGCGAAAATCACAAACAAATAATACTGACTTAAATAAAACTGACAAGAGTGATACTGATCCATCTATCTATCCGGCAGGAACGGGGCGGCCGGATGTGGAAACTGTGGATAACTTTTCACGGACAGGAGAAAAAAAGATAGATGGGATGGATAAGATGTCCGCCTACCGTGAATTGATCCGGGAGAACATCAGCTATGAGATACTTTTGCAGGATAACCCTTATGACAGGGAACGTCTGGACGGCTTTGTGGAACTGATGGCGGAGGTCTGTTGCAGCAGACGGCCTACGGTGCGCATCAACCAGGAGGACATGTGTACGGAGGTGGTAAAGAGCCGCCTGCTGAAGCTGGACAGTGAGCATATCCGTTATGTGATGGACTGCCTGGATAAGAACACGACGCTGATTGGGAATATCCGGGCCTATACCCTTTCTGCCCTGTTCAATGCCCCTGTGACGATCAGCCAGTATTATTCCAGCCTTGTCAGCCATGACATGGCAAATGGCTTCGGCGCGGGATAACTGACGGATTTCTTTTTCCGCCGGTAGTTTTTATCGTTGTGGAAGCCCCTGATACCTTGCGGGCTGGCACATAAACAAGAAAATTTAAAGGAGGACAACAAACATGACGCAAAATATGGACATTCTGATCGTGGAACCGGGAAAATCGCCCAGGCCGGCTGTGATACCTAACACCCTGGAATCGGTGGAAACGGTGCTGGGAGGGGCTGTACAGGTGGGATGCTTCCTTCCCCAGAAGGTGCTTCTTATCAGCCGGGAGGATACCGCCGGCCTTGCCCCGAACCGCTGCCTGCCTGGGAAAAAAGGCTATATCAGCGGCACATTCCTGTTGTGCGGCGTACCGGAGGAAGGCTGCAACTTTGCTTCCCTCACTGCCGGACAGCAGAAGGAATTTCAGGACATTTTCGCAAGGCCGGGAGAATTTATGATGGTCGCCGGCACTGCTTATGCAGATCCGGATGATGTGGCAGATATTGTTTACGGACTTTGGGACAGCCTTTCCGACGGCGACACGGTGGTGCTGACGAAATGGGGCGGCATAGAAAGCGGGGCATAAAATGACAATACAAAAACAGACCGATCCGGCTGGTCACGCACAGCAACAGGAGCAGATGGCATCTGTACTGGAAGCGGTGCTGGATCAGAATATGGCCGAGTTCCATGCGGCACTTTTAGGCATGGATAAAGAAGAGATCATCGCACAAAGCGCAGAGATTGCCGCTATGCAGGCGGCATACGACTTTGTGAAGGATGATTTCAAGTATGAACGGGGTGATGTAGAGATTTTACTCCGTATGGAGAATCCTCTGCAATTTATCGCTGAACAATGGCCTTCCAATATGTCTGAACTGTTCGATATGGACGGGCAGATCGGGGAAGCGATCATGGACGCCGGTAAAAACGCGGCAGACCAGCAGGAAACGGAGCAGGCCATCCCGCCGGAGGAAAAACCGCATATGCAGGCAGAAAAGCCCTCGATCCTGAGCGACCTGAGCGATAAAAAACGGGAAGCTGGCCAGCGCAGTATGGCCGCAAGTAAAGTTAAGGGCGGTGAGGCACGATGAAACAGCCTGTTACCCGCTGGAAAGGAGGTAATGCACTATGCAGGACGAGATAAGGGATAAATCCGTGGCGCTTGTGATACGGGTAGGAAAAGACGGAGGCCGGCTGACGGCGGAGCTTTTGAAATGGGCGATCCGGCAGTATCAAAAACAGGCGCAGGAACAGAAACACGGCAAGCAGAGCGTTAAGAGCCTTGTAAAGCAGGGAACAGGCGTCCAGAACATCGAGATCACCGACCAGAATATCAAGTCCTTTGAACGCTGCGCCCGCAAATACGGCATAGATTTTGCCCTGAAAAAAGATCCGGCACAGGGAAAATACCTTGTGTTTTTCAAAGCCCGTGATGCAGACGCGCTGAATGCCGCTTTTGCGGAATACACGGCAAAGACCCTGAACCGGCAGAGGAAGCCGTCGCTGAAAAAGCAGCTCTCCCACTTCAAGGAGATTGTGAAGAACCTGGTATCCGACAAAGCAAAGAACCGGGACAAAGGAGGGTTTGAGCGTTGAAGAATATCGAAATTAAAAAGTACGTTATCCCCAACCTGCCTTATGTGATGATGTTCTGGATTTTCTCCAAAATTGCGGAGAGTTACCGCCTTTCCGCTGGTGCCGATGTGGTAACAAAAGCCATGGCGGCGATTTCTGACCTGGGGACGGCAATCACGCAGAACCCGCTTCCCAGCTTCCACCCCCGTGACCTGCTGTTCGGCATCGCGGGGGCGGCGGCTGTCCGGGCGGCAGTTTATTTCAAAGGGAAGAACGCAAAAAAATACCGGCACGGCGTGGAATATGGCAGCGCCCGATGGGGCAACGCAAAAGATATAGAGCCTTTTATCGATCCCAAGTTTGACAATAATATCCTCCTGACCCAGACGGAACGGATCATGATCGGCAGGAACAAGATACCAAAATACAACATCAACAAAAACGTGCTGATCATTGGCGGATCCGGCTCCGGTAAGACCAGGTTCCATGTCAAGCCGAACCTCATGCAAATGAACAGTTCGTATGTTGTCACAGATCCGAAAGGTACTGTGGTTCTGGAGTGTGGGAAAATGCTCCAGCGCGGTGGGTATGAGATCAAGATCCTCAATACCATCGACTTCAAGCAGTCCATGCGCTATAACCCCTTCCGCTATCTGCGCTGTGAGAACGACATCTTGAAGCTGGTCAACTGTATCATGGAGAATACCAAGGGGGAGGACAGCAAAGGCGGGGAGGATTTCTGGAGCAAGGCGGAAGCCCTGTATTATCAGGCGCTGATCGCTTACATCTGGTATGAGGCTCCGGAGAATGAGAAGAACTTCAATACGCTATTGGAAATGCTCAACGCTTCCGAAGTCCGCGAAGAGGACGAAACCTTTAAAAATGCTGTGGATATGATGTTTGACCGGCTGGAACAGCGCGACCCGGAGCATTTCGCTGTCCGCCAGTATAAAAAATACAAAATGGCGGCGGGCAAGACCGCAAAATCTATCCTGATTTCCTGCGGCGCAAGGATGGCTCCCTTTGACATTAAGGAAGTCCGCGACATGATGATGGATGACGAACTGGAGCTTGACAAACTGGGCGACCGCAAGACTGCCCTGTTCTGCATCGTATCCGACACGGATACAACATTCAATTTCATCGCATCCATGGTTTATACGCAGATGTTTAATGTACTCTGCGACCGGGCGCTGGAAAACGGCGGCGCACTGAAAACACACGTCACCTGCCTGCTGGATGAATTTGCGAATCAGAAGATCCCCAACTTTGAACACCTGATATCGGTGATCCGGAGCCGTGAGATTTCCGCCCATGTGATCGTCCAGACGCAGAGCCAGTTAAAAGCTGTCTATAAAGACCATGCGGAGACGATCATCGGCAACTGCTCCTGTGTGTTGTTTCTGGGCGGCAAGGAGCAGAGTACCTTAAAAGAGATTTCAGCTACCCTTGGAAAGGAGACGATAGACAGCTTCAACACATCTGACACGCGGGGCAGCCAGCGCAGTTACGGCTTAAATTATCAGAAATTGGGAAAGGAACTTATGACACCCGATGAACTTGCGGTCATGGACGGGGGCAAATGTATCCTCCAGGTACAGGGTGTCCGCCCCTTCTTCTCCGACAAGTTTGATATAACCAAACACCCGCAGTACAAATACCTTTCGGACGCAGACCCGAAAAATACGTTTGATGTGGCAAAATTCCTGAAACGCCGTCTGAAAGTCAAACCGGATGATGTGTTTGAGGTCTGCGAACTGGAAGCTCTGCCCGAAACCGGCAATCTTGCCGTCTGACTATGTTCAGGCGGCTTTTTTAATGGAGGTAATTTCTATGAGGATACGCGCACCGCCCTTTAAAACCATCTCAGGACAGAAAAGCGTATGCACATAAAAAAGAAAGGAGACGGAACCGGATGATGGATCCCGTAAAAACAAAAAAAGCAGGCGGGATTTGCTTTTTCTTTCCTGAGAAAAACAAAGAACCATACAGAAACGTCAAAACAAACACTCCGGTTCTCAATATCATATATGGCATTTTTCACCAGCGCGATCGGAACCTTGAAGGTACTCGTAATTGCCCTTGGAGCAGGGCTTGGCGTATGGGGTGTGATCAACCTCCTGGAGGGATACGGCAATGACAACCCTGGTGCAAAGTCGCAGGGAATGAAGCAGCTTATGGCGGGCGGCGGAGTTGCCCTGATCGGTATGCAGCTGATCCCCCTGCTGGCCAACCTGTTTAGCTAAGGCGGGTACCGCTTATGCTGAATATCCTCGACCAGATCGAGCAGTGGATCAAGGATTTCCTGATTGAGTGCATCACGGGGAACCTTTCCGGGCTGTTCGACCAGGTAAACGACGCGGTCGGGGACGTGGCGGCGGATGTAGCAAAGACACCCCAGACATGGAACTCTGGGGTGTTTTCCATGATCCGCTCCCTGTCAGATAACGTGATCGTCCCCATAGCCGGAATCATACTCACGTTTGTTTTATGCTATGAACTGATCAGCATGATCGTGGAAAAGAATAACATGCACGATTTTGATACATTCAACATTTTCAAGTGGATCTTCAAGGTATATGTTGCGACTTACCTTGTCACCCATACGTTTGACATCACCATGGCGATCTTCGAGCTGTCGCAGACAGTCGTGCGGCGGAGCGCCGCCGTGATCACCGGGAACACGAGCATCCGGTTTTCTGCCGTATTGGGAAGCTTGGCCTCCCAGCTTGACACGATGGGGATCGGGGAACTGTTCGGGCTTCTGGTGGAGACCGCCCTGATCCGGATCACCACACCTATCCTGTCGGTCTGTGTCATGCTGGTACTGGTGGGACGCATGGTGGAGATCTATATCTACTGTTCCGTCGGCGCGATTCCTTTCGCTACCATGACCAGCCGGGAATGGGGGCAGATGGGGAACAACTACCTGCGGGGGCTGGTGGCCCTGGGATTGCAGGGCTTTTTCATCATGGTCTGTATCGCCATTTATTCCGCACTGATCGCAGGCATCGGGGCAGCGCCCAATATCCACAAGGCGATCTGGAGCTGTGCCGGGTACACCCTGCTCTTATGCTTCTCGCTGTTTAAGACCAGCTCTATCTCCCGCTCCATATTCAATGCACATTAAAGGGGGCGCTTATGGGGGAAAGACGGATGCCGGCGCGTTACCGTATGGATGAAACCGGGCAGATGCGCCGGACATGGAACGGGAAGCTGCCGGAGGAATTTAACGAAAAAGATATGCTCCTGTTTGCCATTGATACGGATCTTCTGGTAAATGGGCGTGTGTCAGCGGAAACACAAAACGCAGTCCGGGAGGCAGGCTACCGTTATGAAAACGGGAACCTCCTGCCCCTGGAAACACAAAGAAAGGAGGCTGCTATGGAAAACCAGAAGAATACGCTGGACGTCAGCGTCAAGGTATATCCCCTTCAGGAAAAGGGAGGGAACCTGCTCGCATTTGCCAGCGCGACGGTCGGAGGCTGTTTTGCCGTGAACGGGATCCGCGTTATGGACAGCGAAAAAGGAAAATTTGTCGCCATGCCGAGCAGCAAAGGGAAGGACGGCAAATACCATGACATATGCTGCCCCACCACGGCGGAAATGCGCCAGGCGATCAATACCGCTGTCCTGGGGGAATACCAGAAAGCGGTGGAAAAACCTTCCCTGCGCGGGGCGCTGCAAAGCGCAGCAAAAGAAGCCGCCGCGCGTCCGGCCCCGGAAGCACAGAGATCAGCGGACAAAGGGGCGCGTTAAAGGATCCGTCCGGATACCGGGCGGAAAAAGGAGGAAATGAACATGGAATATCCGGAAATCTATAAACTTTCCGCAGCGGAAGCACGGGCCAGGGAGGAAACTGCCCTGTTCCGGGCTTCCCATAAACTGAACATTGCGTGCAAACATGCGGTGGAGGCGGCAATCCGGGAAAATTTTGACGGCCTCCACCTGAAAGGCGGCTGTATCAGACCGGTGATCGAGGAATACGGCATTGACCGGGTGGACTGGGTTCTGGCAAACACTGTCCAGACGAAGCAGCTTGACGGGCGTTTTTCCAGGGACAACAAAGCGTGGGCTGAGACGTTTCCGATCCCGGAAAGCGGCAATCCTGTCTTTGAGCCGCGTCTGGATTACGTTGTGGAGAGCCATCCGGCTGTGCTGGACGGTTTCATCAGCCTTGTACGCCAGGAGCGCGGCAGGGAAAAAGCGCTGCCGGAGGAAGAAAAGCCCAAACCGTCGATCCGCGCGCAGTTATCCGCGCCGCCCGCAGCCGGGGAAAAAAAACAGGCAAAAAACAGAGACCGGGAGGTGAGGTAAATGGCATTTGTACCCGTGCCAAAGGATCTGACGAAAGTAAAGACCAAGGTGGCGCTGAACCTGACAAAGCGGCAGCTGGTATGCTTCGGCCTGGGCGGGCTTATCGGGATACCGGCCTACCTTTTCAGCCGCGGCAGCATCGGGAATGAGCCGGCGGCGCTTTTGATGATCGGCCTCATGCTGCCCTTTTTTGCGTTCGGCATTTATGAAAAGGACGGGCAGCCGCTGGAAAAAGTGCTGGGAAACTTCCTTAATGTATCGTTCCTGCGGCCACCGGCCCGGCCTTACCGTACCGACAATGGCTATGCCGCCCTCATGCGGCAGGCGGAATTTGACAAGGAGGCAGAAAAGATTGAAAACAAAACAGCAGGCAAAGCAGGAAAAGGCCCTGCAGGCCGCAAAAAACCAATACAAAAAAGATAAGGCGGAGTTAAAGTCCCTGCGCCTTTCACCCGGAGGGAAGCTGTCCGAAAAGGAAAAAAGGCGGCTTGTCGCTTCCGTAAAAAAGGCGAAGCGCGACGGGCGGATCCCGAAATCGGCGCAGGAGACGATCCCTTACCGGGAGATGCGCCAGGACGGCATCTGCGCGGCAGGCGGGAACTACTATACGAAGCAGATCGAGTTTTTAGACATCAACTACCAGCTGGCGCAGAACGAGGACAAGAACATCATTTTTGAGAACTGGTGCGACTTCCTCAACTATTTTGACGCATCCATCCGCTTCCAGCTTTCTTTCCTGAACCAGAAGGCGGACATGGAGAAATTTAAGAAGTCCATTGAGATCCCGGAGCAGGACGACATGTTCAACGGGATCCGCCGGGAATACGCCGGGATGCTGCAAAGCCAGCTCGCCAGGGGCAACAACGGCCTGACAAAGACGAAGTACATCACCTTTGGCATTGAGGCGGACGACATCAAAGCAGCAAAGACCCGGCTGGAACGGATTGAGGCGGATATCCTGGCGAATTTCAAGGTGCTGGGAGTGAAAGCAAGGGCGCTGGACGGGTACGAACGGCTCGCCATCCTGCACCAGATGTTCCACCCTGCCGGAGAGAGGAAATTCCTCTTTGCCTGGGACGCCATCTGGAAGACCGGGCTGTCCAGCAAGGATTTTATCGCGCCGGACAGTTTCACCTTTCAGAACGGGCAGTATTTCAAGGTGGGGCAGACCTACGGCGCGGTTTCGTTTTTGCAGATCTTAGCGCCGGAACTGACCGACCGTATGCTGGCGGATTTTCTCGACCTAGAGAACAGCATGGTGGTCACGCTACATATCCAGTCCATCGACCAGAGCGCAGCCATAAAGACAGTGAAGCGCAAGCTGACCGATCTGGACAAAATGCGCATCGAGGAGCAGAAAAAAGCGGTGCGGGCAGGGTACGACATGGACATCATTCCGACCGATCTTGCCACCTACGGGAACGAGGCAAAGACGCTGCTTGAGGACTTGCAGAGCCGCAACGAGCGGATGTTTCTTGTCACGGTGCTTGTGATGAACACGGCGGCGAAACGGCAGAAACTGGAGAACAACGTGTTCCAAGCGGCGGGGATCGCACAGAAATACAACTGCGCCCTGCGGAGGCTGAGCTACCAGCAGGAACAGGGCTTTTTATCCTCCCTGCCGCTGGGCGTGAACCAGGTGCAGATCCAGCGGGGGCTTACCACCAGCAGCACGGCGATCTTCGTGCCGTTCACCACCCAGGAGCTTTTCCAGTCCGGGGAATCGCTGTATTACGGCGTCAACGCCCTTTCCAACAACCTGATCATGTGCGACCGGAAAAAGTTAAAGAACCCAAACGGCCTGATCCTGGGGACACCCGGCGCGGGGAAATCCTTCTCCGCCAAAAGGGAGATCACCAACGCTTTCCTGATCACGGCGGATGATATCGCCATTATCGACCCGGAAGCGGAATATTCGCCGCTGGTGACGGCGCTGGGCGGGCAGGTCATCAAGGTATCCCCGACTTCCAGCCAGTACATCAACCCCATGGACATCAACTTAAATTACAGCGAGGACGACGACCCGCTGATTTTAAAGAGCGACTTTATCCTGTCGCTCATGGAACTGATGATGGGGAAGGTGGAGCCGGACGAAAAGAGTATCATCGACCAGTGCCTGCGCCGGGTCTATCACCGCTTTTTTAACGACCCTGTGCCGGAGAAAATGCCAATCTTACAGGATTTATATGAAGAGATCGAAAAATACGGCGGCGAACGGGCGCGGCATGTGGTGGACTGCATGGCCATCTATGTGACCGGCTCCTTAAATGTGTTCAACCACCGGACGAACGTGGATATCCAGTCCCGGATCGTCTGCTATGACATCAAGGAGCTGGGGAAGCAGCTGAAAAAGCTGGGTATGCTGGTAGTGCAGGATCAGGTCTGGGGGCGCGTCACGGTAAACCGGGAAGCCCATAAGTCCACCCGGCTCTATGTTGACGAATTCCACCTTTTACTGAAGGAGGAACAGACCGCCGCCTATTCGGTGGAGATCTGGAAGCGTTTCCGGAAGTGGGGAGGGATCCCGACCGGCATCACGCAGAATGTGAAGGATCTCCTTTCTTCCAGGGAGATCGAAAATATCTTTGAGAACAGCGATTTCATCTATATGCTCAACCAGGCTGCGGGCGACCGACAGATCCTGGCGAAGCAGCTGAACATCTCCCCCCACCAGCTTTCCTATGTGACCAATTCCAACGCCGGTGAGGGGCTTTTATTTTACGGGAATGTGATCATACCTTTTATCGACCATTTTCCGAAACAGACCCGTTTGTATCAATTACTAACAACAAGGCCCGAAGATCTGGCGGAAGCCTGATAAAACAGCGGCGGAAAGGAGGGCGGAACAATGAACGAGAACAACGCGCAGGGCGGGCAGCTTATGGAAAACGAAGCCGTCCGGCAGTTTTACCGGATGCTGGTGGAAAACAACAGGCCGGATGCAGGCCATGACTATTCCATCCTGCTCTGGCAGATGGAGAGCATGGCGGAGCAGCTAAGGGCGGCGTCCCAGGAACTGGCGCAGGCCAGGGAACAGCTGGCCAAAATGCAGGAAAGCCCGGAAAAAGGCTTTGTCTCCCGTACCATAGACGCGGTAGATAACCGGATCCATGCCATGCAGGAGGGGATCATGGGATTAAAGGAACAGATCATAACGTGTGCTAAAGAGGCGGCTGCCGGCATAAAACAGGCCGGCGTAAAAGCCCTGGATAAAGCCGTTTCCGCGATCGGGGCAAAAAAGACGCTGGAAGCCATGCAAAAAAATTTATCCGGTTCCATTACCGAAATCAGGCAGTCTATTGAGAAGGTGGAAGCTGTGGGAAAGGAACTGCGGAGCGTGGGCGGGCATTTAAAGAACGCAGGCCGCGCCGCTGCCGGAAAAGAAATGGTGACTGTGGACGGAGGCACGGAGGGCCGCTTCCAGGCGGCTGTCCTTGCACCCCTCCGTGCGGAACGGAACATCTTAAATAAACTGAACAATCTGGCTCTCGCCGCCATTGGCAGCGTGGAACGTCTGGAACAGGCGGCGGAGAAAACACAGCCGGAAATGGATGCCGCTTCCGCTGGCAGGGACGGGAAGGAAGCTCGGAAAGAGACCGCCGCCCTGGACGGACAGGAACAGCAGCCAGATAAGGCGGAGGAACCAAAAGAAAAGCCTTCCGTGCTGAAAGACTTAAAGGAGAAGAAAAACCGTGCCGCCGCCCATACCGCCCCTGCACCGGATAAAGGACGGAAAGCACAGGAGGCGGCATTATGAGAGGGCAGGAATTTAAGGTGCGGGATAAAAAAGTACAGAAAATGACCCGCGACGGGCTGACGGAGAAAAACCTGACCCAGGGGACACAGCAGCGGATCAGCACCCGCCTTGAAGAAATTTCTTTCCGGCAGGAACGGCAGGCAGACACCTCAGCCGGGCACCGATCCCAGGGACGCATACAGACAGCGGAACAGAAACAGGGACATAACCCGGCGTACCAGCCGCCGGAAAACCCGCCGGTGCCGCAGGATATAAACGACCGTTTCTCGGAGGCCGCCGCGCCGGAAATATGGGGGCCGACAAATGCCCCTGCTTCCATGCGGGAAGCCGCAGATGTTCCGATCTTCCAGGAGCAGTCTTTTTCGGCTGAAGGAGATACCGCCGGGGATAACCATACGCTTGGAGATACGAACGTGCCGCCGGAACCGTCAAAAAAACATCATTCTTCCCATTCAGGGCAGGAAAAACCCATGGATTTGCCGGATACACCGCCAGGAGCCGGCTGGACCCCGGATCCCGTGACAGAACCGCAGGCAGGAAGGAAAGCGCGGGCGGCGGTAAGACGGCATTTTGAAGCGGATACACCCATTCCGGGCAGAGATACCGAACCGGATGGCGCGCCGGGGGACGGGATGCCCCCTCACTCCCCGCCGCTCCATGAAACCGGGCGGCTGCAATTCGAGCCGAAGGAAACAAATGGGGAAGCAGGAAAAGACCGGGCGGCAGTAAAAAAGAAAATGGCGGTAAAGTTTTCCGCCGGGACTGAAAAAATATCCGATGACAGCCTGCCGGAATCTGACGCGGAAATAAGCGAAACCGGACGGCTCCGATTTATCCATGGGGATGGAAAGGAGGCAAAACCCCAGAGCCGGACAGAGACCAGAAAGGAGCAGGCAAATCCCAAAGGCCGGACGGCGGCAAAAAAGAAACAGGCGCGGAGGTTTGCTGCCGAAGCGGCAAAGCCAGGGCAGAAAGCCATAGAAAAGGAACAGGGAAAGGCTCCTGCGTCCCAGGAAACCGGACGGCTCCGGTTTGAACATGAGGATAACAGGACGATGGAACCGCCCGGAAACCGTACAAAAGAAAAACAGAGGCTGGCGGCAAAGTTTTTGGCTGAAGAAAAAAGGCCGGAAAGCCCGTCCCGCCTGCAATATGACCGGAGCGAACTGCCGCCGGAGGAACGGAAAACTGCCGCCGGAAAAAACGACGCGCCGGATCAGGGGAAACCTCCGGGACTGTCCAGACAGCAGAAAAAATATGAATCGGCGCAGCACAAAGCCGAATCAGCAGGAAAAAAACTGGAAAAGGCACAATCCAAACTGCCGACCCGTCGCCGTGCCCATTTGCAGAAGCAGTATGACAGTGAATCCGGGAAGGTGAAGCGCCGGTTACAGTTTGAAACCGAAGTGATCCCGGAATACGAAAAGCCGCCGCTGCCGAAACGAGCGGTGACGGCCCTGCGGTGGACTGCTGTGACCACTGCTTCCTTAAAGCTGCACCAGAAGATCCGGGAAACGGAGCGGGACAACGTGGGCGTGGAGGCGGCGCACAAGGCGGAGTTTACGGCAGAACGCGCCGGAGGGCGGTTTCTGCGCTGGAACAAGCGCGGGCTGCACGATAAGCCTTACCGGGAAGTGCGCCGCGCGGAAAAACGTCTGGCAAAAGCCAACGTAAACGCGGCTTACCAAAAACTCCTTCTGGATAACCCGGAATTACAGAAGAAAAAAGCATTATCCAAATGGATCCAGAAGCAGAAACTGAAACGGAAATATGCCGCCGCGGCAAGGGAAACGGCAAAGGGGGCAAAGCACACCACCAACGTCCTGACCGCTGCCGGGCAGGTGATCCGCGCCATCGCGCAGAAAATCATCGCCCACAAAGCAGTCCTTGGGATCGTCGCTGTGGGCGTCCTTATTTTTGCCATGTGCGGCTCCCTGTTTTCTTCCTGCTCCGCCATGCTCACCGGCGTACAATCGGCAGTGATATCCACCTGTTATGTGGCGGAGGATCCGGAAATTGAGAAAAGCGAACTGTACTATACCGAACTGGAGACCGACCTGCAAAGGAACATCAACAGTACGGAGACGGATTATCCAAACTATGATGAATACCGCTACAATATCGGCGAGATCGGCCACAACCCCTATGAACTGATGGGATACCTCACGGCGGCTTACGGGGACTTTACCTATGCACAGGTGGAGGCGGAGCTTGACCGGCTGTTCGGACAGCAGTACCAGCTCACCCGGACAGAGATCGTGGAGATCCGCACCTACATTGACGAGAATGACGAGGAACAGGAATATGACTGGTATGTCCTCCAGACCACGCTGACCGTGCGCCCGCTCTCGGAGATCATCGCGTCCAGCCTTGCGCCAGGCGACCAGACAGACCGTTACGGCGTATATATGCAGACCTGCGGCAACCGCCAGTGCTATGGGAATCCTTTTGATTTTGCGTGGATCCCTTATGTTACCAGCCCATACGGCTACCGGGTACACCCCACGACCGGGGCAAAAGACCTCCACCGGGGCGTTGATATCGGCGTCGCGGCAGGGACGCCGATCAAAGCCGTGCAGGACGGACGTGTGGTATCGGCGGAAAATGCCGGGGACTACGGCCTGTGTGTTGTGATCGAAGGGGAGGACGGCTACCAGTCACGGTACGCCCACTGCTCCACCCTCTCAGTCAGGGCGGGACAGGAAGTAAAACGGGGTGACGTCATTGCCGCTGTGGGGAACACCGGGAACAGCACCGGGGCACATTTACATCTGGAAGTCACCCATAACGGCCAGTATTTAAACCCCTATTATTATGTGGATAACGGCGGATACGGCTACCTTCCGGGCGGCGGAGCGACCGGTATGCCTGATTTTGCGGCAAATCCGGGAGCGGCCATGGGCGACGGCAGTTTTGAAGCCATGCTGGCGGAAGCGGAAAAATACCTGGGATTCCCCTATGTCTGGGGCGGTTCCTCGCCGGCTACTTCCTTTGACTGCTCCGGCTATGTGTCGTGGGTCATCAACCATTCCGGCGTAGGGAACGTGGGCAGGCAGACGGCGCAGGGGCTTTACAATCTCTGCACCCCGGTTTCCAGGGCGGACATGCAGCCGGGGGATCTGGTCTTTTTTACCGGAACCTATTCGGCGGCTACCCCTGTCACCCATGTTGGGATCTATGTAGGCGGCGGGCGCATGATCCACTGCGGTTCGCCAATTTCTTACGCCAGTCTTGACACAAGCTACTGGTTATCAAAGTTCTACAGCGGGGGTCGGCTGCCTTAAAATGCGGGCATTGAGTGACAATTATAACTGATAAAGTTACAGAAAAGATTGATGACCTGCAATTCATGGCTGTTTAAGAAAGGAAAGGTGATATATGGAGATAAAACGGAACCAGGTCTATGAAGCGGACTGCGTGGAAATATTGCAATCGCTTCCTTCCATGAGCGCAGACCTGGTGATCGCAGATCCCCCTTACTACCACATGAAAGGGCCTTTTGATTTTGTCTATGATTCCATTCCGCAGTATCTGGAATGGTGTTTTCAGTGGGTGTCGGAGTGTTACCGGATATTAAAACCCACTGGAGCCTTTTACTGCTGGGGGAGCTGCCAGATGATAGATAAGCTATCCGTCCATGTGTTAGACCGGTTTGGCTGGACGAAGCGCAACCTGATCGTCTGGAATTTTGCAACAGGACGGCCGGGAAAAGCATGTTACCGGCATGAAACGGAATTTATGTGGTTCTACAGTAACCCTCTGCATGAGATCAACCATGACAGAATACGGATTCCTTACCATAGTGGGTGGGAGAAGGACAAGAGAAAAAATCCCAAAGGGAAAAGCTGCGGGAATGTTTGGGAATTTTCCAGGGTCATGCCAAACTACAAAGAATCAACCGGGCATCCCACACAGAAACCGGAAAAACTGGCAGAGCGGATCCTGCTTGCCAGCAGCGATCCGGGAGATTTAGTAGTGATACCATTTGCAGGATCAGGCAGTGAGATCGTTTCATGCATCAAACATGGACGGGATTTTATTGCTGCGGAAATCAACCCGGTTTACGTGAGGGACATGATCCTGCCACGGCTGACAAAGGAAGGAGGCGACAAGGATACAGATACAACACCAGTTCCATAAGAATGATGAATATTTCACCCCTGCTTATGCGGTATATCCGATCATGGAGCGGCTGAAGGCCGGCGCTGTGGTCTGGTGTCCGTTCGATACGGCAGAAAGTGAGTTTGTCAAAGTCCTGTCCGGACACGGATTCCATGTCATTTATGGGCATATCCACACCGGGCAGGATTTTTTTACGGCTGACGTGCCGGACTGTGATTATATCGTCAGCAACCCGCCTTACAGTTTAAAGGGGCAGGTGATCCGGCGGCTGTATGAGATCGGCAGGCCATTTGCCATGCTGCTGAATTTTCAGGGCATTTTTGACAGCAAAGAACGGTTCCGGATGTTTTATGAAAACCGGGTGGAAATGCTCTGGCTCAGCCCACGGGTGGAGTACACAGGAAAAGGAATGGAAAAAGCGAAACGGGTGCCATTCCAGAGTGGCTACCTGTGCAGCGGGATATGTAAGAATCAGCTGGAATTTGCCTACTTAGACAGCCAGCGGACTTAAAAAGGAGGGATCACACTGAAAATAGGACTGATTGACGTGGACGGCCACCGATGGCCAAACCTGTGCCTGATGAAGCTTTCCGCTTACCACAAGGCACGGGGCGATACTGTGGAATGGCACGACGGGCGCAGGCGGTATGACCTTGTATATATGAGCCGCGTCTTTACGGACAGTTATTCCAAAGACTTTACCGGCAGGATCCGTGCCGACCAGATTATCCGGGGCGGCACAGGCTACGGGCTTTCTAACTGCCTGCCCGACGATGTGGAGCATACCTGCCCGGATTACGGGATATATCCGCAGTTTGCCGGGACTGCCTACGGCTTTTTGTCACGGGGCTGTCCACGGGGCTGCGGCTTCTGCATCGTAGGGGAGAAAGAGGGGAGGAAAACGGTGGCGGTGGCAGACCTATCCGAGTTTTGGAGGGGAGAAAAGGAAATCAAGCTCCTGGACGCAAACCTGTTAGCCTGCCCGGACTGGGAGCGGCTCTTAGGGCAGCTTGCGGACAGCGGGGCGATGGTGGATTTTACCCAGGGGCTTGACATACGGCTCATGACGCCGGAGAAAGCGTCCGCCTTAAACCGGGTGAGGACAAAAATGCTGCATTTTGCCTGGGATAACCCGGAGGATGATCTGACGCCGTATTTTAAGCGGTTTTCAGAATGGACTTCCGTAAAAGACTGCCGGAAGCGGCGGGTCTATGTCCTTACCAATTACGGCAGCTCCCATGAGCAGGATCTGTACCGCATCTATACCCTCCGCGACATGGGATACGACCCCTATGTGATGGTGTATGAGAAATCCACCGCCCCTCCCGTTACGCGCCGTCTCCAGCAGTGGGTGAACAATAAATGGTTCTTCCGCGCAGTACCGGACTTCAACGATTTTGTCCCGAACTGGCGCAGGAAGCAGAAAGGAGAAGGAAATGAAGATCGAACGTCTGAGAGCGGAGCTTGAAAAGGCAAGGCAGAAAGCCGCCGAATGGCAGGCACGGGCAAAGGACATCGAGCGGCAGATCACGGAGCATGAGAACATGGAGATCATACAGGCCGTGCGCGGCATCACCGCCTCGCCGGAGGAACTGAAAACAATCCTGGGACTGATCCAGTCCATGAAGGAAGTCCCCCAGGGAAACGCTGTAAAAGAGGAGGAAACAAAACCAGATGAAAACTAATATCCGATACGCATTATCCGCGCTTGTGCTGTGCATAGGCGCATTTTTAACGCCTGCGACCGTTTTTGCGGCAGAAAAAACCGACGCCACCCCGCCGAGGGTCAGCGCGGAAGCCACGGACGGTATGCTGCATATCGAAGCAACCGATGATGATTCCGGCGTGGAAGCTGTCTATATCGCCGGGAAGCGGGTCAACTACCGCGTGGACGGCGCACTTGACCTGGATTTTGAGGACTTCGCACCGGACGGGCAGGAAACCGTGGAAGTTTACGCAATTGACTTTGCCGGGAACCAGTCGGATGCCGTTACGGTGGCAAACCCACGCTACCAGGCCCCGGAGCCGGAACCGGAGCAGAAACCGATCACCCCGGACGGGCAGGCTTCCGTCCTCGACAATGCCACCGACGAAGAAGGGAAGGAATTTTACACCTTTGTCACGCCGGAGGAAAATATTTTCTATCTTGTGATCGACCGCCAGCGTGATTCCGACAACGTGTATTTCTTAAACGCAGTTACGGAAAACGATCTGGCAGACCTGGCGGAAAAAAGCAAAGAAGGAAGCGGCGGGGAGAGCGCCATGCCTGTGGTGGAGGTCTGCTCGTGTGTGAAACAGTGTGAGACCGGGAAGGTGGATACTGCCTGCCCGGTCTGCAAGAACGACCTAAAATCCTGCGCCGGCGAACCGGAGGAAACGAAAGACGAACAGGAAAAAGAGCCGGAAAAACCGGAAAAAAGCGGCGGGACCGGGATCATGATCTTTATTCTGCTTGCCGTCCTGGCATTCGGCGGAGCCGGGTACTACTTAAAAATCTATAAGCCGAAGCACGACCTGGACGACGCGGAGGATCTGGACGACCTGTTGGATGAGGACGAGCCGGAAGTCAACGAGGATTCCGAAATGCAGGCCCAGGCCGGCATGGAAGGGACAGAGATGGAACAGCCGGATATGGACGCAGCTTTTTATGACGATTACCCGGACGGCGATGACGTGGACAGCGGGCCAGAACAGGAGGAATAACGGCATGGCACAGTTTACGGATTCCCCGTATGAATACATGATGGCCGGAAAGCCGTCTGCCAGACAGGCGCGGAGAAACAGCCCTGCCCCTGCCCTGTCTGACAAATGCAGGGGATGCCCTTATGGGCGCGCCCGCCCCTGCATCGGCTACTGTATCAAAGATCTGCTGTCTGATACCAGAAAAAGGAGGAACCATGAAACAGACACATAAAAAAGCACTTTTAGTCGCCGCACTCCTGTCCGCCGCCCTTGCCGGGACTATGCTGGCGCTGTCCCCTTCGTGGGAACGCCGCCGGGAAAAACAGGAACAGGAGGCAATGATCGTGCGGCTTGCAGGGGAAGAAGCCCAGGGAACGGAGGCTTCCCCACGCACTGAACCGGAAACGGAACCGCCTGCGGAAACGGAAGCTTTGGAGGAAATTCCGGGGGAGGGAAACGGGGAGAGCCTGCCGCCGGAGCCGGAAACAGAAAACGCCCTGACAGAAAGGAAGAGAAAGCCGGAAGAAGGCGCGGAGATCGGGATCCTCTCGATCCCAAAAATAGACGCAGAGCTTCCGGTCACGGCAGGCGTCACCGAAGAACAGCTGAAGGTCTCGGAGGGCTGGGTGCGGCAGACGGATATGATCGGAGACGAAGGGAACGCCGTAATTGCAGGACACCGCAGCTATACCTTCGGGCTGCATTTCAACCGTCTGGAAGAACTGGAAGCCGGGGATGAGATCCTGTTTACCACGGCGGACGGCGAACCCATACCCTTTTTGGTAAGCGAGATCCTGACTGCGGATCCGGACGACCCGTCTGTATTTGCCCTGCCGCCGGACGGCGGGGCGCAATTAACCCTGTATACCTGCACCCCAGTCAGGATCGCAACGCACCGGCTGATCGTCCGGGCGATGCGGCTGGAAGAATGAAAGGAGGAAACACACCACTATGTCAAAACGAATCACAGCATTTTTTATTTCCCTGTGTCTTTTTATCCTCATGGCCACGCCCATGGCGGCTCTGGCGGCGGAGGAAATGCCGGCCGCAGAGTCGGCGGAAACCGTGTCCGGCAATGGCCTGGGGGAACCAGGGGGAACAGAGGAAGATCCGGGCACACTGGGGGAAACCGCGCCGGAAACCGGATGGATCCGGGTGCTGAAAACGGACGCGGACACAGGCGCTCCTTTGCCCGGCGCGTCTTTTAAAGTGTACCATGCGGCAGACGACACGGAGGCTGGGGAACTGCTGACAGGAAACGGCGGCATGGGGCAGACAGCTCTTGCGCCGGGGGATTATTACCTGCTGGAACAGTGTGCCCCGGAAGGCTACCAGCTGTCTGCGGAAAAATATGCGTTCACTGTGGCTGGCGGGGAAACGACAGCCCTTACGGCTGCCAATAAGCCCCTGCCAGCGCCGGAGCCGAAAATGGCGGCGTTAAAGATCACCAAAACGGACGCAGACCAGAAAGACCGGAGGCTGTCCGGAGCCGTGTTCTCCGTTTATGAGGAAGAAAGCGGCAGAAAAGTTGGGGAACTGATGACCGGGAACGACGGGACGGCAGGCATGGAGCTTTCCGCCGGCAGCTATACCATGAAAGAGACCACGGCCCCGGAAGGATATCTCCTTTCTTCCAATGCCATCCATGTCTCCCTGCAGGAAGGAGAAGTGAAGGAACTGACGGTCACAAACCGCAGGGAGGGAGAAACTGAGGACAGCGAAGAGCCGGGCGCGCTGCGGATCACCAAACGGGATTCCGAAAGCGGAAAACGCTTAAAAGACGCTATTTTCGGCATTTATGAGACAGACACGGACAACTGCATGGGGGAAGTCACCACTGACCGGAAAGGCGTGGCGGAGATCGAACTGGAACCGGGCAGTTATTACCTCCTGGAACTGGAAGCCCCGGAAGGCTACCGGCTGGATGAAGAAAAGACCGGATTCCGTGTGCGTTCCGGGATAACGACGGAAAAAACCGTGAAAAACGTAAAAGAAGAGGAAAAAGAAACAGAAGAAAAGAAGGAGGAGGAAAAGCAGGAAACAGGCGCACAGGCGTCCCCGTTCGACAGCCTGTTCTCCGCCCTTTCTTCCGCACCATTTTCAGGCACATCATCCACTGGCGCGTCCGCCACGTCTGCCCGAACCGGGGACAGTGGAAGCCAGACGGAAGCGAAAAAGACGGGGACTTTGCAGGTCTCCAATTCTGCCGCCGGGACGGGGGAAAAACTTTCCGGGCAGGTGCTGGCTGTCTATAAAAGCGATGGGAAAAAGGCCGGGGAAGTGACCGTAAAAAACGGGAAAGGGACGCTCACCCTGGCAGAAGGGGATTATTACCTCCGGGAAAGGAAATCCCCGGCAGGCTTTTTCGGGGAGACCGCCCGGATCCGCTTTTCTGTCACGGCGAGCATGACGACGGAGGTGGAGATCACCAGTGAACGGGACATGGAGCATACCAACCCCCAAGACATCATACCCAAGACCGGGGAGACGCTCCCGCTTATCCCTGCGGGATTGTCCGCACTCTGTTTTCTGTCTGCGGCTGTCTGCGGTTTCTCCCTTAACAGAATGAAACAGACATAACCGGAACAGACTGCCGGCGCGGGGATCCCCTGCGCCGGCCTTATCAGACAGGAGGAATGTATCTTGCCAACTTCTACTCTTATCATAACGGAAAAACCGAGCGTCGCACAGGCGGTCGCCAAAAGCATCGGCGTGGCCGGGCGCAGGGACGGCTACCTGGAGGGAAACGGCTATCTGGTAAGCTGGTGCGTCGGGCATCTGGTGGAGCTTTCCGCCGCCGACAGCTATGACCCGCGCTATTCCAGATGGACGCGTGAAGATCTCCCGATCCTGCCGGAACCCTGGCGCTTTTCAGTATCCCCGGCCACAAAAAAACAGTTTGAGATCTTAAAGGATCTGATGGAACGCCCTGACGTAACGGAACTGGTGGAAGCCACGGATGCAGGCCGGGAAGGGGAACTGATCTTCCGGCTGGTCTACCACCAGGCGGGATGTAAAAAACCATTCCGGCGGCTCTGGATCTCGTCCATGGAGGATTCCGCCATCCGGGAGGGCATGGAACATCTGCGCCCCGGAGAAGATTACGGCCTGCTTTATGAAGCCGCCCTGTGCCGCGCCAAGGCGGACTGGCTGGTGGGGATTAACGGCACAAGGCTTTTTACCACCCTTTACCGGGGAAAGACCCTGAATGTAGGCCGTGTGATGACGCCCACTCTCGCACTCCTGGCGGAGCGGGAACAGGCGGTCAGCGGATTTAAAAAAGAAAAATTTTATACGGTGGAGCTGGACTGCGGCTCCCTGTCCGTATCAAGCCGCCGCTTTCCAAGCCGGACGGACGCGGAGAAGCTGCGGAGGACCTGCCTGGGAAAACAGGCCGCAGTACAGGCTGTAAACCGCCGGGAAAAGACGGAAAAGCCGCCGAAACTCTATGACCTTACCACCCTGCAAAGGGAAGCCAACCGGATGTACGGCTATACCGCACAGCAGACGCTGGACTATATCCAGCTTTTGTATGAGAAGAAACTGGCGACCTACCCGCGCACGGATTCCCGGTATCTGACGGAAGACATGGCCTGTATGCTGCCGGAACTGTGCCGGGAGATCGCCGGCGCGTTCCCGTCTGCTTCGGGATTCCGGGGCGGCGTGAACGCGGCCCTTGTGACTGACAATTCCAAAGTCAGCGACCACCATGCCATACTTCCCACAAAAGAAACCGCACGGACAGATCTGACTGCCCTCCCTACCGGGGAGAAAAATATCCTCTCCCTCATTTCCATACGTCTTTTATGCGCCGTCTGCCCGGAAAAATATTCCTATGCGGATACGGAGGTGGCGCTTTTGTGTGAAGGGGAGACCTTTACTGTAAAAGGCCGCACGGAGCTTTCCGGGGGCTGGAGAGCCGTGGAACGCCCGTTTTTGGAAGCGTCAGGAAAAAAAACGGAGGATAAAACCGAAGCCCCGCCCCTGCCGGGATTATCCGAAGGGCAGATCCTTACTGCGGAAGCCGCCGCGCTCCATGAGGGGACGACAAGCCCTCCCAAACGGTACACCGAAGATTCCCTCCTTTCCGCCATGGAAAACGCCGGGGCGGAAGAATTTGCACAGATCGAAGATGTGGAGCGCAAAGGGCTGGGGACGCCGGCCACCCGCGCGGGCGTGATCGAAAAGCTGGTAAAGGGCGGATTCGTGGAGCGGAAAAACAAGCTGCTGATCCCCACAAAAAAAGGCATGGAACTGATAAACGTGCTGCCGGACGCCGTAAAGAGCGCAAAGCTGACCGCTGATTGGGAAGAAGCCTTAAAAGAAGTGGAACGCGGGGAACGGAAGCCGGAGGAATTTATGGACGGGATCACCCGTATGGTCTGCGGGCTGGTGGAATCTTATAAAGATGCAGCGGCAGATACCGGCAGCGCCCTCTCCGGCTCCGCAAAAGAGGCCGTTGGCATCTGCCCCCGCTGCGGCAGGCCGGTCTATGAGGGAAAAAAGAGCTTCTACTGCTCCGGATATAAAGCGTCACCCTCCTGCGGCTTTGCCCTGTGGAAAGACAACCCGTATTTCAGGAGCAAGCGGAAGGAACTGACAAAAAAGACTGCCGCCGCCCTGCTGAAAAAAGGGAAGGTCAAAATGACCGGCCTGTATTCGGAAAAGAAAGGGATCTTCTATGACGCTACGATCGTCATGGAGGACACAGGCGGAAAATATGTGAACTTTAAGCTGGAATTTGATAAAAAATAAAAGAAGGAGGCGACCCGTTTGGAACCAAAACAGAAACTGGAGGAATTTGCCGCGCAGCAGCCGGACAGATACCGTTATTACATTACCAATGAGGCCCTGCAGAAAGGAACCTGCCCCCACATGGAGGACATGAAGCTGGTGGAGATTAAGGAGATCGCGCCTGTCCTTGTAGAGAACGGCACAGTCAAAGCCTTCGGGTATGTGGAATACCCCAGGCCGCTGGCAAAAGAGCAGGAAAAGGAATACGCCCTTGTACCCGCATCAGAAAATGGAAACCACCTGCGGGCGACAGAGCTTTCCACGGAGCAGAATATGAACATGATCGACGGGATCCCCAACAATGAGCCGCCCCGTGTCAACCAGGGTTATACCATACTGGAAAGTGAAACTGTCGGCCACATGGAATATGTCCTCGCCGAAAATCAGGACGCGCCCCAGCCCTACGCAACATGGGCGCGGAACATAAAAAACGATGAACAGCGGGGGGATGAAAATTTCTTCTGGGGCCATTATTTTTGCGACCCGGAAGCGGCAGCCAAAGACTTCCACGCAAGGGCGGATGAACAGCGGGATTATTTACGGGAAAGCCGCCCGTCGCTCCTCGACATGCTGCGGCAGGATCAGAAAGAAGCCGCCCGTTCCATTCAGGAACTGCCCGCCATGGATCATGTAAAACGGGGGCTGGAAAGGTAGGGAAAATGAAGCTGACAAACTATGAAAAAGAGAGCGTCTTTCTCTTTAATGAAGCAGACCGGACGGCAAGCATCTATACCCATAATGCCGCCCTGATCCGGCAGCTGACAACGCTGTGCGGCTCCCATCCGGAGCAGGTAAAACGCACCGGAGATAACGGCTGCGGAGGACTGACTTTTGAACTGCCGAAGAAGTGGCTGAAAATAGTCCCGCCCCGCGTCCTGTCTGCGGCACAAAAAGAAGTGCTGGAAAAAATGAACCGGAGCCGCTGGGGCAGAGAATAGACCGTTATCCCATGCTCTTTACCAGGCGCAGGATAAAATCCTTAAACAATTCCTGCTGTTCGTCAGGCAGCGTGTTTAAAGCATCCCTCACAAGATTGCCTGTGTCTACCGCTTTTAAGCTGTCCTGGAGCAGATATTCCGGGGAAACGCCTGCTGCATTGACGATCCCGACAAAGGTTTCCAGCTTCGGCGCTTTGATGCCTCTCTCGATATCCGCAAGATACCGTTCGGAAATGCCGCACTGCTCCGCAAATTCTTTCATGGTCAGCTTTCTGGCGACCCGGCAGGAACGGAGCCGCTCTCCCATGAGCAGTATATTGAATGGTTGTTCCATGACTGATCTCTCCTTATATTATGTTCGTGTTCCATGAACTACTGGCACATATAAAGTATAGATAGCGCACGGATTTCTTGAAATGATTCAATAGACGTGAAAAATTGTATTTTATGAACCATTAAATCATAAAATTTTTATAAACAACAGACTTCGACAGATTATGCGCTTTTTATGGTTTATGATATGTTTATGAACTAACAGAACATATAAAACGCCTAACAAATCATAAGGAGAACAGTTATGAATATGAAGAAGATACTGAAACGGATCGCGAAAGAAAACGGCGTTACGGTAGAGGAAGTGAGGGAAGAAATGCAGAAAGCCATAACCGAAGCATGGAAGAACCCTCCGGCGGACGGCGGCGTGACAGCGGCGTACCAGAGGAAGGTGCCGTGCAAAGGGGAAGTCCCTACGCCGGAAGAACTGATCCGGTATGCTGCGGCAGAGATCCGGAGACAGGCAGGATGAAACTGTCCCATGCACAAAACAGACAGCCGTAAAAAAGAATAAAAAGCAGGAAAGCCCATGAAAACGGTGTGGAACCGGACATGGGCTTTCCTTATGTCAGAAACCATATAAGAAGGAGGTTACGCATGGCAAGAAAGTTACAGCTTGTGTCGCAGCTGGCAGACCAGACCGCCCATGATGTCACGCGGGGCGTAGACAACTGGAAGAATTATCTGGACAGCGCGTCACGGCTCTATAAGTACAAGTTTGAAGACCAGCTCCTGATCTACGCACAGCGGCCGGATGCCACGGCCTGTGCGTCGATGGAACTGTGGAATGAAAAAATGCGCCGCTGGGTGAAGGCAGGCTCTAAAGGCATCGCCCTGATCCATGAAAACGAAAACGGCAGACCCCGACTGGAATATGTCTTTGACGTGTCCGATACCCGGCCTGTGCGCGGCGCAAGGATGCCTTACCTGTGGGAAATGAGGGAAGAACACCACCCGGCTGTTGTTGCCGCACTGGAGAAACAGTACGGAGTGGGAAGCCAGCAGGATCTGGGAAGCCGCCTGATGGAGACAGCTTCCAGTATTGTAGAAGAAGCCTACCCGGAATATCTGCGTGATCTGGCCTATGACGCAGAGAACAGCTTCCTGGAAGAGATGGACGACCTCAACCGGGAAGTATGCTTCCGGGACACCCTGACGGCCAGCGTCCAGTACACGCTCCTTACCCGCTGCGGCCTGGACGCTTCTGACTATCTGGAGGATGACGATCTCCGGGGAATCACGGAATTTTCCACCCCTGCCGCCCTGCACCATCTGGGCGATGCCGCAAGCACTATCTCCATGGGAATCCTCCAGGAGATCGGGCGGACGATCCGGAGCTTTGACCGGGAACAGATAAACGAACAGCAGAAAAAGAAAGAAAAACCGCTTGAAAATGCCGCTGACATCGGTTATACTAAAGACACAAGGAACTTTAACACTTTAAAGCGTGAAAATCAGGAAAGGAGCATACAACATGACAGAGCTGACATACAGGAAGAACGGGGATTATCTGATACCGGATCTGGTGATGGACGGGGAGGAAGAAGCGGAGGAAATCCTGTTAGGGAAATACGGGCTTCTGAGGCAGACCTTCCTGAAGGAACACCACCACGGGACGTACACCTCCATGTTGCTGACGGGGAGGCTTATGCCGCACCTGAAACAGATCGACGAGCAGGCACAGGAGCAGACAGACCAGATGGTAGCCACAATGATGAAGCAGAGCGGAGTGGACGAGGGACTGAAGGAGCGCGACCAGATGGCCTGGGTGCAGGCGGTCAACAGCTTCACGGCACAGGCGGAGGAAGTGGTGCTGAAGGAGATCGTCTACCGGTAAGTCCGGAAAAGGACGGACAGGAAATAATAAACGGACAACTGAATACAGACAGACAGGAAACGGCGGGTGAGGAACCTGCCGTTTCTGCGTCCGGGGAAAAAGAGATAAAGGAACCGCAGTATTTTCAGTTTTCCCTTTTCCCTACCGTAGAGGAACAGGCAGAACGTATCGCAGAGGCGCAGGAAAAAGACAGACAGGCGAAAAAAGCCGCACATACAACAGACAGGACAGCTCCGCAGGTGACGGACGCAGTGATCGGCCGCGCCCTTACCAGCGGCGGGAATGAAAAAAACAGTATCTTGCGGATCGCCGCATTTTATCAAAAAGATCCCGATGTGGGACAGGCCGCTGCGTTTCTCGCAGAGGAATACAAATCCGGCGGCAAGGGACTTTCCATTGGCGGCAGGGATTATGCCATGTGGTTTGACCGGGACGGTATCCGTATTGCACAGGGGCACACTGCCAATATCCCCGGCGCTGCGCTTATTTCCTGGGAAAAGGCGGCAGAAATGGTGTCCGGTCTTTTGGAAGAAGGGCGCTATGCCGCCCAGGAAACTTTAGATTCCGCAAGGCAGAACGAGTACCGGGAACTGGCGGAAAAGCTGTGGTATTTAAGGCAGGATCTGAGTGATGTGGGAAAGGAAATGGATGCGCTGCCTTTCCTTTCGGAACTTTATGATACTTACCACGGATTTCCTGACTGTACGGAGAAGCTGGCGGAATGCCTGGCGGATCCGGAAACACGGAAGCGTCTGATGTACGAGGTTGACGGGTTTGCCAGGGAATATGCCGGGAACCGCGATCTTCTCCGCTTCCATTTCCATGAACCGTCCAGGCTTGCCGCCCGCATCTCGCTTCTGTCCCATGAGCCAAAGGAATTTACCGCGCTGGAAGGTTTTGAGCCTGCAAGGGCCAGCTTTATCACGGAGGACGAGATCGACCGTATGCTCACCGGGGGCAGCGGCATATCGGAAGGAAAGATGCGGATCTATTCCTATTTTGTGCAGGGACATGACGCAAAAGAGCGAGCCGCATTTCTGCGGGATGAATATGGAACCGGAGGACATGGCCGTACCGGATACAATGAATGGCACGATTCAAAAGGGATAAAGCTTACCCGGAGCGATGAAAATTCCGGCTATGAAGGCTATGACACCGTACGGCTGAACTGGGACAAGGTGCAGAAACGGATCGGGCAGCTTGTTGACAGCGGCAGATATCTGACTTCAAAAGAAATGACCTATACCGCCCAGTATGAAAAGATACAGCTTGCCCGGAACATCGTCACGTTCTATTCCTGCGACCCTAACCGTGAAACGGATATTTCCCCCTATGACCGGAGCTATGATGAGGCGCAGAAAAAGATCCTCACTGCGTTGGGTGATCCGGAGAAAAGCGCGGCGATGTATGAGGACATAATAAAGCGGTTCGCACTGGTGCAGCCGGACGAGCGCAATTACCATCTCATGCAGAGAGCCGTGGACAACATGGGCGCATACCAGAGGGGCGAATATTCCCTGTTCACCCCTCTTTCAGCGGAAACTTTGCAGGAACAGCGGCAGAAAAAGAAAGAAGCGGAAAAATCTTCCGCCAAAAAAGAAGCAAAACCGCTGGATGAACTGGAAGCGGCAGCCCGCGCACTGGCGAAAAAACAGCGCCAGAAGGCAAAAGAAGATTCTAACGGGCAGCTCTCCTTTGATTTTTCCGCCAATGTTCCGGAAGAAGCTGAACCGGAACCGAACGGGCAGGAACTGGCAGAACGGGAAAACATAAAAGCGGATGCCTCCAGAATACTGGAAGAACAGGGATTTGCGGTTTCTGATGAAATGCTGGACACCGTTCTGGAAGAGGCCAAGCAGGAACCGGTAAATGGGGAAGTCCTTGCCCGCCGGACGGAGGAAGCCCTGCACCGGGATGAAAAGGAAGCGATCCTCTCCCAGTATGACCTTGGGTACGGCTATCTGGGCAACGGCCTGACTGTGTGGAACCGTCTGGAAGAAGTATATGGCGATTATAAAACGGTCGCCCATATAAATGCTGACCGCAGTGTGGATTTCTGGGACGATAATCTCCCGGAGATCATCAAAGAGCAGATCCGGCAGGTCGCCGCTACAGCAGAATTGACCATTTCCGCTACCCAGAATGCGCCCGTGTTTACGGAGCCGCCGGAAGAGGAAACGGAACGGACGGAAGAAAAAGAAACCGGAGAACATGAGGCCGGAGAAAATACGGAAAGAAAAGACCGGCCAGGGGAAAACAGGGAAATTCCCGCAGAGAAAATCCCGGAAACAGTGAAACAGAAAAAGACAGCGGCGGCACTCTACCGGGAGACGCTTGCCACCCTGACAGACGTGATCCGGCAGAGCAGTTTTTACGATTACCTGCGTGACCGGGAAACCGATTATGACAGTGCAGCTACTGAACTGAACGGCGAACTCTCTTATTTTATAGAAGATATTGCAAACAGCCGGCCGGAATTATATGAAGCCTTCCACTCTCTTCCAAAGTTCCGTGAATGGATGGTAGAGGACATTCTTCAGCTTACTTATGATGACGTACTCATCGACAGCCGTGACGCACTCTTACGCCATGCAGGGGAAACAGATTTCCCGGAATGGGCGGGGGAACCGTTGAAACAGGAACAGCCTGTAGCGGAAACCGTTACCAGGGAACTGCCTGTCCAGGAACCGGAAAACGAGCATGTAGAGAAATCTGCGCCAGATACTGTCAGAGAGCCTGAAAACACCTACACGGAACCTGCAGAGCCTGACTTAACCCCCAATGTAGAGGAATACCTGAACCTGAAAGCACAGCACCCGGATAAACTGGTGGGTGTGCAGGCAGGCAGCTATTACCTGTTTTATGGGGAGGACGCCAAAACTGCCGCTGCCGCCCTTGGCACAAAGCTGGAGACAAGGGAGATACCCGGACTTGGAGAGACATCCGTCACAGGCGGCGGGACATGGCAGACTATTCTTAAAAAGCTGCTGGAACATGGGCACAGCACTGTGATCGCCGGCCTGGATCCGGAACATGGAGAAGCCGCTTCTTACCAGATCATAAAAGAACGCGATATTGCCGACTACATTCCTCTCGGTATGCAGCTTACCATGGATGGGCGGCGTATGGAGATTGACAGCGTTGATTACGAAAACGGGCATGTGAGTTTAAGAGACCTGGAAATGCAGGGATGGTTCCCCATTTTCCGGCAGGAAGCGGTTCCTTTTGTCCGCGACTGTATAGAGCAGGAATGGGAACGAACCGGATTTGTGACAGATGTTCTGGAAACTGTGGAGGATGAACCGCAGACACAACCCATAGAACCGGAAACGGTTACGGAAAAACTGACGGAAGAAGAAGTTTCCCAGCTGATGGCCAACCCGGAAATGCAGGAAGCCATAGGGCTGATCGAGGATTTTATCCTGGAGGAATACAACGAGGACAGCGTAGATATCCGCAATCCGCGCCAGGTAGGGATTGCCTACGGCGTGACAGACAAGAACGGTTTTGAAGTCCAGGTGGACGTGAACCTGCTGGATTTCTCTATCAGCCAGACTGTAGACGGAAAAGTTGTGGAAACACGGCAGTATGACAGCCTGCGGGAACTGATTGACATGGAGTTGGCTTTCCTTGACTATGACCAGCTCCTTTACCTGGAGCCGCACATTGAAGATCAGCTGGAAGCTGACTTAAACGAACGAATCATGTGGGAACAGACGGCAGGCGCAAGGGAAGGCGTGGAGCCGACGGAGCCGGATGCTTTTGCCGGATGGGAAACGCCTGCGGAGCCGGAAACAACCTCCGGGACGGAAACAGACCGGGAGCCGGAAACGCCTGACAGACAGGACAGGACGATGGAACCGGGAATGCCTGACAGGCAGGAAGAACCTCCGGAAATGGTGGAGATTGAGGGCGGCACGATCGGCGGGGATGATCCCCTGCTCTTTTCCAGCCCGCGTCTGCCCTATGATATTGTGATTGAAAAACTCCGCACAGGCCCCGAACGGGTAAATTTCCATATCACCGATGATGAACTGGGAACCGGCGGGCAGAGAACAAAATGCCAGAACAATGTGGCGGCGATCCGCACCTTAAAGCAGATTGAGGCGGAGAACCGCCTTGCCACGCCCCAGGAGCAGGAGGTTTTATCCAACTATGTAGGCTGGGGCGGGCTTGCCCAGGCATTCGACCCGGATAATGAAAAATGGAACCGGGAACACGCGGAATTAAAGGAACTTTTATTGCCGGAAGAATACGCTTCCGCACAAAGCACGGTGCTGAACGCCCACTATACCAGCCCCACTGTCATCAAGGCGATGTATGAAGCAGTCAGCCGCATGGATTTTGTGCCAGGGAATATCCTGGAACCTTCCTGCGGCATCGGGAACTTTTTCGGGCTGGTGCCGGAAGGATACGGAAAGGCAAATCTGTACGGTGTGGAGCTTGACCACCTGACCGGACGCATTGCCAGACAGCTTTACCAGAAAGCCGACATTGCGATCAGCGGGTTTGAGGACAGCAGCCACCCGGACGACTTCTTCGATCTTGCGGTGGGGAACGTGCCCTTCGGGGAATACAAGGTGCATGACCGGCGCTATGACCGACAGAATCTTCTGATCCATGACTATTTCCTCACAAAATCCCTGGATAAACTGCGCCCTGGCGGCATCGCCGCTTTCATCACCACCAAGGGAACCATGGATAAGCTGGGAAGCAAGGCACGAGAGGAACTGGCGCAGAAAGCAGACCTCTTAGGCGCGATCCGCCTGCCGAACACAGCTTTCAAAGCCAACGCTGGAACCTCTGTGACGGCGGATATCCTCTTTTTCCAAAAACGTGGAAGTGCGCCGGAGAAACTGCCGGACTGGGTGACTATCGGGCAGACAGAGGACGGCGTACCCTTAAATAATTATTTTCTCCAGCACCCGGAGATGGTACTGGGGAAGATGGCATTTTATGAGAATATGTACGGCAACGCCACGGAGACGGCCTGCCTGCCCATCGAAGGAGCGGACTTAAAAGAGCAGCTGGCCCAGGCCATTAACCATATCGCGCCCCCTGACCGGGAACTCCTGCATATGGATACGCCGGAGCCGGAGGCCGGGGAAAAGGCGGAAACCATACCGGCAGACCCCAACGTGCGGAATTTCAGTTTTACGGAGAAAGGAGGGAAACTTTATTTCCGGGAAAATTCCCGCATGAAGCTGGCGGAGCCGGGAAAGACACAGGCTGCCCGGATCCGGGGGATGATCGGGATCCGCGACAGCGCAAGGAAACTCATTGACCTTCAGATGAACGGAGCCGATGATGAAGCAATCCAGGCAGAACAGGCGAACTTAAACCGTCTTTATGACCGGTTCCAGGAAAAATACGGGATCTTAAACAGCGCCGGGAACCGGCTGGCCTTCCGGCAGGATTCTTCCTATCCCCTGCTCTGCTCCTTAGAGGTACTGGACGAAGAAGGAAATTTAAAGCGCAAGGCCGATATGTTCAATAAACGCACCATACAGCACCGGAAGCCTGTGACCAGCGTGGACACGGCGGTCGAAGCCCTGGGAGTATCCATCGGAGAACGGGCCTGTGTAGATCTGGGCTTTATGGCTTCCCTTATGGGAGGAATGGAAAAAATACCGCAGATTGTTTCCGACTTAAAAGGCATTATCTTCAAAGACCCAAAAAGCGGCCCCTTTGATATGGAAAGTGACGGCTGGTACAAAGGATGGCAGGCGGCTGACGAATACCTTTCCGGGAATGTGCGCCGGAAACTGGAAACTGCCCGCGCCGCCGCCGAAAAATACCCGGAATTTGCTGTAAATGTGGAAGAACTGGAAAAGGTTCAGCCTAAAGACCTGACTGCACCGGAAATCAGCGTCCGCATCGGATCCCCTTGGATAGATACAAAATATTATAAGCAGTTTATGTTTGAACTGTTCCAGACCCCGTATCATTTACAGGGAAGGAAAATCAATATTGTCTATTCGGACGTTTCCGGTGAATGGAGCGTCCGCGGGAAAAGTGAGGACAGCCGGACAAACACCCGCGTCTGGAACACTTACGGTACGAAGCGTATCAATGCGTATGCAATTTTAGAAGCCAGCCTGAACCAGCGGAGTGTCCAGATCTTCGACACCCATTATGACGCGGACGGCAAGGAGACCCGCGTGCTGAATGAGAAAGAAACGGCAATCGCCCAGCAGAAGCAGGAAGCCATGAAAGAAGCATTCCAGAACTGGATATTCAAAGACCCCGACCGGCGGACTGACCTGTGCGCTACTTACAACCGGATGTTTAATTCCATGCGCCCCCGCGAATATGACGGGCAGCACATCAATTTTATCGGCATGAACCCGGAGATCCATATGGAACGCCACCAGAGGAATGCCGTCGCCCGCTCCCTTTACGGAGGGAACAGCCTGCTGGCCCATGTGGTAGGCGCGGGGAAAACCTATGAAATGGTAGCTACCGCCATGGAAAGCAAGCGGCTGGGTCTGTGCAAAAAATCCATGATCGTCGTGCCGAACCATTTAACGGAACAATGGGGCGGCGATTTCCTGGCGCTCTATCCCGGCGCAAATGTGCTGGTAGCTACAAAAAAGGATTTTGAACCGAAGAACCGGAAAAAGTTCTGCGCCCGTATCGCCACCGGCGATTTTGACGCGGTGATTATCGGCCATTCGCAGTTTGAAAAAATCCCGATCTCCCCGGAGCGGCAGAAAGCGATTATTGAGGAACAGATTAACGAAATCGTAGACGCAATCGCGGAAGCAAAAGCAAATAAGGATGAAAAATTTACGATCAAGCAGATGGAGCGCACGAAAAAGAACCTGACCGCAGATCTGAAAAAACTCCATGACAAGAAAAAAGACGACACCGTATATTTTGAAGAACTGGGCGTTGACCGCCTGTTTGTAGACGAGGCGCATTCGTTCAAAAACCTTTACATGCATACAAAAATGAGGAATGTGGCCGGCATCAGCCAGACAAAAGCACAGAAATCCAGCGACATGTTCGCCAAGTGCCGTTACATGGACGAGATCACCGGCGGGCGCGGCGTTGTATTCGCCACCGGAACCCCCGTAAGCAATTCCATGGTGGAGCTGTACACTATGATGCGTTACCTCCAGTACAATATGCTGGAGCAGGGCTACCAGGACAGCACCGGAAAGACACGCAGCCTGAAACACTTTGACAACTGGGCGGCGACATTTGGGGAACAGGTGACAGCGGTGGAATTAAAGCCGGAGGGAACCGGATTCCGGTTAAAAACACGATTTGCAAGGTTCTACAACCTGCCAGAACTGATGAACCTCTGGAAAGAGGCCGCCGATATCCAGACCGCCGACATGCTGAAGCTTCCGGTTCCGGAGGCGGAATATATTACGATCCAGACGGAGCCAAGCGAAGCACAGAAAAAAATGGTAGAGGGACTGGCGGAACGGGCGGAAAAGATACGAAGGGAAAAAATAGACCCCAGTCTGGATAACATGTTGAAAATCACATCGGATGGGCGGAAACTGGCCTTAGACCAGCGTATCATGAACCCGCTGCTTCCTGATGACCCCGGCAGCAAAGTCAACGCCTGTGTGGAGAACGTGTTCCAAATCTGGCAGGAAAGCACCCCGTCAAAAGGCACACAGCTTATCTTTTCCGACCTCTCCACCCCAAAAGGGCGGGCGGATCAGAAAAAGGAAACGGAAAAAGAAACAGAAGGGCCGGATGATGGGAAAGAGCCGGAAACCGGTGAAGAAACCGTTATGGAAGCCAGTGTTTACGAAGATATACGCAAGAAACTGATTGCAAAGGGAATCCCTGCGGAAGAGATCGCTTTTATCCATGACGCCAATACGGAAAACCAGAAAGCGGAATTGTTCGCCAAAGTCCGCAGCGGCCAGGTGCGCGTCCTCTTAGGAAGCACCCAGAAAATGGGCGCAGGAACCAACGTGCAGACGAAGCTCATCGCTTCCCATGACCTGGACTGCCCCTGGCGTCCTGCGGATTTAGAGCAGCGCGCCGGCCGTATCGTCCGCAGGGGCAATGAGAACAGCCATGTAAAGATCTTCCGCTATGTGACAAAAGGAACCTTTGACGCATACACCTGGGGGCTGGTGGAATCGAAGCAGAAATTCATCGGCCAGATCATGACCAGCAAGTCCCCGGCCCGCTCCATTGAGGATGTGGACGCCACTGCCCTTTCCTACGCGGAAGTGAAAATGCTGGCTACCGGCGACCAAAGAATTAAAGAAAAGATGGATCTGGATATCCAGGTGACAAAGCTGAAAATGCTCAAATCCAACCACACGGCACAGCAGTATGAAATGCAGGATAAAGTGAGGGGCTATTATCCCAATAAAATCAAGGAAACAGAGCTGCTCATCGACTGCCTGAAGGCCGACCTGCCTCTTTTGGAGGCGCATCCTGTCAAAGAGGACGCTTTCAACATGGAGGTTATGGGGACTGTCTACACAGACCGGAAGGAAGCGGGACAGGCCATCGTTGCCGCCTGCCGCCTGATGGACGACCCGGACAGGGATGTGGAGCTGGGCAGTTACCGGGGCTTTCCGATGAAGCTGTCTTTTGACGGCACGAAATTTAAAGTCACCATGAAACAGCACCTGACCCATACGGCGGAATTATCCAGCGATGTGGTGGGGAACATCACCCGTATCAACAACGCACTGGAGAAGATCCCCCAGAGCCTGAAAAACCACCAGGAGAATTTAGAGCGGCTGCATACGGAACTTGAGAGCGCAAAGGAGGAAGCGGAAAGGCCCTTCCCCCAGGAGGAAGAACTGGCGGAGAAATCCGCCCGTCTTGCGGAACTGAACACCGTTCTTGACAATGAGGAAAAAGGGCGCGGCTCCGGGAAGGAAACGCCGGAGGAAGAACCGAGGCGGGAAGAAAGCGAAACGCCGGAGAGAGCCGCCGGTAAACCGTCCATATTGAAATCTTTAAAGGAATACGAACGCCCCACGCCGGTCATTTCCGGCAGGGAGAAAAGCCAGGAACGGGAGGTGATCTAGTGCGGAAAAGCGAAGGGCGCACAATCGGGCTTTTCTTTAAAGTTTCTCCGGAAGAAATGGAACTGATTGAAAAGAAGATGGCGCAGGCAGGAACACAGAATAAACGCGCTTATCTCAGGAAAATGGCGGTAGACGGCTATATCGTACACCTGGATATGGAAAGCGTAAAGGAACTGTGTAAGCTCCTGCGCTCCATATCCGCAAACACAAACCAGATCGCCCGCCGCTGCAACGAAACACGGAACCTCTATGCAGAGGATGTGGAGGATCTAAAAAAAGGATATGCGGCGGCGCAGGCCGGGCTTCTGGGACTGCTCCGGAAGTTTGCCAGCCTGTGAATGGACGGGCGCGGGAGGAATGTATCTTCCTGCGTCCGTCTTTTTTTATTTCAAAACAGTTTGGAGGTGAAACATATGCCCGGAGTGACAAAAGAACAGATCGGGCGGGCAAAGGAGTGGGATCTGCTTTCCTATCTACAGGCTTATGAGCCGCAGGAATTAAGGAGGTGCGGCGGCAGTGAATACCGCACCGTGACCCATGACAGTTTAAAGATATCCAACGGGAAATGGCACTGGCACAGCCGGGGGATCGGGGGCAGGACGGCCCTGGACTACCTGATCAAAGTGCGGGGAATGGGCTTTGTCCCTGCCGTGGAACTGCTTTGCGGCGAACGCGGGGCGGCTGCATGGGAAAGGCCGGAACCGGGGCAAAAGGAACGGCAGCAGAAGCCATTTTCCCTCCCGGAAGAAAACCGGTGCGGGAAGGCGATGGTGTCCTATTTACAAAAACGCGGCATAGACGCGGACATCATCAGCCAGTGCATCGGGGAAAAAATTTTGTATGAGAGCCGCCGTTACCAGAACTGTGTCTTTGTGGGGCGCGATCCGGAAGGAAAAGCGCGCTATGCCTGCCTGCGGGGAACCCATGGAGATTTTAAGATGGATGTGGACGGGAGCGACAAGCGGTATGGATTCTGCCTGCCCGCGTCGGATCAGGAAAGCCCGTTCCTTGCGGTGGCGGAAAGCCCCATTGACGCGCTCTCAGTCGCTACCCTTTTAAAGCTCCAGGGAGAAGATTTTGGGAGGAACCATTACCTGTCCCTTGGCGGCACTGCCCCACGCGCCCTGCTCCGGTTCCTCCGCGACCATGAAGCCGTCACCCATATCAGCCTCTGCCTGGACAATGACCGGGCCGGAATTTTGGGGATAGAGAAGATCCGGGAGGCAGTCCGGGAAGATGCCACACTTTCCCGGCGCATCCAGGTGATTGCGGACAATCCGCCTGCCGCCGGTGGGAAAGACTATAATGAGCTGCTCTGCCAGAGGGCGGCGGCCCTGCGTCCCGCTTCCCGATATGAAGAACGGGCATAGGCAGGAAACATAGGGGAACAGCAAACTGTCAATGAATCCAAATAAACTATAGAAAGGGGGGATCCGCATGGCGGTTTCCGACCTGCTCCCGCGTAAAAGCATGGGGAGCAAATCCCGCAGGCAGACGCTCCATGACCGTCTGGATTACGACCAGAAAGAAAAAAAGACCAAAGACGGGGAACTGGTGTCTTCCTATATGTGCAGCCCGGAAACCGCCGCTGAAGAATTTGAAATGAGCAAGCTGCTCTACGAAACCGCCACCGGGCGGAGCCAGCCGAAGGAGCGGGACATCATCTCCTACCGTATCATCCAGTCCTTCAAGCCGGGTGAAATTACGCCGGAGGAAGCCAACAAACTGGGCTATGAGCTGGCCATGAAATTCACGAAGGGAAAACACCAGTTTCTTGTCGCCACCCATGTAGACAAAGCCCATATCCATAACCATGTGGAATTTAACAGCACCAACCTGGAATGTGACGGCAAATTCAATAATTTTTATAATTCTGCCCTCATCCTCCGCCGTCTGAACGACCAGATCTGCCGGGAACACGGATATTCGGTGATTGAAAAGCCGAAAGCCAGGGGACAGAGGTATCAGGAAAAGGCGGCGGCAAAGCGCGGGCGCAGCTATAAGGAGCAGCTGCGGCAGGCCATTGACCGGGTACTGCCAGACAGCAGGAACTTTGAGGACTTTCTGTCGCGCATGAGGAAGGAAGGGTACGAAATCAAACACCGTGGAAAGTCCCTGGAATTTTTAGCTCCCGGACAGCAGCGGTTCACCCGCTCCCAGCGTCTGGGGGACGCTTATACAAAAGAGGCCCTGCAGGAACGGCTCTCCGGAACACGCACAAGACCCGCACCGGTAAAACCGAAACGCCGGACAGCAGGCAGAAACGTCAATCTCCTTGTGGATATCCAGGCAAAGATGCAGGCCGGCAAAGGGAAAGGCTACGAACGCTGGGCAAAAGTGTTCAATCTGAAGGAGGCGGCAAAGACCCTGAATTTTCTTGTGGAAAACGGCGTCACCGACTACGGTGAACTGGAAACGCGGGCAGAAACTGCCGGGGAAACTTTTGATACACTCTCCCTCCGTATCAAACAGCTGGAAGGACGCATGGCAGAGGTAGCGCAGCTGAAAACGCACATCATAAACTATTCTAAAACGCGGGACATTTACAAAGAGTACAAAAAATCCCGTCATAAGAAAGAATACCGGGCGGAACATGCGGACGAGATCAGAAAGCACGAAGCAGCAAAGACGGCGTTCGACGCCCTGGGAGGGAAACCGATTCCTAAAGTGGCGCAGCTGTCGGAAGAATATGCCGCACTGCTGGCGGAGAAAAAAGAACGGTATGAGGAATACAAAGCAGCCCGGAAGGACATGATCGACTACCAGACTGCGAAGCAGAATGTTGACCGGATCCTGGGGCTGGAACCGGCGGAAAACGGACAGCAGAAAAAGCAGGAAACGGAGCGTTGAGCTGGCCGCCGGACGAATCGGGAACGGAAGAAAGGATACAGTTTGCCGGTATGGCGGCTGTACCCTTTCTTTTTTTGCGTAAAAATATATTCACTGATGAGATGTGTTATAGTATAATGGAGATGTTGGAAAATCGGAATTTATTAAGTCCAGGAGGGTTATATTATGACGATTAAAGAAGCTGTCAGGGAGAGGCATATGGTTCGGAAATACACCGATAAGCCAATTCCAATAGATATTGTGAAGCTATTAGAGGAAAGAATTGCTGAAAATAATAAACTCCATGATTTAAGGCTGGCACTTGTTACAGGCAATTCGGATGGGCTTTCGGGTGTCGCAAAACTGCTTTTAGCAAAGGGAGTAAATAATTATATTGTCCTTGCCGGTCTTGATACATCTGGGTTAGATGAAAAACTCGGATACTGCGGTGCTGATATCGTTTTGTATGCTCAGACACTTGGCCTTAATACTTGGTGGGTAGGCGGTATGTATAACGGCAAAGGTGCAAAGAAAAATCTTGACGATCCTTCTGTCAGAGTGAACGGGGTTATTGCCATTGGGTATGGCTTAACGCAAGGGGTTCAGCACAAATCTAAAACCGCAGAAGAGGTAAGCAAGTACGATGGAAAGCCGCCACAGTGGTTTCTTGACGGCGTTGACGCTCTGCTGTATGCCCCTACTGCATTAAACAAACAGGCATTCAAGGTAGCGGGCAGCGGAAATAAGGTTTCTATTGAATGCGATAGCGGACACTTTGCGGGAATTGATCTTGGGATTGGCAAGTACCATTTTGAAGTGGGGGCAGGCAAAGATAATTTTGAATGGGTTTGACAAATCCCAGTTTGAAGGAGCAGACTAATGGACAACAAAATTGATGCGTTACTTAATAAACCGTGTTATGTCATTGACTTTTTACCTCAAAAGGTATCTAAGACATCTAACGGACATTTTTTTGATGTTGAGTATTATTTGCTTAACAGCGAAAAGCGCCATGAAATGAAAAATAAATATGTTAATATCATATTGAAGTTGATGTGCTATTACCGTACTTCCATTTTATGGAATGGGTGGAATGATAATCCGAAACCAGAAGATATCGATGCTGCTGTCAGTGAGATTATGGAAAATCATTCCGGAACACTAAATATCCTGTTTTCAGAGGAAAATGCTTTATTGGTTTTTGAATGGGACTGTCTAAATTTAAGTGCTTATAACTTATCAGAAAACATGAAAGAAATAGTAGGAAAGATTGCATTGTCTGAAGGCTTTTTCTGCTGGAGAGGAGCGGATTAAATTGCAGTTTGCAAGGCTGATAACAGAAATATTTTCATGAAAAATCAGAGGTGATACGAATGGGAAATTTCAAGCCGGGAGACAAGGCTTTTATAGTGGAATCAAACCGCACTGTGCGGGAGGTAACTGTAATAAGACATTCCGGTGGAATGTATCTTATCAGATTTGCTGAAGGAGGCGGTATTCAGGTTCGGGGACATAGATTATTTGTCTCTCAGGAAGAAGCTGCGGCAAGCATACAGACAGATAAAGAAATGTCGAAAAGATACCGTAGCCCATATGAGTACGAACATTAGACCGAAGGTTTATGATAAGGCGAAATATAGATGATGACAACCTTAACCGGGGGGACAGGATTCTGTTTGAATAAAGAGGTGTTTTATGGATAAGAAAAAAGGAATTGGGGTAATTACGGGTTTATGTGCGATTGCTATTGTTGGAACGAAGCTGTTTAAGTTTTTAAGCGGGGAAGAAAAATATAGTAATGACTGGATGGAATCATTATCCGATGAAGAACTTGAATCTGAACGCGAAAAAGTCAGGCAAGACTGGTGTTCCGCGGAGAAAGATTTTTCAATGGCCGTAAAATTAGAGAGTATATTAAATCAGTTCGATAAAGAAATGAGCAAAAGAGCCTGGAAAGACAAGAAAGAATATGGTTATCCAAAGCACGGTGAGCATGGCTGGTATTTGTCTGAGGATGATTAACCAAAAGTTTAGATTTATTTGCAGATTTGCGGTTAATTCCGGCATATGAATGATACCATTTAAAATCTTAGGAGAAACAATTATGTACAAATTACTTGGAGCAGATGGAAAACAGTATCTCTCTGAAACGCCGGGCGCTTTCGGCGGGAACAGCAAGCAGAAAATCTATGGCCGTCTTGACTGCCGCTCTGCCCTCTCCACAATCAGGAGATTTCCTGGCAGCTATGAAGAATACCGCGTATTCTTTGCCGACGAGAAAACGGCTCTTGCCGCCGGATACCGTCCATGCGGGAATTGTATGCGGAAGCAGTACCAGGAATATAAGGACAATCCAGAAGAATACCGGCGCAAATTCGGCCTGTGATCGGAACGCCGGGGAACGAAGCGAGGCGATTATTTGGAAAATCAAAGGTTTACACCACTGCCCTTTATGGATTCGCATACAATAAAAAATATTGCTGAACAGAACAATACCGCATTGAAGCAGCTATTTGGCGAAAAAATACGCAAAAACTTTCTGATACAGATAAAAGATCAGGTTCTGAAAGAACTGGGATTTGATAATCTCATAAAATATTATGATTTCCGCTGGTCAGATGCGGAAATGGTCACAGGGGCAGGCGAAGCCCCGGAATACGATATATGCAGGATGGTTGTCGGGATACACCGGGCATATTCCATTTTCCTTACCAGGCAGGAAGTACGGGATAATGAAAGAAACGATTCCTACAGGAGGCGGCTTATTTCCGAGACGTTAGAGAAAATCCGGTTCCGCCGGTATGCCGGTTCCTATTTCAGAAAGATGACACTATTTTCAGGAGAGGAATTTTTATATTATCCTCTGCCCTATGAGCTTTTTGCAGTCGCGGTTAAAATGAGCCTGCTGCTGAAAGATAACTATGGGCTGAAGCGCTGGCAGTTCTATTACGGCATACTGCATAACGGGCTTTCCGCCCTGACACTCATGGAAGATAATCTTCCCGGCGGCGCATATCCCTTATGCCGGGGCATGATTGAGATATATGTAAAGTTTCTGCTGTTAAACAGGCCGGAGGCTCTTTGTGCCGATTATGAAAAATTCCGGATGTATGAAGTGGAACAGTCCTGTTGCAGCCAGAGGTATCCGGAAGAATTTCATACGCTTTTTAAGAAACGCATCTGCCAGAGTGCAAAAAGCAGAGCGGACTATCTCCATTTTGGATGGGTGGATTCCATTGACGGATACCATTCCATAGTGACAAAAACTCCTTACTCTGTATATGGGATCCTGGCTTACCTGAAATGTAAAGATACTGACAGAAATCCGGAGCTGGAACAGCTGGAATATTTTTATAAATCGTGCCATGCCTATACCCATGGAAGTGTGCAGACGGCCATTTATCCTGTACTGCACTATTTTGAAATCTCAATCATGCTCTATTATGTGATCCGCAGTACGTTTTTACTGCTGTGCGGGGAATTGGATATAGAAAACAGCATTGACGGGAATGATGTGATCGCCATGATTGACAGGGATTTTGCCGTATTATACGGACAATATAAAAGGCGGTCTACAGATAATTTTAAAAACTATTATAACTGCCAGAAGGGGGTATACGAAAATGAAAAAAGGTAAAATGCTTGGCCTGATCGTCCGGCAGGCAAGGGAAGAAAAGAACTGGACACAGCAGGAACTGGCCGACAAAATGGGAATCCCTGTTGATAAAGTGACAGAACTTGAAAATGGTAATGCAGATCCGTCTATGACAGAAACAGCGGGATATTTTTTCCTGCTGAATATCTCTCCGGATATTACGATGTATGAAGATAATGCAGAAGACGCATTGCGGATGAACCGTCTCTTCCGCGAACTCCAGACACTGACGCCGGAACAGTTTGACAGGCTGTGCAGGTCTGTCAGCCATATCAGGCGGTGGCGTGAAAACCGTCCGGATGTTATCACGCTGGACGATTACTGGAAAGCCATAGAGAAGGAATCTGCCGACAAATAAAAATTCGGATTTTTCAGTGTGGGTATCCGACAGCCTGTCTGGTATCCACACTTTATTATAATTCGTCCAGGCCGTCTATCAGCCTATACAATTCCTCTATATCTTCTTTTGTCCACACAGGCGCATATTTTCGGCAGGTATCTTTTGCAAAGCACTTTTTGTCTGAACATTTTTTTACGCCGGCACACTTGATGAAATATACAATTCTGGCAATGTCCCATACAATGATATATGCAAAAATCAGTACAGCCGAACCGGCGGCAAATAAATCAAAAATCCACTTCATACAGATGTATTCCCTTCTTTTTGTTTGAGCAGTTTTTCCAAAAAGCCTTTACGCTTTCCTTCCTGTTCCATATCGGTCACGGTATCTTCCAGGTGCATCAGCCACACCCGGTACATCGGCATGGAAGTTACCGCAAACTGTAACAGATCTTTTTCCGTCCAGCCGTTCAGCTTACTGCATCTATGGGCCAGTTCTGTCAGCCTGCTTTCCCACTCTTCGTTATCTATTATATGCGTTATCTCATATGCCTGCATAGAGTTTCTCCTTGTCTGGTGTGCATATTTATATACTGTTTAATTATATAGTATATATTCTTTTCCTGTCTATACCGTAAGTATTTATTTTTAAAATATATGTCTATAATAATTTTGACAGGAGAGGTATGGAAATGAAATATTTACACATCAGGATCATGGAATTGCTGCAGGAAAAGAAAATAAGCAAGACAAAAATCTGCAAAGATTTAGACCTTCAGAGAGGGAATTTTAACCGATATTGCAGGGACGAATTTCAACGTGTGGATGCGAACCTGATCATCAGGCTGTGCGATTATTTTGACTGCGATATTGCGGATCTGCTGGAAATATGTGAAAGGTAATAAAGAGGACACGGGAATTGATACGCCCGTGTCTTTTTCTCTCTGTCTGCCGCCGCTCAGCGTTTCAGCCCTTTGATGATCGCCAGTACATTCTGGCGGCTTTTTTCGTCCAGCGCCTCCATGTCTTTCTGCATCTCGCGGTATTCTGACGGATGGCTGTTGCCGTCGTCAAAAAATTCCGACGGCGTGACATCCAGGTATTCACAGATATAGAAAAATACCTGCATGGACGGAAAGCCGTTCCGGTTTTCAAGCCCGTTGATATATCCGGGGCTTTGCCCGATGGCAAGGCTCATTTCTCTTGCGGACACTCCCTTCCGCTCTCTCAATTTTATCAGTCTGTCGTAAAATAAGTCCTCAAACATAACATGCCGCCCCTTTTGTATAATTGTACCCTACACCTATGGTATTTATATCTGGACAAACTGTATATTTTGATTGAGTTATCCAGTTATACTGGATATAATATTAAATATGAACGATTTGACACGACAGGAGGATGATCTGATGAAAAACAGGAGTTTTTTCGCAAGAAGCTGGCACAGCTGCCTGACGGTATCTGCATTTTTCTTTGTGCTTCTTGCAGCCGGATGCCAGCCAGAAAGCCACGCAGAAAACCAGCCGGAAAGCACGGGCCAGACAGAAATCATAGAGACAGAAAACCCACCGCAATATGTTTCTGACACATCACCGGAAGACTGTATTGTCTGCGGCGAAGGGAAGGGAACCGTTCTGCCTTTGTACCGTGGGCAGGAAAATCTCGGTATTGTCAATCTGAACTCTTTTGACCTGGCTCCTGTCACGATCAACCGCTATGATGATTTTGGGAAACTGATTGAGGAAGCGGAACAAGGCTCGTCTACTCATATCACCAATACCGGAGAAGGCGGATTCTTCCTTTCCGTGACGGCAGATACAAACAGAGGGTACGCCCATGGGCACTTGTCTTTCGATAAAAATAAAGCACTGGATATGGAAAAAACAGCTTCCCACCTGTGTTCGGACTGCCTGAATCAGATGATGGAACATTGCTGGTCGGACGTGCCTTTCTGTATGGGAGTGATTGACTTCAGCACTGGGGAAATACGGCTTTTTGAAGAAAAGATCACGGCTTTTACTTTTGGAAATTATTATATTTCCTGTGACAGCCGCGATATGGATGAAGGTGATTTAAGAGAGATAGACCTGCTGATTTTTTATTGTCCTGAACGGTATCAGGACTGAATCTGCCGCGCGGAGTGCGGCAGGGGCGACCGGAGGGAGTACACACGGGCCCTGCCTGTGTGAAAAGCCACACCGCAAGGTGTGTTCGCAAAAAAGCGGCAGCGCATTTTGCCGGGGCTTGGGGTGTCCCCAACAAGCAAAACGAGAACGCCGCAGGCGGGCAAGTGGTGGATTGGAATATCCGTAAAGGATATTCTAATCCATTGCTTGCCGCTGTTATACCGAAATTGAATCAAATGGAACTAACGCTGCCCCAAATGTTTCGAGAATGCGGATTATTTTACGGATAATCGTACACAAATCTTGAACTCGCGGAATTTATCGGGTATAATAGAATAACTCTCACTATCATTGAATGAGCGGGGTATGATTTGATGAAGATAAGCTATAAAAAATTATGGGTGCTGTTAATTGAGAGGGACATTCCGAAATCAGCTTTACGGCTGGAGATCGGGCTGTCTCCGAGTACGGTGAGCAAACTTACAAAAGGGGAGGAAGTAGCTCTTTCCGTCCTTCTGCGTATCTGCGACTACTTAAACTGTGACATTGGTGATATTTGCGAAGCCGTGAAGGACGGCAGACAATAAATTTTAAAACGCAAGCCGAAAATCAGTAATTATTCGTGCAGCCCCAAATAATCCTCAAGTAATGGAGATGAAGATATGGCGTACCAGAGCGAAGCAGAATTAGAGCTGCAATTTATTGAGCAGCTGAATAAACAAGGGTATGAATCGGTTCAGATACCTGACTATGATGCCCTTGTTGAAAATTTTAAAGCACAGTTTGAAAAATTCAATGAATCAAAGCTGGATACTTCGTTGACAGAAAAGGAATGGGAGCGGATTTTTAATCATATGCTTGGAAAATCCGTTTTTCAGAGTGCAAAAATTTTAAGGGATAAGTTTGTTTTGGAGCGTGAGGATGGTACAAAGGTTTATTTGTCCTTTTATGATGCCGACCATACCAAAAATATTTTTCAGGTAACGCACCAGACAACAGTAGTTGGAAAATATGTAAATCGCTATGATGTTACGATTTTAGTAAACGGTCTTCCGCTGATTCATGTAGAATTAAAACGCAGGGGAATTGATATTCGGGAAGCCGTAAATCAAATTATGGGAAGATACAAAAAGCATTCATTTACCGGTTTGTACCACTACATACAACTTTTTGTTGTTTCCAACGGAGTTGATACAAAATACTTTGCAAATTCTGATAAGGAATGGATGCATAGCCTTGCTTTTTTCTGGACTGATTTTGATAATGTCCGAATCACGAATTTGAAAGATTTTTCCCTTAATTTTCTTGCGCGGGATCATATCATCAAGATGTTTACACGCTATATGATATTGAATGATACCGATAAGAACTTGATGGTAATGCGGCCATATCAGGTATATGCAGTTGAAGCTCTTGTGCGTCAGGCTACTTTGACAAACCGAAACGCCTATATCTGGCATACTACCGGTGCAGGAAAAACATTGACTTCCTTTAAGACGGCACAAATACTTGCTGCAAATCCAAATATCAAGAAGGTTATATTTCTGGTTGACCGTAAAGATCTGGATTCCCAGACAACAGAGGAATTTAATAAATTTGAATCCGGATCCGTTGATGCCACTGACAGGACAAACATACTTGTCAAGCAAATGCAGGATAAAAATAAACAGTTGATCGTCACAACGATACAGAAGATGGCCAACGCTGTTAAGCGTCCGCAATATGCAAGGATTATGGATGCATATAAGGATGAAAAAGTTGTATTCATCGTTGATGAATGTCACCGCAGTCAGTTTGGGGATATGCACAAAGATATTGTCCGGCACTTTCAAAAAGCACAGTTTTTTGGTTTTACCGGCACTCCGCGTTTCCCGGAAAATGGGAAAGTCGAAGGAAAGATTACGCAGACAACGGAAATGCTTTTCGGAGAATGCCTGCATAATTATTTGATTAAAGATGCGATTTTTGATAATAATGTCCTGGGATTTCATGTGGAGTATATCAACACGCTGAAAGGGGACTTTGACTGGGATGATCCCACTACAGCGGATGCGATTGATGTGGGTGAATTATATCTTTCGGAAGAACGGATGTCATTGATTGCAAACCATATTGTCCAGAACCATAAATCAAAAACACGAAACGGACAATACACAGCTATTTTTGCGGTTTCTTCCATAGAAGCTCTGATAAAATATTATGATATATTTAAACAGATTAAACATGACCTGAACATTGCGGGTATTTTTTCTTTTGGACAAAACGAAGAATCCGAAGGCAAAGATGAACACAGCCGTGATGCGCTGGAGCGTATCATTGATGACTACAATGGCATGTACAATACTAATTTCTCTACGGATACCTTTTCTGCTTACCATAAAGATATATCAGACAGGGTAAAAGGGAAGAAAACAAAACCGCTGGACATTCTGATTGTTGTAAATATGTTCCTAACCGGATTTGACAGCAAGCCACTCCAGGTTCTTTATGTAGATAAGGATTTGAAGTATCATGATCTGCTTCAGGCTTATTCCCGTACTAACAGAGTGGAAAAGGAAACAAAGCCATTTGGTATTATTATCTGTTACCGTAATTTGAAAAAGCAGACGGATGACGCTCTCACACTATTTTCAATGGGGCATCCAGAAGCCGCTCTGGTTCCTTCTTATGAGTATTTTGTTGAAAAATTCAATGAGATGGTGATTAAACTCCGGGAGATCGCACCTACTCCAGAAGCCATTGATACCATGCAGGATGAAAATGATCAGCGTACTTTTGTTCTGACCTTCCGGGAACTGACAAAGTATCTGCAATCTCTGAAAACCTTTGTTGAATTTAGTTTTGACAAAGATCAGCTGCTTATGACAGAGCAGGAACATGAGGATTATAAAAGTAAATACAAGGCACTCCATGCAAGGATTACGAACGACCGTACTGTGGTATCCGTATTAAATGACGTCGATTTTTGTATCGAGCTAATGGAAAGTGACCGGATTAACGTTGCTTATATCATGAACTTGATCCGCAATATTCATTTTGATGATGCCGAACAGAAAGATTATGATATTAGGCAGATCAAAGAAGAACTTTCGAGAACGGACAATCCCCAGCTTCTCCGCAAGGTGGAAATTTTGCAGGCTTTCCTGGATGATGTTGTTGTTGCTTTGAACAGTGCGGATGAAATTGATGCGGCTTATAATGATTTTGAGAATGAAGAAAAGAGGAAAGAAATTGCTGCTTTTGCCGAAACGGAAGATATTGATTCCAAAATGCTTACGGATATAATCTCTGAGTATGAATTTTCTGGTACGCTGGATGTCGGCAATATCCGCGACCGCATAGAGAAACCTATGCCGCTGCTGAAAAAAAGATCGCTTGTAAACCGCATTACTGATTTCATTAGAAAACATTCTGAAAAATATGAATAAGGAGACAGATAAAAATGGATAACTCAATTCAAAACCACCAGAAAGAGCTTTGCACAAAACTTTGGGCCATGGCAAATGCTCTCAGAGGAAACATGGAAGCTTATGAATTTAAAAACTATATTCTTGGCATGATTTTCTATTATTATCTGTCGAACAGGACAGAAAAGTACATGGAAAATCTTTTGAAGGATGATGGAATTACCTATACGGACGCATGGGCGGATGAAGAATATCAGGAAGCTGTTGTAGAAGAAGCATTGCGCGACCTTGGCTATATAATTGAACCGCAGTATCTTTTCGGCCAAATGGTCAAAATGGTTGAAAACCGTTCTTTTGATATTGAATTTTTGCAAAAAGCGATTAACGCGTTGATGGAATCTACCATAGGGAACGAATCACAGGAAGATTTTGAAGGACTGTTTTCTGATATGCAGCTTGATTCTACCAGATTGGGGCATACGGTAAAGGACAGAAGTGCGGTTATGGCTAAAATTATCGCAGCTCTGGATGAAATCAATTTTAATGTGGAAGATACGAAGATTGATATACTTGGAAATGCGTATGAGTATCTGATTGGCCAGTTTGCGGCGACTGCCGGAAAGAAGGCAGGGGAATTTTATACTCCTTCCGGCCCTGCAGAACTGCTATGCCGGTTAGCCTGCCTGGGACTTACAGATGTAAAAGATGCCGCCGATCCAACCTGTGGATCCGGTTCGCTTCTCCTTCGTTTGAAGAATTACGCGAATGTAAGGAATTATTATGGACAGGAGCTAACATCAACAACATATAACCTGGCTCGTATGAACATGATTCTGCGTGGTATCCCATACCGTAATTTCAATATTTATAACGGAAACACACTGGAACATGATTATTTTGGAGAAAAGAAATTCCGTGTGCAGGTGGCTAATCCTCCATACTCGGCAAATTGGTCTGCGGATTCAAAATTTCTGGAGGACGAGCGATTCAACGAGTATGGCAAGCTGGCTCCCAAAAGCAAAGCGGATTTTGCTTTTGTACAGCATATGGTTTACCATATGGACGAGGATGGCCGTGCAGTTGTCTTACTGCCCCATGGTGTTTTGTTCCGGGGTGCTGCGGAGGAAGTGATTCGTAAGTATCTTATCCAGAAAATGAATGTTTTGGATGCTGTTATCGGCCTTCCGGCTAACTTATTTTTCGGAACAGGGATTCCCGTTTGTGTCCTTGTCCTGAAAAGAGAGAGAAACGGAAATTCTGATAATATTTTCTTTATTGACGCATCAAAGGAATTTGAAGCGGGTAAAAATCAGAATATCCTTCGTGAATGCGATATTGATAAGATTGCGTCTGCATATGAGGCTCGCATTGATATAGATAAGTTTGCTCATGTTGCTACTATGCAGGAAATTGAGGAAAATGGATTCAATCTCAATATTCCCCGATATGTGGATACTTTTGAACCGGAAGAAGAAATTGATCTGAATGAAGTGGCTGCGGAAATACGAAAATTACAGGGTGAAATCAAAGATATTGATGCCCAGCTGAAACCTTATTTTGACGAGCTGGGACTTGATTTTCCCTTTGATGTGGAGGGAAGATAACTATGGCAAATGTATCCTCAAGTAACGGTCTCGAAAAGTATCCGAAGCTGCGGTTTCCGGGGTTTG
>VSND01000024.1 GCA_009774145.1 Lachnospiraceae bacterium | reverse complement strand
GGGCAGTAGCCAGGTGATGCAAAATTATGTGGAAATCATTAAGGAGATCAGGGATAATCCACAGATGCAGAACCTTTGGAAAAAGTATCAGAAAAATTTTGATTATGCAAAAGATATTACTTTTGAAGATACTTGTAATTCTGTTAAATATATCATGGATTACGTTATGACAAGGTGAAGAATACATTAGGAAGATGTTGAAGCTAATTTGTGCAAAGAAAGAGATGTCATAAATCAATATTTGGCCTTTACAAAGATATATAATGAACAGGTGAAACTGCATGGAAGTAATATGTCAGAGCCAAAATTGTGTCTAAAGCAAGATACTAAAATTCCTAAAAACATGAAAAAGTCCACCTGTTTGTTTTGTATGTAGCAGGTGGGCTTTTTTGTTTTGTATAAAAACGATTGTCTTAATGACATTGGGGTTCTCTGTCTCTTTTTCTATCTTTAGAATATCGTATCAGACCGGAAAAGACAACGATGCTGCCGGCTGGGAAATTTCGGGTTTCGGCGGGAGCCGGAACGTGGAAAATTCGCAAGTGTATAGACACTTGGAACGCTTGCCGTTTAGAGCCATGGCCGAAACATCCCTTTTCTATTGGGCAGTATATGCAGGAAGAAATTTCAATCTTGACAAGCGACCGTCGGTCGCTATATAATTAAAACGTAATAAACGACCATCGGTCGCTACTGGGAGGTTTTGTCAGATGCCAAAAGGAATTACACTTACACCCGAACAACAGGCAGCACGTCGAAGCGAAATAGTTGATATTGCGTTGCGCCTTATTGCTGAAAATGGGTTTCAAAAAACATCTATGCGGGAAATTGCAGACTTAGCGAAAATGGGAAAGTCCAGTCTATACGATTTTTTCAAAACAAAAGACGAGATTGCTGTATATGCAATGGAGAAAAAATTTGAGGAAATCATAGAGCAGGTTCACAGAATTATTGACAATGAACCTTTGCCGGAACTATGCCTTAGAAAAATCATGCACAATCAGCTTAAAGTGCCACATCAGTATAGGATTGTACTAATGTGGCTTCATGCCGAATCTGACTACTTGGAAGAAGAGTATCGGAAGCGTCTGAAAACAATACGTTACGAATACCACAATACTATCAAGACCGTGATTGAAGGCGGAGTGGCCAAAGGTGTTTTTCGCAAAACAGATTCTGACCTTGTGGTGCGCCTGTTGATTAACTCCATGCTCTCCATTGTCTATACTTCCCGGCCATCAGCCAGTGAGGAAAAGATGCTGGACGAAACAATCAATATATTTCTACACGGAATTATGAATGAAGGAGGTGAAAAAAATGAACCCCTATATCCTGTCTTTGGAGCATAAACAGGCATCACTTGAAATGGTTGGCGGAAAAGGTATGTCTTTATCAAAGCTATTGACAGCGGGTATCCCTGTGCCGGACGGTTTTCATGTTACAACTGCTTCATACCGGATTTTTGTTGAAGCGAACCAGATTCAGCCTTACATCAAAGCATTGCTGGAGGGCACAGATTCCAACAGTACCAGCCAACTTGAAGATATATCCAAGCAGATTGGTCAACTTTTTCATAATGGAAAAATGCCGCAGGAAGTATCGGCGGCAATAAAAACCGCTTATGCCGGATTAGGAAATGTTTCGGTGGCTGTCCGATCCTCCGCGACTGCGGAGGATTTACCCGATGCTTCTTTTGCGGGCCAGCAGGACACGTACCTCAATATACAAGGTGAGAACGAAGTCCTTGACGCTGTAAAGCGATGCTGGGCATCCCTGTGGACAGCTCGTGCGATTGCTTACCGCATAAAGAATCATATCAGGCAGGAGCTTGTGGCCCTTGCCGTAGTCGTACAAAAGTTGGCGTTTTCTGATGCTTCTGGTGTTATGTTTACAATCAACCCCATGAACGGCAGACGTAACGAAATGATTATAAACGCCGCATGGGGGCTTGGTGAAGCGGTGGTTTCCAGCTTAGTCACCCCTGATACAATCGTTACGGACAAGAGCGCCGTCCGAATCGTGTCATATGAAGTGGCAAACAAAGAGATTATGACGGTTCGCACCTTAGACGGAACGGAAGAAATCCCTGTCCCCGGACGGCTCCGTAAAAAACCTGCTCTTACCCGCAATCAAGTCATGCGGCTGACGCAGCTTGGAAATAAAATTGAGAAATATTATCGAATGCCTATGGATATAGAATGGGCGCTGGAAAAAGATAAGTTGTATATTGTTCAGGCCCGCCCCATTACTGTCTTACCGCCGGAGTGGGTATTGCCGGAAAAGAATGTAGTTTACACAAAGGGCAGTCTGGCAGAACACCTGCCAAACCCAGTCACGCCTCTGTTCGCCACTCTTGGCCTTGAATTAGTCAACCGTGCGTCGGCGCTTTTATGGGTGGATATGTTTGGTACAAGCGCAAAAAAGCTGCTGCCAGACAATGGGGCATACACGATCATCAATGGTTATGTCTATCTTTCCGCTAAGGCAAAGCCTCTTTTAATTGCTGTAAAATCCCTTTCCCCCTGCTCTTTGCGCCGGACGCTTACCAACAGCATGATGCGCTTTGAAGCGGCAAGAAAAGAATTTGAGGATGTGGTGAAGCAGTGGGACGAAATGTCCCTGTATACGTTAAGCGCCCGGCAGATTATGGAGGGCATTCAAGCCGTATTTTACGCCGCATGTATTTATTTCACAAGGATTCAGCTTACATTGCCCGCCGCATCGATCAGCGAAACGTTATTCACAAAATTCTTTCAGGGTGCGGCCCGCCGTGCTGGTATAACGGACATTTCCGTTCTCTTGCTTGGGTTTGATACGATTGCGCTGCAATCGGAAAAGAACCTGTGGGACCTTTCGGAATGGGCAAAGCAAAGTAACACTTTAGGCTTCTATCTGAAAAGCAATCCTGCAGCAAAGATAGCAGAAGATTTCAAGTCCTCCATTTTGCCTGCGGAAGTTTCGCAGGAGGTATGGATGGAGTGGAAAAGCCGGATTAACGCCTATTTCAAAGAATTTGGCTGTACTGCGTATGAATTTGATTTTGCATATGCCACACCACAGGAGATGCTTACGCCAACCTTTGAATCCATAAAAGCATTTTTGGAGGAAAAAGGGGAAAATCCGTATTCGCGCCAAATCACATTTGAAAAGCGCAGGAAACAGGCCGAAAAAGAGATTTTGCAACAGATAGGCGGCCACCGTAAAAAGCTGTTTTTGAAGCTGCTCCATTGGGCACAAACTACTGCCCCCATGCGTGAAAACGCTATTTATTTGATGGGGATGGGGCACCCACTGATTCGCCGTATGTTACAGGAAATTTCTGAACGTCTCTTAACTGGAGGAGCCATTTCACATCCGGACGATATTTACTGGCTCACAAAGACAGAATTGGAAACGCTCATAACACAGCTTGATAAAAATATGCCCCTGTCTGATCTGAGTGAGGCAATCCCTACTCGACAAGCGGAGCATGATACATTCCGGGGTTATGTGCCGCCTTCCATGTTGCCGGAAAAAAGCACAAAAGCCGTATCACATGCAACTCAAATACAGAAAGATGGGAAAATTGTATTGATGGGCATAGGAACCAGCCCAGGCGTTGTTACGGCTCCCGCCTGTGTACTGAACAGCCCGGCAGATTTTGAGAAATTCCAGCCGGGAAGTATCTTGGTCGCCGTTACCACAACTCCCGCATGGACGCAGTTGTTTGCCTCCGCAAGTGCGATTGTAACAGACATTGGCGGCCCTCTTAGCCATTCAAGCATTGTTGCCCGTGAATATGGTATCCCCGCTGTCATGGCAACACACACTGCTACGCGAACCATACAAAACGGACAAATGATAACAGTGGACGGCGCAACAGGGGAGGTGACACTCAATGAATAAATGCTCATGTACGGTAAAGAAGCAAGCAACCGAAAACAAGAGATAGACCGCCAGCACCACACTATTCCGAACTAAAGAAACCAAAGAGCAAAAGACAAGCATTATTGCGTTGCTTTTCTCTGCGCTCACGGTTATGGTATCCAGATCGGCGGCTATGAGGATGACCTGACACATACTTTAACAGAGTTTTTCCATACACAGGGAATGGAATATCCGGAAATTTCAGAGATTGTCTGTAAAGAAAAGATATATACGGATTGCAGCGATTATGACAATTTCAAAAAATCCATGACTGCAATAAACCAGGAATTAGATACACATGGGATAAGGTTAGTCGTTTTGGAAGATTTTGTTTACTGTGATTGTGAGTATACTGTTTTGAAGCTGGACAAAGCACTTGCTGATAAGATGCTTTCCTCATGGAGCAGCGATAATTTTGAAATTTATTTATGAAGAAGTAATTTCCAAAATCCTGGAAGAAATACCGCAGGGGCTTAATATATATCTGTACTTGGATCCCTATGGGGAAGTTGATCAGCTTGAAGTAAACTGTGATGGGGAATGGCTGGCAATCGGCCTTAGCCTGCATGGCGGAACCAAAGAGGAAAAGAATTATTATTCCTATAATCCGGAGTATGCCGGAGTAGAAGAATTTGCCCATGTGCAAAGCGGCGGCCAGTCGCCTGTTGAAAAATACCTTGCGCTTACCAATATGGAAGCTGGCGTAAAGGCGGTTGAGTATTTTATAAGGACGGGAAAACTTTATCCAGGCATTGACTGGGCTGAACAGATCTGAGCAGAGCCGTCAGGAGGATAGGATGATGAAAAGACACATGGATGATATTGCGAACTGGCGATTACAGCAGGAGAATACATCAAAACCATTCCCATATGTTTTCCCACAGATGCCGCCCCGTTTCCGGCGGTGCTGTGCCTTTGCGAAAGCAGTATTTCTGATACAATGGGGATGCTTTGCCGCTTTTGGTGTTTGCAGTATGGTACTGTTCATTCCCGTGGTTATTTGGGGCAAGGACATGGGAATGAGTGCCATGATAGAAAACAAACCGTTTTTGGCATTTTTCATTGGGGTGGCTGCTATATCACTTCCGATTTCTTTTGCGGCTGTTCCGTTTGGATTTACCCCAAAACTTTTTTGGCGGTGTCCTTGCTGCGGGCATCCATTTCCATATTATGTTCCGAAAAGAGGGGATAACCTGAAAGAAAAGGAGTGTTTGCGGCATATAGAGTGGCGGCATATCAAATATGCGAAGCTGAAATTTTGTCCGTTGATCATTCCGTCTGTCTGCCCGGAGTGCAGGTGTAAGTTTTTTGAAATGGATGATGATTTACAAAATGCAAGGAAAAATTCCTGTGAACAAAGTAATTTGCTTTGAAAGTAATTAAAACATTATTTGCTGGTAGACTATCCAAGCAGTCATGAATATAAAGAATGCTATGTGCCAGCATTTTGGATTGATACTCTTTAACAAATGCAGAAATATATTGACGAAGAAGATTTGATTTATAGGAGCAAGAGTATGAGATGGATTGACGGTAAGGAAATAAATATCAGACAATTTACAGGCGAAACTTTATGCGAAAAACTTGCAACTGATTTATGGGGTAATGATTATGACCAGTGGTTGAAATGTGCTGACTTTATTCAAACAGCCTCTTTCTTAATTGAATTTGATACTGAATTGACTATGGGAGGGATTTTCGCCTTTCTTGAAAATTCTATCGGTCATTATGCGCCTAATATTATACAGGCATTTAGAATAATTGGAGACAAGAATGACGCGGATATACTTGAAAAAATATGTCAGATCGCGCCGCCCGATATAATGAGAGGAGAATTTTTAAGCGAGACTCAACAAGAGTATGATATTACCACATTTAATGATGATCACGAACTAAACGAGGAGGCTGAGGCAAGAATTGAAGAACTTAATAAGCAGCTGTATCTACATAGTGGAATTGATATATGGTCATTACTATTCACATATTTAGATGAACAGATAGAAAATCTGTAACTTCCGATTGTAGAACTGGAAAAATCGCGATTTATGCGAGCTGATTTGCTTTGTGATGGCACTAAGAAAAAAAGGAAACATAAATGATTACGCGAATAATGCGATATTCAATGGAAATTTCTAATTTACATGGAGTGATTATATGAAAAAGAAGGCATTGTGAATATTTCGCGCTGAGAGAGCTATCGATATTCATTTGAGATCCACCAGTCAGGTGAGGGGATCCAGTTTATAACCAGTATTCAGAATAGATCCACCTGTCACACGAATAGATCCAATCAAAATTTATGGTCTGTGCTTAACGATTCGTAAGTGTCTCCTGTAGAATCATGTTTGGAGAGATTGTCTCCGATTCTACGAAAGGAGGCCGAATATTATGGCCAAAAAAATCAGCGTGAAGCTCATACTGGAGCTTCGGGGCAATGGAATGGGAAGAAACGCCATTGCCCGGACAGGACACATTTCTGTTAACTCTGTTGGTGATGTATTTCACAAAGCAGATGAAAATGGCATCTCCTACGAAGATGTCAGAGACATGGATGAAGCTCGGTTTACCGCATGTTCTATCCTGACAAGTTCGTGCAGGAATCCATGTATGCCCAGCCCGATTACGGATATGTGCATCAGGAACTGAAACGGGTGGGCGTCACCCTGAAGCTCCTCTGGCAGGAATACCAGGACCAGTGCAGGGCGGCTGGCAGCATTCCCATGGGATACACGAAATACTGCAAAGGATACAGCGACTATACCATTGTGAACAGGCTGACAAACCATCTGGAGCATAAACCGGGAGATGCAGTCGAAGTGGACTGGTCAGGCCCGGTGATGGAATATGTGGATACGGCAACAGGGGAAGCCGTGAAAGTCTATCTGTTCGTGGCGACCCTGCCATACAGCCAGTATTCCTATGTAGAGCCCTGCCGGGACATGAAGATGGATTCCTTCATCCGCGCCCATGTCCATATGTACCAGTACTTTGGCGGTGTGGCCACACGCCTCATCTGCGACAACCGGAAGACAGGCGTCGTGTCCCATCCCAGGGAAGGGGAGATCGTCCTGACGGCTGATTATGAAGCCCTTGGCAGTCATTACCAGACAGCCATCATGCCTGCGGGAATCCGCAGGCCCAAACAGAAAGCATCCGTGGAGGGGACTGTCGGCAAGGTTGCAACCGCAGTCATCGCCATGCTCAGGAATGAAATGTTCTGCTCCTTTAATGAGCTGAAGGCTGCCGTATCCCGAAAACTTGATGCCTTTAACCACAGCAGCTTCCAGAAACGGGAAGGCAGCCGCTATGAAGCTTACTTGGATGAAAAGCCTTTTCTCCATCCCCTGCCTTCCATTCCTTATGAGATTGCCACATGGGTATACGGCAGGAAAGTGAACATTGACTTCCATGTGGTGTTTGAATACAACCGGTATTCCTGTCCTTACCAGTATGCCCGCAAAACGGTAGACCTGAAAGTCACGGACAGCACCGTGGAGATTTACAGCGGTAACACCCGCATCGCGACCCACAACCGCTTCCCATCCGGCAGGAAGAACCAGTATTCCACCCACCAGGAGGACATGCCGGACAGGTTCCGTATCTCTCCATGGGACGATGTACGCATCAAAAACTGGGCGGGCGCCATCGGGAAATATACGGCAGAAGTGGTTGGCCGGATCTTCGAGGGCGTATCCATAAAAGAACAGGGCTACAATCCTGCCCTGGCTGTTCTGCGATTGAGCAATAAGTACTCCGAAGCGCGCCTGGAAGCCGCCTGTGAATTCGCAGTAACCAATGGGATTAAGAAGCCCCGCTACCACCATCTTAGCTCCATACTGGCCGCCAATCAAGATGAAATCTACATGGAACAGAAGAAAGCCTCCGACAGGGCAAAAACACCCATGGGGTACCTGCGTGGCAGCGATTACTATGGAGGTGGCCGGAATGATCAATGATGAGAGCAGGCGCAAACTGCGCGAAATGAACCTTGGCGAAATCATCTCCGGGCTGGAGGCACAGCAGGCTGAGCCAGCCACACTGGGGCTGCCGTTTGACGACAGGATGCAGCGGCTGGTGGATTATGTTTATCAGGAAAAGTACAACGCAAAGATCCAGAGGCTCATAAGGTCTGCAAGACTTCGCTTCCCGCAGGCGGACATGCAGGGCATCCTGTATGAAGGCCGGGGGCTGAACAGGGAGCTTCCTGGGAACCTGTCCAGCTGCCAGTACATTGATGCCCACCAGAGCATCGTCCTGCAGGGATTTACCGGATCAGGCAAAACATATCTGGCCTGTGCCCTGGGGAAACAGGCATGCCTTAACCAGTTCAGGGTCCTTTATATCCGCCTTCCTGACCTGCTCATGGAATACGGTGACTGTGCCGCCATCATAGGCAGCCCGAAGAAGCTGCTGAACCGGTATGGAAAAATCCCGCTCCTCATCCTGGATGAATGGCTGGTCTCAGATATATCGGACAGTGAGCTGTACTTTCTCTTTGAACTGATGGAGCGGCGTTCTGACTCCACCTCTACTATCTTCTGCACCCAGTACCGGAAAGATGACTGGATCAAGCGGCTTGGCGAGGGTGTCCAGGCGGAAGCCATAGTGGACCGCTATGCACATACCGCCTATTGGATAGAAACGGGCAGCATGAACATGAGAGAGTATTTCGCAAAACCCAGGAAATAACCCTACGGGGTGGATCCCAAAGGCGAACCGGTGGTTCGCTAAGGAAAATCAGTGGAGCGGAACTACGTTCCGCTCCGGATCCGCTGGCGCGAAATAATCACGGTTCATTAAAATCATGGCCGAACAGCTTGATGTAATCCCGTTTGAGTTCCCGGAAATGTTCATTGACGGTTTTAAGCTGGGGCAAAGATGATGGTAGTGGATTTCCACCTTCATCCAACAGTGGTGTAAACTTGACTGAATTTTCTCACCAGTCAGTGGAATACTCCATGCTCCACAAGATTTCCTCCAAATCATTATCTGAAATGGAATACTGTTTCTGAATTGGTTTCAGCGCAGTTATTATTTTATCAAATTCTTCGTCATCATCTATTTTGTCTGATAATTCATCATAATTCTGTAACCCACATTCTTCTTTCAATACCCTAAGAACCTCTTTTTTAGAAGCCTTTCGCAGAGAATCATAATCCCTATCATGAAGTATCTCATCAAGATATGTGAGCAGATTCTCGGAAATGAACACCATGCTTTGGTCTATTTCTTCCGGTGTTACCGTGTTTTCGTCAAAGTCAAACAATACTTCGTGGTCAATCTGGTAAATTCCGCATTTCTCTTCTTCCGGCATTTTATTAAGTCGAATACAACGGATGAAGTAGCATTCTTCATCCCATGTGAAAGGCAAATAACCACATCTCACAAGGACAGGATTCCATGCGTTTCTCACTCCTTGAAAATGTTCAGCTACAGAATTACGTCCTATGGGGTCATCAAAGCAGTGATGGGTAACAGTCAGAAATGCTTTCAAGGAAAGAGGCAGTTCAACCCCTATTTCTTTTTCCAATGCCTTGATTTCCCCATCCGAAATCATAGCCGGAACCAACTTCCATTTCTTCCATTCATCATTAGGGTTCCCATCATCACTCCACATTTCTTTTTCATCTTCCTCAAGAGGAAGTGTCACATGAATTTCTTCCTGTGAAAGCTTCTGATAATACTGTTCAAAAAAATTTCTCATGTACTCCTGATACTCGGCATAGGTCATTTCAGCACCCTCCTTTTTAATTCGATTTATTGTTGTGTTTAGTCTAACACACTTTCTTGATACATCTTTTGATCAGTGTGTAGGTGGTATTCATGTTCCAGCCAATTTCTTTTTTCAGAACATCAGATATATGTTTTGCCGTGGTATCGCCCTCATTCCAAAGCACACACATTACTTTCAATTCTAAATCGAAAAGTTTCATGTCCATTTTAATCCTCCTTCTATAAGACTGTAGTAGTTTCTGCTTGGTTAAACATTACACCTTTCTTATCGGGCTGTCAACACTACTGCAGTAGTGTTAAGAAAAATTCATATTTTTATGTCGGTCAGATAAAAGAATAAGGGACTCCGTAACCTGCTATACACACTTCCGTAAAACCAAACTTTTCTATTTTTCTTTACAGTGACGGTATCCGGTGGGGTCTGGCCTGGGAATGACGGGATCAGAAGGGACTAAAAAAGGAATGTATGTACTGTTTATCTGGTTACAATAGAATGACCTTTTTATAACGCTTGAGAATTCTTTGAGATTTCTGTGATATAATAAAAAATCTCTGTGGAAAGTGGAAAGTATGAAAAGGAAATTATTGATTGTGGATGATTTATCCGGACTGGATCAGCCGACGTCTGGCCGGCTGACTTATGACGGTCAGGATATTTACAGCCTTTCTGACCGGGAACGGTCTGCACTGCGCCGCAGGAGCATCGGGTTTGTCTTTCAGCAGTTTCACCTGCTTCTGGTTCTGACTGTGCAGGAAAAGATCCTGATGCCTTTGCTTCTTGACAAAAAGCAGGCGGATGAGGCGTATGCAGGCGATGGGAATCTGATATGGAGAATGGCAACATACATGGTCACTGGACAGGGATTTTTATGCTCAAATCCAGGACAAAAAGAAAGCACCTTCGGATGATTGATTCATCCGTTGGCGCTTTTTTATCTTACCGTATCATACCCTCACTCTGCGTTTTTCCTATGTAAACGATTTAGTTCAAAGTACAATGGCATCAATACCGCATTTATAACGAGGGAGTAAAACAGAGGAAGCAACGCTACCGATATATCCCCACATAAGGCAGCAAACCCGGGATCTGACATATGACGACGCATAAGGTTCACCGTGCTGATTGTAAAGCCGATGCTTCCCCAGATTAAACTGGATCTGCATACCAGTTTAAGCGCGTTTGCGCTGTCCTTTATCATTTCTGCTGTGCAATAGTCTCTCTTAATTAAATAGACAAATGCCTTTAGAAAACTCCGCCAATACCCTGTACACAGCAGTATTAGAAGGCAGGGAATCAGGATAAATTCCATGCTGATGAAATCCACAAAATAACAGGCTCTGCTTCCGATTCCATATTTGACTATAAACGACACTCCTAAAATTAAGACTACAAGCTTTACAAGCAAATTCGAACTTTTTTGGGCGTTATTTGCTTTTTGCTGCAATTCCACAAGATTTTCTTCTGCTTTTTTCTGATAATTTTCCATGGCGATCCTTTCTCCGCTGAGCAGTTCATTTGCGCTGATACCAAGTATTTTACATAGGTCCAGCATAATGGCGGCATCCGGAATGCTTTTTCCGGTTTCCCATTTTGATACTGCCCGGTCGGTAATACTCAACTTTTCTGCTAATTGTTTCTGTGTAAGTTCCTTCTCTTTTCGACAGGTTGCAATGAATTTTCCCATCATTTCCTGGTTCATATTTTTATCCTCCTTGCTATCAGTATAATAGAAAAAAGTCGCTCTGAAACGAACCAGCAGTTGATTTGGGCAGATTCAACCAACAGTTGATGTCTTCCATTTGTTTTGCCGCAGCGGCACGGACATCCTTTAGCAGGCGGCTCTTAAAAAATAACCGGATCGGCCGGATGCAGTACTATTTATGATTTGGAAATGATACTGGTGACTGGGAGAATCCGGCCACCAGCATCATTATGAATCCCCCCTATATAATTCAAAAATATCAAAATGATAAAATCCCGTTACCTTGCAGGCATCTGAAAATCTTTCAATGCCTGGTTAAGAAAATCATTGAAGGGTTTCATAATCCGAAACAGCCGTACTGCCTCTGCCAGAAACCGTTCCCCATCAGCGACCATATCATCACTGACCGGATATTCCAGATACCAGCTTTTAAATTTCAAATACTCCGCTTGCGGATGCTCTTTGTCATAACCGGCGGGCACATTTTTCAGGGCGGTTCCCTGCACGGAAAATTCCTTCTGAAACCCCGGATCATGAAGGATACGCTCCCATTCTCCGCCATTTGCCGCAATATGATCCCGGACCATGGAAGTGGCATCTTTGAACGAAGCTGCAAACAGTCCACCGCCAAGGAAGGACTGACCCCTTGGTTTGATCATCAGATAGTATCCAACCGGCACAGGCAGTTTTCCACCAGGGCCGATATGCGCCCGGAATGCCGGATGATAAGGCGACTTGTCATGGCTGAAACGGGTATCCCTCACCAGCTTAAAAGTCAGCTCTTTTGCCTCTCCAGGCAAAATGTTTCTGTCAAATTTTCCGATCTGCAAAATCAATTCCTGCACCAGTGCCTCAAACTGAGCATTTGCCTCTTTGTATGCTGCCTTATGTGCATGATACCATTCCCGATTATTATTTTCGCTTAAGCTTTTCAGGTAGCGCAAAATCAACTGCGTATCCATAGATTCTCCTTCCTGCTTTGCAGACTCTCTTCCGGAATACACGGAGCCTGCCGTTTCCTGACTGTTTCCTACAACGGAAAATGACGCCCCGTTTAAAAATTCCTTGATAAACTGTTTCAGGTTTTCCGGGGACTGGTAAGTTCTGCAGAAGGAAAATTCCTGTGACAGGTCATCGATCTCCTCCATGGCTTCCTTTACATCCAGTATCACCTGGGCAGGAGCGGCTGGCTGGAAATAAAGCTGTGCGGGATGGATCCGATGACTCTGAATGGCGTAGTTCACCCTGTCTGCGCAGCGGCAGTTTCCCTTCCCGTATTCCCCGCAGTATTCCCCCAGAAAATCTGCCATCTTTTTGCGCACCCTTGACAGACGCTGACGGTAAGCCTCCGGCGTGATGCCCAGGATATCCCCGGCAATGCGGCTGTCCACATGGAACATGGTACCAAGAATGAAAATACAGCGGCTCTTGGTATCCAAGCACTGCAGCATCACATTGGTACAGGACAGCTTCAATTCTTCCGCGAGGATTGCCTGCTCCACATTCTGGGTCAAATCCGGTACATCCCCTGTCCTGGCATTTTGGATGTCATCCCCATAGAATTCAAAGCTTAAAGGAAACTGGGCGAACATGTGCTTTTTGTAGTCTTTGAGGTGATTCACCGCAATACGGAATACCCAGGTGGAGAAGGCGCTTTCCCCCTTAAAGGATGACAGATGGGTCATGACCTTTAAAAGAATATCCTGAGAGGCATCCTCCGCATCCGGAAAGGTCCCCAGCATCCGGAGGGACAGGTTGAATACCAGATCCTGCACACTGAGCATCACCGTCTCCAGGGACGGCTTGTCTCCCGCGGTGGCTTTTTGAATCAGGTCCAGTAATTCTTCGTTGGTGAATGGATTCATAGGTCCTCTTTTCTGAAGTGCAGATGAGATTTGTAACGGAATATTTACAGAAATGCTTTTCATTCCTGTGCATAAATTTTGCAGCACTCCTGTGCAAAATTTTCTCCGTATGTTTCATTAGACGGTATCGTTTCCTCTGTGTGACAGAAAAATTTATTTTTTAATTCAAAGAACATTTGATGTATTTTCAGTCTGTTCCATAACTTCTCGGAAGACATCGGGAGTGTACCGGGGGAGAGAATCGTTCTTGATCAGGCAAACCTTAATATAACCGTATAACCTTACAGTGCATCTGTTCAAGTGGATAGATACGGAAATACCTCTGACGATTTTTTCCCATTTACCGCATAACAGGAAATATCAGGTGGGTTGCTCATGCTCATTTGGGACAGGGAAAAAGTGGTTGGTTCTAACTGAGGGATCGCCCGAGAGACGGTCATCGCGGAACCCCCGGATTTTTTGTCTGCATCGCTCATAGAAATCTGTTTTTCCGGAACAATAAATGGTATACGGGCCGAGCGCATATATTGCAGTCGGGTTTCATATTATCAATCAGTGAAAATGACCGGACAGAAAGGGGGAAGTGGAAATGGCATCTGGTATGGGTACTTATACGGCAGATGCAGGCAAAGTCAGAGGGACTCAGAAAAAGATCGCCTGTGAATGCTGGTTTACCAGTACAGGGAAGATCATGCCCCTTATGCTGAAGATACAGGATGAAGACGGTGAGATTCAGACAATTCGGGATATTACGGTGCATTCCCAGGAAAAAAAGAGGTATACGGGGATTCCTTCCATAGAATATGACTGTACGCTGGTGCTTCATGGCCAGAAAATGCGGGCATGGCTGATCTATTATCAGTCGGAGAGCCGATGGGTGATCAACTTCCGGTAGCGATACCGGGGAGGGTACTGTGTCTCCCCGGTATCGCTTTTGGGACGGTTTTGATTCTGTTCCATGTTCTTCTGCACCGGCCGGATCATCCGGTGCAGATTCCGAAATCCTTCGTGATGTGTCTGTAATGAATCCCATATCCAGCAGCCTTTCTCTGGAAAGGGCAATGGAAAGCTGACCGGAGTGAATGGTGTATCACGTATTGTAAAATTTACCTGCAGGAACAAAATGGTGTACTTCTGCAGAAGGCGATACCACATTATTGAAAACAGGATGAAAATGAAACGACCGATTTTCTGCATGTGTACTGCCATGCAGAAATCGGTCGTTTGTTTTCAGAGGGTTTTAAAACCATTTCCGGTTATTTCTGCGTTTCCAGCTCTTATAATGCCTCCGGTTCTGAATGCCGAAGGCATTCTTTTTTTCCATTCGGTTTTTCCAGCGTTTCACCGGATTTAATTCGATATCATGGTCACGGGCAGTCTTCCAGAGGAAGAAAAGAGCTGCTGACAAAAGCAGAATGCTGCCGATGACGATTCCGACGGTCCGGAGGTTGATTCGGATCAGATGGACTTCTGTACTGGAAGAGGAGGAGGCTTCATCGCCGGAATTTTCTTCCGAATCTGTTGATAAAGAAGGGTCCTGTTCCTCCGGATTGCCGAATTCAAATTCCTGTATATCACTCTTTGACAGCAGAAGACTGGTAGAACCTATGCTCTGTCCTGCATAGGTGTAGCTTAAAGTGGCGATGATACTGGAATCGGAATCATCCAGAAAATCAAGCTGAGGAGATGCATCGGCAAAATCCGCATTGACCGGCAGAACCACGTATCCTTCCGGATCCATATCAATGGTGGGAGCCGTAGTGCCAAAGATGGAAGTTCCGGTATCAAACAGTTCCCCCTGTCCTATGGTAAAATTTTCCTCGTTTTCTGAAATGTTGACTTTGTGAAAATTCTCACTTGCATAATTCAGAAGATTTGCGGTATCCGTATAGACAGGAACTCCCCGTTCTGCACTCCCCTGCGTCTTCATGGTGACGACGATCAGATCCATACCGTTTCTGGTGGCGCAGGTAACCAGCGTATTCAGAGCAACCGTCGTATAACCGTTTTTACCGCCGAATACCGTATTATCCAGATAACGGGAAGTTTTATAGCTGCTGATCATATAATGATGATTATTCATCAGCAGTTCTTCGGATTTTTTATTGGTTGCGCGGAGCGTATAGCGTGGGGTGCCGCTGATCTGACGGAATTTTTCATGTTTAATGACTTCCTGCGCAATCAGTGCCATGTCACGGGAAGAGGTATAATGGTTTTCATCCGGAAGCCCGTGAGGGTTGACAAAATGTGTATTGGTACACCCCAGTTCCGCTGCTCTCTGATTCATCAGCTCGGCAAAAGCCTCTGTGGAACCGGAAATGTGTTCTGCGATGGCGTTGGAACACTCGTTGGCGGACTCCAGCAGGATAGCATAGAGACATTCCTCAACGGTCAGGATCTCTCCTTCGTCTCTGGCAATATGACTGCTGTTATAGTCAATGGAAAAGACCGCATTGTGAGAAAAAGTTACCTCCTCGTCCATGTTGAGATGCTCAAGCGCCAGAAGCACGGTCATGAGTTTGGTGATGCTGGCAGGATACATCTGCTGATCGATATTTTTACTGTAAAGGATTGTTCCGGTACCGGCCTCCATGACGATGGCAGCCTCTGCATAGACCTGGGGACCTGTCGGCCAGTTTTCCCAGGTATTGGACTGGATTTCCATATTATATCGTATTTCGGATTCGACGGCGGGATCTTCTGCCGCAATAACGGGTGTAGAAAAGACAGTAGAAAGGCAGAGAACGGATGTCAGTGCCACGAGTTTTATTTTTTTTAATATGATCATTCTTTCCTCTATTCTATAGAAACACAAACAATGTGAAATTTACATTACAGGGACAATCTGTGACCTGTCGTTTTTTATTATAGAATATTTGTAAAACGGGTGCAAGGCTCAGAGAAAAACTTTAGAAACTGTTTACAATCAGAAATTTATTGAACCGCAGTCTGCTCAGGTATATAATAAAAACGGGAATACTTTAGTTATAGAAGAAACAGCACGGATCTTTCAGGAGGTGAAAAAGTGGCACGGGTCATCGGGATCGGGATACAGGATTTTGAAAAACTGATCAGAAAAAATATTTTCTATATCGACAAGACAGGCTTTATAAAGGAATGGTGGGAAAATGAGGACGATGTAACTTTGATCACCCGCCCCAGACGTTTTGGAAAAACACTGACGATGAATATGGTGGAGCGCTTTTTTTCCATAAAGTATGCCGGCCAGGGAGAACTCTTTCAGGGACTTTCCATCTGGAAGGAGGAAAAGTATCGTGATCTGCAGGGAACCTTTCCGGTCCTCTTTCTGTCACTGGCCAATGTGAAAGAAACGAGCTACGCCAATGCCCGCAGAAAAATTGGTCAGCTTTTGGCGGATCTGTATTCCGAACATTATTTCCTGCTGGAATCAAACCGGCTTACCTCTCTGGATAAAGATTTTTTTAGGCGAATTTGTGCAGACATGGGAGATATGGAAGCAACGCTGGCGCTGGGACAGCTTTCCAGGTTTCTCTCGCTTCATTATAATAAGAAAGTGATTATTCTGCTGGATGAATATGATACGCCCATGCAGGAAGCCTGGGTGAATGGCTATTGGAAAGAACTGACGGAATTTATCAGAAGCATGTTCCATGCCGCTTTTAAGACCAATCCATATCTGGAGCGTGCCGTTATGACAGGTATCACGAGGGTCAGCAAAGAATCTGTCTTTTCCGATTTGAATAATCTCGAAGTGGTGACTACAACATCAGAGAAATATGAGGACAGTTTTGGATTTACAGAAGAAGAAGTGTGGGAGGCGCTGAAGGAATATGGATGGTATGAGGAACGTCAGAAGGTGAAAGACTGGTATGATGGTTTTACCTTTGGAAGCCGGACAGGTATCTATAATCCATGGTCCATGATTAATTATCTGAAGACAGGGCGATTGTCTGCCTACTGGGCAAATACCAGCAGCAATCGTCTGGTAAATCAGCTGATTCAGAGAAGCGGTAAAAGAGTCAAAGTGATCATGGAAGATCTTTTGAACGGGAAAACGCTGAAGACTCAGATTGACGAGCAGATTGTCTTTTACCAGCTGAACAGTAAAGAGAGCGCTGTCTGGAGTCTTCTTCTTGCCGGCGGATATCTGAAGGTCAGGGGGTTGCAGATCAATCCGCGGACTGACAAAATCTCTTATGAACTGATGCTGACCAATCGTGAGGTCCGCCTGATGTTCGAGGGAATGATTGAGGACTGGTTTTCCGAAACGGTTCCGGCGTACAATGATTTTATCAGAGCCATGCTTTGCGGTGATGTGAAATGGATGAACCATTATATGAATGAGGTGGCATTTCAGACGTTCAGTTTTTTTGATTCCGGAAACAGTCCGTCAAAAAGTGAACCGGAACGCTTTTACCATGGTTTTGTTCTGGGATTGATGGTAGATCTGTCTGAACATTATGCAGTCACCTCTAATCGGGAGAGCGGATTTGGAAGATACGATGTGATGCTGGAACCAAAAGAAAAAGGGGACTGGGCATATATTCTGGAATTCAAAGTGCAGGATCCGGATGCGGAGGAAGAGACGCTGGAGGATACTGCGCAGGCTGCGCTTCGTCAGATCGAAGAGAAAGGATATGCGGCAGTTCTGGAAGCAAAAGGGATCGCTCCGGGACAGATCCGGACTTACGGCTTTGCGTTTCATGGAAAGCAGGTCCTGATCCGGTCCGGCATATCAGAAAAGCCTTGACAGATGGGAGTTTTTAATCTTATAATGACTTTTGTATATAAGAAGAAAGGCTGTGACGAAGACAGTAGGGATTTTTGGAAATTGACAGCGAGCCGGAGCGGGTGGAAGTCCGGTAAGAGTACAGAATCCGGAACATCACTTCTGAGCTGCAGGCTGAAAGCGCAGGCGAGTAGGCACTGACGTAGTCCCTACGTTACAGGGGACGCATATGCTGGTATGTTGTAAGAGGTGGTTGATCTGTGAAGCGCGTTTATGTCGGCTCCGTCCTGTTACAGGATGGAGCCGTTTTTTTAACAGTGTCGGCTGCGGATAGACATCAGAGCAGCAAATCTGCATGAACAGTGGGAAAAAAATGAGGAGGTTATGAAGCATGTACAACAAAGTGAACACAGACATGAACTTTGTGGAACGTGAGAAGGAAGTGGAAAAGTTCTGGAAAGAAAATGACACGTTCCGCAAAAGTATGGAACGCAGAAAGGACGGACCGACCTATACGTTTTATGACGGTCCGCCCACAGCCAACGGAAAGCCGCACATCGGACATGTACTGACCCGTGTCATCAAGGACATGATCCCCAGATACCGGACCATGAAAGGCTGTATGGTGCCGAGGAAAGCGGGTTGGGATACGCACGGGCTTCCGGTGGAGCTGGAGGTGGAGAAGCTTCTGGGTCTGGACGGTAAGGAGCAGATCGAGGAATACGGTCTCGATCCTTTTATCTCCAAATGTAAGGAGAGCGTCTGGAAATACAAAGGCATGTGGGAGGATTTCTCCGGCACCGTCGGCTTCTGGGCGGATATGGACGACCCTTATGTCACATATCACGACGACTTTATCGAGTCCGAATGGTGGGCATTAAAGACGATCTGGGACAAGGGGCTTTTGTACAAGGGCTTTAAGATCGTGCCCTACTGCCCCCGCTGCGGGACGCCTTTGTCCTCCCATGAGGTGGCACAGGGTTATAAAGATGTGAAAGAACGCTCTGCAGTGGTGCGTTTTAAAGTGAAGGACGAGGATGCGTATATTCTGGCATGGACCACGACCCCCTGGACACTGCCGTCCAACGTGGCGCTCTGCGTCAATCCGGTGGAATCCTATGTGAAGGTAAAGGCGGCAGACGGGAAGACATATTATATGGCTGAGGCGCTTCTCGACACGGTGCTTGGAAAGCTGGGCACGGAGGACACACCGGCTTATGAGGTGCTGGAGCGTTACACCGGAAAGGATCTGGAGTACAAAGAGTACGAACCGCTCTTTGACTGTTCTGCGAAAGTGGCGGAGAAGCAGCGCAAAAAAGGATATTTTGTCACCTGCGATTCCTACGTCACTTTGACCGACGGTACCGGCGTGGTACACATTGCCCCGGCGTTTGGTGAGGACGACGCCAGTGTGGGCAGAAAATACGATCTTCCGTTTGTACAGCTGGTGGACGGCAAAGGAAACATGACGGAGGATACGCCGTTTGCAGGCCTGTTCGTGAAGAAGGCGGACCCGGAGGTGCTGAAGGATCTGGATGCGAGAGAACTTTTGTTCGATGCGCCCAAATTTGAGCACAGCTATCCCCACTGCTGGAGATGCGGTACGCCGCTGATCTACTATGCAAGAGAATCCTGGTTTATCAAGATGACGGCGGTCAAGGAGGATCTGATCCGCAACAACCATACGATCAACTGGATCCCGGAGAGCATCGGCAAGGGCCGTTTCGGAGACTGGCTGGAAAATATCCAGGACTGGGGTATCAGCCGGAACCGTTACTGGGGTACGCCGCTGAACGTCTGGGAGTGCGAAGGCTGCGGCCATATGGAGAGCATTGGTTCCCGCGAAGAGCTGAAGCAGATGAGCGGCAATGACGCGGCGCGGACCGTGGAGCTGCACCGTCCGTATATCGACGAGATCACCTGCACCTGTCCGAAATGTCAGGGGACCATGAGGCGGGTGCCGGAGGTGATCGACTGCTGGTTTGATTCCGGAGCCATGCCGTTTGCCCAGCACCATTATCCGTTTGAAAATAAAGAACTGTTCGAGAGTCAGTTCCCGGCGCAGTTCATCTCCGAGGCGGTGGACCAGACCCGCGGATGGTTCTATTCCCTGCTGGCGGAATCCACCCTGCTGTTTAATAAAGCGCCTTATGAAAATGTCATCGTTCTCGGCCATGTGCAGGATGAGAACGGGCAGAAGATGAGCAAGTCCAAAGGAAATGCGGTGGATCCTTTTGATGCGCTGGAGACCTACGGCGCGGACGCGATCCGCTGGTATTTCTACATCAACAGCGCGCCCTGGCTGCCCAACCGGTTCCACGGAAAGGCCGTGCAGGAAGGACAGCGCAAATTCATGGGAACCCTGTGGAACACTTATGCATTCTTTGTGCTGTATGCGAACATTGATCATTTTGACGCAACGAAATATACACTGGACTACGAGTCCCTGTCCATCATGGACAAATGGCTTCTGTCCAAACTGAACACCGTTGTGGGCGAGGTGGACAGCCACCTGGATCAGTACCGGATTCCGGAGGCGGCAAGAGCCCTTCAGGATTTTGTGGATGAGATGAGCAACTGGTACGTAAGAAGAAGCCGGGAGCGCTTCTGGGCAAAGGGCATGGAGCAGGACAAGATCAATGCCTACATGACCCTGTACACAGCCCTTGTGACCATTGCAAAAGCGGCGGCGCCCATGATCCCGTTCATGACCGAGGACATCTACCGGAATCTGGTGTGCAGCATTGACAAAGATGCGCCGGAGAGCGTCCATCTGTGCGATTTCCCGACGGTCCATGAGGAAATGATCAACGAGGATCTGGAAGCGGCCATGGAGGAGATTCTTGACATCGTCGTTCTGGGACGTGCGGCCCGCAATACGGCGAACATCAAGAACCGCCAGCCTATCGGAACCATGTATGTCTGCTCGAATGTGGAGCTTGCAGGCGATTACCGGACGATCATTCTGGACGAGCTGAATGTAAAGGAGCTTGTTTTCAGAAAAGACCTGAGTGAATTTACCAGCTATACGTTCAAACCCCAGCTGAAGACTGTGGGGCCCAAATACGGAAAGCTTTTAAACGGCATCCGCACGCATCTGACGGAGATGGACGGCAGGAAAGCCATGGAAGAACTGGAAACAACCGGCAGCCTGTCATTTGACATCAGCGGGTCAAACGTGGTATTATCAAAAGAGGATCTGCTCATTGATATGGCTCAGATGGAGGGATATGTGACAGAGGCGGATAACCGGGTGACGGTCGTTCTCTGCACCGATCTGAGCGAGGAGTTAATTGAAGAGGGCTTTGTCCGTGAGATCATCAGCAAGATCCAGACCATGCGCAAGGAAGCAGGATACGAGGTCATGGACCGGATCCATGTATCCAGCAGCGGAAACAGCCGGATTCAGGACCTGATGGAGCGGCATGGAGAGGAGATCCGGAAGGATGTCATGGCATCGGATATCCTGTTTGCAGAGACAAAAGGATATGTGAAGGAATGGAATATCAATGGGGAGACCGTTACACTGGGTGTAGAAAAGCAGTAAAAGGAGGCATATGATGGCCAAAAGAACTTTTAACAAGGATTTCTTTATCAGAAGTGTAAAGTACAATGTACGTACACTGTTCCGCAGAGAGATCGAAGAGGCGAGTGAACAGCAGATTTTTCAGGCTGTGGGCTATGCGGTGAAGGATGCAATCATGGATGCATGGATTGCGACGCAGAAGGAATACGAGAAGAACGATCCGAAGATCGTATACTACATGTCCATGGAGTTCCTGATGGGAAGAGCGCTGGGCAACAATCTGATCAATCTGACCTTCTATGACGAAGTAAAAGAAGCGCTGGAGGAGATCGGTCTGGATCTGAATCTGATTGAAGACCAGGAGCCGGATGCAGCGCTTGGCAACGGCGGTCTGGGACGTCTGGCAGCGTGTTTCCTGGATTCTCTGGCGTCTCTGGGCTATGCGGCATACGGATGCGGCATCCGTTACCGTTACGGCATGTTCAAACAGAAGATTGAGAACGGCTATCAGGTAGAGGTTCCGGATATGTGGCTGAAGAACGGCAATCCCTTTGAACTTCGCCGTCCGGAGTATGCGAAAACCGTCAAATTCGGCGGCTATGTACGGATCGAGAACAAAGACGGCAAGAGCCATTTTGTCCAGGAAGGCTATCAGTCCGTACTGGCAGTGCCGGTGGATCTGCCGGTGGTAGGCTACGGCAACAATGTGATCAACTGTCTGCGGATCTGGGATGCGGAAGCGATCAATTCCTTTGAGCTGAATCATTTTGACAAGGGTGAGTACAACAAGGCGGTGGAGCAGGAGAACCTGGCACGCAACCTGGTGGAAGTACTCTACCCCAACGACAACCATATGGCAGGCAAGGAACTCCGCCTGAAACAGCAGTATTTCTTCGTATCCGCCAGCGTGCAGGCGGCAGTGGAACGGTATATGCGTTCCCATGATGACATTCGCAGATTCTATGAGAAGGCGGCTTTCCAGCTCAATGACACCCATCCGACGGTGGCAGTGGCGGAGCTTATGCGCGTGCTCATGGATGAATACGAACTGGACTGGGATGAAGCGTGGAAAGTAACCACGAAGACCTGTGCCTACACGAACCATACGATTATGGCTGAGGCACTGGAGAAATGGCCCATCGAACTGTTTTCCAGACTGCTTCCGCGTATCTATCAGATCGTGGAGGAGATCAACCGGAGATTTGTGATCGAGATCCAGAAGAAATATCCGAACGACTATGAGAAAGTCAAGAAGATGGCGATCATCATGGACGGCCAGGTAAAGATGGCCCATCTGGCCATTGCTGCCGGCTATTCCGTCAACGGTGTGGCAAGGCTCCATACGGAGATCCTGAAGAACCAGGAACTGAAGGATTTCTACGAGATGATGCCGGAGAAGTTTAACAACAAGACCAACGGAATCACCCAGAGACGTTTCCTGCTTCACGGCAATCCGCTGCTGGCAAAATGGGTGACCGCCCATGTGGGGGACGAGTGGATCACGGATCTGTCCAGAATCAAAGGCCTTGCGGTCTATGCGGACGACGAGAAGGCGCAGTATGAGTTTATGAACATCAAGTATCAGAACAAGGTGCGTCTGGCAAAATACATCAAGGAACACAACGGCGTGGATGTAGATCCGCGGTCCATCTTCGATGTACAGGTGAAGCGTCTGCATGAGTATAAGAGGCAGCTTCTGAATATTCTGCATGTGATGTATCTGTACAACCAGATCAAGGAGCATCCGGAGATGGAATTCTATCCGAGAACCTTTATCTTCGGCGCGAAGGCGGCAGCAGGCTACATGAGAGCAAAGCTGACCATCAAGCTGATCAACTCCGTGGCAGATGTGGTGAACAATGACACATCCATCAACGGCAAGCTGAAAGTGGTCTTCATTGAGGACTACCGGGTATCCAACGCAGAGTGGATCTTTGCAGCGGCGGATGTGTCCGAGCAGATTTCCACCGCTTCCAAGGAGGCATCCGGTACCGGCAATATGAAGTTCATGCTGAACGGAGCGCTGACCCTCGGCACGATGGACGGTGCCAACGTGGAGATCGTGGAAGAAGTGGGCGAGGAAAATGCGTTCATCTTCGGCATGAGCTCCGACGAGGTCATTGAACTGGAGAAGCAGGGCGGCTATGATCCGTCTCAGCTGTTCAACACGGATCAGGATATCCGTCAGGTACTGATGCAGCTCATCAACGGAGCTTATTCACCGAATGATCCGGAGAAATTCCGTGAGCTCTATAATGCGCTGCTCATCGACGGCGGCTACAACAGGCCGGACCCGTACTTCATTCTGAAAGACTTCCGTTCCTATGCAGAAGCGCAGAAGCGCGTGGAGACGGCGTACAGAGATGAAAAGGGCTGGGCAAGAAGCGCGATTCTGAACGTGGCATGCTCCGGCAAATTCAGCTCCGACCGTACGATTCAGGAATATGTGGATGAGATCTGGAAGCTTGACAAAGTGACCGTGGAACTTTCCGAAAACTAAAAATATCAGAGGCCGCGTGGGAGTCTCCTGCGCGGCCTTGTGTTTTGGAAAGGAAGAGGGGCGGAGAGGCCCTCGCAGCTCCTTCCCTTTGCGGCAGAAAAATATCCGTATACATTTTCTCTTTCATTCATAGACTTGTAAGAGGGTCTGGTATGAAGAGATTATTAACAAATATGACAGCAATAGCATTTCTTGCACTGTTTCTTCCATATACAATGACGCTTCTGATCAACGGAAGGCAGGGAATCCACAAAGAGGAGGTCCTGCCGGAACTGGAATATGAAGTGCTGTCCTGCATGATGCAGGAGGACTGTTCCTGGATGGCGGACGGGACGCTGGATTTGATGGCGGTTCTGTATCGGACAGAGTGCGTGAGAAAGGGGCAGGAAACAGGAAATGGGGAGACGGGGCTGGAGGTCTATGACGGAAATTACAGCCGGATGTATGACGCGGTCGTAAGGACGCAGGGACAGGTCGTCACGATCGGGGGAACATATAAAGAACTTCCGTATCACGCAGTGAGCGCCGGCAGGACCAGAGAGGGAGTGCTGCTGGGAGAAGCGTATGCCTATGTACTGGCGGTGGAATGTCCGGAAGATAAGGAGGCGGGAGAATATCTGAAACGATACCAGATCCCGCAGGAAGGACTTGCAGAAGCGCTGGGACAGGATTTTTCAGCGGAAGGAACAGAACTGCAGCGGGATTCTTCAGACTATGTATCCCATGTCCGGTCCCGGGACAAAGAATGGCAGGGAGAGGCATTCCGTTCGCTGCTTCATCTGCCTTCCAGCTGTTTTTATATGGAAGAATCCGATGACGGGATCATGGTCACGGTAAAAGGAAACGGGCACGGTTTCGGCATCAGCCTGTATACGGCAGACTGTATGGTGCAGGAGGGCGCCGGACTGACAGAAATTATTCAGAAATTCTATCGGGATGCAGAATGTATAACGATCCCCTGATCTGGTAAAAATATGGTCAGAGGTGATGTTATGCGTAAAAATCAAAAAGGATTTTTGATTGCACTGTGCCTCTGCATGCTTTCTCTGTCCGGAGTATTCGGAGTCTACCAGTACCGTAAGGGGCTCTCTTCAGAACCGCAGAACGAGGTTCCGAAGCAGAACGCTCAGGCGGCGGAACAGGAAGAAACGGAGAAGGAAGCAGCAAATTCAAGAGGTGCGGTCGCACAGGCAGATACAAAGGAGAAAGAAGCAGAGCAGGCAAAAATTGATACCGAAGAGGACATCTACGAGATAGGAGAAGCAGAACTGGCGAAAGCAGAGACTCAGGAGGAGGAGACAGCTCCGGAAGAGGAACCTGCTGAGGAAGAAGCACAGAATGAAGAGACCGAAGAGGAAGAAGTAGTAGAAGAAACGGGAGGACAGGTTCAGTCAGACCGGCTGTCCTTTTCCGAAAGCAGCAGGCTTTTGTGGCCGGTCAATGGTGATGTGATATTGAACTACAGTATGGATAAAAGCATATATTTCTCCACGCTGAATCAGTACAAGTATCATCCGGCGATCGTGATCAGCGCTCCGGTTGGAAGCGAAGTACAGTGCGCTGCCAGAGGAAAGGTCAGTGAGATCTCCGTAGACGAAGAGACCGGGACCACATTGTATATGGACCTGGGCGACGGCTACGAGGCTGTCTATGGACAGTTAAAGGAAGTGGCTGTGGAAGAAGGAGATGTGGTTGAGCCGGGAAGGCTTCTGGGATATGTAAGCGAACCGACCAAGTATTATACTCTGGAGGGCAGCAACCTGTATTTCCAGCTGTTGAAGAAAAATGAACCGGTGAATCCGATGGGATTTATCGAATAAAAGATTTGGGGGCTGCATCTTGTGGCAGCCCCTGTTTTCACTGGTTGTACGCATGTCGGCCGGGCGTATGCTTTTTCCGGACAGTCCGGCCTGTCAAAGATCTGAACGGTAGATTTTACATATATGCGATATAGAACATGACAACGAAATGGCAGAGGCTTCCGCCCATGACAAACAGGTGGAAGATCTCATGGGAGCCGAAATACTGGTGTCTGGCATTGAAGAAAGGAAGCTTCAGTGCATAGATGATACCGCCGATGGTGTAGATGACGCCTCCGGCTACGAGCCACAGGAAGGCTGCGGTGGGGAGGGAGGATACCAGCGGCACCATGGCGAGGACACAGAGCCATCCCATGGAAATATAGATCAGCGAGGAAAACCATTTGGGACAGGTGATCCAGAAGGCTTTGATCAGGATGCCTGCAATGGCGGTCCCCCATACGAGAACAAGGAGAGGGATGCCTGCGGTGTCCCGAAGGGGAATCATGCAGACCGGCGTATAGCTTCCGGCAATCAGGATAAAGATCATCATATGGTCGATTTTTCTCAGAAGCCGGTTGATTTTTTCCGATATGTTCAGTGTGTGATAGACGGTGCTTGCACCGTAGAGCAGGATCATGCTCAGGGCAAACACGGCAAGGGGCAAAACGGAGTGTCCGCCATTGTGGCGGGCAGCCGTCATAAGAAGCGGCGTGGATGCGACCGCAGCCAGTAACATGCCGATAAAATGGGTGATTGCGCTGCCTGGGTCTTTGATGGATAATGTCATGGTGATACCTCCTGAATTCATGAATCCGGCATCGGAAAGCTGCACACGGGCTTCTGTCCGGTAAGTGCAGGATTTTCCTGCCGTTCACAGATACTTATATAAACTACATAACATAGTATTGAAAACTATGTATTGATTTATTCGTATTATAACACAATATCTGGCAAATGCAAGTGTTTTATCAACAGGAGAGGAATAGAAGGAAAATATGGAAAATATGAAATTTGAAAAACTGAATATCAGTCAGGAAATCATCCGCGCAGTGGAGGATATGGGATTTGAGGAGCTGACGCCGATTCAGGCACAGTCGATCCCGGTCATGATGTCCGGAGCGGACCTGATCGGACAGGCACAGACAGGAACCGGCAAGACGGCGGCTTTCGGGATTCCGCTTCTTCAGAAAGTGGATCCGGAGAACCGGAAACTGCAGGCTCTGATTCTGTGCCCGACCCGGGAGCTGGCGATCCAGGTGGCGGAGGAGCTCCGCAATCTGGCAAAATACCTGCATGGGATCAAGGTGCTGCCGATCTACGGCGGACAGGATATCAGCAGGCAGATCCGTTCCCTGAAGGGAGGCGTACAGATCATCATCGGTACGCCGGGAAGAGTCATGGATCACATGCGCAGGCATACGATCCGGATAAAGGACCTGCAGACCATAGTGCTGGACGAAGCGGATGAAATGCTGAATATGGGATTTCGTGAGGATATCGAGACCATACTGAAGGATACGCCGGAAGACCGGCAGACCGTTCTGTTCTCTGCGACCATGCCGAAGGCGATTCTGGATATAGCAGGGACTTATCAGAAAGACAGCGTCCATGTAAAGGTGGTCAAAAAGGAGCTGACCGTGCCGAATATTGAGCAGTATTATTATGAAGTACGTCCGAAAAACAAAGAGGAAGTGCTTTGCAGGCTTCTGGACCTGTATGCGCCCAGACTGAGCCTGGTCTTCTGCAATACGAAGAAAAAGGTGGATGAACTGGTGCTGGAGCTCCAGAACCGGGGATACTTTGCAGAGGGGCTTCATGGAGATCTGAAACAGATGCAGAGAGACCGGGTCATGCAGGGATTCCGGGACGGCAATACGGATATTCTGGTGGCAACCGATGTGGCGGCCCGGGGCATTGACGTGGATGACGTGGAGGCGGTATTCAATTATGACCTTCCGCAGGACGACGAATACTATGTCCATCGGATCGGACGGACCGGGCGTGCGGGAAAGACCGGGAAATCCTTTACATTCATTGTCGGGAGAGAAGTGTACAAATTAAAGGACATCGAGCGTTACTGCAGGACAAAGATCAAGGCACAGCCCATTCCCTCTCTGGATGATGTGGCAAATATGAGAGTGGAGCATGTATTTGCCGGTCTGGAAAAGACGATGAAGGAGGAAGATCTGTCCTCAAGCATCCGCGCCATTGAAGCGTATCTGAATCAAAATGACTGTACGGCAATGGACCTGGCAGCAGCATTTCTAAAGGCCGAGCTGGGAGATTCTCTGGAAGAACAGAAGGATGATCTTGCATCGGATCCGTATGTATGGGAGTCCGAACGCCGCGGGAAAGGGAAGAAAGACAAGATGGTGCGTCTGTTCCTGAATGTGGGGAAGAAGCAAAAGGTGAAGCCGGGGGATATTCTGGGAGCGATCGCAGGAGAATCCGGAATGCCCGGGAAATACGCCGGCTCCATCGATATGTATGATCGTTATACTTTTATCGATGTGCCTCATAAATATTATAAGCAGGTTCTGAAGTCCATGAAAAACAAGAAGATCCGGGGAAACCGCATCTATATGGAAAAAGCGGAGACCAGATAGAGAAAAGGAGGCGGTCCATAAGGACCGCCTCCCTTGTTATGTACTTTTGTCTGTTTTTAGAAGATTCTCCGTACTGCCAGTACGTCTTTGTAGTTTGCCGGCGAAGTATACTTGATACCGGTTGCTGCGGTGCTGGCATGGACGATGGTGTTATTTCCAACGTAGATCGCCACATGGCCGCTGTAGCAGATGATATCGCCCGGCTGGGCATCTGCAAGGCTGACGCCGTATCCTGAACTGCGGAGAGCGCTGGAGCTGTGCGGAAGTCCCACACCGAAGTTTGCATATACACTCATGACAAAACCGGAGCAGTCTGCGCCGTTGGTCAGGCTGGTTCCGCCGTATACATACGGATTGCCGACGAACTGGGATGCAAAGCTTGCCACTGCGTTGCCGGAAGCGCTGCCTCCGCCGTTTCCAAGAGCAGGAGTCGATTTGGAACCGGACTGGCTCTTCACCTTGGACTCTGCAGCTTTCTGAGCAGCCTTTCTTGCTTCTTCCTCTTTTGCCAGACGGGCTTTTTCTTCCTCTCTGGATTCGGCATATACATAATCGGTTCTTAAATCAACATAATCCTTGGATACCCATCCGTCACCCTCTTCGATAGAGACTTTGACAAAATCCTCTGTCTCGTCTTTGACGATCAGTTCCTCTGCCATGGGGATCAGGCCGAGGATGGAAGAATCTGTAGTTGCATCCTGACGGACCCGCAGAGTCTCTGTCGTAACTACGGCAACTCTCGTACCCGCTTCCTCTGCAAGAGATTCCGCGTCGATACCGATTGCAACAAAATCATTCTTGACATACCCGTGTACATTACCGGAATTGATCAGATACCATCCGTTCTCTTCCACTTCCACGGTTCCGACGGATTTGTTGTACAGCTTTCCGATAATATCTCCGTCTTCGCTGGGCTCGCTGCGTACATTCACATAATCATTGACCTTCGCAATGCAGAAACCGGTGTAATTATCCTTTACTACTTCATCCAGCACATCTGCAAGTTCGGTGTCAGATGCTGTGGATTCATCGAGGGAAGTTGAAATACCGCCTGCCAGAGCCAGTGAGATCTGCGCTGCGTCAGCATTCATGGGCTGAACGACGAAGAGTCCGGCAGCCAGGCATACAAGAAAACTTTTACGTATCATATGTACCTCCAGGTATATTTTACAAAATTATATAAACGACATAAAATCTCTGCCCCATGAAATCACGATCCATAAGCCGTTTATCACATTTTCCGGGCAGCTTTCAAAACAAAAATATGTATTAAATATTACGAATTTATTACAAATTACATTGCAATTATAACAACCTATTACGCCTTTGTCAACAGCAGATCACTGGTTTTTAAAGGAAAACTAAAGATTTCTTAAGAAATTCCGGCGGTTGGCATGAGGATCCCCGGCTGTAAGCCGTGGATGCGGAAAATTCAAACTTGACAAAGCAGGACGGGAGAATTAAAATGATAACAATTACTAATACTGTTTTGGAGAAAGGGGGATACGGAATTGGCAGCATTGAAATACAGCAGGCAGAGGGAAAGCATCAAGAGATATCTTTGCGGGCGCGAAGACCATCCGACTGCTGATATGATCTATACCAGTATTCGCAGGGAATTCCCCAATATCAGTCTGGGTACTGTGTACCGGAATCTTTCCTTATTAACAGAGCTTGGGGAGATTCGGAAGATCTCGTCGGACGGGCCGGACCGTTTTGATGCAAGACTTGAGCCGCACAGTCATTTTATATGCAGGAGCTGCGGATGTGTGCTGGATGTTATGGTTCCGGCGGAAAATCCGGTTCCAGGGGTCGACCGTCTGCAGGAATACGGCGATGTGGAGGAATGCCGGATTGAATTTCACGGGATCTGTAAAAAGTGCAAAAAAAATAAAAGACAGGCTTGACAGATATCCGGTTGTCCACTATAATAACGATAACAGGAACTGTTACTGTTATTAAAACTATAAACTTATACTTATGGGCAGAAATATTTGCAGATTATGAAATGTGCAGCAGATGGGCATTCTATCAATGCGGCACAAAAAAGAGCAGATTCATGCTCATGGGTATAATCATAAAGAAAAGGAGAAAAAAATTATGGCAAAATGGGTATGCAGCGTATGTGGCTATGTTCATGAAGGAGATACCGCACCGGAGAAATGTCCGCAGTGTGGAGTACCGGCAAGCAAGTTCAACAAGCAGGAGGATGACTTAAGCTGGGCTGCGGAACATGTGGTTGGTGTTGCACAGGGCGTAAGCGAGGATATTCTTGAAGATCTCAGAGCAAACTTTAACGGCGAGTGCTCCGAGGTTGGTATGTATCTGGCTATGGCGCGTGTTGCTCACAGAGAAGGTTATCCGGAGATCGGACTCTACTGGGAGAAGGCTGCTTATGAAGAGGCTGAGCATGCTGCAAAATTTGCTGAGCTGCTGGGCGAAGTTGTCACCGACAGCACGAAGAAGAACCTTGAGATGCGTGTGGCAGCAGAGAACGGCGCTACCTCCGGCAAGTTCGACCTTGCAAAACGTGCGAAGGCAGCGAACCTGGATGCAATCCATGATACCGTTCATGAGATGGCGAAAGACGAGGCGCGCCACGGCAAGGCATTTGCAGGTCTGCTGAAGAGATACTTCGGCTAAGAAGAACGCCTGTTTTAAAGATGAAGGGAATGGATCAGAGATGGTCTGTTCCCTTTTTTGCATCTGATGAAGCATTGCAGTTTCATTAAGTATAAAATACAGCTTACACTTACAGTATTTTGGGCTGGTGGATAATGATGGATATATGTTTATCTGTCATCCTGCTTTCATAAGTTTTCCTGAACAGTTGAGGGTTCTCAATGATTTTTTCTTTATCATAAATAAAGAAATAGATATGTTTTGCATGGTAATGCACCATATCTGCCTCTATTTCTTCTGTCAGTTTTTTTATTTTCATACTGTTTCTGGTACATTTCACTTCTATGACATGTTCAGAGTCCAGAAAAATATCTGTCCGAACCGTGCCATAACCGGTATCCTCACTGACTTCAGCCCTTACCAGAGGATAAAGCGGTTTCAGACAGGCATACAGAAGATGCTGTACATCATACTCATTCTGAATTTTCAGTGCTGCCAGCTGTTCTTTTTGTATGGTGCTGCGTTTATGAGGAGAGCGTTCCAGAAGTCCTTCCAAAAACAGATAAAAATTATTGAGGACTGTAAGCAGACGGTCCTCTGCCGGGGAACTGTCCGTGATCTGTTCAAGATATTCGATGATACGCTTCTTTGCAGCATTCAGATTATCTCTGGTCTTTTTATCAGAGTATTCATTTACAGGATAGTAAGCCCGCTGTTCCAGTTCTGTCAGGTACTGTGGAGCTGCATCCAGTGTTTTGAGGAAATTTTTCAGATCAGATAAAAAAGAAGTAAATTCCTGACCGCTTTTTACATTTTTCAGCTGCTTAACAGCATCCTGTATATCCGTTATGGCAGTATTGGACATGGACATCAGCGTGCGCCTCCCCATCGCAGATAGAACAGGAACAGAGGATCCAAAATATAGAGAACCCCCTCTTTCCAGTCAAGTACTTTGAAGATATCTTCCCTTTCATATAACAGTTCCTGCAGTTTGACCAGACTTTCACGAATCATCTGCGGAGAAGGAGTCTTAGAGCCATCTGCAAGAAGGCGGTAGATTCGCTCTTTCACATCCTCGAATTCCAGCTTCATGATGGGTGGGTTTTCTGCGATGGACTTTACAATCAGTTCATAAATATCATGGTCGTGTCCATCAACCGTGCGGAAAGTGTTTCTGCTTTTGCCGCGTGTATTTGGCCCTTTCTGCATCAGGAAGACCACATCCCCATATTCAAAATTGGCAGTCGTATAACGGTAAGCGGTTTCTAGGATTTCCTGCCCGATCTGTTTGTTTTTTTCACCGGACATCTCCAGAATGGTGCAGATATTCAGGCAGATATACTGCATCAGCTGAGGAGAAGAAAGGCTTTCCACTGCAATCTGTGCTGCAACAGAATCCTCAATGAAAATACCAAGTTTACCAAAGCCCAGCTTTGCGATCTCTTTCAGATCATCTACTTTCCATGGTTCCATATTAATCAGACTGAGACGGCCGGAAAGGTCTGCATTCTGGCGGATTGCTTCATCTGCCCGATGGGGAAGAGATACAACAATGGCTTTAAATCCTCTGCGGATGGCATCTTTCAGCTGCTGTGCAATCTGTATTCGCTTTCCTGCCGGCGCATAGTGGAAATCATCTATGACCAGAACCAGATTATTTTCCCTGTAATATTCAATGATCTTGTCCTTCGTAAGCGAAAAGATTTCTTTTTTTGTATATTTCTTACTGGTGCTGAAGATCAGTTTCTCAGATGCAAACTGACCTTCATATGCCAGTCCTGCTTTGGCAGAGATCAGTTTCCAGAAATCCGTATCTTCATCAAAGTCGGCGCCTGACACTTCCACGATATTCTCAAATCCGATTACTTTTTCGCACAGGATGGTCTTTCCCATTTTGGAAGGACCTACCAGGGAAGTTAAGAATCCGGATACTCTGATTGCCTGCATCAGCCGAAATTCATAAGGCAGATCAGAAACTGTAGATTTTCGGGATATATAAGTATATTCGGGGAATGCGCCGGGACGGAAAACATCTTCCGCTCTGAGTTCCATATGTGCACCTCCTGATCCATTTTATCCATTATATCACATTTTTAATCATTTTAAACCTTGTTAATCATATTTTAATCTGTCTTTATCCATTTGACCTTTCGACAGGTTGTCCGTCATCCGCTCCTTTTTCATCCATAACAGATAAGAAGAATTGTCTGCTAATATTTTATGTCAAGTCCCCTTAAGAAAGAACCTGAAAGGACATTATGCACAAAAAAAGAAAAGGTGGAAAAAGTTATCAAAAAGTTTCCCCCGATTCTTCACAGAGTTATCCACATTTAAGAGCCTTGAAAATATGGAAAAACTTAAGTTATTCACAAAGTTATCCACATTATCCACATTTTCGGTGTGTAAAAGCATGTTTATACACTGGGGGAAAAGAAACGGATGTTTTGTAAATATCCGCTAAAACGAACCGTCTCCTGAAAAAAATAAAAAAACTGCTTGACTTTTAAAATATCTAAAATCAGGTGTTATTTTCTGAAAATAAAAACTGCTTTTCAGATAAGAAAGAATCGTGTACAATAAGGACACGGATATGGCAGCCATATCAGAAACAGGGAGAAAACGGAGACGGATCATGAGATTGAGGAATATCAGAGGATCGCGGGAGATCATTGCGGCAAGCGAATATGTGGTTCATGAGGAAGAGACCAGAGCAGGTACCTGGCATGCGCTGTTCGGAAATGATCATCCGATCCACATTGAGATCGGCATGAGCAAGGGCAAATTTATCATGGCCATGGCAAAGGAGAACCCTCATATTAATTATGCAGGAATTGAGAAATATTCCAGTGTTCTGCTGCGCGCGCTGGAAAAGATGGAGCAGGAGGAGCATCCGCCTGCCAATCTGTATTTTATCCGGATGGATGCAGAACAGATCGGAAAGGTCTTTGCCCAGGACGAGGTGGCGCGGATCTACCTGAATTTTTCCGATCCATGGCCCAAGGACCGCCACGCAAAGCGAAGGCTGACCAGCAGGGAATTCTTGGAACGGTATGAGCAGATACTGACACCGGACGGACAGGTGGAATTTAAGACGGACAACCGGCCGCTTTTTGATTTTTCCGTCCAGTCGGTAAAGGAAGCCGGGTGGAAGCTTCAGGCGGTGACGTACGACCTGCATCGGGATCCGGAGCTGATGAAGGGGAATGTCATGACAGAATATGAAGAGCGTTTTTCCGCCATGGGAAATCCGATCCACAAACTGATCGCAGCACGATAAAGAGAATATGAAGTTTTTCTGAAAAAAAGTTTAAAAAAATTAAAAAAAGTACTTGCATTTTCTGAAGAAGATGATATAATATGTCTTGTTCGTTGAACATCACAGCAGAACATCATATTTATGAAACTCTGCAATAAGAAATGCGCTTTTAGCTCAGTTGGTAGAGCACCTGACTCTTAATCAGGGTGTCCAGGGTTCGAGCCCCTGATGGCGCATGCAGGAGCACTGTTTTTGGAACCTAGAGTCCGGGGGCGGTGTTCTTTTTTGTGTCTGGAAAAAGTTACAGCTCATGCAATTGACAATTTCCGGATCTGTTGCTATGATTGAAATGAGGAAATCTGGGAAAATAAGGAAAGAAACGTGCAGATCCGGGCTTTATGGAAGGGAGAGGTATTGGAGAGCCGCCTCCCCCTTATAAAACCCGTCTGGGATAATTATATACAAATATGAGATGTTGGCAATAATGGCAGGTGCACCTGAATCTCCGTTCCTTTTCCGGTTGCTGACCGGAGATGGATGGTTCCGTTGTGCGCCAGTATGATACGCCGGGCAATGGAAAGTCCAAGCCCTGTGCCATTTTCTTTATGGGTCACAAAGGGCCGGAAAATGGTTTTCTGATCTTCTGCGGAGATGCCGCAGCCGTTGTCCTTGACGGCTATCATCAGCCGTTTGTCGTGAGTGAATACCTTCAGTGTGATCCGGCCGCGTCCGGTGATGGCTTCCATGGAGTTCTTGATCAGGTTAATGAATACCTGCTTTAAGCGGATCGGGTCTCCGTAGAAATCCGGGTAGGTGTCATCCAGTTTGATCAGCAGCGGGATGTGCCGGGCCAGAAGCTCAGGAAGTAGCGTATCTTTCAGATCGCATGCAAATTCTCTGGGATCGATTCTGGTAATGTTCAGCTGTTCTCCGTTATTGAATGCGGAAATATCGTCTAAAAGTATTTTCAGATACTGAAGGTCATGTTTCATCTGGTCCCAGAATTCAAAACCCTCTACTTCAGGATGCAGCTTCTGAATCCACTGGATGGAGCTGTCCATGTAGGTGAGCGGGTTTCGAATCTCATGAGAGATCTGAGACAGGGTAAGATGGTGATCTTTTTTGATGGCAGTAATCAATTCATGGAAGTTCTTGTCCTTTGACATGAGACGTTCCATTTTTTCCTGTTCGTCGTATGTAAGCATGTCATCACTCCCTGTCTGTAATATAGCAGATATGTCAAAAAATGGCAAATAAAATCGTACGACAAATATCGACAAAATTCGACAAAGACGGTAGAAAAACGTGGAAATATAAAGGGAAACAGGGTGCATTCGGTATTGTTCAAAGAAAGGACGGGTGGATATATTATGAAAGACAGTAACTGTATCTTCTGTAAAATTGCAAATGGGGAGATTCCTTCCACAACACTGTATGAGGATGAGGATTTTCGGGTCATCCTGGATCTGGGGCCTGCGACGAGAGGACATGCGCTGCTGCTTCCGAAGGAGCATTATAAAGATCTGTTTGATCTGGAGGACGAGGTGGCGGCAAAGGCGCTGGTTCGGGCAAAGAGGATCGCAGGCAGACTTCAAAAGGCAGTTGGGGCGGATGGTATGAATCTGGTCCAGAATAATGGAGAGGCGGCAGGACAGACCGTATTTCATTTCCATATGCATCTGATTCCCCGTTATCAGGATGACCATGCCGGGATCCTGTGGGAGCCGGGAAGCACCACGCCGGAAGATATGGCAGAAGTGAAGAGACTGGTAGACAGTCAGTAAGAGGTTATCGGGTGTACTTATGAAAGAGAAGGATCATCGGCTGGATGATTACTTTGAAAGTTATGGAGATATGCTGTTCCGGCATGTCCGCACCTTTGTGGACTATCATACGGCGGAAGACATCTGTCAGGAGACTTTCCTGCGGCTTGCCGCACATCTGGATCAGGTAGAGCCGGAGCTGGTGAAGGCATGGCTGCTGAAAGTATCCAAGCGGCTGGCGTATGACTATAACAAAAAGGGCGGCCGGCATAAGACGAAAGTCGGGCTGGGACCGGAAGAAATGGAGATCGCAGACGTACATTCGGATACAGAGCGTATTGTGATCGAACTGGAAGAGAGAAGGGAGATGGACCGGGTCCTGGGGCGTCTGGAGAAAGAGAATCCCAGATGGCACGATGCCCTGCTCATGAGGTATCAGGAACGTATGAGCGACCGGGAGATCGGCAGCATCATGGGAATTAAGGCATCGCTGGTCGGGCAGTGGAGGCGGAGAGCGAGGCTGTGGCTGAAGGACCGGTATTCTTCCGAGGAAGAAGAAGACCAGAGCAGATAAGGCTGTATCAGGGAACAGGAGGCGGATGTCAAAGGAAGGAAAATGCATATTCTGTAAACAGTAGATGCCAGTGAGAGGATATTGGAGTACTTTATGAAGGAAAAGGATCATCGGGTAGATGATTACTTTAAGTGTTATGGGGATGTGACATTCCAGAATATCTGTCTGTTTGTAGACTATCATACGGCGGAGGATATTTGTCAGGAGACATTTCTGCGCCTGTCGGAAAATCTGGATCATGTAAATGCAAGGATGGTGAAGGCATGGCTGCTTGTGGTATCGGAACGTCTGGCAAAGGATTATCTGAAAAAGGGCGGAAAATACAGTACGAGAGTTGGGCTGAATCTCGATGAGATCGATCTGGAGGATCTGAGCTCTGATGTGGAAAACATGGTAGAGGAACTGGAAGAGAGCCGGAAAAAGGGAAAGATCCTGAAACGCCTGAAAATAGAAAAGCCGGAATGGTACGATGTCCTGCTTATGAAATATCTGGAGGACATGAGTGACCGCAGGATCGGAAGGAGACTGGGTATCAAGGAATCCCTGGTCGGACAGTGGAGGCGCCGGGCAAGGGTGTGGCTGCGGGACAGGTATTCCAGAGAGTATGGAAAAGGGGACAGCTGACTGTCCCCTCAGGACTATATCATGTATGCTGTCAGCCTGCGGTTGCCTCAATCAGCCGGAAGATCGTATCCACGGCGTCCGTCTGTTCGCAGGAGCGCATGGCCCGGATATAATCTTCCCGGTTGGCAGACAGGGCGGATACCGCATGCAGCAGGGATTCTCTGGTCAGTTCCTCTTCTTCGAGAACCATGGAAAAGCCCTGGCGTTCGAAGGATCTGGCGTTCAGGATCTGATCGCCGCGGCTGGCTCTGGCGGAGAGCGGAATCAGAAGCATGGGCTTCTGGAGTTTTAAAAATTCGCAGACGGCATTGGCTCCGGCTCTGGAGATGACAAGGTCACACAGGGCGAAGAGGTCAGGGAGCTCCTTCTGGATATACTCGTACTGTACATAGCCTTTTGTATGCCGGAGGCTGTCGTCCATCTTGCCTTTGCCGCACAGATGGATGATCTGCCACTGCTTCAGAAGTTCGGGAAGGGCATCCCGGACAGCCTGATTGATGACGCCTGCGCCCAGGCTTCCGCCCATGACCATCAGAACCGGTTTATGCGGTGTAAAGCCGGTCAGAGTGAGGGCGGCGCTTCGTTTTCCTTCCAGCAGCTCCTGACGGATCGGGCAGCCGGTCAGGACGGCCTTGTCTTTCGGAAGGTACTGGAGCGTCTCCGGAAAATTGCAGCAGACCTTTGTGGCGCCGGGCATGCTCAGCTTGTTGGCAAGTCCGGGTGTCAGGTCGGATTCATGGCAGATGACAGGGATATGCCTGCGTTTGGCTGCCATAACGACGGGGACGGAGACGAAGCCGCCTTTCGAGAAGACAATGTCGGGCTTCAGCTTTTTCATCAGGGAAGATGCCTCAGAGAAGCCTTTGATGACCCGGAAAGGGTCGGTGAAATTCTTCCAGTCAAAATAACGGCGGAGTTTTCCGGAAGAAATGCCGTAATAGGGGATCTTCTGGGCTTCCATAAGCTTTTTCTCGATGCCGTCGGCGGAACCGATGTAAGTGATCGTGTAGCCTGCGGCGCGCAGCCGGGGCAGCAGGGCAATGTTCGGGGTTACGTGGCCGGCGGTACCGCCGCCGGTGAGTATGATATGTTTCATATGGATAATTCTCCTCCCTGAGGCTGATGTTGAGATGAATGCTGAAGCAGCAGGTGTGCTTTTGGATTGCGTGATCCGTAAAACGGTTCGTATGTTGATTATTATATAGCGGGTTGCGGAAATGTCAATGGGTCTTCCGGGAACATCCGCTGGGAAACGGCCTGTGTCTGGCTGCATGAGGACAGTGATACTGGAAGAAGCAGCATAAATAATATGAACCATATGGTCGGATTACAGCAGATAACACTTAAAGTAATTATAAGAAACAGATAAAATTTGGAAATATGTAAAGCAACGCTAAAGGATGAAGGATAAGCAGGAACCGGCAGCAGGGATATCCCGGAGACACAGATGTAGTGGGAATGGAACGGTTGAGAAGACAGCGGAGAGTAAAGGATTGTAAAAGTATGAAGCGAAAACGTGACAGGGACGAGTGGCTGTGGGACAGGATTGATGAGGACCTGATAGCTATGGCGGACGAGAGAGAAAAGCTGCTTATGGAATCAGAAGAGCTTCAGGATGTGAAAGTGCCGGAGGGGATGCTGGAAAATATCCACAGGGAACTTGAGATGCGTAATGGCACTGCCCGGAAGTTCAGGATTCGCCGCCGTATGGTCATTGCAGTGGCAGCAGCAGCGGTATCCTGTGTCGGGTTTGGAGTGATTGGCTATGGTAACAGAGAGTACGAGCCGGAGATTATAGAGTATGAGGGAAAAGATGGATTAAAAATTGAAAATACAGATTCCATATATAGTGAATATGACGAAGAAGAGGTGTGTAAAGAAATACAGGAAACATTAGGTGTGATTCCGGTAAGACTTGGTTATCAGCCTCAAGGAATGTATCTAATGGATTATTGGATTGAGGAGGATGCAAGGGAGGCGGTTGTAAAATATAAGTTAGAAGAAAAATATGTATATATTTATATTGGTAAAGATTATAATGAATCCAGTGTAAATTATGAAACAGATAGAAAAGAACGGGATACTTTGATTATAGATTCTAATAGATTAGAGATAAAAGTTTTTGAATATGAATACCATGATAAAGCCTTATCTAAAACGTTATATTATATATCATCATTTAAATATTTAAATACCTATTATTCAGTCCATGGAATGATGGAATATGATGAGTTTATAAAAATTTTAGAAAATATTTTGATAGAAAATGTATAAAGCTGTCAAAAATTGTCTACTGAATCGTTTATTTATTGTAGGTCTACAAAATTTCTACGGAAAGGAGGCGAAGGATATGAGACGATGGAAAGCAAAAAGTATATTTGCTTTGGTTGGGCTGATGTTGGCTGGCAGTAGTTTGACGGTTTGCGCCGAAGCAGAAGAACCGGCAGGATACCATGTGTATGAGACTCAGGAAGATGAGGTTTCTGATACATGGTATGGAACTGCTCGGGGAGCCTATCTTCAGGCAGCAGTTGTTAAACTGACACACGGCAAGACTGGGTATGCGGTTTGCTCTGGTACAACATTTGCACATAGAGACTGTGAAGAAATTTATGTGCGTATTTATCTGGATCAAAGCGACAATGGTACCAGTGGCTGGGGAACGATTGATTACTGGACTGGCAGATCATATAATGATGGTACTGCTACGGTAAGTAGCGGTCCCTACAAAATTACCCTAGATAAGTATTATCGGGTAAAGGGCGGTCATTCCGTGTTCCAAGATGACATCGTCGAGACCACAACTACATGCACAAACGCTCTCTATTTTGACTGATCACCAAAACAGAGCAGCAAAATAATTATCCCCAAACAATTGCATATAGGTAGATGCAATCACGCGTACATGCCATCAGTCTGCAGGTGATGGCGGTTTCTCCACAACATTACGAAGCAAGTCCGCATCGGAAACTGTCTGAAAGGCAGCGCGGATGGACGAAAGACAAAATCTTATTCCTCATTCGTGAGGTTTTTAAAAGAGAACGGAAACACAGATTATTTATGCAACATGGTTCAAATGTCCAAAATTACAACTGAATATAGGTAAGGGATTCAAACCGAATCCAAAAACACAAAAGAACTAAACTTGTAACTTACAAACCGATCTGTACACCAACAGTGCAGGGATAAGCATACGAGAACAGTTTTTTTATCCAACATCCAGAAAAAAGGGTATTTCCGGGTCTGTAAGACCTGGGAATACCCTTTTGAAATTCCGGCTGATGATATGGCTGCAGGCGTGAAAAGCAGCCAGGGCATCAGAAAAAGGGAAAATTACCATCGTGGATATTGAAAGTGGTTTTTTTAAAGGATATAATGAGGAATCATATGTACAGTGAAACAATATTTAAGTCGGTCAGTCAGAAAGAGCAGGTGAAAAAAATGACAGTGGAAGAGATAAAAAATGGTGAATCAAAGAACATAGAATTTAAAATTCAGCTTCCGGATGACAGTAAAAAGTATATGAAGACGATTGTTGCTTTTGCCAATACATCTGGTGGAAAGATAATAATTGGGGTGGATGATGGAACAAAGGATATTATTGGTGTTGATCCAAGTACGGTGTTTCAGATTATGGATAAGATTGCAAATGCCATTTCAGATATGTGTACACCGCAGATTGTTCCGGATATTACTTTTCAGACAATAGAAGGGAAATGTATCGTGCAGATAGAGATTTATCCGGGACAGAACAGACCATATTATATTCAGGGACTGGGGAAAGAGAACGGAACCTATATCCGTGTGGCTGGAACCAGCAGACCGGCGGATGAGGCAGTATTAAAAGAACTGGAGTATCAGGGAGCCGGCAAGTCATTTGACGAATTTGTCAATGTTGAAAGTGCTTACAGTGAAGAAAATACGATTCGGCTGTGCAGTGATATTCGAAAATATATTGCAGAGTCAAAAGGAACTCCCATAGAAAAAGTAAAAGAGATTACGGATGTAAATCTGGAAAACTGGGGGCTCCTGAAAAAAAGCGGGCAGACATACCTTCCGACCAATGCATTTATATTGCTTACAGATAATACTTTTCGATTTGCAAAGATACAGTGCGCATTATTTAAAGGGGAGAACAGAGCAGTATTTATTGACAGGAGGGAGTTTGACGGTCCGCTTTACAGCCAGATTGAAGAGGCATATCAGTTTGTATTAAAACATATTAATCTTGGTGCGGTGATTGATGGAATTGTCAGAAAAGACAGATATGAGCTGCCGCCGGAAAGTATTCGGGAGGCTATTATTAATTCTGTATGCCATCGGTGTTACTTGGATCATTCCTGCGTACAGGTTGCAGTCTATGACAATAGAGTAGAAATAACCTCTCCGGGTATGCTGTATGGCGGGCTTACTATGGAACAGGCGATTTCCGGGCGGTCCAAAATACGAAATGTCTGTATAGCGGAAGTGTTCAGCCGAATGGGGATTATAGAACAGTGGGGAACAGGGTTTCAGCGGATGATCCAGGGCTGCAGGGAGTATGGAGTTCGGGAGCCGGAATTTATTGATATGGGCGATGCTTTCAGAGTGAATTTTTATCGTTCTGTTCCGGGATCCGGCATGGAAACGATGACACGAGGAGAAGGGACTGGAATAGAAAGTCAAAAAAACTGACTGCAGAAAATACGAAAACCGGCACAAAAAAGTGGAGGCGGCAATCGTCAAAAATACCGCCTCCTTTTCCAGAGGAAATGGCCGGCAGAGAAAGTGAAATTCCGGCTGCCTGTTATAAGGCCGGTTATGCCTGCGCAGCCGTTAACTGCTTTAATGCCTTTGCGAGCTGATCCGGACATGAGGTCGGGCGCATGCCGCAGGGCGTTCCTTCCAGTTTTCTGATGACGTCGTCTGCATTCATGCCTACGACGAGCTTTGCGATTCCTGCTGTGTTGCCGGCACAGCCGCCGACAAACTGTACGGAAGTGATGATGCCGTTTTCAACTTCTACGTCGATGGCCTGCGAACAGGTGCCTTTTGTTTTATATACCATGGGTTTTTCCTCCTTTTGCGGCAGCACTTATTCGGAGCGGATAAGTGGGCCTGTCTTCTTATGAAGAACAGTATAGCAGAAGGCGGGAGATTTTACCAGAGCGTGTTTTGGGATGTACCAAAACGGGTATGCTGTATGAAAAATCTGTTGTAATACAGGGCGCTTTTTGATAGCATAAATCATATATATATATATATATTTTCTGTATCAAGGGATGGCGGCTGATTTTTCAGGGATACAGGGGTTTATGCAGCAGAGGAGTTTTCAGTCATGAAGGAGATAAAGATACCGATTGGACGATCGGGATTTGCGGATATCCGGGAAAATGGATATTACTATATTGATAAGAGCGGTCTGATCCGGGAACTGCTGAGGACAGACGGAAGGCAGGTTACGCTGATTACGCGTCCGCGCAGGTTCGGAAAGACTCTGGGCATGAGTATGCTGTCGGAATTTTTTGATATCCGGAAAGATAGCAGAGAGCTGTTTGAGGGACTTTCGATTGCCGGGGAGAAAAGCCTGTGTGAAAAATGGATGAACCGGTATCCGGTCATATTTCTGTCGTTTAAAAGTGTCGACGGACTGGATTTTGCTAAAGCATATGAAAAACTTGCGGCAGTTTTTTCGGATCTCTATAAGGATCATCTCTATCTTATGGACAGTGAGAAGCTGGATCCGTTCAGCAGGGAGACGTTCTGTCAGGTGGCTTCTCAGAAAACAACGCAGGGACTGCTGGAAAACAGCCTGCTGAACCTGACCAGAATGATGCAGGCGCATTATGGGAAACCGGTTATTCTGCTTATGGACGAGTACGATGTTCCGCTGGCGAAGGCGGGCGACAATGGATATTACAGAGAGATGCTGGACGTCATGAAAGGGATCATGCAGGCGGTTAAGGATAATGGCGCATTGAAATTTGCGGTTATTACCGGATGTTTAAGAATTGCGAAGGAAAGTATATTTACCGGAACCAATAATTTTGTGCCGGATACGATTTCAGGTACCAGACTGCATGAGTATTTTGGTTTCACCCAGGAGGAAGTGAATCAGCTTTTAAGAGATACAGGGCTGACAGATGATACAGAGGTGATAAAGGAATGGTATGACGGGTATCATTTTGGAGATTTTGACGTGTACTGTCCTTGGGACGTGATGAACCATGTGGAACGGCTCATGCTGGATCCCGGGGCAAAGCCGGCCGGTTACTGGAAAAATTCCAGTGATAACGGGATCATCCGTTCATTTATCGATGTTGCGGGTGACACCATAACCAAAAAACTGGAAACGCTGCTTTCTGGAGGATATGTGGTTGAGAGGGTGGAGGAAGACCTGACGTATCAGGATCTGCTGTCCTCGGAAGCGAATCTCTGGAGCATGCTGTATCTGACCGGCTATTTGACGCCTGTCCGGGAGGAACGGCTACAAAGTCCGCTGCCGGAGGACTGTGTGGCTCTCGGCATTCCCAATCGGGAGATCCGCGAAGATTTTTACCATGCATTTTTTGCCGGGATATTTGCAGGAGCAGGATATGCGGTAGAATCGAACCGGGAGCATGGAGAGGGGCGCAGCGACATTGTCGTTCAGGACTATTCCGGAGACCGTGCGGCAGTATTTGAGATCAAATATGCAGGGTCGCAGGAAGGGCTGCAGAAATCCTGTGAGGAAGCAGTTGCGCAGATTGATGACCGGATGTATGGGGAGGTATTTCAGGACGACTATTCCAGAGTGATCTGCTATGGGGTTGCTTTTTATAAAAAACGCTGTCTGGTTAAATGTAAGGAATGCCTTTGAGCCGGCCATACAGGCAAAAGATCCAGTAATTCCATAAATAAATTGGATACCCTCCTGTGGTAAAATATTGATAAACGTTCAGAACGGATCATCTCGCTGAAGCTCTGGACAATGAAAAATATTTCTATTTTCAGGTAAGAACAGGAGGAAGAAGTTATGATGCAAAAGGCGGAGAAAAAGGAAGCGATCGAGAAGGTCAGGGGGGTATTCGAAGAGTACATACAGGCCAGTCCCTATATGGAGCTGCTCTGGTCGGATAAGCTGGGATATGTCCTGATGCTGATTGACAGCAAAACTTCAGAGATCGTGGAGAACCGGGTGGTCACAGATGCGGAGAGTCTCTGCCGGTATCTGGTCGGTGAGATCGTCCAGAAGGCGCTGGAGATTATGGGGAAGGATCACGATGCCTGTGAATTGTCGCCCCAGGAACGCGATGAGATCGGGAAGGAACTGAAACCATATATGGAACAGCTTCCGGAATATGGATATTTATTTGAATAGGAGTCAGTGATCGGTATTTTATCTTCTTTTGCAGCGGCTCCTCTTATTTTCTGACAGAACGTCCGGAAAAGTTGAAAACGTCATGATTGTTTAGTATAATGAGGTAGTCTATCATACGAAATAAAGAGGGAAATGCGCATGAAAGCCACTGCTCAGGTGAAGAATTCGGAAGATAAAATCATTGGATTTGTGATCGACGGCAGGTTTGTGGCGGCGGAAGAGGCAAGGGCAAACCAGAATGTGATCGACAATCTGGCAGAGGATGGTGATAACAGGTTAAAGTCTGTTCAGGATCCGCTGCCTGTTGTAACGCTGCGTCGGATCAATCAGGACAGATACCATGAGATCACCTCTCAGAACAGTCTGTCAAGAGAGATACAGGAACAGTTTGAAAACTGGAGGATACATAAGAGCGATTATGTGCTGTATCTGTCGGGAGCGAGACAGACCGGGAAGACAACGGAGATCAGGAAATTTATCTATAAAAACTATGAAAATATCCTGTATATAGACCTGTCTGTCGATCGGCTGCGCACAGATCTGGAACATTGCATGCAGGGTACGATGAATATGGCCTTTGTATTTGCCGGTTTCTGCAGACAGAACCGGATGGTGGAATTTGTGGATTCCCCGGATGCGGTGATCGTTCTGGATGAGATACAGGAAAGCGTCTCCATATACAATCTGATACGGCAGATGCAGGATGGTCTGAGGTGCCATGTGATCGTGACCGGAAGTTATCTGGGGAAAACTATTAATTCCCGTTATTTCAGACCGGCAGGCAATGTATGGAATCTGGAAATGCTGCCTTTGTCATTTACGGAATTCTGTGATGCATTTGGATGCAGGGAGCTGCTGCTTTCAATCAGCCTGTCCGGCAGGGGGCGTACAGAAGATGATCAAAAATTATATGAACTTTATCAGATCTATATCCAGATCGGCGGTTATCCGGCTGTGGTTGATGAATACAGAAAAAGCGGAAAGAAAGAAAACTGTCTGGAACTTCTGAAAAAACTGATACAGATCTTTACAGAAGAATCGGCTGCTTATTTTGCAGATGATAAATGCAGGCTGGTTTTTGAAAATGTGTACAAAGCGGCATTTACCATGATGGCATATGAAAAAAAGGGGACTTCTTCGAAGGATATACAGAAAGTAACAGAATTTGTGAAGGATGCCACCAAAGAAAATGTAAGCAGAAATGAGGTCAACCGTGCAGTCAGCTGGCTGAAATATTCCGGGATTCTTGGCGGGTGTGACCTGTATCATCAGGGAAAAGTGTCAGAACTGCTGAATGAACGGAGATTCTATTTTATGGACTGCGGCATTGCAAACTGCATAGCGGGACTGACGCCCGTGGATAACCGGACGGTTACAGGAATTCTGACGGAAAATTTTGCCTATACGGAATTGTACCGGGTATATCAGTCGGATCTGGTAAAAGGAGATAAACCCTGCTGCTCGGTGTATCAGGAGTATGAACTGGATTTTATGGTAGTTGACAGGGAAGACAGGAAGTATGGAATCGAGATCAAGACAACAGACTCTGATGAGCCGGTATCGCTTCAGATCTACCTGGAACATCATATGGTGGATGAAGGATATCTGGCAGGGAAGACCAGAGGAGGTATTAGAAAGGACCTGTATTCCATACCGATCTACACAGTCGGATGCCGTTTTCCATACCACCCGGATGAGTGAATACGGAAAACCGACAGCCGTCTGTCTTAGCAGGAGCCCGGACAGGTGATCTCAAGAAGTTCTTCGATCATATGATGAAGAAAGGATGCCTGTTCGGTGTCGGCTGCCTGATAGTATACTTCCTTTCCGTCTCTGCGGCTTACGATCAGTCTGGCGGCTTTCAGCGCCTTCAGATGATGGGATACTGCCGGACTGCTCATGTCCATCATGGCAGAGATGTTGATGACGCATTCCTCGCAGTGGCACAGGATCCAGAAGATGCGCAGCCGGCTGCCGTCTCCCAGCAGCCGGAAGATGTCTGATAATGTCTGAAAATCATCCGTTTTCGGAATAGAATCCATATGCTTTTCCAGAGTAGCCCCATGGTCATGGGGCAGTGAGATGTTGTTCAACAGATTCTTCTCCTTTCCATATATTATTGTTTTTCTTTGATGTTGGCGGATTCCTGATTATGACTGTACTTTTGCAAGAAGAGCTTCCTGCAGTACTTTGGAGAAGTTGATGCTTCTTTCTTCACAGAGAGTATTAAGCCACATGGGAATACTTAAAGTTTTCTTTACAGCTTTGTCACTGTGCTGCTTTGCATATTCCGTCATATCCACCCTGGACAAACGCATGAATGAACAATTTGTTAATAATGACATTCAGGAGCCGTTTTTCGGAACTCCAATATTGATTAGTTTATTCATTCATGCGTTTGTCGTGCATATCCACCAGAATCATATTGACAAAAGCGCTGTTTGCGTATTATAATACGTATTTTACGTATTGTCAAGTGGAAGAGGGACACGCATGTTTTGCATAATAATACACCAAAAACAGAAAATATGTAAAGAAAATACGTAAAATTGTAAAGAAATTACTTTACAAATATCTGAAACACGATATAATACAGGTAGACGAGAAGGAGGTGCATCTTATGGCACAGACAAGCGTAAATTTCCGCATGGACGCAGAACTGAAAGAATCCGTAGAAGAAATCTGCCGGAAAATGGGAATGAACCTTACCACGGCAATCACGATTTTCTGTACGAAAGTGGCACAGGAAAGAAGAATCCCCTTTGAAATCACCGCAGACCCGGATCCTTTCTACAGCGAAAGCAATATTCGCTATCTGGAAAAGAAAATGGAAGATTACCGGGCAGGTCGGCTGAAACTGGCGGAACATGAACTGATTGAGGAACAGGGGGCTTATGCAGATAAAACGGATACAATGGGATTTTGACGCATGGGAAGAATACTGCCAGTGGCAGCAGACCAACAAAGCTGTCTTGAAGCGTATCAACGCTTTGATAAAAGACATACGGCGAAGTCCGTTTGAGGGGATCGGTAAACCGGAGCCGCTGAAAGAGAATTTGAGCGGCTTTTGGAGCCGCCGTATCAATGACAAACACAGAATTATCTATGCGGTTGAGAAAGAAACGGTAGTGATTATCGCGTGCAGGGGACATTACAATTAGAGGATGACAAACGATGTGCCATGTGCTGATATGCAGGGGCGTTTTTGTGAATTGGTTATGAATTATAATATCCAGCAGTTTTGTGGGAGAGCCCGAAACCGTAAAAAAATGCTCCCTGATTAAAATAATTGAGTACTATATTTTTCCGGCTTTAAAAATATGCAAAAATAGTAAACCGGTGCAATCATATAGAAATTAAGTAAAAAAGTATTGCATTTTAAAGAAATCTGTGTATAATATAGATAAACAATTAAATATTTGCTTAATTATTGAAGAGAAAAGGAGAGCTGGAACATGAAAAAGACTTACAAGATTGAAGTGGACTGTGCAAACTGCGCCAATAAGATGGAGGATGCTGCCAGGAAGACCGCAGGCGTCAAGGATGCGACCGTGAATTTCATGACCCTGAAGATGAGCGTGGAGTTTGAAGAGGGACAGGATCCGAAGGCGGTCATGCAGGAGGTCCGCGCCAACTGTAAAAAGGTTGAGGATGACTGCGAGGTATTTATCTGATCCTGAGGCATCGGGTTTATGGCACAGTGCCTGCATCTGTTGGAGACGGCGCCCTTTCATGAGAACGGGACAGGCCGCTGTGCAGCAGGCGAAGCATTGGCAGCAGTGTTTTTACCAGGCAAGTAAAAAAAGAGGAGTGTAACGGATGAATAAAAAACAGAAAAAGATGCTGATCCGGATCCTTCTGGCAGCATGTTTGATGATCGCCATGAACTTTATTCCGGTGACAGGTATGCTGCGGTTTGCCCTGTATCTGGTTCCGTATCTGATCATTGGATACGACATCCTGATCAAAGCGTGGAAGGGGATAAAGAACCGGCAGGTGTTCGATGAAAGCTTTCTGATGGCAGTGGCGACGATCGGAGCCATGGCGCTGGCGGTATCCAGGGATGGAGATTATACAGAAGCGATTGCCGTCATGCTCTTCTACCAGATCGGAGAGTGGTTCCAGAGCTATGCGGTGGGCAAAAGCCGCCGGAATATCAGCGAACTGATGGATATCCGTCCGGATTATGCCAATGTGGAGCAGGACGGGAGCCTTGTGCAGGTGGATCCGGATGAGGTGGAGATCGGAAGCGTCATTGTGGTGCAGCCGGGCGAAAAGGTCCCCATTGACGGCGTGGTCGCAGAGGGCAGTTCCAGCCTGAATACCAGTGCGCTGACCGGCGAAAGCGTTCCCCGGAACATCGGAGCCGGAGAGGAAGTCATCAGCGGATGCATCAATATGACCGGCGTTCTGAAGATCCGGACAACGAAGGAATTTGGAGAATCCACCGTGTCCCGGATTCTGGATCTGGTGGAAAATGCCAGTTCCAGAAAGTCAAAGTCCGAGAATTTTATCTCAAAATTTGCAAGAGTCTACACGCCGCTGGTCTGCTGCAGCGCCCTGGCGCTTGCCTTTCTGCCGCCTCTGGTGCGGATGTTCATGCTGGGGCTTCCGGCGGATTTTGGAGACTGGATCTACCGTGCACTGACTTTCCTGGTTATCAGCTGTCCCTGTGCGCTGGTGGTCAGCATTCCGCTGAGTTTTTTTGCGGGAATCGGAGGAGCCGGCAATGCAGGAGTTCTGGTCAAAGGGTCCAATTACCTGGAGACCATGTCCCGGACCAGATGTGTGGTATTTGACAAGACCGGTACGCTGACGGAAGGAGTCTTTGAAGTCAATGCGGTTCACCACAATGAGATGGAACAGGAAAAGCTGCTGGAATATGCAGCCCTTGCAGAGAGCGCTTCCTCTCATCCCATCAGCAAAAGCCTGCAGCAGGCGTACGGAAAGCCCATTGACCGGACCAGGGTGTCGGATATTCAGGAAATCAGCGGCAACGGCGTGACCGCACGGGTAGACGGCCATATGGTGGCGGCAGGCAACGGGAAGCTGATGAAGCGCCTGCAGGTGGAGTATAAAGACTGCCATCATACCGGAACCATTGTTCATATGGTCATCGACGGAGTCTATGCTGGGCATATTGTGATCTCCGACCGGATCAAGTCTCATGCAAAAGAGGCAGTGGCTGCCCTGAAATCTGCGGGAGTGAACCGCACGGTCATGCTGACCGGCGACACGGATGCAGTGGCACGCCAGGTTGCGGCGGAACTGGGAATCGATGAAGTGTACAGCGAGCTTCTCCCGGAAGGGAAAGTACAGAAGGTCGAGGAGCTGCTGGAAAAGAAGAACGAGAAGGAAAAGCTGGCGTTTGTGGGAGACGGTATCAATGATGCGCCGGTGCTCTCCCGGGCAGATATCGGCATCGCCATGGGCGCCATGGGTTCGGATGCGGCGATCGAGGCGGCAGATGTGGTACTGATGGATGACGATCCTCTGAAGATCGCCAAGGCAGTCCGGATTTCACGGAAATGTCTGCGGATTGTCTATGAAAATATCTGGTTTGCCATCGGTATTAAGGCGATCTGTCTTCTGCTGGGTGCGCTGGGCATCGCCAATATGTGGCTGGCCGTGTTTGCAGATGTGGGCGTCATGATTCTGGCGGTTCTGAATGCGATTCGGGCGTTATTTGTAAAGAAGCTGTAGAAGAGAAAAGATACGGCGGTTTTCGGGATTTGACCGGGAACCGCCGTTTTATGGTTGTGAAGAAAAATAACTATAAATGAGCAAATTTAAAAAATTGCACAAGGAGCTTTATGCCACCAAGGCCAAAACCTCCTCAAAAAGGACGCGCCTTGCCCCACACTGATAAATGAAACGGATTCGCTCTTCCTGGATATGGCTATAAATATACGCATAGCCGTCTTCGAAAGACATGGTTTCACCGCATCCAGTACATGCAAGCAGATGGGCCAGCGACATCAGCAGCCAGTACCTTCTAATTCCCTGTGATGAGCGAACCTGGTATCTGTCAAATGCCAGTCTTTCCTTTGACTGGCGAAAGAACACCTCCACCGGCCACCGTTCCACATATATGTCCAGAATCTCCCGGGTGCTCAGAGAGGCATCTGTACTGATAAAGGCCCGCAGGGCTTTGGGTACATGGAAGGCGTCCTTCGGGTAGCTGATCAGGACCACCGCATTTTCAATGCCGTTGAGGTTCCCTTCATATCGGTAGACATAATAGCTCCGGCTGCCAACGGTCACGAGGCTGACAGCAGCATCTGTCTTCCGTAAATGAAGAGCGAACTCGCTTACCTTCTGCTTTATGCCGCAGGGGTACAGCACCCGGTTCGTCTTCAGTGCGCCAATGGTATGGAAGCCCTTTTTGATAAAAGCATCCATGATGTCGCCGCATGTATACCAGCTGTCGCAAAGGAAATAGGAAACCACCGGCGGGACGGGCAGTTCATCCGCAATCTCCTGTACTATTTTCACCTTTGATCTGGACTTGTCGTACATGACAATGGCATAATTAAGGACGATGCCGTTGCAGGAGAGCATGACGGCTACAGCCTGATGGCCATAATCCTGCTTCCCCTTGAGATGGGACTGGTGGAAATACGCATCTTCAATCGGGTGCAGAGCCCGTGACGAAGGCTTTGTCTTGGAGGAGATGGTATCGTCCACGATGCAGAATACAGGCTTTCCAGATTGCCGGGCTTCTTTATAGATGAACTGGATGACAGTGCTTTTCAGTATGTTTTCCAGTTTGGCGTCATCCCATTTTCCTTTATTGAGGAAATGTGCAACCGTGGTACGGTGGCAGGGGCTGTATTTTTCAAAATCGATAGTCTTCCCATGATATCCAAGGGAAAAGACGGATATCAGTATGGCCATGATATGTTTCATGACCGTCTGGGAAAAGACACGGCATAAATTTAAGTTCTTAAAGCAATTGTAAAGCAGCGTTGAATGGTATATACTGTTTTCCATAAGACATCATCCTTTGCAAAGTGTTGTTTTGTGGTAAAAACAGTATACACTAAAAAGGGACTGGTGTCTTATTTTATTGAAACAATTTTTGGCATTTGGTAAAAATTCAAATTTGCTCATTTATAGAAAATAAAATGGTTTATACTTTAAAAACAGGAAAAAGAATTTCCATGGATAAGCGAAGGAGCGTAAAGGAGGAACAGACGAAGATGAACGGACAGGAGACAAAAAAGAGAACGCGGGCACAGCTGGAAGAGGAAAAAAGGCAGGCGGATCTGCAGAAAGTAAAAGACGGGCAGGAATTGCAGGAGAAAAGGCAGGCGGAACTGTGGAAGGCAGAGATCGAGAAGGGCCTGCAGGAAGTGCAGAATCTTCGGGAAAAGTTAAAGCCGGTGGAGTTTCCCTCCTGGTTGTGGGAACAGTATACGGGAGCTTACGGGGATGTGAGGGAGGATGTGGCGTTTCTCTTCTGCCCGGAAGAGCTGATTCCAAAGACCATGAAGCTCAGGCGGCTGGATACAGAGGAGAAGAGCGACTATGAGATTATATTTGACAATCTGTGTGAAAATCTGATGCACCAGATGAGCTGGTATCCGGGCAGTTATCTGGCCATGCCTTATCTGGTGCTTTTGCTGGAGAAGAGGCGCCAGAAGCAGGATTACAGGTGGGAGAAGAAGATCATCCAGGCAGCAGGCGACGTACTGTCTACCGATATTCCCTGCTGCGGAGGCGGCGATCAGGCACAGATGCCGGAGGATATTGTGGAGAGCTATCAGCTGAGTGTGAAGCTCTTACAGGAGATGACGAAAGATTTTCTGGATCGGAACATGGAGCGTCTGAAGGAAGAGAATCCGGGCTGGCTGCAGTATTTCTGTACAGATCTGATGGCGATTCTGGGAGACCGGGAAGCGGCATTTCAGATGCTCATAGGACAATGGGAACAGTGTCCTGTAACCTGTCCGGAGTGCGACTATTTTGACGAAGATATGGAATCGGACGGTTTTTATGACAGGGAGCAGCTGGAGAAGATCGAACCTGCGGCATCCGTGCTCGGAAAATGGGACGGGAAGAGCTATGAGGATACCTACCTCTGGTTCAGCAATCTGGCCCATGAGCTGGGTGTGGAGGATGAGTGGAAGATCCCTTACTATTATGGAACCTATACCTGTCCGGAATGCGGCAGCAGGGGAATTCTGATGGACTGGATGAAAGATACAGAGATGTAACCGGGTAGAATATCTGAAGATCAGACGGCATTATGGTCTGAAGATGGTCTTATTGCAGGTTTTGTAAGATGTCAGAATACAGGGCGGTGAGGATTTTGATAAAATTTTCACCGTTTTCTCACATATTTCTCACAACTTATAAGTAAACTATATGTCCGGCGCTGGAAACAGCCGGAAAAGGATGATAAGGCACAGAAATTCCGCGCCGTTTATATGGATATATTGTCCGCAGAAAGGCGGCGGACCGTTATAAAAACAGCCATTATGGGAAATATGAAATAAGAGAGAGCGAAGGAGAGGTGCAGAATGAAAGAGAGGATACATAAGATACTTTGTGGAATCTGGCAGGGAGCAGCCAGAAGGAATGACCGGCTGTTCCGGGGAGATGCGGATTTTTCGGAGTGGATGTCTCAGGAGGAAGCCGGATTTTCGGAAGGAAAGGGAAACCAGTACCAGCCTTCCACGGATGCACTGGTGAAGGTACTGAAAAGATTTCCGGTCAGCGAAAAGGATGCGATTCTGGACATGGGATGCGGGAAAGGCAAGGCCATGTATCTGATGAGCCGTTTCCCGTTTGGGAAGATCAGCGGATATGACCTGTCTGAAGAACTGGTGCATATCGCCAATCAGAATTTTCAGAAGCTTGGACTGTCCAGATGCCATGCGGTACAGGCAGATGCGGCAGCTTTTGGAGACTATGATGCATATAATTATTTCTATATCTTTAATGCCTTTCCGCAGGCAGTATTTGAGAGGATGATGAACCGCGTTCTGGAAAGCCTGAAGCGCAGGCCCAGAAACTGTTACTTTATCTATCTTCATCCGGTTTGCCATGAATATATGGTCAGTCATACACCGTTTCGGCTGATTTATAAGAGAAAGTCTCTGGTATCGTGGTTTGATTATTACTGTTATGAATATGTCCACAAAAACCAGAAGCAGGTCAGCCCGTCCGCGCAGTCTACCCCGTAGGACATGCCGTGGGCATCCAGCCGGATCGTCATACCTCCATAAAGGAGGATATGTTCCGGCTGTTTTTTGCCGGTGCGCCGAAGGACTGCATTGATCCGCGCCATCAGCTCTCTGGGGCTGAAGGGTTTGGGGACATAGTCGTCAGCACCCAGATGGAAACCAAGAAGCCGGTCGTATTCTTCGCTTCTGGCGGTCAGCATGATCACAGGCGTCTGTGTAAACTCCCGGATCCGGGCAAGCGCCTGAAATCCGTCAGGTCCCGGCATCATAACATCCAGTATGATGATGTCGAATTCCTGCTGCCGGAGCAGCTTCAGCGCCTGTTCGGAAGTCTCGGCTTCCCTGCACTGGAAATCCTCCAGCTGCGCATAGGTCAGAATCAGTTTGCGCAGATGAATGTCGTCATCCACAATCAGCATGCGGGGCATGAGACACACCTCTCTCTCCTGTGATAGATGCCTGTATCCGGCATCTGCAATACTTTATGATACAGGGGAAATGTGAGAAAATTGTGAGAAGATAAAGTTTTCTCATATTTTTCTCACATTCCCCTCACATTCTCTGATTATACTCACGAACAATCGAATTTGCCGCAGTGTCTGCAGATTGTCTCACTCGTGATCCGGGCTGCATGGCAGGTTTTTGCGGCCGCGAGTATACATTGAAAATCAGTGACATATGGTAAACAGGATACAAAAGGGATCGTTCAGGAAGAAAGTGTGAAAATATGCAGGAAATACAGACAGGATTTCAGGAGCAGACAATGCGTGCAGAGAAAACGGCATGGTGTATGACCGCTTTATGCGGATCCACAGGAAAGAATTTGCGGATGGGACGTTTGTGATCCATCAAAAATAAAGGGCGGATGAAGGTTTTTCAGGAGAAATGTAACCCTGCGGCAGCAGACGGCTGCCGAAGGGTTACAGGAAACCGGCAGAATATTTATCAGCCTCTGACGTCTTTCACGATCCGGGCTGCTTCCCTGCAGAGATCCCGGATCTTTTCAAATTCGCCGCCGGAGATCAGATCGCCTTTTACCATCCAGCTTCCGCCGCAGGCGTGAATCTTGCCGGACTTCAGATAATCAACCACATTTTTTGCACTGATGCCGCCGGTGGGCATGAATTTCATGGTCGTGTAGGCAGCTCCTACGGCATTGATCATGGGGAGTCCGCCGGAGGGTTCTGCGGGGAAGAACTTGACCACTTCAAGCCCCAGTTCAATGGCTTTCTCAATCTCGCCCGGCGTTACAACGCCCGGGGTAATGGGAATGTTTTTATCCGTACAGTACTGTACAACCTTCGGATTCAGTCCCGGGCTTACGATAAATTTTGCGCCTGCTGCGACTGCGCGGTCTACCTGTTCGGTGGTCAGGACGGTGCCTGCGCCAACCAGCAGATCCGGGAATTTTTGGGACATGATGCGGATGGATTCTTCTGCCGCATCTGTGCGGAAGGTCACCTCTGCGCAGGGAAGCCCGCCCTCTAAAAGCGCTTTTCCAAGGGGCTCTGCGTCTTTTGCGTCATTTAATACCACTACGGGAATGATCCCGATCTCATGCATTTTCTGTAATACTTCGTTCATATGATAATCTCCATTTCTGATTTTGTACAGGTAAACTCTTATCTCTGCACCCGCGCGCCTGCGCCGCCCATGACTGCCTCCACTTCCTTTCTGGATGCCATGGTCGTGTCGCCCGGAGTGGTCATGGCCAGAGCGCCGTGTGCCGCGCCGTAGTTGACGGCGGTCTCGGCGTCACCGGTGGTCATCAGCCCGTAGATCAGTCCGGAAGCGAAGGAATCGCCGCCGCCTACACGGTCCATGATCTCCAGTCCTTTATAATCCTTTGCCTTGTAGATCTCTCCGCCTGCCCAGCACAGTGCGCTCCAGTCATTGACGGTAGCGGTCTTTACTTCGCGGAGAGTGGTTGCCACTGCCTTGAAGTTCGGGTAGGTCTCAACTGCCGTGTTGATCATCTTCTTGTAGCCGTCAATGTTCAGTTTCTTCAGATTCTCATCATTTCCCTCAATCTGGAACCCAAGGCATGCGGTAAAGTCCTCCTCGTTGCCGATCATGACGTCCACATACGGTGCGATCTCCCGGTTGACCTGCTGCGCCTTCTCCTGTCCGCCGATGGCACTCCACATGGAGGGACGGTAGTTCAGGTCATAGGAGACGATGGTTCCGTATTTTTTTGCGGTTTTGATGGCAGCCAGAACCGTCTCGCACGCCTGCTCGGACAGAGCCGCATAGATCCCGCCGGTATGCAGCCAGCGTACTCCGAGTTCTCCGAAAATATGCTCGAAATCAAAATCCTCCGGCGTTGCCTTGGAGATGGCGGTATTGGCACGGTCAGAACACCCCACTGCGCCGCGGATGCCAAAGCCTCTCTCGGTAAAATTGATGCCGTTTCTGCAGATGCGCCCGATGCCGTCGGTCTTCATCCATTTGATCAGGGATGTGTCAACCCCGCCCTGCAGGATAAAATCCTCCATGAGCATTCCCACTTCATTGTCTGCAAATGCAGTGATCACCGCAGTCTTCAGTCCGAAGCATCTGCGCAGGCCGCGGACCACATTGTACTCGCCGCCGCCTTCCCATGCCCGGAACTGTCTGGCCGTGCGGATTCGCCCCTCGCCGGGATCCAGACGGAGCATGACTTCGCCCAGAGACACCGCGTCAAAGGTACACTCGTTAGCTGGTTTGAGATTCAGATTCATAATACCTCTCCTTAAAATGATTTGTTCGTATATACGAATTATATTCGTGATTTCGAATTTGAGTTTATCTTAACACTTTTATAGGATTTGTCAATAGGATGGAAGAAATTCCTGAAAAAAATAAAAAGAAAGCCTGGAACTTTTATTCAAAAATCATATGCACATTGTTTTGGGGGTTTTACAGGTTTCTGCTTGATTTTTTGACACGGCAAAGTATACTATTACCATATGTGTCATGGCTTTTGCGGAATCTGTAAAGGACAAGTGTGCAGAGCAGGAAATCAGATGGGAAGACAGGAGGAGCAGGATGCTGAAAATATGGTATTATGGCGGAACAGAATATATGAATGATGCACCTTCTTATTTTGACAATGTATATGAGGATGAGTGGATCGAAGATGAATTTGTAAAGGAGATGATTCTGGATGTGGATCATTCGGTCGTGGTCAGTGCGTATATCATTGAAAGCCCCGTTCTGGGCGCAATTACACCAAAGGAATTGTCCGGCGGTGTGAAAGTCCTGATCCTGATGCTGAAGGATGATTCTTTTATCTATAATTTGTCCAACTGCGGAAATAACTGCGCAAAATGGGTCCTGAAAATTGCGGAGCAAAAAGATCTGGAGGTATATCTGCAGCATATCATCCGCTTTGAAGGAGAATTTGAGATTCGGATCATGAATACCGGAAAGATCGTTCACAATCCGGCAGAATATGTGGAGGGTCTGCTGGAAGCGGAGGCGATGCAGGATGAAGGGTAGTTATGATTTCAAGGCAAAAAGCAAAAAACTGTTATTCGAATTTACCATATAAGAAGAAACATTACAGTCATCAAAGGAGACAGTGCTACCGGAAAAACAACATTGCTGCATATGATGTACGAATATCTGCGGGTCGGCAGGGAGTCCGGATATTCTGTATCTTCAAATGGCAGTTACTATGTTTACCTGAGACAGGAGGTGGGGCGCACCTGGCAGGATATGCTGTATCCGTTGAAGGATACCATTATTTTTATTGAAGAAAATAACCATTTTGTCTTTTCCAGAGAGTTTGCAGAATTTGTAAAGATATCAGGAAATTATTTTGTGCTGATCAATCGGGCTTCGTTTAAGATGCTGCCTTACAGCATTCATGAAATATATGAGATCATAACAGACAAAAAGCATGCGGATGTAAAGGAGTCATATCATTACTTTAAAGAATTATACAGTAATTATCCGGTATTGGAAAATAACAGGATGGATATTGTGGTGACAGAGGACAGTAATTCAGGCTGTCAGTTCTTTTCCGGCCTGTTTAAACAGAGCCGTGTGGTAAGCGCAGGCGGGAACAGCAGGGTGCTGCTCAGGCTTCAGGAACTGGAATCGGGTGATATTCTGATCATTGTTGACGGGGCGGCGTTTGGTGCAATGATTGAAAACTGTCTGGAGTTTATTTCAACGAAAAAACAGAGAATATCGGTTTGGATGCCAGAGTCATTTGAGTACCTGATTCTAAGATCAGGAATGATTCAGTCAGCAGAATTGCCGGAGATTTTAGCTTCCACATCTGATTATGTGGAAGCGGAAGAATATGAAAGCTGGGAACAGTATTTTACACAGTTGCTGATATCCCTGACTGAGAATAAGGCATATAAATATTTGAAAAAAACACTGAATGCATATTACTGGAGAGTAAAAAGTTTTAATAAAAAAGAATAACCCTTTTATGGCATTTTATGGTATCTTTAAGTTACCA
>VSND01000230.1 GCA_009774145.1 Lachnospiraceae bacterium | reverse complement strand
GACTATAGCATTATTGGAAGTATCCAATTCATCCCTTACATTATCTGTAATACAACTCTCACAAAAAATCAAATATCTTTCTTCAATTTCCAAGTCTTTCAATACAGTTTCCCAAGCTAATTCCATAATTTTTCTAAATTCAACATGTTTGTCCCATTCTTTCCCTACGCAGGCTTTTTCATAAACTTTCCATAATCGTTCTACACACATAATCTCAAAAAATCCCACTTTCCAAAAGGGCATGTTTGCAGTTTGTTGTTCGATAATATCTATTTGATTTAATATAATACTCATATCCTTTTCCTCCATAATATCCTACCATAAGTTTTCCATCTTATCTCGTTTAAAAGTATTACCTGAATCCGTGAACCTCGTTACAAATTGTTTTCCAAACACCGCATATTTTCGGTGTTTGTTGCTTGTTTTATAGTTCAAAATTGTGTACCCAACGGGTGAAAAATAATGCAGTATCTTGAGGGTCATGGTATACTGGGATTAATGAAAAATAAATCCCGGAGGTTACCATGAGAAAGAATATCACGGTTGAGTTTACAAATGAGCGCATCATTCTAGGCGGCGGGCTTGCTGTTGTGGGCGCAATCCCTGGCAAGAGCGATTTCGTCAAAAACTGCAATAACATGAAGGTTGACTGTAACCATCCCCAGCATCAGATAAAGAACGGTGATGTCATGCTGACATATATCGGCATGCAATGCATGGGCAAGCCCTCTTTTGATGCCGTGCATGAAATGGATGACGACCCGGATTTTTATAAGACTGCCCTCGGCATCTGCTACGCCATCCCCTCTGCGGAGACCCTGCGCCAGCGCTTTGACTTGATCGGCAGCTCCATCCGCAGGCAGATTCTGGATGAGAACATTAAGATGCTAAAATCCAACGGCGTTGTCCCGTCGAAGCTGCCTTGCGGATATGTCCCTGTAGACATGGACGTCTCCCCTTTTGACAATTCGAAGACCTGCAAGGAGGGCGTGTCCCGGACCTGCAAAGGCTGCGACGGCTATGCACCCATGTTTGCCTGTATTGGCAGCGAAGGATACCTTGCCGACCTGGAACTGCGCGAAGGGAAACAGCACTGCCAGAAGGGTACGCCCCAGTTCCTGGAGGAGACCATCGGCCTCTGCCGCCAGCTGACGGATGAACCCCTGCTCTTCCGGCTTGATTCCGGAAATGATTCCACCGAGAACATTGGCATCCTCCTGGAGCGTGGGTGCCATTTCATCATTAAGCGCAACCTCCGTAAAGAAAGCAAAGAGGACTGGCTCAGGATGGCAAAAGACAATTCCCCTGACATCACCCACCCCAGGGACGGCAAGGATGTCTATATCGGAAGCGACTGGAAGGAAATCACATACCAGGCGCAGGACGGTACCACGAAGCATGCCACGATCCGCATGGGATATGAGATCATCGAGCGCACCATTGACAAAAAGGGGCAGTTCCTTCTTATCCCTGACATCGAGGCCAATGTGTGGTGGACCAATACCGGCTTCACTGACCGGGAAGTCATCGAGCATTACCATGCCCACGGGGAGAGCGAACAGTTCCACAGCGAGCTGAAGACGGACATGGATCCTGAGCGGCTCCCATCTGGCAAGTTCGAGACCAATGAGCTGGTGCTGGAGCTTGCCATACTGTCCTACAATATACTGCGCATGACAGGGCAGGAATCGCTTGGGAAAAGGAACCCCCATTTGAAACATGCTGTGAAGCGTCGCAGGCACAGGACGGTCATCAATAACCTGATCAATATGGCATGCCATGTGACGGAACATGCCCGGAAACTAATCATAGGCTTAGGAAAAAGCAATGTCTGGCGCGATGTCTTCCGGCATGTGTATTATGCCTTTGAATATTTTGCCCTCTAACCCGGATGACAACAGGATATCTGTCATTCTCGCCCCTATAGGAGCGGGGTTTGTGAATTGATGCCATTTTTATAGAACAATAGGCATTACTAAACAAAAATGAGGCATGCCGCCTATGTTTTTACCGGATAATTCCATCCGGTTTTAATTTGAGGTCAAGTTCACGGATTCAGGTAAATTAATTACTATTTCC
>VSND01000023.1 GCA_009774145.1 Lachnospiraceae bacterium | reverse complement strand
TCCTCACCGAGCATATAGTAGCCGCCTACGCGCTCAAACTCCGGCACTCCTTTCAGGGTTTCAATGTCGTTTTCCTCTACGCCCAGCCAAACCGCCTCATAAGTATCGACAACCTGATTGCGCTGCATTTGTGTCAGGGAGGTAGATACAATTCCCGTAAAGCAGATCAGAAATGCCGCCAACGCAACGGCGATCACTACCATCAGATTCCGGCGCTTCTCGCTTTGTAAACTTTTCTTTGCCAGCTTTTTTGTGATGGTGCTGGTATCATTCTCAAAAGGCCATGTCATAGCCTGTCACCTCCTTACTCCACATCTTGCCGTCCTCAATGCGGACAATCCGATCTGCAGGGCGGGCAATGGCGTTGTTGTGGGTAATCATCACGACAGTTTGCCGAAACTCCGCGCTGGTGCGCTCGATCAGGACCGGCACCTCGGCGCCGGTTCTGCTGTCAGGGTTGCCGGTCGTCCCGTCGGTCAGCACGATAGTCGGTTTGGTAATCAGGGCGCGGGTGATGTTCGGCTCTGTGCCATAATGCTTTTTCAGGTCAACCGTCTGTAAAACGCTCATATTCAAAACTCCTTTCAAGGCTTTCTGCCTGTTGATAAGGGTATTATAAAACCCAAATGTCCGCGAAATGTTACAGCGGACGGATTTTTTCAAAAAAAGATCCACCTATATACCGTCCTTGCTGATTGCTGAGGGTCATCGGAGGTTTGCTTTTAGGCAAGCGCTATGGGATCTCCCTTATTCCTTGTCTCTTTCTTGCCGTGAACATTGAATTTGTATCTTATAAATGTTATGATACTTTTGTCCAAATCAGATAAAACGAAAGAGGTGAGCTTATGCGTACCGATAAAAAAGGGAAAAATGAAGTACAGCTCCATGCAAAGCCAACAGAAGCGACGTTTGCATGGAGTAATAACCGTCGCTGACATACTGAATATGCTGGCTTTGCTGCCTGACTGTCTAATCAAGGAGGAAGCTCGCATGAAATATATAAATGCAAATTCGCTTCTGCCCGATAAACTGGCTAAGGAGTTACAACGCTACATACAGGGAGGATATATTTATGTCCCGGTAGATGAAAAACAACACCGATATTGGGGAGAACTGTCCGGCTATAAAGAAGAATTAAGGAAAAGAGATTGGATATGAAGCCGTTATATTTGCAGGCGTTACTATAGGTGACGGGGCGATTATCGGCACTCGTGCCGTAGTTACAAAAGATGTTCCACCATATACGATTGCCCGAGGAATACCAGCTGAACCGATAAGAAAACGATTTTCAGAAAATGTAATAAATACATTATTGGAAATAAAGTGGTGGGATTGGTCAAGAGAGAAAATAAGCGAAAAAATCCATGCAATACAAACAGGTGAAATTGACCAATTACTATAAAATGTTAATGTCGCTTTGCGGTTTTGCTGATTGGTAATCAGAGGGGCGACAGTCTAAATGCTGCCGTACCTCTGAATTATAAATTCTTGCAGAAAGCAGGTGAATTGACAGAAGCCAAAACCGCCAGAAAATATTCATGTAAAATGAGCGCATAAAAGGCTCTGCCAAGCGGCGGCTTTTTTTCTTTTCTGCCGCCTGGCAGACTATCTTGTTTTACGAAATCACTTACCGTTTTTCTATGTTAATTACTTTTTGTGTCCACTCCTGGTAAAAATTTTCTTCATGCGAAACAAGTAACACTGTACCGGGAAATTCTTCCAGTGCTGTTTTTAAAGAGTCTTTCGCCTGCACATCGAAATGGTTTGTTGGCTCGTCCAGTATTAGAAAATTACATGGCTTTAGCGTCAGCAAACACATTTTCACTTTTGCCTGTTCGCCGCCGCTTAATGTTCCAATCGGCTGCATGGCGTGTTTGCTGGAAATGCCACATCTGGCAAGTGATTTACGCACCTCTTTCATCACCATTTCCGGGTAACTGTCTGAAATAATTTGTATGGGAGTTCTTGTTGTATCGTCCCATAATAAATCCTGTTCAAAATATCCGATAGTAACCTGATCGGAAAATTTATAATGACCGTTCATTGACGGAATCTCTCCAATCAGTGTTTTCAGCAAAGTTGATTTGCCAATCCCATTGAAACCCGTAATCACTACTTTTTGCCCGCCCTTTATTGTAAAACCAATATCAGACAAAACCGGATAATGATAGCCTACGGACAAATGCTTTACGGAAAGGTGTTCGGTATTCGTAAATGGCGTTGATGGAAAATGGAAATATGGCGTTATCTCTTTCTGGTCTAATGCTTCCATTTTTTCCATTCGTTCAAGCTGTTTCCTTCGTCCTCTCGCCATTTTTGACTTTCTTCCGGCAATATTTTTACGGATAAATTCTTCCGTTTTTTTAATCTCCTTTTGTTGGGCGGAATACTGGCGTACATAATCTTCCCGCAACAAAGTTTTCTTTCTCAAAAATTCAGAATAAGTGCCGTAATACTTTGTTATCGTATCGTTGTCAATATCACAAATCCGATTAGCAATTTTTTCTAAAAACGCATAGTCATGAGATACTACCATAAAAGCATTTTCAAGATTCGATAAGTAATCAGAAAGCCATAAAATATGCTCTTTGTCCAAAAAATTTGTTGGTTCGTCAAGCAATAGTACGTCTGGCTTTTCAAGAAGTAATTTTGCCAATATTACCTTTGCCCTTTGACCGCCGCTCATCTGTTCAATGGGCCTTTCCAATCCTGTCGCCAACAGCCCTAAACCATTCGCCACTTGCTCAATTTGAGTTTCGATAGAATAAAAGTCATAGATTTCAAGCTGTTCCTGATATCTCGCCGCAAGGTCAAGACATTCTGTATGCCCTCTGGCTGCTTTCTCATAAAGCTGCATCATTTCTTTTTCAATCGGGTACAATCTCGAAAAAGCTGACTTCAAAAAGGAACGCATGGTAAGACTTTTCTCTATCTCTGCATACTGATCCAGATAACCAACCGATACTTGGGACTGCCAGATAATACGTCCATTATCTGGAATTATCTGCTCTGTGCAAATCTTAATCAATGTGCTTTTACCTGTTCCGTTTTGTCCAACAATCCCGATATGCTCGCCTTTATTCAGAGAGAACGCTGCATTTTTGTAAAGCAGATTATCCCCAAAAGAGTGTGTCAGTCCTTCGATTTCTAATAAACTCATGTTAATCACAATCCTTTCATTTGTTTTTGCCCAACAGCAATACTGGTATCTTTGAAGGTTTCATTTTGTATACCCATAGGACACACGTGTCCATTCAGCCATTTCACAAGGTATAAAATTACTGCCATAAACACAAAAAGGCAGAAAGCACCTGCACACATCTGTGTACTGCCTTCTGCCTATATGGATTCCTGTTCCTATATGACAAAAGGCTACAGACAAAACATTGTCCATAGCCTTTCACACGCTTAATCTGCATACGGAAAACAGGCAATAAATATACGGATAGTCAGAATAGCTATTGCCTTGTTTTCCGATGAAATCTTAATGCGTTATCTATACGCCATACTCTGTACAATGTTTCATCGGAATGGATTGTACAGAGTTCAGTTTCTTTTTGGGTTGATTGGTCAAATAAAAATTCATTTTGGTTCTCCTTTGAGGGAATTTCCCACGCCAACCATCATACTACACTCATACCCGTCTGTCAATGCCCTTCCGAACGCTTTTCAAATTCCATCGTAAATCAGTTCATGCAGAATGATTTCTTCTGCCTGCGCCTTACAGTTATTAGCCAGCCCTGCCCATTTCATCTGGTCGGCCGCTTTCAGTTCCTCGGTCACACCGGCAGCCTTCATCAGCTGCGGCATAAGAACATCCATTCGCCCATTGGCGGCCTTGTCAATCTCCAACAAATGGGGATAGAGTTTTTCCGTCAGGAGCAGGCTGGTATACAGCCCTTTCCGGTGTTCTTTCAGATAGCGGAGCCTCATGCGCCCATACTTGCCGATTGGCGTGTCCGGCTGCTCTTTTAATACCAGATTCGGGAGATAGTAATCGCCAACTTTTGCATAAGCCAGTATGGAAGCCGACAGCGCACATCCGTTGGAATGTGCAGATTTGCTGGATCAAATTGAAACAACGGAAACAAATGCATTTCTCCGTTTTGGCGAAGAGCCTGATACAATCCTGCGTGTTTGCTGTTGGAGGGATGAACACAGGTCTGACCTGAAGGAAGAAGAGGGAATTGTTTTTTTGCCGGTTTATATGACAATGCTTTTGTAAGAGGAACGTCCCTGATGTCAATACGTCTAAAGAATAAGGAATATTTTGTGTATATCATATATTGACAATTCATCCGCTTATCCATTAGACTGTGTTTATACAGTAAAGTGAACCGGTTCCATAAATCATCGGGTAACAGAATGTCCGGCACCGGTTCCAAAGAATACTGTAGTGGATAGAATACAGGAAGTTGATCAGGAGGTTCTTAAGGTTTTTATGACAAGTCAGACATTGCGTGAAGCACGGAAATATGAGGAAGTATCAAGGAAGGTGATCCGGGAGGAAGAACGGCCGGCATTCCATCTTTCCTGCTGTACGGGCTGGATGAATGACCCGAACGGTTTTTCTTATTATAACCACAAATATCATATGTTTTATCAGTATCATCCGTATGATTCCACATGGGGTCCCATGCACTGGGGGCATGCAGTGAGCGGGGATCTGCTTCACTGGGAGTTCCTGCCTGCCGCCCTGGCACCGGATGAGCCGTATGACCGGGATGGCTGCTTTTCCGGCAGCGCCGTTGAACTGCCGGACGGAAGGCAGCTTCTCATGTATACAGGAGTGACCAGGGAGCGCACTCCGGAAGGGGATCTTTGTGAGCTTCAGACCCAGTGCCTGGCAGTGGGAGACGGGCTGGACTATGAAAAATACGGGCAGAACCCGGTGCTGGACCGGACGGATCTGCCGGAGGGAGCCAGCGTCCATGACTTCCGGGATCCGAAGATTTTTCAGGTGAAAGACGGTACCTACCGCTGTGTGACCGGCAGCCGCCCGGCGGACGGAAGCGGACAGGTGCTGCTCTTTGGCAGTGAGGACGGCTTCCGCTGGTCGTTCCGCAAAATACTGGCAGAGAATCACAGCCGGTTCGGCAAAATGTGGGAGTGCCCGGATTTCTTTGAACTGGACGGAAAACAGGTGCTGCTGGTGAGTCCTCAGGATATGCTTCCGAAGGGATTCGAATATCACAACGGCAACGGTACGCTCTGCCTGATTGGAAGTTATGATGAAGAGACAGATGTCTTTACAGAAGAAGCGGATCAGTCCATTGACTATGGCATTGATTTCTATGCGCCTCAGACCATACTGACACCGGACGGACGCCGGGTCATGATCGGCTGGATGCAGAACTGGGATACCTGTGCCGTGTCCGGGCCGACTTCAAGAGAACTGCCCTGGTTTGGCCAGATGAGCCTGCCAAGAGAACTGTTTATAAAAAACGGCCGGCTTTTCCAGAAGCCTGTGCGGGAACTGGAGGATATGCGCGGTTCCAGGGTGAGCCACGAGAAGGTTACTTTCAGCGATGTGATCCGGCTTCCGGGAGTCGAAGGCAGACAGATCGATATGGAGATTGAACTGGAGGCAGGCGATGCCGAAAGAATTTATCAGAAATTTGCAGTTCGTTTTGCACAGAATGAACAGTATCACACAGCGGTCAGTTTCCGCCCCCGTGAGTCGGTGCTGAAGATCGACCGGAAATTTTCCGGCTCCAGAAGGGCGGTCATTCATCAGAGACGGTGTCTGGTCCGTTCGGAGGAAGGAAAACTGAGACTTCGGCTGATCCTGGACCGGTTCAGTGTGGAAGTGTTCATCAATGACGGGGAACAGGTGATGTCTGCGACGATCTATACAGACCAGGCGGCAGACGGAATCTCGTTCTTTGCGGATGGAAGCGTGACCATGAATGTGGTCAAATATGATCTGAAGTCCAGATAAGAAGCTGCAAATAAACAGCAGCAAATATAACAGACTGGAAGTTGTGAAAATGAGAAGAATCGGTTATACTTGACAGGGGTATGACCGGTTCTTTTTTGCTGGCGCAGGTAAAAGCATGGAACGAGCCGTTCTCTCAGGCGCGGTCTTTTCGCGCCTTAGTACCGCTGCTGCTCTTTACTAAGCGCAAGCGGGGTCTGGAAGGAACATGTGCCCATGGCAGGCGTCCGGCGCCGGGACAGTAGCAAAGCAACTCGATATTCGAAAATTTGTTCTGTTTTTTGTCTTGTTATTTTTTCCAAAATTCTGTATACTATATCCTGTGTCCTGCATCACGGGAAAGTCTGAGGAACGTTCTGTGATGCCGGAAAGCCTTCCGGGCAGTGAGCGCACTGCCGCGGAGGAGAATGATGACGCTGAAAGCGTCCCGCCGCAGGCGGGAGAATCTGTACGGGCGGATTCTTATGAAAAAGGAGCAGGATATTTATGGCAAACAATACTTACGATGCGGACAGCATCTCTGTTCTGGAGGGTCTGGAAGCAGTACGTAAGAGACCCGGCATGTATATCGGAAGCGTATCGACAAAGGGTCTGAACCATCTGATCTATGAGATCGTGGATAATTCCGTCGATGAGCATCTGGCAGGATTCTGCAGCCGGATCGAGGTATATCTGGAAAAGGACGGTTCGTGTACCGTCAGTGATAACGGGCGCGGGATCCCGGTAGGGATGCACGCCAAAGGAATGTCCGCAGAGCGGCTGGTCTTCACGACTCTGCATGCGGGCGGCAAATTCGACGATTCTGTCTACAAGACCAGCGGAGGACTTCACGGAGTGGGTTCTTCGGTGGTCAATGCGCTGTCCACATATCTGGATATTGAGGTCTCCCGGGACGGATATATTCATCATGACCACTATGAGCGCGGGAATCCGACCGTGGAGCTGGTCAAAGGGCTTCTGCCCACCATCGGCAGAACAAAGCAGACCGGTACGAAGATCAACTTTCTGCCGGATCCGGAGATCTTTGAGAAGACCCGGTTTAAGGCGGAGGAAGTCAAAAGCCGGATGCATGAGACGGCTTATCTCAATCCGGAACTGACCATCGTCTTTGAAGACCGGCGCGGGGCAGAGGCGGAACGGATCGAATTTCACGAGCCGGACGGACTGGTGGGTTTTGTGAAGGATCTGAACCATTCTCAGGAAACGATCCATGACGTGGTGTATTTTAAAGGGGAAAATGAGGGCATCACGGTGGAGTGTGCGTTTCAGTACATCAATGAATTTCATGAAAATGTCCTGGGCTTCTGCAACAATATCTACAATGCGGAAGGCGGGACCCATATTACCGGATTCAAGACCGTATTTACGACGGTCATCAACAGTTATGCAAGAGAGCTTGGCATCCTGAAGGAGAAAGATTCGAATTTTACCGGGGCGGATGTGCGGAACGGCATGACGGCGGTCATCTCCATCAAGCATCCGGATCCCCGCTTTGAAGGCCAGACCAAGACAAAGCTGGATAATCAGGATGCGTCCCGGGCGGCATCCAAGGTGACCGGAGACGAGATCCAGCGTTATTTCGACCGGAATCTGGAGACCTTAAAGGCCGTCATCGGATGTGCAGAAAAAGCTGCGAAGATCCGCAGGACGGAGGAAAAAGCGAAGACCAACCTTCTGACCAGACAGAAATTTTCCTTTGATTCCAACGGAAAGCTGGCCAACTGCGAGAGCAGGGACGCTTCGAAATGCGAGATTTTCATCGTGGAGGGAGATTCCGCAGGCGGGTCTGCCAAGACCGCGCGCAACCGGGCCTATCAGGCGATTCTGCCCATCCGGGGCAAGATTCTGAATGTGGAGAAGGCCAGCATCGACAAGGTACTGGCCAATGCGGAGATCAAGACCATGATCAATGCGTTTGGATGCGGCTTTTCCGAAGGGTACGGCAACGATTTTGACATTACGAAACTTCGGTACAACAAGATCATCATTATGGCGGATGCGGATGTGGACGGCGCACATATCAGTACGCTGCTTCTGACGCTGTTCTACCGGTTTATGCCGGAGCTGATCTATGAAGGACATGTATATATTGCCATGCCTCCTCTGTATAAAGCCATGCCTGCCAGAGGGAAGGAAGAGTATCTGTATGACGACAAGGCGCTGGAGCGGTACCGGAAGAAACATACCGGATCCTTTACGCTGCAGCGGTACAAAGGCCTTGGAGAGATGGATGCGGAGCAGCTCTGGGAGACGACCATGGACCCGGGAAACCGCAGACTGAAGCAGGTGGAGATCGAGGATGCCAGACTGGCTTCTTCCGTGACGGAGATGCTCATGGGAACAGAAGTGCCGCCCAGGCGCAGATTCATCTATGAAAATGCGGTGGATGCGGAACTGGATATTTAAAATGTCTGCCGGGGAATGGCACGGCTTTCTTCCGGATGACTGTCATTCCATAACAGACTGTGTACAGATCAGTATTTAAGACAGCAATCGTCAGGAGGAGTATATGAGTGAAGAGATGATCATAAAGACAGAGTATTCGGACGTCATGCAGAAGTCGTATATTGACTATGCCATGAGCGTCATCGTGGCGCGCGCCCTTCCGGATGTGCGGGACGGGCTGAAGCCGGTGCAGAGACGGACGCTCTATGATATGCATGAACTGGGGATCCGCAGCGACCGGCCTTATCGGAAATGTGCCCGCATCGTGGGAGATACCATGGGTAAATATCATCCGCACGGGGACAGTTCCATCTATGAAGCGCTGGTGGTTATGAGCCAGGATTTCAAAAAAGGGCTGCCGCTGGTGGACGGACACGGCAACTTCGGCTCCATCGAAGGAGACGGGGCGGCTGCCATGCGTTACACGGAAGCCCGGCTTCAGAAGGTCAGCGAGGAGGCGCTGCTGGCGGATCTGGATAAGGATATCGTGGATTTTGTACCGAACTTTGACGAGACGGAGAAGGAGCCGGGGGTCCTGCCTGCGCGGATCCCTCATCTTCTGATCAACGGGGCAGAGGGCATTGCGGTAGGAATGTCCACCAGTATCCCGCCCCACAATCTGGGGGAAACCATCGATGCCATGAAGGCGTACATGAAGAATCCGAAGCTGACGCTGGAGGAGCTTCTGAAGATCATGCCGGGACCGGATTTTCCCACCGGCGGGATCGTGGTCAACAAGGATGAGCTGACGGAGATCTATCGGACCGGCAGCGGTAAGATCAAGATCCGCGGAAAGGTGGAAGTGGAAAAGGTGAAGGGCGGCAAGGAGCTTCTGGTCATCACGGAGATTCCCTACACCATGATCGGCGCCAACATCGGAAAGTTCCTCAACGACATCGGAAACCTGGTGGAGACGAAGAAAACCACCGATATTGTGGATATTACAAACCAGTCGTCCAAGGAGGGAATCCGGATTGTGCTGGAACTTCGCAAAGGCGCGGATACGGAGCAGCTGACAAACATGCTGTATAAGAAGACCCGCCTGGAGGATACGTTCGGCGTCAATATGCTGGCAGTGGCGGACGGCAGGCCGGAGACGCTGGGGCTCATCCAGATCTTTGACCATGTGATTGATTTTCAGTTTGAGCTGAATACGAGAAAATATAAGACGCTTTTGAATAAGGAGCTGGATAAAAAGGAAATACAGGAGGGCCTGATCAAAGCCTGCGACGTGATCGACCTGATTATCGAGATCTTAAGAGGCAGCCGCGACCTGAAGATGGCAAAGGCATGCCTTATGAGCGGGCAGACGGAAGGAATTCAGTTTAAATCGGAAAAATCAAGGAAACAGGCAGCAAAGCTGAACTTTACAGAGCGTCAGGCCACGGCAATTCTGGAGATGCGGCTCTACCGCCTGATCGGACTGGAGATTCAGGCGCTGATGAAAGAGCACGACGCCACCATGAAAAACATCGCCCGCTATTCGGAGATTCTGAATAATTACAGTGAGATGGCGAAAGTCATCATCAAAGAGCTGGACCGGTTCAAAAAAGCATATGCGGCGCCCAGGAAGACCGTCATCGAGAACGGCAAAGAAGCTGTCTTCGTGGAGAAGAAAGTGGAGGAGATGCCGGTGGTGTTCCTGATGGACCGTTTTGGATACTGCCGGACCGTCGATGTGCCTACTTATGAGCGGAACAGAGAAGCGGCGGACAGTGAGAGCCGCCATGTGATCCTCTGCAAAAATACAGACCGTATCTGCATCTTTGCAGACAGCGGGAAGATGCATACGGTGAAAGTGCTGGACCTGCCTTTTGGAAAATTCCGGGACAAGGCATTTCCGGTTGATAATTACAGCAACTTTGACAGCAGCCAGGAACAGATGATCTGCGTGGTCAGCATGGAGATGCTGCTTGCCGGAAAAGTGCTCTTTGTGACAAGGCAGGGAATGAGCAAGGTGGTCTGCGGCCGGGAATATGATGTGCGGACCAGGACCAGTGCGGCGATCAAATTAAATGAAGGCGACCGTGTGCTGCTGACGGAGCTTCTGGGTGAGAACATGCAGCTGGCGCTTCAGTCGGAGGAAGGGTATTTTCTGCGCTTTAGTGCGGACGAGATACCGGAGAAGAAGAAAGCGGCGGTGGGCGTACGCGCCATGAAGCTCTCGGATACGGACAGCCTGACAGGAGCCTGGCTGTTTGCAAAGGGAACGGAACAGGTCATTAGCTATAAGGAAAAGGAAATTGCGCTTCAGAAGCTGAAGCTGTCGGGACGCGATCAGAAGGGGACGAAGATCCGGGTGTAGTTTTCAAAAACTTTCTGTGGGGCCAACGTAGTGATCACAGGATATATCGACAGCGAAGAGAAGGAAACATGGAGATACAAGATGAAATTTCAATTTGCGATATTTGACATGGACGGGACACTGATGGATTCGATTCCTTACTGGGACCGCCTGGTACCGGAATTTCTGGGAGTATTTGGTATAGAAGCCACGGCGGATCTGAATCAGGAGATGTCTGCCATGTCCATACAGGAATCCGGCATCTGGCTGAAGGAAAAATTTTCACTGAAAGAGCCGGCGGAGAAGATCGTACAGGAACTTTGTACAAGGATCGGAAAACATTATGCAGAGGATATCCCGCTGAAGCCGGGGGTAAAAGAGTATCTTTTCCATCTGAAGGAGCAGGGGGTCCGCATGTGCGTGGCGACTGCTTCCTCGGCGGAGCTTGGAAGACCGGCGCTTGCGAGGAACGGTGTGCTGTCCTGTTTTGATTTTATGGTGGACTGCGGGATGGTGGGAGCCGGGAAGACCAGTCCGGCAGTCTACGAGCTGGCAGCGGAAAAGTTCGGGACCTCTGTGTCTGGGTGCGTGGTGGCGGAAGATGCGGCGTTTGCGCTGAAGACTGCAAAGGAAGCAGGATTTCTGACCATCGGTGTGTATGAAAGCTCGGAACCGGATCAGGAGACCGTCAGAAGACACAGCGACTGGTATGTGAATAATTTTAAGGAATTGTTGAGGATGGATCTGTCGGTGCCTGCATATGTACAGAATAATTCTTTGAAAGGATGACGGAATGTTTGAAAGGCCGGAAACACGAAGGGTCTGCAGACTAAATCTGCAGACCCTTCGTGTTTTGTTCCGGTAATTTTGGACGACTGTCTGTTACTGGTGGTATCCGGCCAGGAAAGAGGAAAGCTTATCCATGGCATCTTCCAGAACCTCCACACGGGGCAGGTACACGATACGGAAGTGATCCGGTTCCTTCCAGTTGAAGCCGCTTCCATGGACGATCAGAAGTTTTTTCTGTTTTAACAGATCCAGAGCGAATCTTTCGTCATCCAGAATATTGAATTTCTTCACATCCAGCTTCGGGAAAATGTAAAAAGCCGCTTTGGGTTTTACGACGCTGATTCCCGGAATGTCAACCAGTGCTTTATAGATATATTCCCGCTGTTCATAGATCCTGCCGCCGGGGATAATATAGTCATTTACACTCTGGTGTCCGCCCAGGGAGGTCTGCACGATAGACTGAGCCGGTACATTGGAACAGAGCCGCATATTTGAAAGCATGTTGAGTCCTTCGATATAGTCTTTTGCCATATCCTTGTTGCCGCTTAAGATCATCCAGCCGATGCGGAAGCCTGCGATCATATGGGATTTGGACAGTCCGCTGAACGTCACGCAGAACAGATCAGGAGCGAGAGAAGCGATGGAAATGTGTTCTTCTCCGTCCATGACCAGCCGGTCATAGATCTCATCTGAAAAGATAATGAGCTGATGTTCTCTTGCGATGTCAACGATCTGCTGCAGGATTTCTTTCGGATACAGCGCCCCGGTAGGATTGTTCGGATTGATAAGAACGATGGCCTTTGTGCGGTCGTTGATTTTTTTTCGGATGTCGTCGATATCCGGATACCAGTCCGCCTGCTCGTCGCAGATATAATGAACCGCTTTTCCTCCTGAGAGAGTTGCGCAGGCTGTCCAGAGCGGATAATCCGGAGCGGGAATCAGAATCTCGTCTCCGTCATCAAGCAGAGCGGACATGCAGATATTGATCAGTTCACTGACGCCGTTTCCGGTGTAGATATCTCCGATGGATACATTCGGTATGTTCTTCAGCTGTGCATACTGCATGATTGCTTTTCTGGCAGAAAAAAGTCCTCTGGCATCTGAATATCCCTCGCATTCCGTCAGCTGCTGACGCATGTCATAGATGACTTCGTCCGGTGTGCGGAAGCCGAAGGGGGCCGGATTTCCGATGTTGAGCTTCAGCACATGGGTTCCGGCTTCTTCCATTCGAAGGGCTTCTTCGACTACAGGGCCTCTGACGTCATATAATACATTGTCCAGTTTTGATGATTTCTTAAATTCCCGCATGGTTTTTCCTCCTGATACTTTTATCTCCACATCTTCCGGATGGCTTCCGGATGGTTCGGCAGACGCCGCATCGGCGTCGCTGCCGGCGGCTGCGCCGTCGCCGCCCAGCCATAATTCGTCTACCTGCAGAGCTTCTGCCAGGAAGCGGATCATATCCGGCCGGGGAACAGTCTTACCGCTTACATACTGGCTTACATGGCTTTTTCCAAGTTTGACCCCCTGTTCGGCGGCGATCCGGATCAGATCAACCTGTTTGATATTCTGGCGCACCATGGAATCCCGCAGTCTTTCTGCAAATGTTTTGTCTGGCATGGCAATCTCCTGTATAAGTTCAATTTTGTTTCCTGAAGTTCAATTCAGTATAGCATGCGAAAACAAAAAGTTCAATAGAAAGTTCAATAAAAGTTCAAAATAATTCTGTTTGAAAAGTTTTGCATTTCCTATTGCATTTTCCGGATGAATACGGTATAATAATCAGCGTTATCGGGGTATGGCTCAGTTTGGCTAGAGCGCACGGCTGGGGGCCGTGAGGTCGCAGGTTCGAATCCTGTTACCCCGATTTTTTTGTCAGAAGATGCAGAAACAGGCAGGTTATGGAGCGCTCAGGTTGCTGGCCGCTCTTTTTTCATATCTGAAGATGAAAAACCGGAGAGTTTTCTGTAAAACGTTGACAGGACAGGAATTTACAGAGGGCAGGAGTGGGATGCGATGGAGATCAGAAAGATTCGACTGGGCAGCCTGCTTCTGCCCTCCAATGTGTTTATGGCGCCCCTTGCCGGGTATACCTGCTATCCGTTTCGTATGCTGGCGTATGAGATGGGAGCGGGTCTGTGTTTTACGGAGATGGTCAGCGCCAATGCGCTGAAATATAAAGACCGGGCGACAAAGAAGCTCCTGTTTACCACGAAGGAGGAGAAGATCCGGGCGGTGCAGCTTCTGGGCGGGATTCCGGCAGTGATGGAGCAGATGGCAGCCGGTGAGCTGCTGAAAGATTTTGACATAATAGACATCAATATGGGATGTCCGGTGCCGAATGTGTTTAAGAGCGGCGAAGGAAGTGCCCTGATGCTGGATCCGAAGCGGGCATCGGCGATCATCCGGGGCTGTAAGAAAAGCGGAAAACCGGTATCGGTAAAATTTCGGACCGGAATCCGGGAGGACGCCATGTTTACGGCGGAATTTGCCCGGATGTGCGAAGCGTCCGGAGCGGATCTGATCTCCATCCACGGGCGAAGCCGGAGCATGATGTATGATGGAGAGCCATATTATGAAGAGATTGAGCAGGCAAAGGCGGCGGTGTCGATTCCGGTGATCGCCAATGGCGGGATCTGTTCCGTGGAGGATGCAGAGCGGATGATGGACCGGACGGGAGCGGACGGCGTGATGCCGGCACGCTATGCGCTGGAGCATCCATGGATCTTCAGCGAGCTGACCGGCAGACCGTGTGAAAAAACAGCGTTTCAGATTGTGACGGAGCAGCTTGCACTGACCAGCCGGTATTATGATGAGACGTTTACGCTTACCTATATGCGGAAGCTGGCTTCCTACATGATGAAGAAGCGAAAGGGGACAAAACGGTATAAGGAATATCTGTACAAAAGCGGCAGTCTGGAGGAACTTCAGGAAGTGCTGGAGCGGATCTTTCTATCGTAGAGAAAAAACAGAAGGTTCTGGACCTGCACGGAACATATGTTCCTTGCGGGCGACGGGGATACGGACCGTGAAGTGGAAAGGACGGGAGCAGGAGTATGACGGGATGTTTTCAGACAGAAGAAGGAGTGCTGATCTCATACACCGGACGGGACGAGACCGTTACCGTTCCGGAACAGGTACATGCCATCGGGGACGGTGCGTTCAAGGCATGTGTATCTCTGAAAAAAGTAATACTTCCGGAATCACTTCGGACCATCGGAGAAAATGCGTTTAAAGGCTGCCGGAAACTGGAAGAGGTGCAGATTCCGGATCAGGTGTCCAGAATCGGCGCTTATGCGTTTCACCGCTGCCATGGGCTGAAGCGGGTGAGCCTGCCGCTGTCCGTGGAAGAGCTTGCAGACTGTACGTTTCTGTACTGCGACAGTCTTACAGAGGTTCGGATGCCGGGCGTGAAACGGCTGGGCAGACAGGTCTTTGTCAATGACGTGCTGCTCCGGAAGATCGAGATATCGGATGCGCTGCAGAAAGACTGCATCTGTGACGTGTTCACCGGATGCGGGAAGCTCTGTGAGATCGCATTTTCCGGAGGGAACTGCTGTGTGATCCCCAATGCCGTGGAGGCGGTGGCGGGAGAGCAGCCGGTACCGGAACTGGTACGGCTGATTGCAGTGGACATCCTGCGGATGATGGATCTGGAAGGCAGGACATTGATCCGTTTTCTGACCAATCTGAAGCATGTGGAGATTCCGGAGGGGATTGAGACGCTGGGAAAGAGCTGCTTTTTTGACAAACGGGGCATCCTTTCCGTAAAACTTCCGAAGTCCTTAAAGGAGATTGGAAGCCGGGCTTTTCGAAACTGCATCAATCTGGAGACGGTGGTTTTTGACGGAGATCCGGTCCGGATTCACGAGGACGCATTCAAAAACTGTACTTCCCTGAAGACGGTCCGTACCTGCGGCAAAAAGGAATATGTGTTTGAGGGTCTGGCAGGTCTGGGCGAAACAGACGTACCGGAGACAGTCCGCAGTATCTACCGGCAGGTCATGGGAAATTTCCGGATCAGCGGGACGATTCTGCTGAAATACCTCGGTTCGGAATCCCGCGTGGCGGTTCCGGAGGGGATCACGCGGATTGCAGAGGAGGCTTTTGCAGGCAACGAGGCCATCGACCGGGTGCTTCTGCCGGACAGCGTTTGTCAGATCGGTGCGGAAGCCTTCCGGGACTGTCTGCTGCTTCAGACGATCCTGCTGCCGGACGGGCTGGAGCGGATCGGACCGGGAGCGTTTGAAAACTGCGTCAAGCTGATCCGGATGCATCTTCCCATGGGGGTCAGGCGGATAGAGGAACGGACGTTCCGTCATTGTGTGACGCTTCGGGAAGTGTGCCTGCCGGACGGCTTTTGTGAGATCGAGGAAAGCGCTTTTTACGGCTGCATATCCTTAAGACAGATTGCCTTTCCGGACAGCCTGCGGGGGATCGGAAAGATGGCATTTTACCGGTGCAGCGGACTGAAGGAGGTCAGGCTCCCGGTTCATACGGAATGTGTGGGAAGTCTGGCATTTGCCGGAAGCGGTGTCAGAAGGGCGCAGATCGGCGGAACCGGAAGAATGTATGGAGCCGATGTGTTTGGCGGATGCATAAGGCTTAAGACACTGATACTGGAGGAAGGGCTGCTGCATATTCCGGACAAACTGGCATATGGCTGCACCGCCCTGGAACGGGTGTCGGTGCCGGAGTCTTTGATGTCCGTCGGAAAATTTGCGCTGGAGAAGACGCCCTTCCTGGTCCGATGGACACAGAGGCAGGCAAAGCCGGAAGAACCGGATACAAAGGAACGTATTTTCTGGGACGGGCGGAATCTGAAAGGCACGGTATGTCTGGACCCTTCGACCGAGATCATTGCAGGAGGCGCTTTTTACGGCAATGACAGCATAACGGAAGTGTATCTGCCGGACCGGATCCGGTGGATCGGTCCCGGGGCATGGAAAGGATGCACAAATCTCAGACGGGTGTGGCTGCCGCCCGGTATGGAGCGTCTGGAGGCGGAGGTGTTTTCCGGATGCACAGAACTGGAGACGGTACGGGAATCGGGAGCGGGAATGGTTCCATGGCGTTTTATTGGTGAGCGGGCCTTTTACCGGTGCCAAAAGCTTCAGAAAGTCCGGCTGGATCATGCTGAGCAGATCGGAAAGGAAGCCTTTGCGGGCTGCCGGATGCTGGAACCGGGCGTTTTGGACCATAAGAACGGGATATGGATCGGTGAGCGGGCATTTGAGGACACCGGATATCTGACGGGAAGAGAAGGCGGGGCAGCAGTCTTCGGCGGAATTCTTCTTGCGGGCGGCGGCAGCGGAGAAATCTTCCTGCCGGAGGGAGTGAGCGGTATCGCCCCCTATGCCTTTGCCGGCAATCATGAGATCACAAAAGTCCGGCTGCCGGAAAGCCTGCAGTGGATCGGAGAAGGCGCCTTTTATGGCTGCAGCGGGCTTCTGGAGGTGGATTTTCCGGAAGGGCTGCGGCGGATCGAACGGCGCGCTTTTGAAAAATGCATCCGTCTTCAGAGGGTTGAGACTGCTGCCTGGCAGGCGGGGAAGGCGGCTTTTGCCGGATGTATCTCGCTGAAAGAAGCAGTTATCCTGAATCTGTCCATGCTTTCAGAACGTTTGTTCGAAAACTGCAGGGAGCTTGAGACATGCCGTTTTGAACGGGCAAAAGCAGTTCTGTCTCACTGCTTCAGCGGATGCAGGGCGCTCAAGCAGGTTTCCAGCGGCGTTGTCCATGTGGTACGGTCTTATGCCTTTGCAGGATGCGACCGTCTGACTTCCATGGAATTCAGAGATGAGGCATGTCTGGAGGCGCATGCCCTGGAGGACTGCGGAAGGCTGGAAGAGATCGTGCTGACGGGAGAAAAAGGGACGATTCATCTGTATGAATATGCTCTTTGCGGCTGTACCTCCCTTCGGAGAATTGTCTGCCGGGGAGAGACATGGGAATTTCATGCTTATGCAGACATCTGTTCGGAAAGGCTTCCGGAGACGGCGAGACTTTTGTTTCACAGCGCATTCAGCTGTTTTGCGGTGGAAGAAGAGACGAAGCTCTGCGGATACCGGGGTGCAGGGCGTTTCCTTAAGATTCCGGAAGGGATCCGCCGGATCGAAGCAGAAGTGTTCCGGGATGTGCTGATGCTGGAGGAAGTGGAGATTCCCAAAAGTGTGGAGTATATTGGCGCCAGAGCGTTTCATGGGACAAAGTGGCTCTTGCAGCAGCGGGAAAAGGATCCTCTGGTGGTGGTAAACCGCATGCTTCTGGACGGTTCCGGCTGCGCGGGAGAAGTGACTGTGCCGGGGGATGTGCGGCTGGTCTGCGGCTGGGCGTTTGCCGGCGGGCTGGACATCCGGAAGATCCGTTTTCTGTCCGAACGGGTACGGGTAGAAGAATATGCGTTTCGAAACTGCATTTATCTGCGGGAAATGGAACTGGCGGACGGATCCTGCGTACAGTTTGCGGGACTTTCTGACAGAGAACGGAAGCTGCCGCCTCCGGCAGGGCAGGCCGCGCTGGACAGCATGAACTGCTTTAAGACGGATCCGGACGGCGTACTGATGGAATGCACTGGGAATATTTCCAGGCTGCGGCTTGCCCATGGGATTACGGCCATCGGAGACAGCGCTTTTGAGGACGGCAATCTGCTGACGGAGATTGAGTTTCCGGAGACGGTAAAGAAGATCGGAAAACGGGCCTTTGCCGGCTGCAGATGGCTTCGGGAGGTGCGGGGTGCAGACGGCGTGGAGGAGATCGGGGCACAGGCATTTTCCGGCTGCGGCGTGCTGCAAAGAGCAGAACTGTCGGAAGTATTCTGCCGTCTGGGCAGCAGGGCCTTTGAACACTGTATGTCGCTGGAGGAGATTCTGCTGCCGGAAGGACTGGAAGAGATCCCGGAGAGAGCGTTTTACCGCTGCCACAGCCTGAAGTATGTAAGGCTGCCGTCGACTTTGAAGCGAATCGGACGGGAGGCCTTTGCATTTTGCAGGGAGCTTCGGCAGGTTTGGGCGCCGGAGGGAGTGACGACAGAAGAACGGGCGTTTGAGGGCTGCGGCAGAATGGCATATAGGAAGAACGGATCAGCTGCTGTGGACTGGGTGGATAAAAAACGGGATACAGGCTCTCAGATGTAAGACCAGATCAGGAGAAGAGCATGCGATATCGAAAGCTTGGAGATACGGGACTGACCGTATCAGAGATTGGATTTGGAACCATTCCGATTCTGCAGGGAAGCGTCCCGGTCCTGCCGGATTATTATGACCTGAATGAGGAAGAGGCTCTGGCTGTGATGGAGTATGCCTTCCGGCTGGGCTGCAACCTGTATGATACGGCCATCATTCCGGAATACGGCGATGCGGAGTATAAGCTTGGGCTGTTTGCAGAACGTGTCGGAAGAGAGAGACTGGTCATCTCGGACAAGGCCCGTTTCTTTGACGGAAACGGGATGTATCAGGCGGTGGAGATGTCCTGCGAACATCTGGGAACCTGTCCGGATATCTATTTTGTTCATCAGGTAGATGCAGATCATGAAGAGGAAGTGTTCCAGAAAGGCGGTGCACTGGATGTGCTTACGGAGCTGAAGGCGGAAGGCAGGATCCGTTTTGCGGGAATTGCCTCCCACTATTATGATATTCTGCTTCGGGGAGCGGAGGATTCCCGGGTGGATGTGCTGCAGGGAAGCGGAAATCTTCTGGAGCGCGGGATGCTGGACCGGCTGCGCAGAGAACATAAGTTTGGTTTTAAGGGATTTCTGGTAAACAAAGTATATGCGGCAGGGATCCTTCCTGCTTTTTTTCCGGTCCGGACGCTGATCCGGTCCGTACTGTCTTATCCGGTCTCCAGTGCACTCATCGGAATCGGTACGACAGAGCAGGCAAAGGCAGCCATGGGATGGGACCCGGTCAAGGAACAGGGAGGGCTTCCTTCCTTTGAAGAGGTGCTGTCCGCATTGGAGAAGGATTATGAACCGATTCCCTGCGACCGGTGCCAGAGGTGTGTCTGTCCGTACGGGACGGAGATCCATACACTGTTCCGGCAGTACCAGTATTATTTTCTTGGAAAGGAATACTGGGCGCTTCGCAAGCTGGATCTGGGAATCGAAAAGAGCGTGCAGTACTGTCGGGAATGCGAAAAGATGCCCTGTATGGATCAGTGTCCGAGAAGGATTCGGATACCGGATGAGATCCGGAAGGTCCGGCGGCTGGTGAGGGAGCATCCGACTGGGTGGAGGGGATGAAGGCAGTGAGCGGCAGATTTCGAATTGATTTTTATTGTTATTCTGATTATAATTAAAATACAGTATTGATCATATGAGTGAGGGATATATGAGCCATGGACAATCGTCTGAAAAAATTAAAAAAACAGATTATACAATGGGCAAAGACGCACGACAGTGCTGTCAGCTATACCATAATTGCTGATATTTTAAAAGAAGAATGGAATGACATAGACGATAAATATCTGGCTCAGATGGTATATGAACTTGAAACAGCCGGAATTGTGATTGAGTCTTATGAAAGAGACGAGACATATGAGGCGGATGCAGGAGAACCGGAGAAATTTATTCCGGCAGATGTTAATATCGGACAAAAATCCATGAATGTTTATAATCTTATGGAAAGGCTGAAATATAATGAAATAAATTTACAGCCTGATTTCCAGCGAAGAGGAGGATTGTGGACAGACGAACAGCAAAGTAAACTGATCGAATCTTTAATGCTGAAGATACCGCTCCCAGCTTTTTATTTTGATGCTTCAAAAGAAGATAAGTGGGTAGTGATTGATGGTCTGCAGAGACTGACAGCATTTAAAAATTATTTGATCGGAGAAGATGATGGCAATGGGAGAAAAATAAAAAGAAAATTTGAAAAGCTGCAGTACTTATCAGAGTTTAATGGTATGGATTTTGATGAACTGCCAAGACAATATGTGCGGAGGATAAAAGAGTCATCAATTATCGTGTATACTGTAGAAAAAGGGACTCCGGATGAGGTAGTATTCAATATTTTCCAGAGGATCAATACAGGGGGACTTCAGTTAAGCGATCAGGAGATCCGTCAGGCATTATATAACGGAAAGGCGCTGAAACTTGCTGAAAAGCTGGCTGGCAGCAGTGAATTTCTTGAAGCAACTCAATATCGGATCAGATCTGAACGGATGCTGGACCGAGAATATGTTACCAGGTTTATTGCTTTTACACAGTTGGATTATCAGAAAGAATACAAAGGGAATATTGATAATTTTCTGATAAAAGGATTGAAGTTTGTAGATACTTATACGAAAGAAGAACTGAATGAAATTGAGAATAATTTTAAACGTGTCATGAGATATGTGTATGCTGTTTTTGGAAAATATACTTTTCGAAAATATAATGAGGAATGGCGGAGAGGTCCTGTCAATAAAGCGTTGTTTGAATTATGGTCGATCTGTTTCTATGATATGCGGGATGAAGCTCTGGATCAAATTGTGGTACGGAAGCAGGAATTTCTGGAAAGATTTCAACAACTGCTGCAAAACAGAGAATTTGTGGTTGCATTAAAGGCAGGAGACCCGTATTCTTATCGGAAAAGAGTGAGAATGACTCAGAAGATGTTAAAGGAGTTTTTATGATAGAAAAAATTGAACTGGTTAATTTTAAATGTTTTGAAAACGTAGAAGTTCCTTTAAGACAGGTAAATGTTCTGGCCGGCATTAACGGAATGGGAAAATCCACAGTGATTCAAAGTCTGCTGCTTTTGCGTCAGTCCTATCTGGCGGACGGAGGAAAAAAGGGGTTATATTTAAACGGACCTTATGTAAACCTCGGAAACGGTCAGGATCTTTTGTACGAGAAACCATTGAATGATGAGATCGGGATTGCTGTTCAGGAGTATGGGAAAAACTGTTCTTTTTCCTTTGGATATCGTCCGGAGGAGGATGTTCAGCCGATAGAAAAAGGTCAGGATAAGATGGATGAGAAGTTATCAGTCTTTGGAAATCAGTTTGTTTATCTTTCTGCATATCGGATTAAGCCCCAGGAACTGTATGGGATAACAAATGATCAGGATTTAAAGAATCGGGAATTTGACAGAACAGGAGAATATGCTTTTCAGTATCTGAGCCAGTATGGAAGTGAAGATGTCAGGAACCATGCAGTGATCATTTCTGATAAGCTTGGGATATCTCTTGCAAATCAGGTGAGGATGTGGATGGATATGATATCTCCAGGTGTCTCTCCGCTGATCAAAGTTGACCATCAATTGAGAAAATCAGAGGTTCGTTATGAATATATTGAAGGTCGGAATAAGACAAATTCATATAAAAGTGTGAATGTTGGTTTCGGAATTACGTATGTACTTCCAATTGTGATTTCTTTATTGTCAGCAAAGGAAGGGGATTTGATTATTCTGGAAAATCCGGAGGCTCATATTCATCCTCGAGGTCAGAGAAAACTGGGAGAGCTGATTGCTGCGTCTGGTTCCCGGAATGCTCAGATTATACTGGAAACACACAGTGATCATATTTTGAACGGGATCAGGCTGGCTGTAAAAAATGGAAAGATATCAGCAGAAGAAACGAACCTGCTTTATTTTTATAAAGACAGCGATGATTTTAAACATAAAGTCAAAAATCCAAAAATGCGCAGTGATGGAAGAATCAGCGAGTGGCCGGATGGTTTTTTGGATGAGTGGGACAATGCCCTGATGGAATTGCTTTGAAATGCAGCAGGTTCCTGAAGCTCTGATGTGCGAAAGAAGGTGTAATATGAAAGTGATTGTGAATGATCTGTCTTTTCAATATATGATCTATTCACAGGAGGAAGCTTTGAGCCGATGTATGGATTTCATCAGAATATGCCATGAAATGGAAAGCGGCAGGCTGAAGAACGTGGAAAAACTGATCCTGGTGGACAAAATCAATGTTCAGTATGAAATAGCACCTGGATGCTCTTTTATGAAGTTATTGCAGCAGGTGCTGCCGCGGGAAGAGCGCGGGTACCTGCTCTCTGTATTATTGAACAGAGAATCATCGGAAGAGATACCAGAAGAAACATTTGTTTGTGATGGGAAGGAATCACGAGCCTGTTCTGTGGCGAGAAATGAAGCAGTGATCAGTCTGATGTCATCAGAAATTTTTTCGAAAAGCAGTATATGGGGGAAAATTGGATCGGAACAGGTCAGCCTGAAAAATATAGGAAGAGATGAACATATTCTGGAACATCGGCAGATTCTTGGGAAAAGAATCTATCATGCGAACAGTGGGAAACACAAAAAAGAGCGTTGGAATTCATATGGAAAAGGGAAGACAGCAAGTCCTATGGACCTGGATGATGATGAGGCGCAGCGGCTGTTGGATCGGGCAGTGGAGTACAAGGGAAGACTGTATGGAATGTATAGGGGAAAGTATTATTCCTTTCAGAAGGAGCAGGATGTGTATTATCATGGGTATATAAATAATGAGCTTGGGGACGATGTGAAAATGAAATTAAATACATATGTATGGGAATGAAAAGGATAGCAGAACCCGCCAGCAGGCATAAAATAAAAGAAACATAAAAAGGCAGGATGTAACTATGGTCACGATCAGCCTGTGTATGATCGTAAAGAATGAGGAAGCGGTGCTGGGGCGGTGTCTGGATTCTGTGAAAGATGCGGTGGATGAGATCATTATCGTGGATACGGGATCCTCAGACCGGACAAAAGAGATTGCAGCAGAGTACACAGATAAAATATATGATTTTGAATGGGTGAATGATTTTTCGGCAGCCCGCAACGAGGCGTTTTCCAAAGCAGAGATGGATTACTGCATGTGGCTGGATGCGGATGACATACTGGAAGAAAAGGGACAGGAGAAACTTCTCTTCTGGAAGGCGCAGGCAGACGGTACGGCGGATGTGGTTATGATGGACTATGCGGCCGGATTTGATGAGGAAGGAAGAGTGACTTTCTGCTATGAGCGGGAACGTCTGCTGAAGAGGAAACGGGGATTCCGCTGGGAAGGCCGTGTTCATGAGGCGGTGCCTGTGTCCGGAAAGGTGGAGCGGCTGGCGCTGCGCATCGAGCATCACAGCCGGAAGACTTCCTATGGGCATCGGAACCTGCGGATCTACGAGGATATGAAGGAGGCGGGAGAGCCGTTTCATGCAAGGGATCTGTTTTACTATGCAAGAGAACTGTATTATCACAGAAGATACGAGGAGGCAGTGGGCTGCTTCCTGTTTTTTTTGGAGCAGAAAGACGCGTTCTGTGAAAATCAGGTGGATGCCTGCAGATTCACAGCATATTGTCTGTATGCTCTTGGCAGGGAAGAGAAAGCCCTTTCTTATTTATACCGGGGATTGCGGTACCGGACGCCGGGAGGTGAGCTGTGCTGTGAGATCGGGAAGCATTTTGCGGACCGGCAGAACTGGGAGCAGGCGGCATTCTGGTATGAGGCGGCGCTTCATGCACCAAAGAAAACGGCAGGGGGATTTGTTCAGGAGGAATGCTATGGTTATGTCCCATGTATCCAGCTGAGTGTCTGTTATGATCGCATGGGAGAGAAGAAAAAAGCATATGAGTGTCATAAAATGGCGGGGAAATATAAACCCTATGGAAGAGAATACAGGAAAAATGAAGAATATTTTCGTAATATGGAATAAGAACGCTATGGAAAAGTCTGCATACTCTAACTAGTGAAAACAGTTAAATAAGGAGACTAACGAGTATGGATTTTTTTCGAAGAAACTGTGATGGCAATTCCTGCGGGTGCCAGGGACAGCAGAATAACAGATGCTGTCAGGGTCCCACCGGTCCCATGGGGCCGAGAGGGTGTCCGGGTCCGACCGGACCAAGAGGATATACGGGCCCGACTGGCCCGCAGGGGCCCATGGGACCGGGAGGAATCGAGGGTCCGCAGGGTGCTCAGGGTCCGCAGGGTCCCATAGGTCCGGAAGGACCTCAGGGGCTTCAGGGAATTCCCGGGCCTGCAGGAGCGCCGGGAGCAACGGGTGCGACCGGAGCGACGGGTGCGCAGGGTCCGGCAGGTCCCGCTGGTGCAGTTGGTCCCACCGGCCCGCAGGGGCCGCAGGGTTCTCAGGGAATTCAGGGTCCGCAGGGCCCGACCGGAGCGACCGGTCCTACAGGAGTGACGGGAACCACAGGAGCGACGGGAGCCGCAGGGGCACAGGGCTTGCAGGGACCGCAGGGCCCGACCGGTCCGACCGGAGCACAGGGGCCTCAGGGAATTCAGGGGCTTCCGGGTGCTGCCGGAGCGACCGGAGCAACGGGAGCGACCGGCCCGACTGGTCCTCAGGGTCTGCAGGGCTTACAGGGACCGACCGGAGCCACCGGTCCTGCAGGGGCAGAGGGCCCGGCGGGAATAACCGGAGCGACCGGAGCTGCAGGCGCCACAGGAGCCACGGGAGCCACCGGCCCGACCGGAGCAGCCGGAGTAACCGGCCCAACGGGAGCACAGGGTCCGCAAGGCTTACAGGGCATCCAAGGTCCGGCAGGCCCAACGGGAGCGACTGGAGCAACCGGACCGGCGGGAGCAGCCGGACCGGCAGGAGCAACCGGTGCGACGGGAGCAGCCGGTGCAGCGGGAGTCACAGGAGCCACCGGTCCTGAGGGTCCGCAGGGCTTACAGGGTATCCAGGGCCCGGCCGGACCGACGGGAACCGCCGGGGTCACGGGTCCGACGGGAGCGACGGGAGCGACCGGAGCTACAGGAGAGATCGGCCCAACCGGACCGCAGGGTCCGCAGGGGCTGCAGGGTCCGCAGGGAATTGTCGGCCCGACAGGTCCGACGGGAGCGACGGGAGCCACCGGCGCAGACGGAGCTGCTGGAGCCGCCGGCCCGACAGGTCCGACGGGAGCGACAGGAGCGACCGGTGCAGACGGAGCTGCTGGAGCCGCCGGCCCGATAGGTCCGACGGGAGCGACGGGAGCCACCGGCGCAGACGGAGCTGCTGGAGTTGCCGGCCCGACGGGCCCGACCGGAGCGACCGGCCCGGCCGGGGCAGACGGAACTGTTGGAGCCACAGGCCCGACTGGAGTTGCCGGTCCCACCGGGGCTACGGGTGCGACAGGAGCCACCGGTCCAACTGGCCCTGCAAACGGACTGACATCCTTTGGAGGGGTGTACAATACCGCTCCGCAGACACTGAACCTGACGCTTGGCGGAACAACGCAGATTCCGATGGCTCAGACCATGCCGTCTCTGGATGTGACTTACACGCCGGCCAACAGTATCACGATCATTACGCCAGGAACCTATGAGATTAATTACGGAACTACCATGTCAGCGGCTTTGGGAACTACAGTAACCAGTTCTGTGCGGATTAATGGCACAAATATTCCGAGTGCGACGGTTTCCCGTGCCCTGTCAGTAGGCGTAAATTCCCTGTTCAGCGGAAGTACAATTGTGACGCTGGCAGCAGGAGATGTCATTGATATGGCAATTTCCGCGCTGCTCGCAGTCGGGATCACGCTTGGCAGCGGAGCCAGTGCGGTTCTTACCGTGAAAAAAATCAACTGATTCAGTCTGAGCTGCGCAGTACCTGCGCAGCTCTTTCTTCCGGCAGGACAGAAAGGCAGACGCATTTTTCGCGGAATCAAATGGACGGGGCAGAAGCATGACAGTATAAAATGATGCATTTTTGATGATTTTCTGATGTGGTTCTGATGCCCGGATATTATATTCTTTTTCTAAAGCATTTCACACTTTACAACTTTTTGATTCACCCGTCTGTTTCAGAAACAGCCGTTTCAAAACTTATGTAATGATGTATGGAAGCAGCAGGACGGGGATGAAAAATATTGTAACAGCGGAGGCAGCGGTAATGATTTGGAGCAGTAATATCATTTCAGAAGAACAAAAAGAGGTGTACGATGAAAACGAAAAAGTGGCTGAGTTATTTTGTGGCGATCTGTATGTTGTTCGTTTCCTGTCCGGTGGTATGTGCGGGGACAGAGACAGGGGGAGAAGAGGAAGATGTGACGCTTGCGCCTTATTTTTTTATAGAAGGAGCGGATCCGGAGACTGACCATCTGCCGCTGAAAGGCACGGAAGTGGTGACAGATATCAACGGGACGATCGCAGAGACGTATGTGACGCAGATTTATGCCAATGAGGGGGAGCATCCGCTCAATGCCAGTTATGTATTTCCGGCTTCCACAAAAGTATCCGTCCATGGCATGGAAATGCAGATTGGGGATCAGCGGGTGACGGCTGTGATCCGGGAAAAGGAAGAAGCGGTGCAGGAATACGAAGAGGCCAAAAGCGAGGGGAAGAGCGCGTCGCTTCTGGAAGAGAAGCGGTCCAATGTCTTTACCATGGATGTGGCAAATATCATGCCGGGGGATCAGATCCGTATTCAGCTGCATTATACGGAACTGCTCGGCACGACAGAAGGCGTCAGCCAGTTTGTCTTTCCCACGGTGGTTGGTCCCCGTTATGCAGGAACGGTGGAGGAAGCGCAGGCAGAGGAGGGCAGCTGGGTGGAAAGTCCTTATCTGGAAGAGGGGATTGCTCCGGACAGCACTTATAACATTACGGTCAATCTGTCTGCGGGCGTGCCCTTAAGCGGGATTTCCTGTGACACGCATGAGATACAGGTGGAGCAGACGGAAGATTCAAAAGCGAAGATCACACTGTCAAATCCGGAAGATTTTGCAGGTGATCGGGATTTTATACTGGATTACCGGATGACCGGAGACCGGGTAAATTCCGGACTGATGCTTTATGAAGGAGAAGAAGAAAATTTTTTCCTTTTGACCATACAGCCGCCAGAGCGCTGTGAGCCGAAGGAGATCCTGCCGCGGGAATATATTTTCGTACTGGATGTATCCGGATCCATGAGCGGATTTCCGATGGATACGGCAAAGGAGCTGATACGGACCATGGTTAAAAATCTGCGGAGCACGGACAGTTTCAATCTGTTTCTTTTCTCGGATATCGTGTCAGAGATGTCCCTGGAGTCTGTAGCAGCTACGGAGGAAAATACAGACTGCGCCATGGCGCTGATAGACATGCAGGAGGGCGGAGGAGGAACAGAGCTTGCAGCGGCGCTGGAGTGTGCGCTGGATACGCCTCAGCAGCAGGGGGCGTCGCGTAATGTGGTGGTCATTACAGACGGATATATCTACGATGAAGAGGAGGTTTTCGGCCTGATCGGAGATAATCTGAACAATACCAGCTTTTTCTCCTTCGGGATTGGAAGTTCCGTCAACCGTTCGCTGATGGAAGGCATTGCAGAGGCAGGCATGGGAGAAGCGTTTGTGGTGACTGAGGAAGAAAAAGCAGAAGAGACGGCGGACCGGTTCCGCAGTTATGTCGAAGCGCCGCTTTTAACGGATATTCAGGTGTCCTGCGAGGGATTTGAAGTATATGATACAGAGCTTTCCGCGATTCCGGTTCTTTTTGCAGAGAAGCCGGTGGTTCTGTATGGAAAATGGCGGGGAGAGCCCGAAGGAACGATCCGTGTCACCGGGCAGACGAGCGGAGCAGAGTATGTGCAGGAGATCGACGTATCGGATTCGGAGCCTTCGGAAGAAAATGGAGCGATTCGTTATCTGTGGGCCCGGAAAAAAGTGGACACGCTGACCGGATACGGCTATGCCCGGGAAGATGAGACGACCAGAGCGGCGATTACGGACATCGGGCTTACTTACAGTATGGTGACGCCCTATACTTCCTTTGTGGCGGTGCTGGATACGGTCCGCAACGAGACAGGAGAGAGCACGGATGTGGAACAGCCGAATCCGCTTCCCAGGGGGGTATCCGGTCTGTCCATCGGAGGCTATCTGATGGGAGCGGAGCCGCAAGATGCTATGGTCCTTCTCATGACGGCTGCCGCTTTGGCAGGTGCGTGGAAAGGAAGGAGAAAAAAGAAATGCAGAAATTCTTAAAGCACTGGCCGTCGTATCTGTTTGTGTGTATGATGGTTCCGGGACTCAGGTATTATTATGGCAGATTGGACTGCGAGGGGCTTCTGTGGATTCTGACGCCCGTAGTCCGGCTGGTCAGATTTCTGAGCGGAATGGATTTTGTCTATCTGGCAGGATGTGGTTACGTAAACCACAGGTACCGGTTTGTTGTGGCGCCGTCCTGTGCGGGAATCCGGTTTCTGACCATTGCCATGGGAATGCTCATTTTCTCTTTTGTTCATCGAATGAACAGCCGAAAACAGGGAATGGTCTGGACGCTGTCTGCATCTGCGGCAGCTTACGGATATACCGTGCTGGTGAACAGCATACGGATCCTTCTGTCGATTCATCTGCCCCGGGTACTTGGGCAGGTTGCGGGAAAGGAAGGGCGGCTGACAGCGGAAAGGCTTCATACCATGATCGGGACAGGCGTGTATTTTGTATCACTGCTGATTCTGTATGGTCTGGCGGAACATGTTTTGGAGAAGATCCTGAACAGGAAGAAAGCCGGCGGAACCGTTATAAGACCGGCAGCGCCGGTCTGCTGGTATGCGGCTGCGGTGTTGATTCTGCCTTTTATGAAACAGGCTGCAGCCGGGAATCTGTCCATAACCGCCGGATATGCATGGACCGTTCTTGGTGTCTGCAGCGTAATTCTTATAACAGAACAGCTGTTTTTACATCTGCGGTACGCTTTGCTGCATAAACGGCACTAAATTCCTGTACTCGAAGAGCTTTGATCCCTGTGCCGTTTATCATACTTATCCGGCAATTTTCGAATGCCGGATCCGTAAAAAGGGAAACAAATAACACAGAAAAATCTGCCGTGAGTCCGGAGTTCTGGGAGACCTGCTCCGGACTCATGAAGTCTTAAGTGGAGCTGCGCGGTTTTGCGCAGCTTTCTCTTTTGGAGAGATAAAAAGGCAGATTGATTTTCATGGGAAGCGTGTGGCCTCCGTCGATCCGGTCGATCAGGATCTTGGCGGCCAGCTGCCCCATCTCTTCCATCGGGACATGGATTGTCGTCAGCATGGGGGATAAAAACTGAGCCGTCTCAATGTCGTCAATGCCAATCACGGACATGTCTTCTGGAACCTTCAGTCCAAAATCCTGGATGGCGCGCAGAACGCCGATGGCTGCAATGTCGTCGCCGCAGAACATGGCAGTCAGCCGGGGCTGCTGCTTCAGAAGCTTCATGGCCCCGTCATAGCCGCCATTGGAGGTCAGCGGCTCGGACGCTACATAGGAACTGTCAAAAGGAAGGTTCTTTTCCCGCAGAAAATCGCAGTATCCATCGTAACGGTTCTCACAGCCGGTTTCTCCTACATAGCCGATATGGCGGTGCCCCAGCTGATAGAGATAATCCATGGCCATGGTTGTGGCGCTGTATCCGTCGCAGATCACCTGGTCATATTTTGCGTCCAGAGGATTGAGGCCGGTGAAGATCACGTGATGGCAGTATTTCTTAATGTATTTCAGTGTGGTCTGGTCGCATCGCCCAAGAATCACAATTCCGTTGGTGGATGCCTGGAGCATCTTGTAGCTGTCGATATCATTGATATTAAATGATGTAAAAGAAGACTTCAAAAAGTAATTATATTTGTAGGCTTCGGTCTCGACGCTTTTGGCAATGGTAGAGAAAAACGGGTTGTTGGGTGCGCTGGGGGTGCGGGCGAACAGGCAGGTGAGGGAGCGGCGGGATACGATGTTCTCGTTTTTGCCCAGCTTCAGGTTCTGAGCGGCGTAATTGGGTACATAGCCTGTGCGCCGTACGATTTCCCAGATGCGCTCCCGCACTTCCTGGCTGGCTGCATTGGCGCCTTTATTGTTGATGACTCTGGATACCGTAGAGACGGAAACACCGGCTTCTTTGGCGATGTCTTTTAAGGTCATAGAATGCCTCCTGTCAAAATGTATAATATGATTGTTTGTTAAATACCAAACAATATATATATTATACAACAAAAAAACCGGTAAAGCAAACGTTTGAGTAAAAAGTTGTTGTAAAAAATGCCGTTCAATGTTAGTGTATAGTTGTAAAGAATAACAAAACGCACAAAAAAAGAGAGGAAAGGGGTACATGGATAAGAAGATTTTGTTTTTGGGCTTGGATGCGGCGATGCCGGATCTGGTAAAAAAGTTCGTGGCAGAAGGCGTGATGCCGAATACGGAAAAACTCATGGGCCAGGGGATATTCTCCAGACTGGAAACTGTCTTTCCGCCTTTGACGGCAGCGGCGTGGACAGCCATCGTCAGCGGAGCCGGCTCCGGTACCAACGGTGTTCCAAGTCTGATGGTAAAACATCCGGGGGAAGACCTGGATCACTGGCATACGTCTTTTGACAGGAATGAAGTGCTCTGTGAAACCATGTGGGATGTAGCCAAACGTTTGGGGAAAAAGGTTGCGCTGATCAACTGGCCGGTGACATTTCCCATGGGAATGATCTCTGAGGAAGACGGATGTCAGCTGGCAGGTTCCTTAAATCCGCCGTTTCGTTATTTCTTCATGCCTCTGTGGGATGTGTCTTCCAGCGCATGTTTTTCCAACAGGCTGCTGCACTGCAACCAGATCCCGGGGAGGGCGGTACAGACGAAGACCCGTCCGGCAGAGGGATGGACGAATCTTCCGGACAGCAAAAAGCCGTGTCTGGAATTTGATATTACGGTGCCGCCGACCTATGTGGAAGGTTATGAGATGCATGTTCTGGTGTACGCATCCGCAGAAGAAGGGTATGACCGTATGCTGATTTCCGAGAGTAAAAACGCGGCGGAGGCGGTTACGGACATTACTATGGGAGAGTACGGTCCGTGGATCACGAAGCGTTTCCAGGCGAGGGATTATGAGAGAAACGGAAGATTCCGTTTCCAGATCCTGGAACTCAGTAAAGACGGGAAGGAATTCAAGCTTTATCAGAGCGCCGTCAACATGGCAGAACCCTATTCAGTGCCGGCATCTTTGAGTAAAGAGGTGGAAGCGGCAGCAGGCACTTATATGGAAGTGGACGATCCCTGGGCGTTCATGGACGGCTGGATGAATTCCGATCTCTATCTGGAGCAGCTGGATTTTCATGCGGACTGGTGGGGTAGGGCGACGAAATATGTACTGGAACATAAGGAATGGGATTTTGCCTTCTCCTGGGTAGGGACCATCGATCATATCGAGCATGCGCTCTATGCAGGCATTGAACCTGCATCCAGAGTATACAGCGAGAAGACGGCGCCGTTTTGCTGGCATATGATCCGTGAAACGTACCGCAGAGTCGATGAAAACATCGGAAGGATTCTGGAGGCGGTGGATCTGGAGCAGACCTATGTGGTGCTGATCTCGGATCACGGCATGACGCATCTGGACTGGAACCCGTTTGTCAAAGAGCACCTGTCCCGTGCAGGGCTTCTGAAATACAATCTGGATCTGTCCACTGACGATCCCTCCAATCTGACCATTGACTGGGCGCATACCAAATGCCATCCGCTGGAGCCGTGCCATGCGCATATCTTTGTCAATCTGAAAGGCCGTGATCCCCACGGAATCGTGGAACCGGAAGACTATGAGAAGGTGCAGGAAGAGATCATCAACTGTCTCATGAGCATGCGCAATCCCGAGACGGGAGAAAATGTGGTGGCATATGCACTGAAGAAAAAAGAAGCCGGACGGCTGGGAATCTACGAAGGACCGGGATTTGACCGGGTAGGCGATGTGCTCTATGCATGGAATCCGGGCTATATGTCCCATCCCTTTATCTATCGTTCGGCCGTCAAATACCGCGACGGTTCAGAGCGGCTGATCGCCAACAGAGAACTGTATGAATCCGCAGTCCTCTGTAAGAATTTTCCGGAACTGATCGAAGAGATGGTACAAGAAAATCATATGGATCATTCTGCTGTGTGCGGCAACTTCACAGGCGTCCATCTGGCAGAGCCGACCCTTCATGACATGCATGCATGTATGCTGATGGTCGGACCGGGTGTCTCACAATATGAACGTAAATATGCTGCGCGTATCATTGATGTTGCTCCCACGTTGTCCAAATTATTGAAGATCGACGTCCCGAAGGACGCGGAAGGAGGAGTACTCTATGATATCCTGGACAGGATCAAACAAACCGATTGAGAAAGCAGGTCTGATCGGATGCGGCCGCATGGGCAGATGCATGCTCCAGAGCCTGCTGGACAGGGGCTTCCAGGTGGTTGCCTATGATAAATTTCCGGCTGCAGCAAAGAGCGCAGAGGAGATGGGTGCAGAAGCGGCGGCTACACCGGCAGAACTTGCAGAGCGTTCCTCTGTGATCCTCCTGTCTCTGCCGGGACCGGCACAGCTGCAGGAAGTGCTGTTCGGGGAAAAGGGTCTGAAGGAAGGCCTGACTTCGGACCATGTGGTCATCGATACAAGTACGGTAGATCCGGCAACGACGAGAGTCAATGCAGCAGGAGTGGAGGAGACCGGAGCAGCTTATCTCGACTGTCCGATTCTGGGACGTCCCTCTGCGACCGGTAAATGGATGCTTCCCACAGGGGGGAATCCGGAAGCGCTTCATCAGGTGATGCCGGTGCTTCTGACCTTTGCAGCCAATGCGGTGTCCGTGGGCGGGCACGGCGCCGGCAATGCCCTGAAGCTGTTAAACCAGCTGATGTTCTCCTGCATCAATGCCATCAGCTCGGAGGTCATGGCGATCTGCGACCATGTGGGGATTGACAAGAAGGTGTTTTATGATACGGTGGCTGATTCCTCTGCGGCGACGGTCAGCGGACTGTTTCGTGAAGTGGGAAAAAGCATCGTGACAGACGGATACGATACGCCGGCATTTACGGTGGACCTTCTGCTCAAAGATGCAAAACTGGGTCTTCAGATGGCGAAGGATGCAGATGCGCCGTCGGTGATTGCGGGAACCGTACAGTTGTACAACGAGATCGCTCATGCGGAAGGACTGGGAATGCAGGATACCAGCGCACTGTACAAGGTATTCAGCCGGCACTATGAGAAACTGTGTAGACAGGCACAGGAGAATTGAAGGAGAAAAGGAGTACAGGATATATGAAACTTGATTTTGAGTATGGACATGGCCTGATGTGCGCCGAACTGCCGGACAGTACGGATGTATTTATCCCAGGTGAGACGGTTCCGGATCCTCCGTGCCTGCCCCAGGACATGGAAAGCCTGATGGAAGCGACAAGAACATCTGTTCGAAATCCGATCGGAATGCCGCCGCTGTCAGAGTTGGCGCACAAAGGAAGCAAAGTTACCATCGTCATTCCGGATATCGTCAAGGGCGGCTGCCAGCCCACTTCCCATCGGAAAGTATCCATCAGGGTGATACTGGAAGAACTCTATGCAGCCGGTGTGGAGAAAAAAGATATCCTTCTGATCTTCTCCAACGGTCTTCACCCCCGGGCTACGGTGCCGGAGGCAAGACAGATTCTGGGTGACGAACTGTTCAATGAATTTTATCACACCGGACAGATCACCAGTCATGATTCCGAGGATTACGATCATCTGGTGGACCTGGGCTGCACAAAGCGGGGCGATCGGGTCATCATGAATAAATATGTATACGATTCAGATGTGGCGATTCTGATCGGACATACCCAGGGAAATCCATACGGCGGCTATTCCGGCGGTTATAAACACTGTTCCACAGGTATAACCCACTGGCGTTCCATCGCGACTCATCATGTGCCGGATGTCATGCACCGAAAGGATTTTACGCCGGTGTCAGGTCACAGTCTGATGCGTACAAAATTCGATGAGATCGGCATGCACATGGAAACATGTATGGGTAAGAAGTTTTTCTGCTGCGATGCGGTGCTGGATACCTGCTCCCGTCAGATTGCCATTTACTCAGGCTATGCCAGAGAGATGATGCCGGTTTCCTGGGAGGTCGCAGATAAGAGAACGTATGTTCCGTGGGCGGAGAAAAAATACGACGTGATGGTATTCGGCATGCCGCAGAATTTTCATTACGGAGACGGCATGGGGACCAATCCGATCCAGATGATGCAGGCGCTGTCTGCACAGGTAATCCGTCACAGGAGAGTCATGAGTGATCACTGCGTTATCATCTGTTCCTCCATCTGCAACGGTTTTTTCCATGATGAGAGATGGCCTTATCTGCGGGAGCTGCACGACATGTTCCAGCATGATTATATGAATATCCTGCCGGACATGAACCGCTACGGAGAGTATTTTGCGACGAATGAAGCGTATATCCGCAAATACCGCTTTGCCAATGCGTTTCATCCGTTTCACGGTTTTTCCATGATGTCCTGTGGGCATATTGCCGAGATGAACACGGCAGCCATCTACATCGTGGGCGCGCAGGAGCCGGGAATCGCAAGGAGCATGGGACTGAAGACAAGGGCCACCTTTGAAGAGGCGCTGGAGGATGCAAAAAAGAAATTTGTCGGACCGAATCCGAATATCCTGGCGCTTCCGAAGACGTATAAACTCAGCGCCGTACATCTGTGTATGAAAGACGAAGCTTACGACGGTTATAACGGCTGCGGGGCATGACGACAGGAAGTTTCATCAAAATACAAAACGTAGACGTTCTGTAGATAGATACTGCACAGTTAAGAAAGAAAGAGAGGTATTCAAATGAAAAAGTCACTCGCATTGTTACTGGTTCTGTCCCTGTCTGTGTCACTGGCAGCCTGCGGGGGAAACAGGACAGAAGAGCCTGCAGCATCCGGCGGGAGCACATCGGAAGACACTTCGGGGGAAGCGGATGGCGACGCAGACGCGCCAGGAGAGGATCTGACCTGGGGACTGACTCCTTTTGAAGAGCGCCAGACGCTCCGGCTGGGATTCTTTACCGGATCTCCTTTGTCCTATCCGTTCCTGTTTGCCGACAATCTGGGTGTGTTTGATGCGCTGAACATCGATGTGGAGTATATATGCTTTACCGGCGGACCGGCCATGATGGAGGCAAACGCAGAGTGGGATATGGCTTCCTGCGGCCTTGGCGGACTGGCAAACGGTCTGTATGGTTATGATTTCTCCCTGATTGATATTACGGATTATGAGGAGAACCTGGCGATCTTTACGCGCGGGGATTCCCCGATTGCAGAGGATCCGGAAAATCCGGAACTCTGGAAAGGTGCGACCTGCGTCTATCCGGCAGGTACAACTGCACAGGCGGTTCTGGCGAAATATCTCAACAATATGGGACTGACTCTTGCAGACGTGGAAAGCGTCAATATGGATAATGCCAACGCACTGACCGGATTTAACGGCGGTACCGGCGATGTGCTGGGATGCTGGAACGCCATTGCTCTTTCCGCGGAAGATGCAGGCTATGTGCGTGTCTCCGATTCCGGACAGCTGAACATCGGCATGCCCTGCGGAACCTTTGCAACAAAGGAGATGATGGAAGAGCATTTTGATCTGGTCGTGACTGCATGCATCGTATTTCATAAAGCGGCAGAATGGTGTTATGAATCGGATGAAAACATGGCGCAGGCGGCGCAGTGGTATCTGGATCACTGTGATGAGGAAGGCTTCCTCTGCGATGAAGGCATTGCGCAGCGTACAATGGAATGGTACCGCGGACCGTCTGTAGATGAGTGGATTGCACTGTATACGGACACCAGTCCGGATGATGCGGGACTTTATACCTCCAGAGACCTTCTGCAGGCAGAGAAGGACATTCTGGTTGGACTCGACTTCTTTATCAGTGAAGGAAAATACACCAACGAAGACCGTACCCGTTATCTGGATGAGCAGAGGATTGACCCGTCTGTAGCGCTGGCGGCAAAAGAACTGCTTGGTAAATAAGACCAGGCCCGCCGGGGCGGGCACATGAGTCTGGATGAACGTTTTCTGGTCCGGAATCCGGTCTGTTTTGGCAAAAAGGAGATCCGGACCGGAGGGCATTGTTTTACAGGAAGAAAGTAGGGGGTAGATTTTGAGCGAAACGACAAATGTTCTCACGAATGAACAGCGTGTAAAACGGGTACAGGATCAGAAGAGACAGGAGACTTTCCGGAATACCATGCTGTCCGTCAGCGGCGTACTTCTGTTCTTTGTCATCTGGGAGGCCATGGCTTTGACAGGTGTTGTAGATCGGAAAAAGATCTGTGATGTTCTGGAGATTTTTCAGCTGTTTCTGGTGAAATTTACAGATCCGAACCCGGACGGGGCGGTTCTTCTGGTCAATGTATGGTCCAGTCTGGAGATTGCGCTCTGCGGTTTCGGTCTTGCGATCGTGATCGGAATTCCGCTTGGATGGCTGATGGGATGGTACCGCGGATTTGACCGTTTTGTCCGTCCGATTTTTGAGATCATCCGTCCCATTCCTCCGGTATCCTGGATTCCGCTGACCATTGTATGGATGGGCGTAGGGCTTCAGGCAAAAGCGTTTATTGTATTTTTTGCCGCTTTTGTTCCCTGTCTGATCAATTCCTATACCGGTATCAGACAGACGAAGGAAGTGCTGAAAAATGTAGGAAAGACCTGCGGGGCTTCTTATTTCACGGTTTTCTGGAAAGTCGGCATTCCGTCTTCCATGACCATGACGTTTGCGGGAATCAAGGTTGCCATCGGAAATGCATGGGCAACGCTGGTGGCGGCGGAGATGCTGGCGGCGTCCAGCGGCCTGGGTTACATGATTCTGATGGGGAGATCCTACGGGCGTGTGGACCTGGTTATCATGGGGATCGTCGTCATCGGCGCCCTGGGCGTTCTGATCTCGGCACTGATCAACCTTCTGGAAAATGCGGTATTGGGGTGGAAAAAACTATGACAAATAAGAATAATTCGATGTTGAGCGCTGCCGAGATACGGGAAAAACAGCTGCAGATCTTATATAAGATCCTGCCGGCGGTTTCTGTCATTCTTCTGATCGGACTGTGGCTTCTGGCTTCGTCCGGCGGTTCCGGTTTTCCCTCCCCTTCAGACGTGTGGGACAAAACCATTCAGTTATTTGTAAAGCCTGTGAAAAAGCTGTCACTGATCGGACATGTAGGGGTCAGCTTAAGGAGGATCGGTCTGGCGCTTCTGTTTGACTGGACTGTGGGTATTGCATTCGGCGTGCTGATCGGATGGTATCCGAAGGCAAAGGCGCTTCTGGGTCCCATGTTCAACGCGTTCCGTGCCGTTCCTCCTCTGGCGTGGATTCCGCTGATTACCCTGTGGTTCGGAATCGGCGAATTTCCCAAAGTGCTGATTGTCATCTTCGGATCGCTTGCCAGTATTGTGGTGAATGTGCAGGCAGGTATGAGCAATGTGGAGAAGATGTATCTGGATGTGGGAACGGTGTTTAACGCCACACCGGGCCAGAGACTTCTGAAGATTGCGATTCCGTCCGCTCTGGATGCGATCTTTGCAGGTGTACGAACCTCCACCAGCGCGGCCTGGATGGTGGTACTGGCAGCTGAGATGCTGGGAGCAAACGCAGGAATCGGATTTCTTATATCCAGAGGAATGGATTCTCTGGACATGCCGCTGGTACTGACCGGTATGGTGGCCATCGGTATCGTCGGTGCGGTCCTGGCTGTCGTCACACAATTTGCAGAAAGGATGATCTGTCCATGGACGAGAAGAAAAAAATCATTTTAAAACTGGAAAATATCTGCCAGAGCTATGTGGTCAAAGATGGAGTGAAGGATGCGGTAGATAATGTGTCCTTTGAGATATATGACAATGAGTTTCTGGTCCTTCTTGGTCCGGGACACTGCGGAAAGACGGTTCTGATGAATCTGATCGCAGGTCTGGAACATCCGGTAGGAGGAAAGATCCGGCTTGACGGGGAAGAGATTCATGGAAGTGACCGGCGAATCGGCATGGTGTTCCAGTCTCTGAATCTGATGCCCTGGCGGACCGTTATGGCCAATGTGGAATTTGGTCTGGAGATTGCGGGCGTCAGGAAGGACGAGCGCCGGAAGACGGCGCAGAAGTACATCGATCTGGTGGGGCTGACCGGCTTTGAAAATTCCTATCCGCATGAACTGTCCGGGGGCATGAAACAGCGTGTGGGGATTGCGAGGGCCTATACGAACAATCCGGAGATCCTGTTGATGGATGAACCGTTCGGCCAGCTGGATGCGCAGACCAGATATGCCATGGAGGAGGAAGTCCTTCGCATCTGGGAGCAGGAAAAGCGGACGATCATCTTTGTGACCAACAACATTGAGGAAGCCGTCTTTCTGGCTGACCGGATCGTGCTTCTGAGCAAATGTCCGGCGACCGTCAAGCAGATCTATGATCTGAAAAATCTTCCACGTCCGAGAAACATGACCGATACGGAGTTTTTGAAGATTCGTTCAGAAGTGTCGGAAAACACCGACCTTGCACTTTAATCAGGAGGTAGGATTGATGGATAAACATGATGAAGCAAAGGTCCGTGTGGAACATCTGACAAAATATTTCGGTGACCTGCATGTGCTGGACGATGTGTCCTTTGATATCAGAAAGGGCGAATTCCTCTGCGTAGTGGGACCTACCGGATGCGGAAAGACCACTTTTTTGAATCTGCTTACAAGGATTTATATGCCTTCGAAGGGGGAACTGTATATTGACGGGGAGCCGGCGGATCCGAAGAAGCACAGCATTTCGGTCGTATTTCAGGAGCCTTCTTCCATGCCCTGGCTGACGGTGGAGAAAAATCTGCGGTTCGGACTGGAGATCAAGAAGCTTCCGAAAGAGGAGATCGACCGGAGAGTGGAGAACATCATCAACCTGCTGGGCCTTCAGGAATTCCGGAACAGTTATCCGCATCAGCTGTCCGTATCCACCGCACAGCGTATCATTATTGGACGCGCATTTGCCATGCAGCCGGACCTGCTTTTGATGGATGAGCCATACGGACAGATGGATATCAAGCTCCGCTTTTATCTGGAGGATGAGGTTGTCCGGCTGTGGAAGGAGATGGGCACCACGGTTGTATTTATTACGCACAATATTGAGGAAGCTGTGTATCTGGCAGAGCGGGTGCTGATTCTGACCAATAAGCCGGCAAAGATCAAAGAAGAGGTAAAGGTGGATCTTCCAAGGCCAAGAGATGTCACAGCGCCGGATTTTATCAGGATCCGGAATTATGTGACCGATCAGATCAAATGGTGGTAGTCAAAAGATGATCTGTCTGATATTTTTTGCCATCTGTTTTCTGGCTTCTGCTACGGGCGCCATCTGCGGGATTGGCGGCGGAGTTATCATAAAACCGGTGCTGGATGCTTTTGGTATTCTGGATGTGAATGTGATCAGCTTTCTGTCCGGTTGTACGGTTCTGTCCATGACCACGTATTCCGTCGTCAAAAGCAGAATGAGCAGAGAGAGTCATGTGGAGACCGCTGTGGGGCTCCCGCTGGCCCTGGGTGCGGCAGCAGGCGGCCTGGCAGGAAAACAGCTGTTCTCCTGGGTGCTGTCCATAAGTCCGGACAAGGATCAGGCGGGCGCCGTTCAGGCGTGCTGTCTGCTGATCGTGACCGTCGGGACACTGATTTACACGCTCCGAAAAGAACGGATTCGGACCTGCCGGGTACAAAACAGTGCGGCCTGCACACTGATCGGGCTCTTCCTTGGCATCCTGTCCTCCTTTCTTGGGATCGGAGGAGGTCCCGTCAACCTGGTGGTTCTGTTCTACTTTTTTTCCATGTCGACAAAAGCGGCAGCAGAAAATTCGCTGTATATTATCTTTTTTTCACAGCTTGCCAGTCTTGCTTCCTCCATTGTGACCGGAAGCGTGCCGAAGTTCCAGACAGGAGTGCTGCTCCTTATGGTATCGGGTGGAATAGCGGGAGGGATCTGCGGCCGGGCATGCAATAAACGAATGGAGGAAAGGACAGTGAACCGGCTGTTTGTAGGACTGATGATCCTGATGATCCTGATCAATCTTTACAATATGATTCAGTTTATGAGGTAAGCGGATGGGAGAACTGTGGTGTTCTGTGCTTTTTCTTTTGACTGTGCTTTTGTCCAATACGATCCAGGTGATCACCGGATTTGCCGGGGCGATGCTGGCCATGCCCGTGTCGATCCGGCTGATCGGCCTGGAGCCTGCCAAAGCGATCCTGAACATCGCCACCATGGTGAGTGCTGTCTGCGGTATGGTGGGCGACAGACTTGTATCAAAAATGTCATCGGAGCACTTTCTTCTGCTCACGTATGTACTTCTTCCTGCATCCGGGCTTCTGGTGCTGCTGTAAGGCTTTCTGCTTCTGCGGCAGTACCGGCAGTCCGTGCATGGGTTCTGCGGTATTCTTTGGGAGTGCATCCCTTTTCTTCCCGAAATTTCCGGATAAAATAGCTGATATTTTCAAAGCCGCATTCCAGCGCAATGTCCGTGACCGGCTGCCTGGTATGGATCAGCAGAGAGCATGCCCGTTCCAGCCGGTAGGAGATCAGATACCGGATGGGGGATACCCCTGCGATCTCCCGGAAAAAACGGCACAGATACTGGTCGTTGCAGGAGACAAGACCGGAGAGCTTCTGCAGAGACAGAGGGTCCTGATAGTGCTTTTCCATATAGGTGACGATGGTCTTGTATCGGGCGATTTTGCGGCTGCCTGCGGCGGACAAAAGTTTTGCGGCAGGCAGAAGCATCTGATGACCGACAGCCAGACCGAAAAACTCCAGGATTCGAAGTTTGCATGGGATATACCATCCAGGCTTCTTTAGCAGTCCGGCTTTGGCTGCTTCCTGAAATACGGACAGCATCTCTTTATATCCTGCATCCTCTGGGTGCAGGATATTTTTGAACATCAGTATCTGTTTCAGAAAAGGTGCAATGTAACGTTCCTCCCATTCATCTGCACAGGAAAAATCAAGAATCCTGGGATCAAACAGGATTGCATCATGGACAGCGTCTGTTCCCAGTCCGGTGATCTGGTGGGGTTCTCCGCTGTTCATGATGCAGAGCTCTCCTTCTTTCAGCAGGTGCTCCTGCAGGTTGATCTCCACAAGGTAATTTCCTTTTACAATATGAAGAATTTCCACATAGTCATGCCAGTGCCGTTTTACAAAGAAATGTTCCGGCCAGGGAGTTCCTTTTCCTGCTGTAAAATGCAGGACACTGACCGGATGCTCCCGGGTGCCGTGGATGACATTCTCTTTCAGGGACAGATCGGGATACATGGGAAGACTCCTTTCTGTAACATACTGCGAAATATCAGGATTGTGTTATTTATTATACAGAATAATGCAAGTATTCACAAGAAAAAGTATATATACTTTCATATAAAGAAGTCCGTTTGTTACTGCTCACTCCTGCTTCGGACGCCTGTTATGGATATATATTCCTTCCAGACCCCGCTTGCGCTTAATGAAGGGCAGCAGCGGTACTAAGGGCGCAAAAGACGCGCCCTAAGGACCGGCGCCCTTCCATGGGTCTTCCAGAAATATATATCCATAACGGGCTGAAAGCCAGCAGGTGTTTGAACAGTAAGTTCAGCTTTACGTCCGTGCGGTCCGGACGCCCCGACGCGGGTGTGAAAAGTAAAATTCGGACAGGATAATCCAAGAAGGAGGAAGGTATCATGATCAGAAAATATGTCTATGGAATTCCGTTTGAGACAGAATCTGTTGCAACAGAGATGGAGGCGGTGAAAGGCACTCCGGCATATGGGACGGTCTGCATGGAGGACGGTTTCCGGTTTGCCTGCGCGCTTGATGAAGAAGATGTGGTCTATGGTCTGGGAGAGGCAAACCGGGGGATGAACAAGAGAGGTTACTGCTACATCAGCGACTGTACAGATGATCCGGACCATACGGAGGATAAGAGATCTTTGTACGGTGCGCACAATTTTATTGTTGTGTCAGGAGAACGTAAGTTCGGACTGTTTTTTGACTATCCGTCAAAGATGACGTTTGATATCGGATATACCAGGCCGGATCAGCTGACGGTCTCCTGTCAGGCGGCGGATCTGTATCTGTATGTGATTGACGGAGCGAATGCGTATGATATTGTAAAACAGTTCCGAAAACTCATCGGCAGAAGCTATATCCCGCCGAAATTTGCGTTCGGGTTCGGGCAGAGCCGCTGGGGATACCGCACGAAGGAGGACTTCCGGAAGGTGGCGGAAGGTTACCGGGAAAATCAGATTCCTCTGGATATGATTTATATGGATATTGACTATATGGAGGCGTATAAAGATTTTACCCTGAATGAAGAGGAGTTTTCGGATTTCCCGGAATTTGTCCGGGAGATGAAGGAAAAACATATCCGTCTGATTCCGATTATTGACGCGGGGGTAAAAGTGGAACCGGGCTATGAAGTGTACGAAGAAGGAGTGAAACATGGTTACTTCTGCAAGCGGGAGGACGGCAGCGACTTTGTGGCGGCTGTGTGGCCGGGATGGACGCATTTTCCGGATGTGCTGAATCCGGAGGCCAGAAAATGGTTCGGAGACAAATACCGCATTCTGACGGATCAGGGGATTGAGGGCTTCTGGAACGATATGAACGAGCCGGCGATCTTCTATACACCAAAGGGCGTGCAGGAAGCAAAAGAGGCAGTGAAGGAATTCTTCCAGGATGCCAGCGGGGAACATTCTGTCTTCTTTCAGGTAAAGGATGCAGTTATGGGTCTGTCAAACAATGACAGAGACTACCGGTCTTTCTATCATCAGACAGCAGACGGAGAGCGGGTCCGGCATGACAGAGTTCACAATCTGTTCGGTTTTAACATGACAAGAGCGGCGGGAGAGGCTTTTGAGCGGATCGATCCGGACAGACGTTTTCTCATGTTCTCCCGTTCCTCCTGTATCGGGATGCACCGCTACGGCGGTATCTGGACCGGAGACAACCGGTCCTGGTGGAGTCATATCCTGCTGAATCTGAAGATGCTGCCGTCCCTGAATATGTGCGGATTTTTGTATACCGGCGCGGATCTGGGCGGTTTTGGATCGGATACCACGCGGGACCTTTTGCTTCGCTGGATGGCGCTTGGCGTGTTTGCGCCGCTGATGCGTAATCATTCGGCAATGGGAACGAGAGAACAGGAGTGCTATCAGTTTGGAGATCCGGCGGACTTTTGCCATGTGATCCAGGTGCGCTACCGTCTGATCCCGTATCTGTACAGCGAGTACATGAAGGCGGCGTTGAATGATGACCTGTATTTTAAACCGACTGCATTTGTCTACCCGGAGGACGCACACGCATTGCAGGTGGAAGATCAGCTGATGCTGGGAGATGAGATCATGATCGCTCCTGTGTATACCCAGAATGCAAAAGGGCGTTATGTCTATCTGCCGGAAGAGATGAAGTTTGTTAAATTTTTGCCGGACGGCTCTCTGTATGAAGAGATCCTGCCTGCCGGACATCATTATGTGGAGATTGCCCTGAACGAGGTGCCGCTCTTTATCCGCAGAGACAGATGCATTCCTCTTGCAGCAGCTGCGGAATATGTGGAAGCGCTGGATACAGAACATCTGACACTGATCGGATATCCGGGTGCAGAATACAGGTTCTACGATGACGACGGAGTTCACAAGAATTATGAGGATCCGGAGAAAGTAAGAACTCTGAAAATGGAATAACGGCTCTGCAAGGTGCAGAGTGTCTGTCCCTTTGGCAGGCTCTGCGCCTTTTTCATGCCTGCAGATTCATCTGATTCTGGTTGCGCCATGTCCGCGGTGAGAGACGGTATATATTTTTAAAGGCTCTGGAGAAATGGAGCTGGTTGTCATAGCCTACGGCCTTGCCGATATCGCCGATGGACAGCTGGGTCAGCTTCAGAAGCTCGGCGGCCTTTGTCATGCGGTAATTCAGCAGAAAATCCTGCGGAGTCCGTCCGACTGCATTCTTAAAGATTTTGCCGAAATAACTCCGGTTCAGGCCGCAGTTATCTGCGATATCTTCCACGGAGATATCGTTTTGAAAATTCTGTTCGATGAAAGCCAGAGCCTCGTGGATATAGAAATCCCGGAGTTTGCCGGGCTTGGAAGCGATGAGGCGGACCGGTGCGATGGAACGGGTCAGGGCGTCCAGAAAAAGATACAGGTGTCCCATGAGGTGAAAGGGAGTCATATCGCCGTGCTGTGCAATATACAGCATTTCCTGCATCATGGTCTCCCGGATGTCCCGGGAATGGGCATGATAGATCGGTCGGTCGGGAGAAAGCCCGGCAATTGAGATGGCTTCTTTGACGCGAAGGCCGTCAAATTCGATCCAGACATATTCCCATGGGAGATCCCGGTCTGCAATATAGGTATTGATCTGCTGGGGAAAGATCATGAACCCCTGTCCGCTTTTGATCTGGTAGGTTCTTGTATTTCCGGAAGAATCATCCGCATTCAGAGTGCCTGTTCCGGATATGACATAATGGAACAGATAGTGGGAACGCGCGGCAGGTCCGAAGCTGTGGGAGGGTGCACAGCGTTCCCACCCAAACTGATAGAGATTCAGGTCGACAAAGTTTTCATTGGGAAATATGGAGAATAAAATGTCCTTCATGTAAGCCGCCTCCAAATATTTTTGTGCATTCTGTACAGAAATCTGCTTTTATTCAGTATAACTTAAAATATACCAAAATGCCATATGATTTTTCTGATATCAGCAGAAAAACGGCATAATGGCATAAAAGAGGAAAAAACATGATATTTATAGACGCATTTTGGGATGTTATAATATAGTTACAAAAAATCAGTGTTACATCCAACAAAGAAAGGAGCAAAATGGGATGAGAAAGAGGGAAAAAATGATAAGCCTTCTACTGGCGTGTACATTGCCCGCTTCGATGTTCTTGACCGGCTGCGGAGGCAGTGAAGCCGAAGACGGCAAGATCGTGATCGAGCTTGTACATTACAAACCGGAGGCGGTGGATGTGTTCGAGCAGCTGGAGGAGGAGTTTAACAAAACTCATGACGATATCCTCCTGAAGATTGATTCTCCCAATGATGCCATGACGATCCTGAAGACCAGATTTATCCGGGAGGATTATCCGGACATTCTGGGGATCGGCGGCGACATCAACTACTCTTATTTCATCGATGCCGGAATTCTGGCAGATGTATCCGATTATCCGGGCATTACAGACATCAATCAGGGATACCGGGATATTCTGGAAGGACTGGAATTTGTCCCCACAGAAGGAACCTACGGCGTGCCCTATGTGGCGAACGCGGCGGGTATCCTGTATAACCGGGAGATGTTCAGGGAGCACGGATGGGAGATTCCCACAACCTGGGAAGAGATGATCACGCTTTGCGAGACCATCAAGGCAGAGGGTATCCTTCCGTTCTACTATGGATTTAAGGATACATGGACCTGTCTGGCACCGTGGAATTCGCTTGCAGTCGACCTGGCGCCGGCAGATGTCTGCCAGCAGGTAAATGCAGGCAAGACGGTATTCGCTGATGAATACAGGGAAGTGGCGGAGAAGATTCAGACACTTGTAAGTTATGGGGAGGACGGGCCCTTCGCATATGGCTATAATGACGCATGTACGGCATTTGCCAATGGAGAATCCGCCATGTTCGCCATCGGAAGCTATGCGGTTCCGCAGATCAAGTCGGTAAATCCGGATATGGATATTGATTCCTTTGTGACGCCGGGCAGCAGCGATCCGAATGGACAGATTCTGAACTCCGGCGTGGACCTGCAGTTCTGCATCACAAAAGCCTGTGAAGATGAGGGAAGAAAAGAGGCAGCTTATGAAGTCCTGAATTTCCTTCTGGCAGATGAGAACCTGCAGATGTATCTGGATGATCAGAGTGCGGTTCCCTGTAAATCGGGAGACTTCACACTGGCACCGAATCTGGATGGCATGACACAGTACATCACAGAGGGTAAGATTGCGGACTATCAGGATCACTATTATCCGTCTGAGATGGCAGTGGACGCACAGATCCAGACGTTCCTGATCGAGCAGGATGTGGATGCGTTTCTTACAAAGTTTGATACGGACTGGGTACGGTATAACCGTGATATTATCCAGATGGTAAAAGATTATAACGCGCAGAACGGCAATCCGTAGAGGGAGAGGAGTGAGAAGACATGAAAAATGCCAATGACAGAAAAAGAACGTTTATGCTGATGACGATCCCCATCGTCGCACTGTTCTTTGCTTTTAATACCCTGCCTTTGATCAAGGGTGTGATGTACAGTTTTACGAACTTCAGAGGATACGGCACTTATGACTGGGTTGGTCTTCGGAACTATATCGACCTGTTCCAGGACGGCCGTGTGGGCAAGTCCTATCTGTTCACTCTGAAGATGGCAGTGGCAGCGACCATCGTGACCAACGTGATCAGCCTGATTCTGGCGCTGGGCCTGAACAGCAAGATCAAGTTCAAGAGCACCTTAAGAGGAATGTACTTCATTCCCAACATTCTGGGCGCGCTGGTTGTAGGTTATATCTTCAACTATTTCTTTACCTACATCATTCCGGCGCTGTTCCATACAACCAGTATTCTTGCAAGCTCCACCTGGGCATGGGTCGGTATCGTGGCTGTCTGTGCATGGCAGGCCATCGCCATGAACACGATCATCTACATATCCGGTCTGTCGACGGTACCGGAGGACGTATATGAGGCGGGCTCCATCGACGGAGCAACCGGCTGGGAGCGTTTCAAGAGCCTGACCTTCCCGCTGATCATTCCGTTCTTCAGCATCAACATGGTACTGTCCGGCAAGAACTTCCTGATGGTATTCGACCAGATCATGGCATTGACCAAGGGCGGCCCGGCACAGAGCACCGAGTCCATTTCCTTCCTGATCTACAACAATGGTATGGCAGGCGGACAGTTTGGTTTCCAGAGTGCCAACGCAGTGCTGTTCTTTGTCATCATTGTGGCATTCTCAGTGGCACAGCTTCAGTTTACAAGCAGTAAGGAGGAGCAGTTATAATGAAAGATCTGAAAGTAAAAGAAAGATATAACATGCCTGTTACAATCCTGCTGATCCTTGGACTGATCACGATTATCTTTCCCCTTTACATGACCATTGTGATCGCGTTCAAGCAGCCGTCGGAGATGACCAACAGTATCTCTGGAATCCTGTCGCTGCCGAAGACCTGGAGCTTCTCGAACTTTGCAGAAGCCATGCGCGTGACGGATTTCTGGAATTCTCTTCGCAACAGCCTTCTGATTACCGGTGTTACCGTGGTGCTGTCCGTAGTTCTGCATTCCATGGTTGGTTATGCCATCGGAAGAAACAAGGCAAAGAGCAAATGGTACAACCTGGCATATCTGTATATTGTCAGCGGTATGTTTGTACCGTTCGCAATCCTGATGATGCCTCTGGTAAAACAGACTTCACAGTGGGGAATCGCCAATATCTTCGGTGTTATCATCTGTTATGTGGTGTTCTATATGCCCATGAACCTGATGCTGTATTCCGGTTATCTGGTGAATATTCCGATTGCCCTGGAAGAGGCGGCGCGTGTGGACGGCGCTACCACCTGGACGACTTACTGGAAGATCATCTTCCCGATCATGAAGCCCATGCATGCAACCGTGGCAGTCATTACTGCACTGAGCGTATGGAATGACGTGATGACTCCGCTGGTTATCATGTCCGGAAGCGGTCTGAACACGCTGCCGCTGGCGCAGATGTCCTTCCAGACCCAGTTCGGTACCAACTACAATCTGGCATTTGCATCGTACCTGCTGGCACTGCTGCCTCTGCTGATCTTCTATATCATCTGTCAGAAGCAGATCCTCAACGGTGTTGTAAACGGTGCGGTGAAATAAAACAAAGGCAAATCTCAAACTGTATATACGGCCTGTAAACACGGGTATCGGAGAGCGAAGGATGCAGGTCAGCCTGTATTTGGATGCTTTCTGATACCCGTATGGTCGTTTCTGAAAGGAAAAGCAGAAAAAGTATTGGACAACGGGAGTCTAATCAGGTATCATATTGAAACGAAGGAGACAAAAGGCGGCATGAGTATATTATTTGCAGAACAGGACAGAACATTTACATTGCATACGAAAGATACCACCTACCAGATGAAAGTGGACAGATACGGATTCCTGTTGCACCTGTATTATGGTCGGAAGACCGGTGGGTGTATGGACTATCTCCTGAACTATGCAGACCGTGGATTTTCCGGAAATCCCTATGATGCGGGAACAGACCGGACGTATTCCATGGATGCACTGCCACAGGAGCTGCCCTGTCAGGGGACAGGGGATTACAGGAGTCCGGCGGTCATTATAAAAAATCCGGATGGCTCTTACGGCTGCGATTTCCGTTATAACGGTTATCGGATTTCAGATGGGAAATATGGTCTTTTGGGTCTTCCGGCAGTGTATGCATCAAAAGAGGAAGCACAGACACTGGAGATTTACATGGAAGATCCGGCGACCGGAGTCCGGATGACTCTGCTCTACGGCGTGCTCCCGGAACAGAACATCATCACAAGAAGCGCCGTGATCGAGAATCCCGGCAAAGAGAAGATCTGGCTGGAAAAGGCACAGGCGGCGTGTCTGGACTGGCTTCATGGAGCGTTTGATCTGATTACGTTCCATGGACGCCATGCCATGGAACGAAATGTACAGCGGGCACCGGTGACACACGGCGCGCAGGTGATCGGAAGCCGCAGAGGCACGTCCAGCCATCAGTACAATCCCATGCTGATTCTGGCGGGACGGGAGACGACAGAGGACGCAGGAAGCTGCTATGCCATGTCCTTTGTGTACAGCGGCAATTTTAAAGGAGAAGTGGAAAAGGACCAGTTCGGACAGACCCGGGCGCTTCTGGGGCTGTCGGATGAGCTGTTTTCCTATCCGGTGGAACCCAAAGGAAAATTCCATGTGCCGGAGGTGATTCTGACTTACAGCAGCCGGGGACTGGCAGAGCTGTCACAGAACCTGCACCGGTGCATCCGCGACCATGTATGCAGGGGCAGATACCGGGACGGCGGTCGTCCGATCCTTCTGAACAGCTGGGAGGCGTCCTACTTTGACATTACCGGCGCATCCATCTATGAGCTGGCGAAGCAGTCGGCGGATCTGGGAATCGACATGCTGGTCATGGATGACGGCTGGTTTGGCAAGCGGGATGACGACAACAGCGGTCTGGGAGACTGGTATGTCAACGAAGAGAAGCTGGGAGAATCTCTGGGCAGCCTGATCCGCAGGATCAACGGTCTGGGAGTGAAATTCGGCATCTGGATCGAACCGGAAGGGATCAATGAGGACAGTGAACTGTACCGGAAGCATCCGGACTGGGTGCTGTCGGTGCCCGGACGCAATCCGGTGCGCGCCCGGAATCAGCTGGTGCTGGATTTTTCCAGACGGGACGTGGTGGATTCTATTTTTGAAAAGATATGCAGTATTCTGGATCAGGGGAACATCGAATATGTGAAATGGGATATGAACCGGAGCCTTTCGGACTGCTATTCCAGACGTACAGAGGATCAGGGAAGAGTCCAGCATGATTATGTGCTTGGGCTGTATGATTTTCTGGAACGGCTGGTACAGCGGTATCCGGACATTCTTCTGGAAGGCTGCAGCGGCGGCGGCGGAAGGTTTGACGCCGGCATGCTCTATTATACGCCGCAGATCTGGTGCAGCGACAATACCGATGCTCTGGACCGGCTCCAGATTCAGTACGGGACCTCCTTCGGTTATCCCATATCGGCGGTCGGCTCCCATGTGTCTGCCGTGCCGAATCACCAGACCGGCAGGCTGACGCCGTTTCGTACCAGAGGGATCACTGCCATGGCGGGAACCTTCGGCTATGAGCTGGATCCGGGTACACTGCTGGAGGTGGAAAAGGAGCAGATCCGGGAACAGGTGCACAGGTACAGAGAGTATGCGAAATTGATACATAACGGTCTGTATTACCGTCTGACGGATCCCGGGAAGGATGCGGCAGGTGCATGGGAGTTTCTTTCGGAGGACGGATCGGAGATTCTGGTGAGTGTGGTTATGCAGGAGATCCATGGAAACATGCCGGTGACCTATATCTGCCTGAAGGGCCTGAAGCCGGGCTGCATGTATGAAGAGACATCCAGCGGAAAAACCTATGCGTCGGATGCACTGATGGAGACCGGGATTCCGCTGCCGGATCAGAGCGGGGAATACTGCGGATACCAGATGCATTTCAAAATTGCGAAACAGCAGGAAGGGGAGTAACGGTTTGAAAACAGACGAGATTTTTGAAGAACGTTTAAAGAGGCATCATGATGAACTTCGTTGGCTTTATATGGAGCTGTATGATAATGGAGACATGTTTGCAGAACTGTGTGAGAAGCTGCATGCATTTGCGCTGGAGCGGGAGCAGTATCTGATGGAACTGGACCGGGAGAGAGAGCAGAATCCGGAGTGGTTCCGGGGAAATGACATGCTGGGAATGATGCTCTATATTGATAACTTTGCAGGTAATCTGGAAGGGGTAAAGGACAGGCTTCCTTACCTGTCTTCCTGTAATGTGAACTGCATTCATCTGATGCCTTTCCTGGAATCGCCGAAGGGGCGTTCTGACGGGGGCTATGCCGTGGCGGATTTCCGTAAGGTGCAGCCGAAGCTTGGGAAGATGGAGGAGCTGGCGGCGCTGGCGAAGGCATGCCATAAGCAGAAGATCAGTCTGTGCATGGACTTTGTCATGAACCACACATCCGAGGACCATGAGTGGGCGAAAAAGGCAAGAGAGGGCGACGGGGAGTATATGAGCCGTTACTTCTTCTATGACAATCCGTCCATTCCGCAGGCATATGACCGGACGGTACCGCAGGTATTTCCGACCACCGCGCCGGGCAATTTTACATATCTGGAGGAGATGGGATATTATGTAATGACCAGCTTTTATCCCTATCAGTGGGATCTGAATTACCAGAATCCCAGAGTGTTTAATGAGATGATGTACAATTTCCTGTATCTGGCGAATCAGGGTATGGATATCATCCGCATTGACGCGGTTCCCTACATATGGAAGAAACTGGGGACGCAGTGCCGGAACCTTCCGCAGGTACATACCATCGTCCGTATGATGCGCATGATCTGCGAGATTGTATGCCCGGGCGTGCTGCTTCTGGGCGAGGTGGTCATGGAACCGGAGAAGGTGGTGCCGTATTTCGGAACGGTGGAGAAGCCGGAGTGCCATATGCTCTATAATGTGACAACGATGGCAACTACCTGGCACAGTGTGGCGACGAAGGATATCCGGCTTCTGAAAAAACAGATGGATATTGTAAACGGATTGCCGAAGGATTATCTGTTCCTGAATTATCTGCGCTGCCATGATGACATTGGCTGGGGGCTTGACTATGCCACACTGGAAGGCTGGGGCATGAGAGAAGTGGAGCACAAACGGTTTCTGAATCAGTATTTTACCGGAAGGTACGGCGCCAGCGAAAGCAGGGGAGAGCTTTATAATGACGATCCGGTGACGCAGGATGCCCGCTTCTGCGGGACGACAGCTTCCATGTGCGGCGTGGAGAGCGCGCTGTATGAGAAGGACGAAGAAAAGCTTCAGCATGCAGTCCGGATGGATCTGATGCTGCATGCCTATATGCTGACGCAGTCCGGAATCCCCATGCTGTACAGCGGAGACGAGATCGGACAGCTGAATGATTATTCCTATAAAGAGGAGGAAGACAAGAAAGAGGATTCCAGGTACATTCACCGGGGAAAATTCCAGTGGTATCTGGCGAAAAAGAGAACGGAAAAGGGAACCTCGCAGGAACAGATTTTCAGCGGTCTGTCCAGGCTGGAGGAAATCCGCAGGAGCAGGAATGTTTTTCGAAGCGACGCGGCAGTGTATACCTATGATGTGAAAGACGATTCGATTCTCTGTATTCTGCGGGAGAATGAAGAAGAACGGTTTATCGGAATCTTTAATTTCTCAGATGGGGAGAGAACTGCATGGATGGAGGAACCAGGAGTTTTTCAGGATCTTATGACAGGGGAAGAACGGAAACTGGTCAATGTAACGGTTCCGGCACATGGCTTTATCTGGGCAAGTAAAGCGAAATAATCAAAATACATCTGCTGTGCGACGGCTTTTTGTCTGCCGTCGTACAGCAGATTATTTGATAGCTGACAGGTTCAAACAGGACACGGCAGGGGAAGGTGTAAGCTTATGGAATTACAGAATGAGGGAAATCGTGATTTTTTGAGAAGACTGAATGAGGACAGAGAAGTATACTTTGAGAAACTGGCAGAGCTTTTGAACGGCTTTGTGGCAGATCGGTTTCATGAGTATCAGGAGCTTCTGCAGGAGGAAGTTCAAAAGGAGCTGAAGCGGCTGCAGGAAGTGACAAAGAAACACATGGACGGTGTACAGGAATGCAGGAAACTGGAAGAGGAACTGCTGTCTCATGGACTGGAAGCATTCGTGAATGAGAAAATCACGGCAGTCGTCAGCGCCCTTGAGGAAAAGAAGAGACTGTGCGTGAAGATGATCTATGGACTGATACCGGACAGCTATACAGAATATCAGCCTGTATGGGAACCTTTCGGGAAGATTGATTTTACGATTTCTGAGGCCGTTGTCCTGGAACCTTCATGGAAACAGGAACTGGAGGAGATTCAGGAAGCAAAGGCACAGATGAAAGAAGAACTTGATCAGGCAGAGCAGGAGAGACGGGAAGCGGAGGCAGGATTTCAGGAGCTGATGCGCCAGAACGCTGCAAAGCGTTCAGAACTGGAAAAGGAAAAGCCGGAGATTCAATATACAACGAAAGTGATACGGAGGGAAGGATTTCTGGGATTTGTAAAGGATCTTTTTGGTAAGCCGCAGACAGAGACGATTGCAGACGACCGTGCATGGAAAGAGTGGCAGAAGCAGGTGGAAACGATCCAGAAGGGATATGATCTGCAGGCACAGGAATGGAATGAGAGACTGGAGATTCGAAAAGAGAGAAAAGAAGCAAAAGAGACAGAATATGAACGTCTGAATAGGGAACAGAGAGAAGCAGAAGCCAGGATCCGAATGCTGCTGGAAAACAGCGTGCAGGAAGAACTGGAGCGGTATTTGTTTGGGGAAGAAGGATTGTCAGACCGGATGAAAGAGGCTCTGGAACGCGATATGAAGCAGAGCGCAGCAGAGGTTGGAAGTCTGGCAGGAAAAACATGCCGGGAGTGGAGTCTGGGCTGAATCTGAAAAGCAGCAACAGAAAAACAGGCTCTGCCGGTCCTGGTGGGATATGAAAGTCCCGCCAGGACCGGCAGAGCCTGTTTTTTATTTTCGTCCATACCGTATTGCCGGACACGCAGGCGCCTGTTCTGCATCAGGAGCTGCTATGCCTGTTTGCGCCGCTTCGTATTTTTAAAAGCAGTGCTCAGCATCAGCTTGATGCGGTTTAACTGATTGACCTCGCTGGCGCCTGGATCATAGTCAATGGCGACGATGTTGGCTTCTGGATGGCGGCGGCGCAGCTCTTTGATGACGCCCTTGCCGACGATGTGGTTCGGCAGGCAGGCGAACGGCTGTGCGCAGACAATATTGGGAGTACCGTTTTCAATCAGTTCCAGCATCTCTGCGGTCAGGAACCATCCTTCACCGGTCTGGTTGCCAAGGGAGACAATATCCTTTGCCAGATCCGCCATGTGGTCAATACCGGAGGCAGGCGAGAAATGGATGCTTTTTGCAAGCGCCTGATTTGCAGGAGCACGGAAAAACTCCAGGGCTCTGATTGCCAGCCGTCCGGTCCGGGCGTAAGAGCGTTTTTTCCCAAGGAAATCTGCCCGGAACTCTGTATTTTTGAAGCAGTAGAGAAGGAAATCCATCAGGTCCGGCACGACGGCTTCCGCACCTTCGGCTTCCAGAAGCTCTACCAGCCCGTTGTTGGCGGAAGGAGAGAATTTTACAAGGATCTCTCCGACGATGCCGACCCTTGGCTTTTCTTCTTCATAGACCCGGATTTGGTCAAATTCTTCCACAATTTTGTGACACAGTTTTTTAAATCCTGCCCAGGAGGGATATTTCTTCATGAGAAATTCTTTACACTGCAGATTCAGCTGTTCGTAAATCCGGTTGGCTTCTCCCGGTATCTGTTCATAGGGTCTGGTGTGGTAGAGAACTTTCATGAACAGGTCGCCGAATACAAGTCCATAGACGGCTTTGAGCATCATCATGGGGGTATAGCGGAATCCCGGATTCTTCTCCAGTCCGCTTAAGTTGATGGAAATGACCGGAATTTCCGGGTGTCCCGCCTTTTCCAGTGCCCTGCGGATAAAGCCTATGTAATTGGAAGCCCGGCATCCGCCCCCGGTCTGGGAGATCAGGACAGCGGTTTTTGTAAGATCGTATTTTCCGGACAGGATTGCCTGCATGATCTGTCCGATCACGATCAGAGAAGGATAGCAGGCGTCATTATTTACATATTTAAGTCCCAGGTCTACGGCATCCTTTCCGGCTCTGGGCAGTACAACAATCTTCAGCCCGCAGGAGCGAAATGCTGCCTCCAGCAGATTAAAATGAAGCGGAGACATGTCCGGGCAGAGGATGGTATCATTCTGCCTCCTCTCTCTGGTAAAGATCACACGCTCATAGGCGGAAGAACGGATCTGACGCGTCTCCTGCTTTTTTCCCCGGACGCGGAGGGCGCATAGACGCGCGCGGATCCGGATCCGCGCCGCTCCCAGATTGCTGACCTCGTCGATCTTCAGGCAGGTGTAGATCTTGCCGGATCCGCTTAAGATCTCCTCCACCTGATCCGTTGTAACCGCATCCAGTCCGCATCCGAAGGAGTTGAGCTGAATCAGATCCAGGTCGTCTCTGGTCCTTACAAAGCTGGCGGCAGCATACAGTCTGGAATGGTACACCCACTGGTCCATGACACGCAGAGGACGTTCTTCTTCATGCAGATGGGAGATGCTGTCTTCGGTCAGGACGGCAAGCCCATATCCGTTGATCAGTTCGGGAATGCCGTGATGGATCTCTTTGTCCATATGATAAGGACGGCCGGCAAGTACAATGCCGTGGGCGTGATGCTCTTCCATCCATTTTAAAGTCTCTTCTCCTTTTTTGCAGATATCCGTTCTTGCGCGTTCCAGTTCCGCCCATGCTTCCTTTGCGGCTTCTGTGATCTCGGCGGCAGACATTCCCTTTTCGCCGCTGAATTCTTCAACCAGACGTCCGGTCAGGATTTCAAGGCTTTCAAAACTCAGAAACGGATTGCGGAAATCAAAGCGGTCCGACCGGAGCTCTTCCATATTATTCTTGATATTTTCTGCATAGGAAGTAACGATCGGGCAGTTGTAATGATTGTTTGCATCTTTGAACTCCGTACGCTCGTAAGGGACGCAGGGATAAAAGATGAATGGAATGTTATGCTGCAGGAGCCATTTTACATGGCCGTGAGCAAGTTTTGCCGGATAGCATTCGGATTCACTGGGAATGGATTCGATTCCCTGCTCGTAGAGCTCATGGGTGGATTCCGGTGAGAGAACCACTTCATAATTCAGCCTGGTGAAAAAAGTGAACCAGAACGGATAATTTTCATACATGTTCAGAACCCGGGGAATTCCCACAAGGCCGCGGGTTGCTTCCGCCCCGTGCAGAGGCTCATAAGAGAACAGCCGTTCATTTTTCCAGGCAAACAGATTTGGAGCCGGATTCTCTTTTTTCTCCCTGCCAAGGCCCCGCTCACAGCGGTTGCCGGAGATATAACGTCTGCCCCCGGAGAATTTATTGACGGTCAGACGGCAGTTGTTGGTACATCCGCGGCATTTGGTCATGGAAGTGGAAAACGTCAGTTCCTTCATCTGTGCTTCGGTCAGCATGGTCGTCTGCTGGCCCTCATACCGTTCTCTTGCGATCAGAGCCGCACCGAAAGCTCCCATGATTCCGGCGATATCCGGACGGATGACCTGGCATTCGGCAATCTTTTCCAGGCTTCTCAATACCGCATTATTATAGAATGTACCGCCCTGAACGACGATATGCTTTCCGAGAGAAGAGGCATCGGATACCTTGATGACCTTAAACAGCGCGTTTTTGATGACGGAATAGGCAAGTCCGGCGGAGATATCATCCACACCGGCCCCTTCCTTCTGCGCCTGCTTCACACGGGAATTCATGAATACCGTACAGCGGGTTCCAAGGTCGATGGGATTTTCGGCAAAAAGGGCTGCCTTTGCAAAATCCTGAATCGAGAGGTTCAGGGATCTGGCAAAGGTCTCAAGGAAGGAACCGCATCCGGAAGAGCATGCTTCGTTGAGCTGTACATTGTCCACCGTATGATTTTTGATGCGGATGCATTTCATATCCTGGCCGCCGATATCCAGGATGCAGTCTACATCCGGATCAAAAAACTGCGCAGCATAATAATGGGAAATGGTCTCTACCTCTCCTTCATCCAGCATAAGCGCCGCCTTCACAAGCGCTTCTCCGTAGCCGGTGGAACAGGAACGGACAATATGGGCATCCGGGGGAAGCTTCGCATACAGGTCCTTCAGCGCTTCCAGTGTGATATGCAGGGTGCTTCCATTATTATGATGATAGAAGGAATAGAGGAGCGAACCGTCTTCTCCCACCAGTGCGATCTTTGTCGTGGTGGAGCCTGCGTCAATGCCGAGATAACAGTTTCCTTTATAGGAAGCCAGGTCTTTTTTGACTACCTTTGCATGGCTGTGGCGCGTTTCAAATGCTTTGAATGCTTCCGGGCTGTCAAATAACGGTTCCAGCCGTTCTACTTCAAAGGCGATCTGAATATGGTCGCTCAGCCGCCGGATCAGATCTTCTGCCGACATTTCCTGTTCTTCCTTTGATAAAAGGGCAGAGCCGGAAGCAGCAAACAGATGAGAATGTCCGGGGATAATCGTATGTTCTTCGTCCAGATTCAGCGTGCGGATAAAGGTCTGCCGAAGCTCGGACAGGAAATGCAGGGGGCCGCCCAGAAAGGCTACGTGTCCCCGGATGGGCTTTCCGCAGGCCAGCCCGCTGATGGTCTGATTGACAACTGCCTGAAAGATGGAAGCGGAAAGGTCTTCCTTCGTGGCGCCTTCATTGATCAGCGGCTGGATATCCGTCTTGGCAAATACGCCGCACCGCGCCGCAATGGAGTACAGCGCCTGATAGCTTTTGGCATATTCATTCAGCCCGGTGGCATCCGTCTGCAGAAGGGAAGCCATCTGGTCGATGAAGGATCCGGTACCGCCTGCACAGATCCCGTTCATTCGCTGTTCTACGTTTCCGTTCTGGAAATAGATGATCTTGGCGTCTTCTCCTCCGAGCTCGATGGCAACATCCGTTTTTGGCGCATAGGTCTGAAGCGCTTCAGAGACGGCAACCACTTCCTGCACAAACGGAATATGCAGATGCTGCGCCAGAGTCAGTCCGCCGGAACCGGTAATAACCGGATAGACCTGAACGGAACCCAGCTCCTTTACAGCCCGTGTAAGAAGAAGGGCCAGGGTTTCCTGTATATTGGCATAATGCCGTTCATAGTCCGAAAACAGGATCCGGTTTTCTTCATCCAGAACGGCGATTTTAACGGTAGTGGAACCGATGTCGATTCCAAGTCGGTAACTTCTGTTCATATATCTGGCAGATGTGCTGCCTTCACCTCGCATTTTTCTTTGGTTTTTTTCAATGATATATTATATGCAAACGGAAGTTAAGAGTCTATAAAGTTATTGTTAAGATTTTAGCATGCGTCGGTTGTTCTTCACTTCTGTTTCGGACGCCCGTTATGGATATATTAACCTGCCAGACATGAATCCACGCCTCTACGACTTGGGTGGGTCATCCAATTCCATTCCATTCCATTCTGTTCTTTGGGAGAGGTCGGGGGCGCGGGGGCAGAGCCACCGCAAAACCTACCGACCGCCGCCACAGCAGTGCAGACGGTTTTGCCGTTAGAATGAAGCGGACGAAAGCGGGGCAGGATTGTGTAAAATCCTGTTCCCCGTTTTCGGCGGCGAAATGGCAACGGCAAAAATCCAGACGGTCAAGGGTTTAAGAGCGGAGATTTTTTTGCGCTTTTTGCGGAAAAATACTACTCGTCCCTTGACGGTCTGGATAGGCAAAACGGACATAAAACAGGGATTGTTTTTGGTGATGAGATGTGCTATATATTATAATTGACAAATTGGAGTTGAGAAGATGTTTTGTAATGAGAT
>VSND01000229.1 GCA_009774145.1 Lachnospiraceae bacterium | reverse complement strand
TTATCAGTTCATCTGAATCACGCGCATTCTTGGCAATCTTGCCAAACTCGATAAGTCGTTGAAGTTCACGCTTTGCAAGTGCTTTTTCACAGTTAAAATCCGGATTGTACGGATTCACATCTTCAAGCGGTTCCGTAAGTGTAACAAAATCATATATCACAGCATACGGTTTATTCTTTGCCAACCTCAGCACCCTTCCCCTTCTCTGTATATATTCTTTGGGATTAGTAGTGCTCGCAAGAATGAACGCCGTTTTTATGCTCGGTATGTTTACTCCTTCATCCAAACACTTGATTGCAATTATCGCCTGATACGGGGATGCTGTAGCAAAGCACTGTTTTATACTTTCACGTTCATTGGAAGTAAAATGTGTAACTTTCATTCCAAGTTCATTTCCTAGCATCTTGGAAACCGAAACAATCTGACGCTCGCCTTCCTCATCACGGTCTGAAGTATCATTCAAAAAGTCCTGTGTTCGTGTTGCCCCGCAATAGACAAGTATGTGAGTATCATCCTTGTATTTCTCCATCAGTTCACGGAGTTTTGACAGCTTGCTTTTTGCACCGGCCACAACCCGCGCTCTTTGAAGCAAAAGGCGCTTTCCTTTTTCGGTAATAATCAATTTTCCGTGCCTGTCTTTATGACACTCTTTTGATGCAAGATAGGATAGTTCCTTATATCTTTCGTATTCTTTTCATCAAGGTACACCAAAACAGGATAATAGTAGTATGGTGTCAGCTTCTTTTCGTCTATCGCCCTCTTCAGATCATACTCAATACACTTTTCACCAAAATAATCCTTTAGAGCCTGGGTACCCTCTTCATCACCGTGTCTATCCAGTGTTGCAGACAATGCAAGCCGATATTGAATGTTCGGATACAATTTATTCCTTAGGTTCGTTGAGCCAAAATTATGTGCCTCATCAACAAGAAGTAATGTATCTTTACCTAATTGCTTCATCTGCTCACAGACAAACTTTGATGAATACGTTGCGTTTGTCGTTACAAAGCAGAAAGTATCAATTACTCCAAGAGAAAAATCCAACACATCATTTTCAAGCCGCTTTTTCCAATCATGCTGCTTCGATGCAGAATATCCTATTGTAGGATTCATGTTGAATAGCTCAATATCCTCAACCCACTGCTCTACAAGATGCTGATACGGGCATACGATAATGATAGCCAATCGTTTCTTCTCTTCATAAAGATGAACAACCGCTCCCAATCCCGTATATGTCTTTCCCGTGCCGGTCGCCATATCGAATATTCCGCGATAATCATGTTGAGCCCATTCTTCAATAGCATCTTTTTGATACTCTCGGAAATCAAACCCCGACGGGGTATGCGGTATCCCACGATCCGGAACACGCTCTTCTTCAGCAGGATTATCATCCTCTTCAACATAGGATTCAGATTTAAAAAAATCATCAAGGTCAGGTTTTCTCATAACCTCGAATTTTTCTTTAAGGACTTTCGGAAAATCAAGTATCTCCAAATCATCGTCCTGCTTATCCCAAAGCTGTTCAAAATCCCTTTGTATATCATCCACATAAGCCTTGGATTACTCCCAAGACTAGAACACCACAATAGACTCGGAATTAAAGTCAAAACCATTTATCGTTTAATTCAGTGATCCGGTAAACACAATTTTATTTCCATTTTCATCCGTGACAATTCCCACCTTTTCGTGATACATACCGGTGGCTTTTTGTGGTGGCGTGAATGCAACCTTGATATCAAGAAAACCTTCTTCAATCAGATATGCAAGGAAGTTCAGTCTTTCTTCCTCATAATAGTTCTCAGGCTCCTTGAAATCACGCATTAGTGCGCGGCCAATAATCTCTTTTTGCTCATAGCCTTTATTTATAGCAGCAATGTCTTCCTCTGATAATCTGGGAGATACAATAAACTGTATTTTTCCATGATTTTTCGTAAGACCTCTTAAGCCCTTTGTAAGATCAATCAACGCCCCCGAAGTAAAGAATCCTACAGCCCTCTGATAGAGAACGGCTTGTTTAAGAACCGGTGTATAGAATTCTTTAACGACATTGTTTTTGTACGTTTTGTAATACCTTAGCAGCGGTATATCTTTAAACGACATTCCCGTTCCTCCCTCCGGCTTTATTTCAATACTTCAAATTCCATGTCTCCCATCAGCGTTTTTGCCTGTTCATCTTGCGTTTCAACACACACGCCGCAATATGCCTTATCCTGAACCGGCGTAGGAACAACCTTGCATTCTATATTCTTTTCATTCAGAATCTCTTCCGCCTTGAAAACATCGCTTGTACTGAAAAAAACGATATGCATATAATCACCTGCTTCGTAATGTATCTAAAAGATGATCAATCTCAGCTTTTGTATTCTTATAGTTCAAGCTGATTCTGACCGCCCCTGTTTCTACAGTGCCAATAGCCTCATGTGCCAGTATCGCACAATGGATACCACCACGGGCACATATCCCCTTACTGTCCAACAATGATATGATCTTATCCGATGAAAGATCATCGAGGGTAAAACAGCAAGTGGATACTCTCTTCTCATCCACATCATATGCCCGTAATCCATCTATTTCTGACAATCCTTTAAGGAGATACGTCATCAATTCTATTTCCGTAGTCCTGATCTTATCAGCATGAGACTCAATATACTCTATTCCCGCTTTAAGTGCCCAAATTGCAGGCATATTCAATGTTCCCGCTTCGTAGCCTTCCGGGAAAATGTCCGGATTAACAAAGCTTTCGCCGTGTATTCCCGTACCGCCTTGAATCAAAGGCATAAAATGCTCCTTCGATTCGCAGCACAGTCCACCTATGCCTGGAACTCCATACAGATCTTTGTGCCCTGTTAACGCCAAAAAATCCACACCGGCATCTTTCATACTTATGGTCATTTTCCCGGCTCCCTGGGAAGAATCAATAAAAGTAATGATCCCCTTGCTATGAAAATATCTCATCCACTCTTCTTTATAAACAATCCTGCCGGTCAAATTGCTTGCCAAAGTCAAAGCCAGCATCCGTGTATTATCTTTAGCATACTTTGCAAAAAGATCCTCAGCACACATCTCCAG
>VSND01000228.1 GCA_009774145.1 Lachnospiraceae bacterium | reverse complement strand
TAGTTATCCCGACTTTTTGATTATCCAGACCATTCCAGGAAAAGCGGATAACTACAGGATTTTATCCAAAAAAAGTCGGGATAACTTTTTCAAAAAAGGCAGATATCAGACTGCCCAAATGCAGATGCGTTAGTGGAAAAAGTCGGGATAACTTTTCTCAGCACCTGGTTTTCTCCGAATAAATATTTAGCAGGAAATTCTTCCTGACTTTTTATTTAAGGAGATGTTGTGTATGACAAAGCAACCATTATCTGTAACCGAAATGTTCTCCAGCATCATGGAACTGCTGGAGCAGGCAGGCTACGCAAAGCACACCCTGTGGGGAAATATGTACGGATCGTTGAAAAGCGTTGTCAGCTTCTATAAGGAAAAGGGGCTGAACGATTATGATCCTGCTGTCACCCTTGAATTCCTCCAGACGGTTGAAAAACGTTACCGGGAGGGCGGAATTGGCAGGGAATACTATAATGCCCAGAAACGTGCCGCCAGAAAATTTGAAATGTTCCACACAACAGGGACTCTCACATGGGAGTGTACAAAAAGGATTTCCAAGTACCAGCTCAACGAAGAATACAGCCGTCTGCTGGAGGGCTTCCTCTCATCAAGGGATTTCCACGAAAATACCAAATGGGATTTTGCCTGGGCAGTGCGGCGCTACCTCTCATTCTTTCAGGAAAAAGGGATTCCTTCACTGGACAGAGCTTCCATAAACGATTCACGGGAGTTTGTCATCGGTGCCGCCGCTTCCATGGCGGCGGGCAGCCTGCATAACCTTCTGTGCTATGTGCGCCAGTTCCATATATTTTTAAAAGATTCTGGTGAAAAGGCTCCTGACTGCATATCCCTGTTTTCATACCATGTGCCGCGGAAGATGCCAGTGAGGGGCTATGTATCTGATGAAGAACTTATCGCCATCATAGGCCAGGTAGATACATCCACTTCCATGGGAAAGCGTGATAAGGGGATCATAATGCTTGGGGCTACCACCGGGCTGCGGGCGGTGGATATCGCCAGGCTGAAACTGACGGATATCGACTGGATCAGGGGAGAAATCCATGTGATGCAGAGCAAGACCGGGGGCATGCTCTACCTCCCCCTCCTGCCGGAAGCCGGGGAAAGCATAAAGGACTATATCCTGAATGGACGCCCCGATTCTGATGCGCCTGAAATATTCCTGCGTGAGAAAGCCCCGTTTGTTCCCATGGCAAGCGGAGTTGGCATAGGATACATGTTTGACTGCTACTGTAAAAAAGCGGGGATTGACCGGAAGCCTTTTGACGGGAAAGGGTTCCATGGCCTGCGCCGCCGGCTGGCGAGGAACATGCTGGTTTCCGGCACCCCCGTCACCACTATTGCGCAGGTTCTCGGACACCAGAACCTTGACACTGCCAAACAGTATCTGTCGCTGGACAGCCAGAACCTGAAGACGTGCGCGTTGGATTTTTCCTGCGTTCCGCTGGAAAGGAGGTTCCCATGAGCAGCTGTTTAAAAAGCGGGCTTGCCCCTGCAATCAGGTCAATGATTGATTACAAAGTTTCCCTGGGCTATGAGGAATCCACTTATCTGCCCAGGAGCCACAGTCTGGACCGGTACTGCACAGAGCATTTCCCTGATGAAACCTCCCTTACGAGGGAGGTCGTGACCGGATGGCTGGAACGGCATCCGGGGGAATCTATTGGGTATTTCCATTCCCGTGCCGGTTATGCAAGGGGGCTTGGGAAGTATCTCGCTTCCATGGGAATCCCCGCCTTCATACTGCCGGAAAAGTTCACATCAGGGCGCAGCTGCTTCCTGCCATATATTTTTACTGACAGCGAACTGAAAGCGCTTTTCCATGTGATAGACGTACAGGGCGGCAAAGAAAACTCCCTGCAGCCGTTCCTTCTCTCCACCGTATTCCGGCTGATCTATACCTGCGGCCTGCGCCCGAACGAGGGGCGGATGCTGAAAAGGGAATCCGTCAACCTTGCGACCGGGGAAATCCTTATCACGGAAACAAAAGGCCATAAGGAGCGGATTGTTGTCATGTCCGATGACATGACGGAGCTGGCGGCATCCTATGCCCGGCTGCGTGATGCGGCTTACCCTGACAGCCCGTATTTCTTCCCTGACCGGAACGGGAACTCTTATTCATCCCCGTGGATGCAGAATAAATTCAAGGCATTTTTTGCCGCTGCAAATCCCGGTGTCGATCCGGACATGCTCCCACCAGTCAGGATATATGACCTGCGCCACCGCTTTGCCTCCGCAGCATTGGGACGCTGGCTTGACAACGGGGAAAATCTTTTCAACAGGCTGCCTTACCTGCGGGCATACATGGGGCATAAGGAACTGTCCGCAACCGTGTACTATATCCATCTCCTTCCGGAAAACCTCGTAAAGTCGGCCGGTATAGACTGGGATTCCTTAAGACAGATGATACCGGAGGTGGAACTATGGGACGAATAAAAGATGAAGCATTTTTCCAGATGGTGCATGACTACCTGAAAATCTATCTTCCCAACCAGATGTGTGCCAGCAGCAATACGGTCAGGGCATATCGCACAGCGCTCGACCAGCTCATCGGGTATGCGGCTTCAGCCAGCGGTATTTCCATCAGTGAAGTCACCTTTGGCCTTCTGGACAGCGGCATGGTCAGCGGTTACCTTGACTGGCTTGTTGCAGAGAAAGGATGCTCCGCATCCACAAGGAACCACCGTTTTGCCTGTATCCGTTCTTTTTTCCGTTACGCAGCGGCAGCCAATCCGGAAAATATCGTCCTGCTGGCGGGGCTTGACAGGATTCCCCGGCAAAAGCAGGAAAAATTTTCAGGCGTGGACTATATGAGCGAAACTGCAGTAAAAGCCCTGCTGGAACAGCCTGACACAAAAACACGCCGCGGGGTAAGGGATCAGTTTTTTATGATCCTCATGTATGACAGTGCCGCACGCATACAGGAAATGCTGGATCTGCGGGTCTGTGATATACGTCTTGGGAACACGCCGACAGCGGTGCTGAAAGGAAAAGGTTCCAAAATACGCAGTGTCCCGCTGATGCCGGAAACGATAAACCATTTCCGGAATTATATGAAGCTGTTCCATCCGGACGGGCAGATGCATTCACAGCAGCCGCTTTTTTATGTGGAACAGTGCGGCGCAAGGCATCCCATGTCAGATGACAATGTCAGGAAGTTTCTCCGGCGGTATGGGGCATCAGCAAGGAGGAACTGCCCTGAAGTCCCGGAAAATGTGCATCCGCATCTCTGGAGACACAGCCGGGCGATGCATCTTTACCAGCACGGCATGGCCCTTTCGCTGATATCCCAGTGGCTTGGGCATTCCAATCTCGAAACCACCCTGGTCTACGCTTATGCGGATACCGAGCAGAAACGGAGGGCGATCGAAAAATCCATGGGGCGTGATGTGATCGCTGGGGTTGACCTGCCAAAGTACAGCGTCAGCGATGAGGAAGTTTTGAAAAAGCTGTATGGACTGAAATAGCGTCCATAATTATCCCGACTTTTTGCGTCAAAACATCTGCATTCGGACGGTCAAATATCTGCCTTTTATGAAAAAGTTATCCCGACCTTTTTTGAGCAAAAGCCCGTAGTTATCTGCTTTTCCGGAAATGGTCGGGATAATCAAAAAGTCGGGATAACT
>VSND01000227.1 GCA_009774145.1 Lachnospiraceae bacterium | reverse complement strand
ATCGGATTCATGACCTGGGAGGGCTATAACTATGAGGATGCCGTCCTGCTCTCTGAGCGTCTGGTGCGGGAGGATGTTTATACCTCGGTGCATATCGAGGAATACGAAGCCGAGGCCCGTGATACCAAGCTGGGGCCGGAGGAGATCACGCGTGATGTGCCGGGCGTCGGTGATGATGCCTTATAGGATGTGGATGAGAGAGGAATCTTCCGGTTCGGCGCGGAGGGCGGGGCCGGAGATATTCTGGTCGGCAAGGTAACTCCCAAGGGAGAGACCGAACTGACGGCAGAGGAACGCCTTCTGCGGGCGATCTTCGGTGAGAAGGCAAGAGAGGTCCGCGATACGTCGCTGAAGGTGCCGCACGGCGCTTATGGAATCATCGTGGACGCCAAGGTATTTACCAGGGAGAACGGTGACGAGCTGTCTCCGGGAGTCAATGAGACGGTCCGCATTTACATTGCCCAGAAGCGTAAGATTTCTGTGGGCGATTAGATGGCGGGACGACACGGCAACAAGGGTGTGGTTTCCCGTGTGCTGCCGGTGGAGGATATGCCGTTTTTGCCGAACGGGCGTCCTCTGGATATTGTGCTTAATCCCTTAGGCGTGCCGTCACGTATGAACATCGGGCAGGTTCTGGAGATCCATCTGAGCCTTGCAGCCAAGGCGCTGGGCTTTAATATCGCCACGCCGGTATTTGACGGTGCGGACGAGATTGATATTATGGATACCCTGGATGTGGCGAATGATTATGTGAACTCTTCCTGGGAGGAGTTTACAGAGAAGTATAGAGATACGATTAAACCAGAGGTGATGGAGTATCTGGGAGCGCATCTGGAGCACAGGGAGCTGTGGAAGGGTGTGAAGATCAACCGTGACGGTAAAGTGCATCTGCGTGACGGCCGGACCGGAGAGTATTTTGACAGTCCGGTTACCATTGGCCACATGCACTATCTGAAGCTTCATCATCTGGTAGACGATAAGATTCATGCCCGTTCTACCGGTCCCTACTCGCTGGTGACACAGCAGCCGCTTGGCGGTAAGGCACAGTTCGGCGGCCAGCGTTTCGGTGAGATGGAGGTATGGGCTCTGGAGGCCTACGGCGCTTCCTACACGCTGCAGGAGATTCTGACGGTGAAGTCCGACGACGTGGTAGGACGTGTGAAGACCTATGAAGCGATCATTAAGGGTGAGAATATTCCGGAATCCGGTATTCCCGAGTCATTTAAGGTACTGCTTAAGGAGCTGCAGTCTCTTTGTCTGGATGTGCGGGTGCTGCGTGACGACAACACAGAGGTGGAGATCGGTGAGAACATCGATTACAGTGATACCGATCTGCGTTCCATTATTGAAGGGGATCGCGGCTTCCGTCAGGAGGAGTCTTTTGAAAACTATGGTTATCAGCAGCAGGAATTTTCCGACGGGGAGCTGGTAGATGTGGACATTGCCGATGATATGGACGGCGATGACAGCGATTATGACGATTATGAAGACGACTCTGATTTTGACGAGCCTTCGGACGAAGAATAAGATTTTATAGAGAGGAGTATCGTTCATGCCAGAGACAAATGAAACTTATCAGCCGTTGACATTCGATGCCATCAAGATTGGTCTTGCATCTCCGGAGAAGATTCTGGAATGGTCTCACGGCGAGGTGAAGAAGCCGGAGACGATCAACTACCGGACTTTGAAGCCGGAACGCGACGGTTTGTTCTGCGAGAGGATTTTTGGCCCCAGCAAGGACTGGGAGTGCCATTGCGGCAAGTATAAGAAGATCCGTTATAAAGGCGTGATCTGTGACCGCTGCGGCGTGGAGGTAACGAAGTCCAGTGTCCGCAGAGAGCGTATCGGCCATATTGACCTGGCGGCTCCCGTGTCCCATATCTGGTATTTTAAAGGGATTCCCAGCCGGATGGGACTGATTCTGGATATTTCTCCGCGGGTGCTGGAGAAGGTATTATATTTTGCGTCCTATATTGTGCTGGATAAGGGGAAATCCAGCCTGCAGTATAAGCAGGTACTTTCGGAAAAGGAATACCGGGAGGAGCTGGAGAAGTGGGGCTATGGTTCTTTC
>VSND01000226.1:2181-2613 GCA_009774145.1 Lachnospiraceae bacterium | reverse complement strand
AATACCGACCCTATGGCTTGACGATATGGAAATTGTACTTGCTCCTTGCCGTGTCAATATCCGGGTTGCTGGCGTACTTTTCTTTCTGCCTTTCGTGATGGGCTTCCAGCGGCCTTGCCGGGTTGCCCTTGTGCTTTGCAAATCGCAGGATTGCGTATTGCGGCAATCTATCAATCCTCCCTCCTGCGGACGGTTCGGGGGCGGTTTCCGGGGTGGAGCCTACAAACACACAGCCCCGCCCCGGACAGCCCGGAAAAGTCCTTGATTTATGGGCTTTTGTCAGCCCCTATTTGTCCGTTTCCCTGCGCCTCTTCCTGTCACTGGCGTTCTTCTGCCGCCTATGTACTCGTCTGGCGCAGGCTTCACAGAATTTCGCCCCGTTGGAACGCGGAACAAAAGCCGCCCCGCACTCGGCGCACAGCTACACGCTGA
>VSND01000226.1:747-2171 GCA_009774145.1 Lachnospiraceae bacterium | reverse complement strand
GCCTTGTCCTGTGGCAGTACCGCCCAGCGGAACCACTTGCAGCAGACGGAATAGGAAATCGTCTGTGGGCAGACACATTCCTCACCATCGTCCAGCAACAGGCAGTTGCCGTTATCGTAGTTACAGCAGGTTTTCCGAACAAGGGCGTTTGCCCGTCTGCGCTGTGCCGGGGTCATGCGTGGCAAGCCGCCGCCCGGTGTGCGCTCTATCTCTGGTGGTTTTTTACTCATGCGTTCCTCCGCTTTTTCATATTCTGCCGTTCTCCCCGAAAGCCGTTCCTGCCCCATTCCTGCGGCGTGTCCCGGTGTTGGTACGCTGACCTGCTTCGGGCCAAGTTGACCCGAAGTGACTTCTGGACATTTTGTCCAGAAGTGGCGGCGTTATGGCGTGCTTCCCCAGCCGGTAATATCTCTTTCGGACGGTCATTCACTTGTGCTTGTCCATCGATGAACTAACACAAGTCTACACTTTTTTGACCGCCCGTCCCGTATATCCGAAAGGTTGGAAATACCGCTGGAAAACACACTATTTCCACGCTCTCGGATTTGTGGTAGAATGGAAAAAAAGCAGAACGATAAATATGAAGTTGTGAGGGAAAAAATAATGGCAAAAGAAAAGGTTTTATTCAAAGAGTTTCTATCGGCAGTTGCGCCAGAACACCAAGCGTTTGTTGAGGAACTTAATAACAAACTTATTGAACAGGGTTGTGACCTCGTAATAAAGGAGGTAAAAAGCGGTTATGCGGCTTCATACCAACTAGAAAAGAAAACAATAATGAATTGGGTGTTTCGCAAGTCAGGTGTTTTGGCACGAATTTACGGTGACAATGCTGGCAAGTATGAGGATACACTCGCTTCTCTGCCTGCTGATATGCAAAAGAAAATGACTGCTTCTCGTGATTGCAAGCGGCTTATTGACCCTAATGCTTGTAGTGATACCTGTGTGAAAGGTTTTGTTTATACCTTGAATGGCGATACACATAAAAAATGCCGTAATGACGGAATGTTCTTCCTGTTGACAAATGAAACAGCAGAGTATATAGCTGGGCTGGTCTGTGCAGAAGTTACCGCACGCAAGTCGGCTTCATAGCGACAGGAAGGTTAAGCCCGATAACTCCCAGTTTATCGAGGAGGCAAAGCAAGGAGGGATAGCTTGGCTTTAACTATACAGGAACGCCTGAAAGACCTGCGTGTGGAACGTGGACTGACGCTGGAACAGCTTGCGGAGCAGACACAGCTTTCCAAGTCTGCGCTGGGCAGCTATGAAGCGGACGACTTCAAGGACATCAGCCATTATGCCCTTATCAAGCTGGCGAAGTTTTACGGCGTGACCGCTGATTATCTGTTAGGGCTGAACGAAACGAGAAATCACCCAAACGCCGATCTTGCAGACCTGCGTTTGAGTGACGATATGATTGAATTGTT
>VSND01000226.1:0-737 GCA_009774145.1 Lachnospiraceae bacterium | reverse complement strand
GTTGAAAAGCGGACGGATTGACACCGCCTTGCTTTGTGAGCTGGCGGCGCACCCGGATTTTGTGAAGCTGCTGGCCGATATACAGATTTATGTGGAGGGTATCGCCGCCACACAGATACAGAACTTGAACGCATGGGTAGACGTGGCGAGGGCTGAAATCGTGGAGAAGTATCAGCCGGGGGAGCATGACAAGACCGCTGGTGTGCTGCAAGCTGCCCATGTACGAGAGGGCGACTATTTCAGCAGCCGGGTACATCACGATATTGACGCTATCATGGAGGACATACGGCAAGCCCACAGGGGCAGGAGCGACAGCGCCCCGGAGAATACCATTGTGGACGAACTCAAGCGGGATTTGGAGGAAGTGGCGAGCTTCAAGGGCAGTCGGGCGGAACACCTGTTGATGGTGTTCTGTAAGCAGACAAAACTGCGCTACACCAAGCTGACGGAGGAAGAAAAACAATGGCTGACCCGGATTGTACAAAAATCCGAGTTGACGAAAAGCTATGTGCCGCAACGGGGAAAACGGAAATAGCGAGCGACAATCGAGAAATTGCGAGGTAAAAAGTAATGTGTGGATTGATGTTAGTTAGGCCATGTAAACTTTATGCAGAACAAGTAATGTCATACAAAGAAGAAATGTCACAAACTGGGGATAGCTTTGACGGTTGTGCAGGACTTGAAGATGTCTATTCATTTGATGAATGGATTGATTTTGAAGGAAGATTAAGAAAAAA
>VSND01000225.1:1528-2361 GCA_009774145.1 Lachnospiraceae bacterium | reverse complement strand
CCATGTAAGAGTAAGCCGACACTGCGATGGCGCCCATCAGGTTGGGTGCGAGTTTCGATGAAAGGAAGATGGCCGTGGGGCCGTCGGCACCGCCGATGATGGCGATGGCGCCGGCTTGGTCGGGCGAGAAGCCAAGTGCCAAGGCTACCATGTAAGCACCGAAGATACCGAACTGGGCGGCAGCGCCGATGAGCATGAGCTTGGGATTGGCGATAAGCGCCGAGAAGTCGGTCATGGCACCGATACCGAGGAAAATCAGCGGAGGATACCAGCCGGCGGCGACGCCATTGTAAAGGATATTGAGCACAGACCCTTCTTCATAGATACCGATTTCGAGGCCGGCCTCTGTGTTGAAGGGGATATTACCGATAAGGATACCAAAGCCGATAGGCACCAGCAGCATGGGCTCGAAGTTCTTCTTGATGGCAAGCCAGATGAAGAACAGACCCACGAGCAGCATTACGAAGTTGCCGAATTGGGCGTTGGCAAAGCCGGTGAGTTCCCAGAACTGCACCAGATTTGTTGATAGAAAATCTCCGAATGACATAGTGGAATGATGTTATCGGGATTATTCGAGGGTAATGAGCACGGCGCCTTCGAGAACAGAGTCGCCGGGGTTAACGTTGACAGAAGCCACACGTCCGTCGCGACCGGCGCGGATTGAGTTTTCCATCTTCATGGCTTCGAGCATGACTACAGTGTCGCTTGCGCTCACGGTATCGCCTACTTTCACGGCTACCGAGATTACCACGCCGGGGAGGGGAGCCACAACGCTGCCCTTGCCGCTTGCTGCGGGTTTGCTGGCGATAACCTTCTCGCCCGACGATGTGCGG
>VSND01000225.1:0-1518 GCA_009774145.1 Lachnospiraceae bacterium | reverse complement strand
GCTCAATCTATACCTTGTAGGGCACACCGTTGACTTCCACTTGTGCGAAGTTGTCGTCGATGTCGCCTACGGCTACGGTGTAAGTGTTACCGTTGATTTTATATTTGTATTCTTTCATTGCTGTTTGTGATATAAAAGGTTGGATAAGCGGGGTGCCTTTCAATTGTGTTTATGCTCGGGCACTTGGCGCAGGCCATAGATCTTTGAGCTCCACGGCGAGTATGCACGTTTCACCTTGTTGATGGTGAGGATGGTGTTCTCGGTGTCGTGGGCGTTGAGGTGCTGATAGAGAGCCATGGCGATGGCGGCGATTTCCTCGCCGGAGTCGTGGCTGGCGATAGTCTCGTCGGCCTCGTGGCGGTCTACACCGTGGGCGCGCATTTTGTTCATCTTCGATACTGCCGCACCGATCTTGCCTATGCCGTAGAAAGCGAGGCAGAGAAGCAGAAGGGCGCTGAACACCACAGCCATAGCCATCAGGGTCATGGCGAAGCCATTTTCATCCTGCTCGGCGAAGAGTTCGATTTTCTTGTTGGTGTCCTTGATAACGTTTGCGCTCGAGGGGGTGATATAGTCGTTGTCGCCGCCTGTGCGCACAGCCCATTCGCCGGCACCGTCGTCGGTGCGGGCCTATGTCTGGCCGGGGAGGAGCGAGGCCGGGATAAGCACTTCGTCGATGAGCGTGAGGCCGTCGGCGTCGTAGATACCGATCCAGTTGTCCTGACCGGGAGTGAGGGTGAAGCTGGTGTGGAATGTGCCTTTGTTGGGCTCGCCGTCGGCAAAGAAGAGCACGTGCTGACGTGCGGGAATCTCGGTGTTGACGTCGCCTAAGGGCACGGGATATTTGCGCGGGTTGGCCTTGTCGTTGGTAAGGTAAACACTTGAGATCTCAAGGGGTGAGAAATTTGAGTTGAACAATTCCACCCATGCTCCGTGATTGCCGTACTCATCGACGATGCTGTTTTCGTTGTCTACCATCACCTCGTTGATACGCAGGGCCGTGCGGCTCTGGGCGTCGGTGGCGATGGTGGCAACGAGAGCCAGCAAGGCTACGCTTATTGTCGTGAATATGCGTTTCATATATTACAGAGGAATATTGCCGTGTTTCTTGGCGGGGTTTGTAACCTTTTTGGTAGCGAGCTGCTGGAGGGCGCGGATCACGCGGAAACGGGTGTTGCGCGGTTCGATGACATCATCGATATAGCCGTAGCGGGCTGCGTTGTAGGGGTTGCAGAAGAGTTTGTTGTATTCGGCCTCGCGGTCGGCAAGCACCTTGGCGGGGTTGTCGCTTGCTTTGGCTTCTTTGGCGTAGAGTACTTCTACAGCGCCGGCACCGCCCATAACGGCGATTTCGGCTGTAGGCCATGCGTAGTTCATGTCGCCGCGCAGCTGCTTGCAGCTCATCACGATGTGGCTGCCGCCGTAGCTCTTGCGCAGTGTCACGGTAACTTTGGGCACGGTAGCCTCGCCGTAGGCATAGAGCAGTTTTGCGCCGTGGAGAATCACGCCGTTGTATTC
>VSND01000224.1:507-2017 GCA_009774145.1 Lachnospiraceae bacterium | reverse complement strand
AAGGCGGCGGCAGGAGACGGCACTTTCGAAGACGAGAGTTTCGTATATGCGGGCGAGAAGGAGAAGGTCGGGCATATCTTTGAGCGGTTTTGTATGGCGGTGGAATCCTATAACCTGTCGGCCCGGTATGCCAGAAGCTGTTGTTTTGAGCTGGCATCGTCGGTCTATTTCGCACGGTTCAGCGATACCGGGAACAGTGCCAGAGAGAAGCTGAGTGAGCTGATGCAGGCAATGTCCGGTGCGGACAGGGAGCGGGCATGTCAGGTGACGGCCATGTTTCTGGAGAATCTGTGTGAAGGGGAGGACGGAGAAGTCCATGAGCTGATCGCCAAAGTGAAGCGCAGGATCCATGAGAATCTGGCGGATGATCTGACGGTGGCCAGTCTGGCGGAGCAGTATTACGTGACGCCGAACTATCTGTCCAGACTTTTTAAGAGAGTGACCGGGGAAGGCTGTAACGAATATATCGTGCGCAAGCGGATCGAACAGGCGAAGTCGCTGCTGTCCACGACGACGCTGAAGGTAGGGGAGATTTCGATCATGGTAGGATATCATGATATGAATTACTTCTCTCTGGCTTTTAAAAAGCACATCGGCGTGTCGCCGGTGCGGTATCGGGAACAGGTACAGCGCCGGGAGTAATCGTGATGATACGCGAAGACAGTTGCTGTGAGCACCAGAAGCCGTGCACAGTGACAAAGAGGGAGAGGCAAAGGTATGATGCGGTTTGACAAAGGGAAGAGACGGCCGGCGGCACGGTGTGCAGCCGGTCTGGCAGTAGTCGTATTAACGCTTGGCGGTATGCTGTCCGGCGGTTGCGGACAGGCTGAGAGTGCGTCTGGCGAAAAGACCGGAAGTCCGGAGCAGCAGAAGGAGACAGGGCCAGAGGAAGCAAAGTCAGGGGAGAGAGGTCAGGCAGAGGAAGCAAAGCCGGAGGAGAACAGTCTGTCCAGGTGGGAGGCTGCGCTGGCAGAGGGAGAGCCGGGGGCGTTTACAGCGGAGGCGATGCGCGGCGTATCGGTGGTGCGGGATGGGAAAGCATGTTTTTCAGTCTCCTATGAGCCGCGGACTTATAAGAATTCTTATGATTGTTGGGCGATTTCAGTGCCTTACCAGTCTATGGCAGTGGTGGATACGGAAGCCATGTATGCGTATTTCGGGATACTGGCGGATATGGAGCTGACCCCTGTGGAAGATATGGACATCACAAGAGAGCAGGCAGGGGTGGAAGACAGTACGGATACTGTGTTTGTGGCTTATTACAGCGGGCAGCCCATGGAGGGCGGTCAGGCAGAACCGGACCGGGGGATTCTGTTCTGGTTTGGCGGGGAGGATGCGCAGGGTCATCGTTATGTGGAGGCTTTGGGCAGACTCTGGCTGGCCGACGGCAGCAGTGCTGCAAAGCTCTTTGATGTGGATCCCTATGCCTGTGTGTTGAAGATGGTGGGTGTGGTCAGCGTGGAGACAGTCTCTAAAGTGACGGTCGATACCGGGGCAGGGCAGTATGAGA
>VSND01000224.1:0-497 GCA_009774145.1 Lachnospiraceae bacterium | reverse complement strand
AACCGGAGGCGTTTCTTTTTGGGGAGCGGGCGGTGGAAAGCGAAGACTTTTATGCATTGTATACGGCGCTTATGAGTGTTTTTGTGGAAAAAGAGCTGCCGCGGGAAGAATGGGAAGAGGGGGAGACGGCATCTGCGGACAGAGAACTGCTTATGAGTATTACCTATGAAAGAAACATGGAGGGAGCGCCGAAGATCACGCAGAAGTATTTTGCTTATGATGAGACGTATGCGCCAGTGCAGGTGAACGGCAGGACGTTTTTTCTGGTGAGCAGAGAGGCGCTGATGCAGCTGCGTGAGAGGGTTGAGGATGCGTTCTCGGTCTTTTAAGGAGTTATGTATAATGCCGCTGCCGTTTTTTTGTATGCTGCCGGAGTGTCAGCCCTTCATGACAGGGCTGACGGCAGCGACAAAAATCATAATTTATGAAAAGAAGGGCTGCGCTTCTCAAAGGTCGTATAGTACCGGAAGCCGCAGTCTTTTAGTATGTCTGCCGCC
>VSND01000223.1:1155-2365 GCA_009774145.1 Lachnospiraceae bacterium | reverse complement strand
CTGGCTTTGGAGAACATTAAAAATGCCAGAGAAAAAGAGGAAGCGGCGATCCTTGCAGAAAATGAGCGGCTTCGGGCAAATCTTCTGCGTACGATCTCCCATGATTTGCGCACCCCGCTGACATCCATCTCCGGAAATGCCAGCAATTTGCTGACAAACTACCAGAAGATGGATGATATCACCAGGGAGCAGACTTTTTTGCATATCTATGAGGATTCTATCTGGCTGATTAACCTGGTGGAAAATCTTCTGGCCATTACCCGGATTGAGGAAGGGCAGGTCAGTCTGACGCGAACTGTGGAGCTGATGGATGAAGTGATTGCGGAGGCACTTCGCCATATTAACCGGAAAAGAAAGGAGCATATCATCCATGTCAGCTTTTCCGAAGACTTGCTTCTGGCCTGCATTGATACCAAGCTGATTGTGCAGGTGCTTATCAATCTGGTAGATAATGCCATCAAATATACGCCGCCCCATTCGGATATTGAGATCCGCGCAAAGAAGCAGGGAAAATGGGTGATTGTATCGGTTTCGGATCATGGACCGGGAATCCCAGACAAACAGAAGGCGCATATTTTTGACATGTTTTATACCGGAGCCAATCAGATTGCGGACAGCCGCAGGAGCCTGGGGCTGGGGCTTTTTCTTTGCCGCTCCATTATCGCGGCCCATGGAGGCACGATAGCCGTATCGGATAATCAGCCAAAGGGCGCGGTATTTACATTTACATTACCAGCAGGGGAGGTCAAATTGCATGAATAAGCCTTTGATATTGGTTGTGGAGGATGATCCGCCGGTACGCAATCTGATTACCACAACATTAAAGACAAACGATTATCGCTATTTGGTCGCAGCTAACGGAGAGACGGCAATATTAGAAGCTTCTTCTCATAATCCGGATATTGTTTTGCTAGATTTGGGGCTGCCGGATATAGATGGGGTGCAGGTAATCCGGAATATCCGTTCGTGGTCTAATCTTCCGATTATCGTGATCAGCGCCCGCAGCGAGGACAATGATAAAATCGAGGCCCTGGATTCGGGTGCGGATGATTATCTGACAAAGCCTTTTTCTGTGGAGGAGCTGTTGGCAAGGCTTCGGGTGACTCAGCGCAGGCTTTCCTTTATGACTGCAGAGATGCGCTCAGCCAGCTCGGTATTTATCAACGGAAAGCTGAGAATCGATTATGCCAGCGGTTGTGCTTTTCTGGAT
>VSND01000223.1:0-1145 GCA_009774145.1 Lachnospiraceae bacterium | reverse complement strand
AGTATAAGCTGTTGTGCCTGCTTTCCAAAAATGTAGGGAAGGTGCTGACCCATACCTTCATTACTCAGAATATCTGGGGGCGGAGCTGGGCGAATGATGTGGCTTCTTTGCGCGTATTTATGGCAACTCTCCGGAAAAAGCTGGAATCCGAGCCAGACTCGCCGCAATATATTCAGACACATATCGGGGTGGGATACCGGATGATGAAGGTGGAGTAGGGGATAATGTTACTTTTCACGGGGAACCCTTTTTCCAGAGCTGACACCTGCCGGTATCGAAAAACCGACCGGTGAAACAATGTCAGTTCATTTAGGAAACGGATATTCAGCCTTGGACCCCTACCCCGCTCCGTAGAAAGCAATGCCTCAATTGTTAACCAAATGGAAGAAAAAAGGTTGACAATCGTACCGCTTTCGCTTATGATGGAAGAGAAACCAGCCTCTGTTTTACGGGATAAAACGAGGAGAAAAGAAGGATAGAAAGAAAAGGGAGGCAGAGCTTTGAGAAGAAATGAAACGAGAGATATGATTTTATGTGCGATGTTTGTAACCTTGATTGCGGCGGGGGCATTTATCAAAATTCCCATTCCGGTGGTTCCGTTTACCCTGCAATATCTGTTTACCATGCTGGCCGGGCTTTTGCTGGGAGGAAAGCTGGGGTGTGTTTCGGTCTGTGTCTATATACTTCTGGGCCTGGCCGGGCTTCCTGTGTTCGCCCAGGGGGGAGGGATCGGCTATATCTTTCAACCAAGCTTTGGCTATATCATCGGATTTGCAGCAGGCGCGTATGTGACAGGGGTGATTGCCAACGGCAAGGGAGTCCCGGGATATCCGCGTCTGCTGGCGGCGAATTTTATCGGGTTGGGAATCGTATATCTTTTTGGCATGGTTTATTATTATCTGATAAGCAATTTTTACCTGGGAACCCCTATTGGTTTGTGGCCTTTGTTTTTGTATTGCTTTCTTCTGGCAGTGCCGGGGGATATTGTATTGTGTATCATAGGGGCAGTCCTGGGGATGAGAATGATCCCGGTGCTCCTGGCACAGAGAATAGGAAAAGTATGAGAGGGGAGAGCTGTTGATGGGTGACAGGGCAGAGAAAGAAAATGACGAAAAGAAGAGACCGTCAAAGACGCTGTTTATAAC
>VSND01000222.1 GCA_009774145.1 Lachnospiraceae bacterium | reverse complement strand
CAACATGCTTGGGCTTGAGGAAGAGGGCGCAGAGAGCCGGCGACAGGGTCAAGGCGTTGACAGCCGAGAAGCCGATGGAGATGGCCATGGTAAGACCGAACTGACGGTAGAACACACCCGAGGTACCCGGCATGAACGACACGGGGATAAACACGAGCATCATTACCAAGGTAATCGAGATAAGAGCACCGGCAATCTCGCTCATGGCGTCAATAGAGGCGCGGCGCGACGATGTATAACCTTGGTCGAGCTTGGCGTGGACCGCCTCGACGACCACAATGGCGTCGTCGACCACAATCGCGATCGCAAGCACGAGTGCCGAAAGGGTGATAAGGTTGATAGAGAAGCCGATGAGGTTGAGCACGAAGAACGTACCGATAAGGGCCACAGGGATGGCTATGGCCGGGATGAGGGTCGAGCGCATGTCCTGAAGGAACACATACACTACGAAGAACACAAGGATAAAGGCCTCGATGAGAGTATGGATAACGGTGTTGATCGACGCATAGAGGAAGTCGTTGTTATTCATAGGAATCTCGAAAGCCAGACCTTGGGGAAGGTCGAGCGCGAGGCGGTCAACCAGTGCGAGACAGTCGTTGATAATCTTGGTGGCGTTGGAGCCCGGAGTCTGGAACACCATCGCCATCGAGGCGAGCATACCGTTGTATTTATTGGCGAAGCCGTAGGTCACACGTCCGAGCTCAATCTCTGCCACATCTTTGAGGTAGAGCACCTCGCCGTTAGCACCGGTGCGCACCACGATGTCGCCGAATTCCTCAGGCTTGGTGAGGCGGCCGCGGTAGCGCATGATGTATTGGAACGACTGGTTGCCCTGCTCGCCGAAAGCACCCGGAGCGGCCTCGACGTTCTGCTCGGCAAGAGCTGCCGAGATGTCGGAGGGCATAAGGTGATACTGGGCCATGATTTCGGGCTTGAGCCATATACGCATTGAGTAGTCGGCGCCGAACGACATCACGTCGCCTACGCCCGATACGCGCTGAAGCTCAGGCACTACGTTGATTTTCATGTAGTTGTCGAGGAACTCGGCTGAGTACTCGGCGGTTGCGGTGGTATCTACAAGAGCCACGCCGACAAGCATTGATGTCTGGCGTTTCTTTGTCTGCACACCTACTTGGTTAACCTCGGAAGGGAGGAGGTTGGCGGCTGCCGACACGCGGTTCTGCACGTCGACGGCGGCCATGTTGGGGTCGAAGCCCTGCTCGAAGTAAACGTTGATGGTAGCCGAGCCGGTGTTGGTGGCCGTCGACTCCATATATGTCATGCCCTCGGCGCCGTTGATCGACTCCTCAAGAGGAGCTATCACGGAGTTAAGCACAGCCTGGGCGTTCGCACCGGTATACGTCGTGGTCACCGAGATTGTAGGAGGAGCGATGTCGGGGTACTGGGTGATCGGGAGCGAGGCCAAGCCGATCAGACCCAGCAGCACGATAAAAATCGAGATTACCGTCGACAGCACCGGGCGGTTGATAAATCTATCGAGTTTCATATTTGTTTGTCTTGCAAGAAATTACAATACCTGATTGGAAGGTGATGTAAGATTAGTTTTTGGGAGTAATGGGCATGTTTGCACGCACTGCAGTACCTACGCCTTCGGTAACGATACGGTCGCCGGGGTTGAGACCTGAGGTCACCACGAAAGTCTGGCCGTCGTTATAGGGCTGCACGGTAATCTGTGTCGGCACGGTGATGTTGCTGTCGTTGACAGTGTAGACGTAGCGGAGATCCTGCACCTCGTAGGTAGCCTTCTGGGGGATTACGAGCACGTTCTCGCTGTTGCGCGGCACGATGATCTGGCCTGTGTTGCCGCTGCGGAGCATACCGTTGGGGTTGTCGAAGAGTGCGCGCGATGAAGCAGCACCGGTAGAGTTGTCGATAACGCCCGATACAGTCACAACTGTGCCCTCGAGGGGATACATTGAGCCGTCGGCGAGCTGGAGCTTCACTTTAGGAAGTGATTTCACGCCTGCGTCGACGCTTGACTTACCGCCGTCGGTGAGCGAAAGAAGGTCTTTCTCAGAGAGTGAGAAGTAAGCGTATACCTCAGAGTTGTCGCTGATGGTGGTAAGGGGAGTCGAGGGAGAGGCGAGCGAGCCTTCGCGGAAGGGTATTGTGCCTACGACGCCGTCGCTGGGAGCCTCTACTGTTGTATAGGCAAGGTTCTTGCGGGCATTCACGAGGGCTGCGTTAGCCTGTGCAAGAGCTGCTTTCGACTGAGCGAGCTGGTTGGCGGCAAGCTGCCATTCGGTTTCGCTGATGATGTTCTTGTCAAGGAGCATGCGCTTGTTCTGCTCGGTGATTTCAGCGTTGCTCACTGCGCTCTTGGCAGAGTTTACGTTTGCCTGAGCCTGATCAACGGCAGCTTGGAACTGCACTTGGTCGAGAGTGAAAAGCACTTGGCCGCGGCGCACGTGCTGGCCTTCATCTACGTGTACTTTTGTGATGAAACCGGTCACCTGAGGGCGAACGTCGATGTCGGTCTTGCCCTTGATGGTGGCGGGATAAGAGTTTTGATACGCTGCTGAGGAGGGCTCAACTGTGAGAACGGCAATCTGGGGAGCACCTGCCTGAGGAGCCTGCTGCTGTTTGCCACACGAGCTCAAGAGGCCACCTACGGTAAGGGCAGCCACTGCGAGTGTTAACGCTTGTTTTTTCATATTGTTAGAATGTCATTATTGTCACTGTGCGATAATGTGTCAAAAACATGTTTTACAACATATTTTTCCGCTTGCAAAGTTACGAAAAAATACATTTGCTAAAGTGGCTTTTTTCGACAGTATATTGG
>VSND01000221.1 GCA_009774145.1 Lachnospiraceae bacterium | reverse complement strand
GTATTTAATGCTTCTATCGTTTTGATGTTGGATATTATTTCGTAGAATAATATGAAATCCTCTCCGTTGGTGCAATGGGGCTGGCAGGTAACTGTATTGTTTTCGAACAGCGTCCGTCTATATATATTTGCATATAAATTATGAGGAATCTTTTTTCTAAGCAAGGATTCGAATGCGGCATCGCGATTATTTCCGAATGGCAGCTTTGAAATTTGCTCATAACCTTGACCTTTTACAGGTATGTATCTATATCCGCTGACAACAATGTCTGCGTTGGTTTCTACAATTTTGTCATATAGCATTGAAAAAGAGCCCGGGAGGTAGTAGTCGTCGGAATCGCAGAATAGTATATATTCTCCTTTCGCTATAGAATAACCGTCTTTACGAGTACACATTAGACCTTCGTTCTTTTTCTTGTCGATTATGACAAAACGGCTGTCATTGGCTGCGAATTCCCTTACAATTTCCATCGCGTTGTCAGGAGTCGCGTCGTTGACAACTATAATTTCTATTTCTTTGAGCGATTGAGAAACGATCGAGTCAAGGCAACGGCGAATAAATTTTGCAGTATTGTATACAGGAATGAGTACTGATATTTTAATCATCTTGTCTAACGTTTTTTTAAGAGTGAAATAATCAAGCGGATTTCATTGAGGCGAAGCAGCCAGGCTCCGGCAATATACAATGTTGCGAACGATATCAATCCGATGGTTATTTGTGCCCAATCGTTATTTGTAAATGTCATGAGAGCATAGGAAATCAGAGCGGCGGCCGATCCAAGAATGAGTATCGGAAAAATTGCTGCGATCTGTTTCCTGAATCCGATGTTTAAAAGTCTTCTTGAGAACGAGATTATTATAATATCGTCAATCAGATTATATAAAACGACACCCCAGCAAAGTATGCTGAGGCCAAAAGGCAGAGTGGCTGCCAATATCCCTAAAGCCATAACTTTCTTGATTATCTCTGCTTTGAGAGATATGTCGGATCGGCCGATTGATTTTATTATGTTGCCGTTTAAGTTGGAGATGGGTATCCACATATATCCTAAGCAAAGGATAGAAATCAAAGGAGCGCATTTTATCCAATTGTCGGAGAGAATGACTATAACCAAGGGCTTGGCAAGTATGCAAATCAAGAGCGCTATTGGAAAAATGATAAACACATACATTCGCAGTAGTTTCGGGAATGAGTTTTCCAACCAGGCTATATCATTTTGATGTTCGCACTGAATGGGATAAGTAACCCTTATCAATACCTGGACCAGATTGAGAACAGGGTATTGCGATATTGTGGAAGCCCGGTTGTACAATCCGGTGTCGGTGGCGTTGTATCGTTTGCCGATAACAAGGCTGTATAAGTTGATATAAAATGTATGTAGAATATCGGCGATTAATAGTTTTGAGCCAAAGCTGAAAAGTTGTTTAAATGATTCTGTGGAAAAGACAAGCGACGGATGCCACTTGGTGGTACACCACAGTAATATTGTGGTTATTGAATTTGTTGTCAATGTCTGTGCTACCAATGCCCATACACCATATCCATAATAAGCGAGCAAAGTGCCAGCAACGCCTCCTATGATTACTGCTATTAATGAAACCTTTGCTAAAAGCTTAAAATTTAATGCTGTGTTTAGTTTGGAGCGCTGTACAATGGAAAATGAAGAGATTATTAGATTTAATGCGAGTACCCGAATCACATCTGTCAGTTCTCCAAGATTGTAAAAGTCGGAAATTAAAGGTGCTGATGCATAGAGTATGCAGTATATAATTATGGCAATAACTGTATTAAAAAAGAAAACCGTTGAATAGTCTACGTTTGTGCGATCTTTCTTTTGAATTAAAGCCGCGCCAAAGCCGCTGTCAATGAACACATGGGCTATGGCCATAAAAATAGCCGTCATCGCTATCAGGCCAAAGTCTGCCGGCGTAACCAGTCGAGCTATGACAAGGCTTAGGATAAATTGGATTCCTTGAACGGAAAACCGCTCTATCAGGCTCCAAATAAATTCTGTTTTAGCATTGCCTATTTCCAACCCCATATTTTATATATGTGATTAGCTGATTGAAGGGATAAGGTATCGATATCTGTCTATGGAAGTGTTATCTTGCTACCAAATATCATATCCCATTCTTCCGGTTCAAATGGAACAAGGCCGCT
>VSND01000220.1:1870-3074 GCA_009774145.1 Lachnospiraceae bacterium | reverse complement strand
CGGCCACACGGTGTCGAACCCTGCCAACCTCATAGGCAAGGAATTCACCAATCCGGTAATACATGCCGACTACTCCGACCCCGACGCTGTGGCAAGCCCCGACGGCAAGACATTCTATATGACCTCATCGAGCTTTTCGGATGTGCCCGGATTGCCGATATTGAAGTCAGACGACCTTGTAAACTGGACTCTTGTCAACTACGCCCTCGAAGCCGTTCCGCCGGTAGATTTCTACAATGGCGGCGTGCGCCACGGCAAAGGTGTGTGGGCCCCCTGCATACGCTATCACGACGGACTCTACTACATCTATTGGGGAGAAACCGACTATGGTATCTTTATGATAAATACCGCCGATCCCGAAGGCAAATGGAGCGAGCCGGTGCTGGTAAAAGAAGGCAAAGGCCTCATCGACCCGTCGCCGCTGTGGGACAGCGACGGCAAGGCATATCTCTCCAATGGCTGGGCTGCCTCGCGCGCCGGATTCAACAGTGTGCTCACACTGAGTGAAATGACTCCTGACGGCAATAAAGTCATTTCGCAGCCCCGACAGATTTTCGACGGCAACGACGGCGTAAACCATACCGTAGAAGGCACAAAGATGTATCGCCGCGGCGATTACTACTATCTCTTCGCCCCGGCCGGAGGCGTGGCTACGGGATGGCAACTCGTAATGCGCTCCAAGAATATCTACGGCCCTTACGAGTCGAAAATCGTGATGGCACAGGGCAACAGCGACATCAACGGTCCTCATCAGGGAGCGTGGGTATCGGCAGCCGACGGCTCTGACTGGTTCCTTCATTTTCAAGACAAAGGGGCATACGGCCGAGTAGTGCACCTCAACCCCATGACGTGGGTAAACGACTGGCCCGTGATAGGCAGCGACCCCGACGGTGACGGCTGTGGTGAGCCTGTGAGAAAATATGCCAAACCGATACTCACTAAGCAAAGCAAACACACCGACACTCCCCTGCTCTATCAATGGCACGGCAACTATAATGACCTTTTCGGCTTCCCTACCGCCGAGTCAATGATGAGAATCTACGGCCACAAGGTGAGCAAGGAATTCGTGAATATGTGGGAAGTGCCAAACCTTTGGCTTGAGAAGTTCCCGGCAGAGGAGTTCACGCAGACATTAAAGGTGCGTATATCTGCCAAATCATCGTCAGAGGGCGTGTCGTCGGGCTTAATCGTAATGGGCTGGAAC
>VSND01000220.1:797-1860 GCA_009774145.1 Lachnospiraceae bacterium | reverse complement strand
CTATGCCCGCCTCGGACTCAAGAAAACCGGCGATGAATTTACATTGCAGTTCATCACATGCACCGACGAAGAGCAAGGAGGCAAAGAAGTAATAAAAGATATCGCCACGATAAAACCGACACGCACTTACGCTGCCGGCAACTACCCGAACCTCGAATGTGATATCATGCTCAGGGTGAAGGTAGACAAAGGCGGCAAATGCACCTTCGCCTACAGCCTCGATGGCAAGAAATACCTTGCATGCGGCAATTTCACAGCGCGAGAAGGCAAATGGATAGGCGCAAAAATCGGGTTCTACAGCATTACACCGGCCGATATTTCCGACCGCGGATGGATCGACATTTTCTCATCTGATACAACCTTAAAATAGCATTATGCAGTTTCTCAAGATAATCACAGGTACACTCGCAATGATGTGTACCCCCCTTCTCTCAGCCGTAACTGTAGATGTCGACGGCGACTTAAATTATTGTAACTTGCAGATACATCGGGCATTGACTCAATTAGGCCCTGATAAAGACTATACCATGATGCCTCGCAACATCAGCCCATGCGACAGCGTATGGCACTGCCGCAAGGTCACTCCCGACGAGTGGTGTGCTGGATTCTGGCCCGGTGTGCTGTGGTATGACTATGAAATCACCGGTGACAAACAACTCAAAGAAGAAGCGGAAAAATACACCTGCTCGCTCGAATATCTGTCGCAACGCCCGGCTTTCGACCACGACCTCGGATTCCTGATGTTCTGCAGCTATGGCAATGCCTACCGCCTCACCGGCGACGAACGATACAAACAGGTGGTGCTTGCCACTGCCGACACCCTTGCCACGCTCTACAGCCCCGTAGTCGGTACTATTCTGTCGTGGCCGCGGAATGTAGAAATGCTCGGCGGACACAACACCATCATGGACAACATGATAAACCTCGAAATGCTCTTTTGGGCAGCAAAGAACGGCGGCGACAAGAAGCTGTATGATATCGCCGTGCGTCATGCCGAGGTGACAATGAAACATCACTTCCGCCGCGACGGAACCTGCTATCATGTGGCAATCTATAACCCCGA
>VSND01000220.1:0-787 GCA_009774145.1 Lachnospiraceae bacterium | reverse complement strand
TAGCCTCGGCTTTGCTTGAGCTGCAGCAGTATGTCGACGCCAAGACAGCCGCCCGCTATCGTGAGGCTGCGACAAAAATGCTCGCGTCGCTTGCAAGCGACAGATACCGCTCAGGCAGCAAGCGCCCCTCGTTCCTCGACCATTCCACCGGTCATCGCCCGGCAGGCAGCGAGATAGACTATTCGATAATATCCGCCGATTATTATTATCTTGAAGCATCACTTCGCCTCAAAAGAATCAATGAAAACAAAAATGTCTTCGCTACACTCTAAGTTCGCCGCCGCTCTGGCTGTGGCTTCAATCATGTCGTCGTGCTCGCAGCCCGACGACATGATTGTTAATGTAAGCAATCCTTCGGGCTCTTCCCGCTGTGAGATTGTGGAAATTCCTTTAAAAGATGTTGCCGAGAGGTTGGGCGACGGTTTCTACGCTGTCTACTGCAACGACTCGCTTGTGCCGTCGCAGATCACGAGCGACTCGCTGCTGATATTTCAGGTCAACATAGAGCCAAATGCGCGAATCACAGCCCGGATAGCATTGAGCGACACTGCGGTAAGCTTCAGCAACGTAGCTGTCGGACGCGTCTATCCCGAACGCGCCGATGACCTTGCATGGGAAAACGACCTCGTCGGCTTCCGTGCATACGGCCCCGCGACACAGGCCAAGGGAGAGCGTGCCTACGGGTATGACATTTTCTTCAAACATCCCACTCCCCGCCCGATACTTGAAGACCTCTACGCTCCCGAGACAAGCCCGCGCACTTGGCAGATTGTCGACTCGCTGAAGG